>NZ_JACRTG010000001.1 GCF_014385195.1 Paratissierella segnis
GTTTATCCATTAAACTTATCATCCCCTAGCCTCCCTATGAATTGTCATAGGGTTATTATATATTTCTTCTAGAGGAATTTTCAATTAGAATTTGGGGTACTTTTAGAATATCATATACATGAGGGAAATCAGCAAATTGACCGGAAGAGAATATAAACCTTTCAATTATTACGGACATGAAGAAGCTGAAAGAATAATAGTTGCTATGGGTTCTGTGACTGAAACAGCTGAAGAAACCGTTGATTATTTAGTGGCTAAGGGTGAAAAGGTTGGCTTAATCAAAGTTCATTTATACAGACCGTTTTCAGCTAAATATTTCTTTGACGTATTACCAAAGACAGTAAAGAAAATTGCTGTTTTAGATAGAACAAAAGAAAAAGGTGCAGATGGAGAACCTCTATACCTAGATGTTAGAAATATATTTTATGAATCAGACTTTAGACCTGTCATCGTAGGCGGAAGATATGGATTAGGATCTAAGGATACGACTCCATCACAAATTTTGTCCGTATATGAAAATTTAAAGACCGATAAACCAAAGAATAGATTCACTATAGGAATTGTAGATGATGTTACCAATACTTCCTTGGAAATCAAAGAAGTAATTAAAACAGAACCTGCAGGAACAATCAAGTGTAAATTCTGGGGTTTTGGATCAGACGGTACAGTTGGAGCGAATAAACAAGCTATTAAGATAATCGGCGATGACACTGATATGTATGCACAAGGATACTTTGCATATGACAGTAAAAAATCAGGCGGAGTTACAATTTCTCACTTAAGATTTGGCCATGAACCTATTAAGTCAACATATTTAATTACAGATGCAGATTTTATGTCCTGTTCAAAGCAATCATACGTATATCAATATGATTTATTGAGAGGGCTTAAAAAGGGTGGGACATTCCTTCTTAATTGCATTTGGGATGAAGAAGAATTAGAAAAGAATTTACCGGCTAAAATGAAGAGATTTATTGCTGAAAATGATATTGACTTCTATACAATCAATGCAACTAGAATTGCAAGTGAAATTGGTTTGGGCGGAAGAACAAATATGATTATGCAATCCGCATTTTTCAAATTGGCAGAAGTGCTGCCTTTGGACGAAGCTGTAGAACATTTAAAGAAATCTATAGTAAGTGCATACGGCAGAAAAGGTGAAAAAATTGTTAATATGAACTATGAGGCAGTTGATAGAGGTATAGATTCATTAGTCAAGATCAATGTTCCGGATGCTTGGAAAAATGCTAGAGATGAAGAACCAGAGGATCATAAATCACCGGAATTCATCAAGAATGTAGTAGAACCTATGAATAGACAAGAGGGAGACGATCTACCGGTAAGTACATTTGTAGATAGAGAAGATGGAACATTCCCGCAAGGGACTGCAGCTTATGAAAAACGTGCTATAGCTGTTGATGTACCACATTGGATTAAAGAAAATTGTATCCAATGTAATCAATGTTCATTTGTGTGCCCGCATGCTGTAATCAGGCCTATATTGGTAGATGAAGAAGAAAAATCAAATTCCCCTGAAACTTTTGAAACAATAAAACCAATTGGGAAGGGATTTGACGGATTAACATATCGTATGCAAGTATCACCACTTGATTGTACAGGGTGCGGAAACTGTGCCGATGTATGTCCTGCTAAAGAAAAAGCTTTGGTTATGCATCATTTTGAAGATGAATATGAAGTACAATCAGAAAATTGGGACTTTGCAATGACTGTTAAATCAAAATCGGATTTGTTTGAGCCAACGAGCTTAAAGAATAGTCAATTCCATCAACCGTTGTTGGAATTCTCAGGAGCGTGTGCAGGATGCGGAGAAACCCCATATGTTAAATTAATGACTCAATTGTTTGGAGATAGAATGCTTATTGCAAATGCTACAGGATGTTCATCAATTTGGGGAGCATCTGCACCATCAACTCCATACTGCAAGAATCAAAAAGGTCAAGGACCTGCATGGTCTAACTCCTTATTTGAAGACAATGCTGAATATGGATATGGTATGGCAGTAGCTAACAGACAAATTAGAGAAAAAATTGAACTTGCTATGAAAGAATTTATTGAATTGGGATTGGATTCTGACATAAATCAATACTTTAACGAGTGGATGGAAGGAATGGATGATCCTAAAGCTACAAAAGCGGCTGCCGGAATGATTATTCCTAGATTAACTAAGGATACAGGAAATAAAAGAGGAAATGAAATATTAAAATCCATTTCTGAATTAAAAGATTACCTAATCAAGAGATCCGTTTGGGTTGTTGGTGGAGACGGTTGGGCATATGATATTGGATTTGGCGGCTTAGATCATGTATTAGCTTCAGGAGAAAATATTAACGTATTGGTACTTGATACAGAAGTTTATTCAAATACTGGCGGACAATCTTCAAAATCAACACCAACTGCTGCTGTTGCTAAATTTGCTGCTTCCGGTAAAAAGGTTAGAAAGAAAGATTTAGGTATGATAGCTGCAACATATGGCTATGTATATGTAGCTCAAATAGCAATAGGTGCAAATATGAACCATGCTCTAAAAGTATTTAAAGAAGCTGAGAGCTATGACGGACCATCACTAATTATTGCCTATGCTCCATGTATCAATCATGGAATAAGAACGGGTATGGGTACTACCATCAGGCAAGAAAAGAAAGCAGTTGACTCAGGATATTGGCATCTATATAGATATGACCCAAGACTAGCTGATGAAGGAAAGAATCCATTTACATTGGATTCAAAGGAACCTAAAGAATCATTCATGGATTTCATTAACACAGAAGTTAGATATACTTCATTGAAACTAGCTTTCCCGGAAGAAGCTGAAGAGTTATTTAAAGAAGCGGAAGCTAATGCAAAGGCAAGATACGAAGTATATAGGAAAATGGCAAGAGATTAATAATATAAAGGGGTTATCGGTTTAAAGCCGATAACCCTTTTTTAAGTTATCTTACATAATATGAATATGGTATAAATCCAATGTATATGATAAAATAAATAGTAATGATTATGGGGGTGAATTTTTGGAAAGGAAAGAGTTAATTAAACTTTTTGATAATAAAGATATGGGAAAAATAATGTTTGATGAGCCTATGAAAAATCATACATCATTTAAAATAGGAGGTACTGCTGATGTGATGATTATTCCATCTAGTGAAGATGAACTTGTAAGTGCAGTCAAATTATGCAGAGAGAATGATGTGGAGTACTATATTATGGGCAATGGCACTAATTTGCTTGTAAAAGACGGGGGAATGAGAGGCGCTGTTATCAAAATTAATGAAGGCTTGAATAAGGTGGATGTTGATGGAAATAAAGTATATTGTCAAGCAGGTGCATTGATTACCGGAGTAAGCAGAGTGGCATTAATTCATTCTCTTACAGGATTTGAATTTGCAAATGGCATTCCCGGCACTATAGGCGGCGCAGTGACTATGAATGCAGGTGCTTATGGTGGAGAAGTCAAAGATGTAATTACAAGAGTAAAGGCTATAGATAGGGATAATAATATTGTAGAATATACAAATTCAGAAATGAACTTCAGATATAGGGGCAGCAGGGTAGTAGATGAAGGATTGATAGTATTGTCAATGGAAATGGAACTAAAGCTGGGCAATTATGACGAAATAGATTCCATAATGAAGGACTTAACACTTAAGAGAACTTCAAAACAGCCTTTGGAATTACCAAGTGCAGGCAGTACATTCAAAAGGCCTGAGGGCTATTTTGCGGGGAAATTGATTGATGATGCAGGATTGAGAGGACTAAGATATAGGGGAGCGCAGATATCTGAAAAACACTGTGGTTTTGTTGTCAATGTTGACAATGCAACATGCGAAGAAGTCATCCATTTGATTTCCGTTGTACAAAAGACAGTCAGGGACAAATTTGGTGTAGAATTGGAAATGGAGATAAAATTAATTGGAGAGGATTAGATGATCAAAATATTGGGAGATTATCATACCCATACAATATTTAGCAGTGGTTTTAGAAAAAAAGGTACACATGCAACGGGAACCATAGAGGACAATGCCAATGTTGCATTAAAAAAAGGATTAACAACATTGGCAATAAGTGAGCATGGACCCGGCCATTATCTATATGGTGTAAGAAAAGAAAATATACCTTTGATGAAAGAAGAAATCAAAAGATTGAATGAATACTATGTACCCAGAGGACTTACTATTCTATTGGGTGTAGAGGCCAATTTAGTCGGATTGGATGGAGAACTTGATGTGGATGATGAGTTTATCAAATATTTAGATGTTTTGCTAATGGGTTATCATTATGGAGCTATGCCCAAATCTGCAAAAGACGGTTTGGGTCTTTATCTATACAATCCAATATCAAAGGCCTTTAAGATAAATCAGGAAAAGGTCGTAGAAATGAATACTAAAGCCTATTTAAAAGCTATGGATAATTATAAAATTGATATAATTACTCATCCGGGATCAAAGGCAAAGATTAATATTGCCGAGGTAGCAAAAAAAGCAAAAAAGGTCGGTACAGCGCTTGAAATCAGCGCAAAACATAGTGAGCTATCTGTTAAAAGTTTAAATCTACTTAAAGGTATAGATGTGGATTATTATATAAATAGTGATGCTCATAAGCCGGAGGATGTCGGGAATATTGAAAAAGGAATATTAAAGGCAAGAGAAGCTAAGGTACCATTTGATAGGATTAGAAATATGATAGCAGAGGGTGAGTAGATGAAGTTTCTTGTTATAACGGGAATGTCCGGGGCAGGTAAGTCACAGGCAATGAAAGTGATGGAGGATTTAGGATATTATTGTATGGACAATCTACCGCCTGCTTTACTTTCAAAATTTGCAGAACTATGCAGGGAATCAAAAAAACCTATAGATAAGGTTGCTGTGGTAGTGGATATAAGAGGTGGCGAGTTTTTTCAACATCTCTTTGAGAGCCTAAAGGAACTGTGTACCAATGGAGTAAGTTACGAAATTTTATTTTTAGATGCTACTGACAATGTGTTGATAAAGAGATATAAGGAACTTAGAAGGCCACATCCCTTAACGCCTGATGGAAGTTTAATCAATGGAATAACTAGGGAACGAGAATTGCTGCATGAAGTAAAAATAAGGGCTGATTATATCATCGACACTTCAAAGCTATCTCTGGCAATGTTTAGGGAAGAAATATCCAAGATATTTTTAGAAGGAGGAGAAAACCGCAGGATCTCAATTTCTATAACATCTTTTGGGTATAAATATGGAATCCTATTGGATGGCGATTTGATATTTGATGTAAGATTTTTACCAAACCCATATTATATTCCTGAGTTAAAGAAATATTCAGGAGAAACCGAAAGCGTTAAAGAATATGTATTTAAATGGAAGCAAACGAATATTTTTATATCAAAGGTAATAGAATTATTAGAGTTTCTTATTCCGTATTATGTAGAGGAAGGAAAGACTCAACTGGTGGTTGGTATAGGTTGTACAGGAGGATTCCACCGTTCCGTGGCTATAGCCAATAGAATAGGAGAAATACTTATAGGAAATGGACATAGAACTATAATTAGTCATAGGGATAGGGACATAGGAGGGAAGATATAAATGAGTTTAAGAAAAAATGAAGGACCAAATGTTGTTGTAATAGGAGGAGGAACAGGGTTATCCATATTGTTAAGGGGATTGAAAGAATTTACTACCAATATTACAGCAATTGTAACCGTAGCAGATGATGGCGGAGGTTCCGGCATCTTAAGGGAGGATTTGGGAATGCTCCCTCCTGGAGATATCAGAGCTTGTATACTTGCATTGGCAAATACTGAACCGACGATGGAAAAATTGCTGAATTTTAGGTTTGAAAATGGTATGCTAAAAGGTCAAAGTTTTGGGAATCTTTTTATTGCAGCAATGAATGAGATATACGGAAGCTTTGAGATGGCGGTGAAAGAAACCAGTAATGTATTGTCAATAACGGGTAAGGTCTTGCCGATGACAATTGACAATATAAATCTATATGCAGAATTGGAAAATGGAATGATAATTAAAGGGGAGTCCAATATACCTGAAGAAGTTAAAAGAACAGGAAGCAGAATAAAAAAGGTATTTATTGATTCCAAAGGTTCGTATCCGTTAGAGGATGCAATTAACGCAATAGATATTGCCGACTTGATAGTCTTAGGGCCGGGAAGCTTATATACCTCGGTAATGCCTAATTTTTTGGTGAATAATATGATAGATAAAATATATAATGCTAAAGCACCAAAGGTATATATATGTAATGTAATGACACAGCCCGGTGAAACAGACGGATATGGATTGATAGATCATGTTCAGGCAATTTTAGACCACAGCCGAGAAGATTTATTGGATTATGTCATTGTAAATACAGAAGAAATTCCGGAGGAAACCTTAAATAAATATACTACTGATGGTTCCGCTCCTGTAATAGCAAAAGAAGGAGATGAGGAGATATTAAATTCTAAAAATATAGAATTAATATCCGATAATCTTATAGATATAAAGAAGGATTATATCAGGCATGATAATATAGAATTGAGCAAGTTATTAATAAATATTGTAAGGTCAAAAGCTACAGCCATGTAGTTAGATACATGCATACAGTGCAGGTAGGTTATCACGTCTACCTGTACTTTTCTTTTATGGGATTCTTCTATAATACTTATACTATAGCCTAATCTATTTAGGCTTATTTGTGATGCTTATGTCTAAGATTCTCTATTAACTTTTCTTGGCCTTCTTAAAATTATATAATTTTTTCTTAAGAGCAATTTTTAAAATTTTAATTATTGACGGATATTAACAATAATGTTACAATATATCTAACCTGATTAGGTATCGGAGGAGATGAATTGAGTTATTCAAGCGAAATTTTAAGAGGTAATACAGAAACCATTATTTTAGCCATTCTCATTGAAAAAGATTCTTATGGTTATGAAATTATGAAAACTATCATAGAACGCGGAAAAGGGTTAATAGATATAAAAGATGCTACTATCTATACTGCCTTTAAACGTATGGAAAAGGATAAATGGATTGAAAGTTATTGGGGAAATGAAGAAAGTGGCGCAAGAAGGAAATACTATAGAATTACCCCCGAAGGTAGGGATACATATATTCAGAAAGTTAATGAATGGAAAGAAATAATTACTATAATGAACAATTTGATTGGGAGTGGATTATAATGGAGGAAAAATTAAAAGAATATGTAAATAGAAAGTTTCGACTATATCCCAAAACAAAAGAGATTGTAGAAATCCGCGATGAGCTATATTCCATAATGATAGATAAGTATAATGATTGTTTGAATATGGGGATTACAAAGGAGGAGGCTTATAAAAGCGCAATTGAAATGATGGTTGATTATAAGGATGCAATTAGAGAAGTGGAAAAAAGTGGTACTCTTGGAGCCTTAAAAAAGGTCATTGTAAATATGGGCTCATTTACTACATTTTACTTCATTACTCTAACATTTATATATTTATTTGTAAGTGTGGTCATTCTAAAATCCTTCAAGAAAACATGGTTAATAGCTGTAGGTGGATCCTTTATATATTTAATATATTTTTCAATAAGTTTATATAAATACGCCAAGTTATTTAATTTCAAAACACTTAGCAGATGGGGGATAGCATTTATTTATATTAGCTTAATACCATTAATCTATGTTTTTCCATCATTATATTTATCTGTGGTACATTCAAAAAATATATGGAATCGTAGCTGGCTTGTAGTTATAATTATAGTATTTTTTTACATAATAACAGATTATATAGTAAATAAAAAGTATATGTCAATTGTAGAGAAGGATATTCTGATTTTTGCTTCAGGGCTTTTATTAACAACATTTTTATATTTATTTATATCAATGAAGTTTAACGTTTGGGGAATTGCTTGGATTTTATATGTGCTTTATTTATCATTGATATCGCTTATATTCTATATTTGTAGAAATAAAAGAAGGAATTAAAAAAGAGAGGTATTAATTATGAGCCTTATAGATATTTGTGTTTTTGGAGATTCTATTGGCAAAGGAATAGTATTACAGCCTGAAACCAGCCAATATAAAATAATTAGAGTGAATTTCGAGAAAATATTTGGATTTAAAGAAGTAAATATTAAAAACTATTCTATGTTTGGATGTACTGTTTCGAAAGGTTTATCAAATGTTGAGAGGCATGCAACTGAACTTACGAAATATAAGAATATTTTTTTAGAATTAGGAGGAAATGATTGTGACTTTAATTGGAAGGAGATAGCAGAGAATCCGGGAAAAGAACATCTTCCTAAAACACCTATTATTGAATTTAGAAGATTATATGAGAACTTAATAGAAGAAATACGTAATAACAGCGGTAGCCCAATAATGATTAATCTCCCTCCTATTGATCCGGAAAGATATTTTAATTGGATTTCCAAGGGGCTAAATAAGAAAGGCATATTGCAGTGGCTTGGCGATGTTAATATGATTTATCGATGGCAGGAAATGTATAATGTAGAGATTATGCTATTGGCTACTAAAATGAGTGTACCAATAATAGATATACGTTCCGCATTTTTAAAACATAATAATTATAATGAATTCTTATGCCTTGATGGTATTCATCCAAATAGTGATGGGTATGAATTAATCTATAAGACTGTTGGTGAGCAGTATATGTTTACTAAGGGGTATTAAAAGCTCCTCGTGTCAGGTGAGTTACACGAGGAACTTTTAATTTTCATCAATTGTGACTGTTATGATGATTTTATTTACTCATTAGATAGGCTATTCCAAGCTTTATAGTATTTTCTATTGCATCTCTATGGGTTCTTTCAAAGGAATGAGAAGCATCTACTCCGGGTCCTATCAGCCCAACTTTGAAGTCATGTCCGGCTCTTAAAGCAGCCGAACCATCGGATCCGTAATATGGATAAATATCAATTTTATAATTCAAATTATTTTCTTTAGCCAAATTGATTAAATTTTTCCTTAACCCATAATCATAAGGCCCTGAGCTATCCTTTGCACATATGGTTACGGAGAATTCATCCGAGGTTTGTCCTTCACCGGGGGCTGCCATGTCTACCGCAATAAATTCGAAAGTTTTTTCGGGAATAGAGGCAGCTGCACCATGACCAACTTCCTCATAATTGCTAATGAAAAAATTTGTAGTATATTCAGGTTTTATATTATTTTCCATTAAATATTTGCCAATTCCCAGTAATGCTGCAACTCCTGCTTTGTCATCTAAATGACGAGATTTAATAAATCCTGAATTTGTAAAAATACATCTCGGGTCAAAGAAAACAAAATCGCCGACATTGATTCCTAATTCTTTAACATCTTCAGCTGTATTTACAATCTCATCAATTCTTATTTCCATATTTTCCATATTTCTTTTGATGGTTTCAGTTTCTTCTCCGTGAACATGGGATGAAGCTTTTGTAGTCATGAAGGTTCCTGTATATTTTTTCCCTTCCAAAGTCTCTATTTCCACATGTTCTCCTTCAATTGTATTCCAAACATAGCCACCCAATTGAGTAATCTTCAATCTTCCATTACCTTTAATTTCCTTTACCATACCACCTAAGGTGTCAACATGACCGGATAAGGTAATCTCCTTTTCCTTATTTTTACCTTCTATTGTAGCAATAAGGGCATTTTTATTAGTCCTCTTTGTAGTAAGTCCAAGTGTTCTAAACTCATTTTCTACAAAATTAATAGCTTTTTCTGTGTTTCCGGTAGGACTTGGGGTTTTTAATAAGATTTCTAATTTTTCTAACACATAATCCATAGATATATTCATAATTTCACTCTCCTTATATTCTCTATTGTAATTATACCCTATTTGGGAAGCATATGGTATTTAAGTATATTTTTTAAAATAGAATAAAAGTTCTTCAAAAGTGTAAACAAATGTAGTATAATTGTAATAATATTCTAATTACGATTTATCAGGAGTTGGTATGTATGGAAGAGATAAGCTCTGGAGGTGTAGTTGTATTTGGAAATACTATTTTATTGTTAAAGAAATATAATGGAGATTGGGTATTGCCAAAAGGACGTTTAGAAAAAGGTGAAAACATTAAAAAGGCGGCACTGCGTGAAGTGTTGGAAGAATCAGGAGTTAAAGGTGAAATCATTGATTATATAGGATCAGTGCATTATAATTACAAGAACTTAAAAGAAGATGAAATGGTGTCAAAAACAGTGCATTGGTATTTGATGAAGAGCAATACTATGGATTGTATTCCTCAAAAAAAGGAAGGGTTCATAGATGCCATGTTTGTACACAAGGAGAAAGCAAAGGACCTAGTAAGATATGCTGACGAAAGAAAAATAATTCTCAAGGGAATTGAGTTGATAAAATGAGGTGATATTATGTCCTTTTCTTCAAATACAAAGAATGAATTGTCAAGAATTGCGATTACAGACAGCTGTTGTTCACTAGCTGAATTAGCAGCTATGGTGAGGATGAATGGTACAATACAAATATCGGGCAAAGCCACAATAAATTTGAAATTTACCACTGAAAACGCAGCAATAGCAAGAAGAATTTTTTCTTTATTAAAGTTTCTTTACAATACGGAAGTTGAAGTGATGGTGAGGAGAAATAGACAATTAAAAAAGAATAATAATTATTTGATTGTAGTAAATGATAAGAATATATCCAGTAAAATATTACAGGATATTGGATTTATTGATGAATATAATTTAAGCATTTTTAAACCTTATTTTAAGGTTCCCGAAAAAATAATTGAGAAAAGATGCTGCAAACGTTCCTATATAAGAGGCGCTTTTTTAGGAGGAGGCTCTATTAGTAATCCTGAGAAGACATATCATCTGGAGTTTGTCACCAATAATGAGGAACATGCAGTTGACCTATTAAATATAATTAATTATTTTGGGTTAAATTCAAAAATAGTTACTCGAAAAGAGAATTTTGTAGTATATTTAAAAGAAGGCGAGCAAATAGTTGATTTATTGAATATTATAGGGGCGCATCAAGCCTTACTTAAATTAGAAGATATTAGGGTATTAAAGGATGTAAGAAACAATATCAATCGCATAGTCAACTGTGAAACTGCTAACCTTGGTAAGACAATAGATGCATCATTGAGACAGATCGAAAGCATTGAAATAATAAGGGATAAGATGGGATTAAATAAATTGCCCAAAAATTTAAGAGAAATTGCAGAGATAAGGATAGAAAATACTGACGCAAGCCTTAAAGAGATAGGTATGATGCTAGACCCTCCGGTTGGAAAGTCCGGGGTAAATCATCGATTTAAAAAATTGGAAGAAATAGCTGATAAATTGAAAGGGGAGAATTAATAATGGAGAAAATAACAGTAAAGCTTACAAATCCAGAAGGATTACATGCCAGACCGGCAGCTTTATTTGTTCAAGCCGCAAATAAATACTCAAGTGATTTGGAATTGGAAGCTAATGGGAAAATAGTAAATGGTAAAAGCATAATTGGAATTATGTCTTTAGGCGCTTTTCAAGGTGAAGATATTACCATGACTGCAAAAGGGCATGATCAAAAAGAAATGCTTGAAGAATTAAAAAAGTTATTGGAAGGTGGCTTTAATACGATTTAAAAATGGATAATAGTATAATAGTCACTAACAATAAACTCGTATTTGATAAATATAAGGAAAGTATGGAAGTAGACTATCTGGAGGATATGAATTACTTAAATATCCTTTGTTATGTAAGAGATAGAATACATCAAGGTCATAAATTGTTGACTCATCCCTTGTCTGGGAGTATAAAACCAAATGAAACTCCGTATAAGAGTATAATAATTTCTAAGAATAAACAAAATTTAGATGAAAAAGGCTTAATAATCATTGAAGAAAGTATATTAACTGCAAGAAAATTTCTGGAAAATAAAGCTACACCTAATTGGACAGATAGGGTCTTAAATGATTTCATGATTATTGATTTATCACTTATGGAAAATGTAATCGATAAATTAGAACGTTAAATAAATTAATAAAGTTATTAGTAAAGAATTGGAGATTCCTTTGCATTGCTCGGAATCTCCTTTTTTTATTCTCTTAAATCTCGACCCTAGCAACTCTTCACTCTTAGTTCTTCACTATCTTTTAAATGTATAGATCCTTCGTTTCACTCAAGGATGACACCAGCAGTGAATTGGGGTCTATGAATGCAGTATAATAAATGCTTGCGTCATCCTGAGGTTGGCAGTATAAACTTTACTATCGAAGGATCTCCTCTTTTCAGACCCTAAAGCTTACCCCTAGCAACTCTTCACTCTTGACTCTTCGCTCTTCGCTATCTTTTAAATGTATAGATCCTTCGTTTCACTCAAGGATGACACCAGCAGTGAATTGGGGTCTATAAATGCAGTATAATCAATGCTTGCGTCATCCTGAGGTTGGCAGTATAAACTTTACTATTGAAGGATCTCCTCCTTTCAGACCCTAAATCTCGACCCTAGCAACTCTTCACTCTTGACTCTTAGTTCTTCACTATCTTTTAAATGTATAGATTCTTCGTTTCACTCAAAGATGACACCAGCAGTGAATTGGGGTCTATAAATGCAGTATAATAAATGCTTGCGTCATCCTGAGGTTGGCAGTATAAACTTTACTATCGAAGGATCTCCTCTTTTCAGACCCTAAAGCTCACCCCTAGCAACTCTTCACTCTTAACTCTTAGTTCTTCGCTATCTTTTAAATTGTGAATTGTGAACTGTGAATTGTGAATTGAATTAGGTTGTGAACTGTGAACTGTGAATTGAATTAGGTTGTGAATTGAATTAGGTTGTGAATTGAATTAGGTTGTGAATTGAAACTGTGAATTATATCAATTATATGGTAGAATTGATATAGGAAATAAGTTATATTGAAGGGAAAATTGAAATGACTATAGACAAATTTGTTCATCTGCATGTTCATACGGAATACAGTCTCTTAGACGGCTCCGCTAGGATCAAGGATTTAATTCAAAGGACAAAGGAATTGGGCATGGAGGCTGTCGCCATAACGGATCATGGCTCCATGTTTGGAGTTATTCAGTTGTATAAAGAGGCTAAAAAAAATGGTATCAAACCGATTATTGGTTCGGAAGTTTATGTTGCAATAAATAAATATACGGAAAAAGAGCAAAAAGATAAAAATCAATATCATTTAGTCTTGTTGGCCGAAAACAACATAGGATATCAAAACTTAATGAAAATTGTTTCAGAAGGGTATGTCAATGGATTTTATTATAAACCAAGGGTGGACCATGACATATTGAGAAAATATAGTGAAGGTATCATTTGCTTATCTGCATGTTTAGGAGGAGAAGTCCAGCAGCATATATTGAACAATAATATGGATAGAGCTATAGAAGTGGCATCCATATATAGGGATATCTTTGGGAAAGATAATTTCTTTTTAGAATTGCAAAATCATGGATTGCAAGAACAGATTCAAGTGAACAACGCTTTGATAAATATAAGCAACAAATTGGACATACCTTTGGTAGCTACCAATGATGTGCATTACTTAAAAAGGGAAGATTCCTTAGTACATGATGTGCTTTTATGTATTCAAACAGGCAAGACGGTAGATGAAAAAGACAGAATGAAGTTTCCAAATGATGAATTTTATTTAAAATCTCCGGAAGAAATGGAAAGCCTATTTAAAGGTCAAAAAGAAGCTTTAGAAAATACTATTTGGATTGGGAATAGGTGCAATGTAGAGCTGGATTTTGACACTCTCCATTTGCCTGAATTCAAGGTACCTGATGGATATACAAATGTTGAGTACCTTAGGGAATTGAGCCTGAATGGTATAAAGCTAAGATATGGGGAAATTTCCAAGGAAATTATGGATAGATTTGAATTTGAATTTAATACGATTGTAAATATGGGATATACAGATTATTTTTTGATCGTATGGGATTTTATAAGATTTGCTAAAGACAACGATATTATGGTCGGGCCCGGCAGAGGTTCAGCTGCAGGCAGTATAATCTCATATGGGTTAGGTATAATTGATATTGATCCTTTGGAATATGGTTTATTATTTGAAAGATTTCTAAATCCGGAAAGGGTAACTATGCCGGATATAGATATAGATTTTTGTTATGAACGCAGAGAAGAAGTAATTCAATATGTCGTAGAAAAATACGGAGCGGATAGGGTTGCTCAAATAGTGACGTTCGGAACTATGGCTGCAAGGGGCGCTATAAGGGATGTAGGCAGAGCTCTTAATATGCCGTATGGTCAGGTTGACTATATTGCAAAACAAATCCCCAATGAGTTGGGGATTAATATAACAAGAGCTTTGGAAATAAGCAAGATTTTAAAAGAAGAATATGATAACAATGAGGAAGTCAGGCATTTAATTGATATGGCAATAGCAGTCGAAGGGTTGCCCAGGCATACTTCAACTCACGCTGCCGGTGTTGTCATATCAAAGGAACCTTTGACCAATTATGCGCCATTATTGAAGAATAATGATGTTATAGCTACCCAATACAATATGACAGAATTAGAAGAATTAGGGCTTCTAAAAATGGACTTTTTAGGTTTAAGAACTTTGACGGTAATTCGAGATGCGGTCAATTTGATAGAAAAAGACCATGAAATAAAAATTGACTTTGGTAATATGACCTATGATGATCCCGTGGTTTTTGAAATGTTTGCTAAGGCGGAAACCCTAGGCATATTTCAATTTGAAAGTCCGGGGATGCGTGCTTTCTTAAAAGAATTGAAACCCAATGTATTTGAAAATCTTATAGCTGCAAACTCACTATATAGACCCGGACCCATGAATCAGATACCCACTTTTGTGGAGTGTAAAGAGGACCCAAACAAAATAAAATATTTACATCCCAAATTGGAGCCTATACTCAATGTAACCTATGGCTGTATAGTCTACCAAGAGCAGGTTATGCAGATTGTAAGGGATATTGGTGGATATTCAATGGGTAGGGCTGATTTAGTCCGCAGAGCTATGGGTAAAAAGAAAATGGATGTAATGGAGAAGGAAAGACAGAACTTTATAAACGGTGCGCTTTCTAATGGAGTAGATGAAAAATCAGCATCAAAGATATTTGATTTGATGATTGACTTTGCCAAATATGCCTTCAACAAATCCCATTCAGCTGCTTATGCAGTAGTTGCATATAGAACCGGTTGGCTTAAATGTTATTATCCTGTGGAGTTTATGGCTGCTTTAATATCTTCAGTTATGAATAGTACCACATCAGTATCTTTATATATTCAGGAATGTAAAAGATTAGGCATAGAGGTACTGCCCCCAAATATAAATGAATCCTATGGTAAATTTACCGTAATAGATAATAAGATTCAATTTGGTCTTAGTGCAGTAAAAAATGTTGGAGAAGGGCTAATTAAAGTTATTGTAAATGCAAGAGAAGACGGCCGATTTAAAAGCTTTACCGATTTTGTAGAGAGGATAGTTAAAATCGATTCTTCAGTAATAAATAAAAGGGCTATAGAAAGCTTGATTAGATGCGGGGCAATGGATTCGTTGGGCGGAAACAGAGCTCAATTGTTGTCGATTTTTGAAAGAGCAATTGATGGAATTACTACTGACATGAAGAGGAATATAGAGGGTCAATTTTCGTTATTCGACTCGGATGAAGAAAGTTTTCATAAGGACAATTTACCTGATTTAAAGGAATTTCCACAAAAAAACCTGCTTGATATGGAAAAAGAAATGCTGGGTATTTATGTGTCCGGGCATCCATTAGAACCATATGAAAAGGAACTAAAAATGGTATCCACAATTACCACGTCGGATTTGACTCATGATTTGGATGAGATTTCTTTGGATAACAATCTAATAAGAGATGATCAAAGAGTCACTATTGGCGGAATAATAGTTGAAAAGAAAAATAAGATTACTAAAAATAACAATATGATGGCATTTATTACTTTGGAAGATTTGTATGGCACTATTGAATGCATTGTGTTTCCGACAACCTACGATAGATACAACAATTTAATCAAAGAGGATGAAGTAGTGGTTGTAGAGGGGAAATTATCAGTTTCAGAGGTGGATGAACCAAAGATTATATGTGAGAAATTATCGCCTTTAAATAGATATAAATTGGATAAAATTTATGTAAAGATTTCAAAAGAAAGTAGAAATGACATACTTAATGATATAAAAAAAATCTTGATAAAATACAGAGGAGATACTCCTGTATACCTGTTTATAGAAAAACAAAATAAAACTGTAGTAGCCGATAGATCTCTTTGGATTAAAATGGATAATATAGTGATTAATGAATTGAAAGCATTGCTTGGCAATTCAAATGTCAAAATTTGTTGAAATAGCTTAAAATTATTTATATCATATGTTATAATAAATGCTATTAAGGTATAAAATTTACAGTCTATATTGATGTATTTATTGAAACGGTGTGAGCAATTCAATTAGCGATTTCACTTATGTTTTATACTGATAGTAATTTACAAGGGGGATATACAATGTGGACTACAGTTTATGTAGCTTCAGGTAAGGAGTGGGCAATTGAAGTTGAAAACAAATTGATAGCTGAAGGCTTCCTTGTAAAAAAAGAACTTGTTGAACTAGGAGATGAGGAAGAGATTTATGAGATCTTAGTCCCGGAACTTGAGGCATCCGATGTCCAAGTATTATTATATGAGTTGGGGATTATATAACAAAGGCATAAATATAAGAGGGGGAAATTATGAAAACTATAGGCGTACTAACAAGCGGGGGAGATGCCCCAGGCATGAATGCTGCCATTAGAGGTGTTATAAGGACTGGCATCTACAATAATATGAGAATGATGGGAGTCAAACATGGATTCAATGGGTTAATCACCGGAGATATTGATGACATGGACATCTCATCGGTATCCGATATCATACAAAGAGGAGGAACAATTTTAAGGACGGCACGTTGTGATGAATTTAAAACTGAAGAAGGACAGAAAAAAGCCATAAACGTATTAGAAGTTTTCAATATTGACGGGTTGATTATATTGGGCGGAGACGGGTCATTAAGAGGTGCAAAAGCACTTTCTGATAAGGGCATACCGACTATTGGGGTTCCTTGTACTATAGATAATGATTTAGGTTATACTGATTATAGTATAGGATTTTACACAGCAGTAGAGACTGTTGTAGATGCAATTAGCAAAATAAGAGATACATCATATTCTCACGGAAGATCCAATATTGTTGAGGTAATGGGCAGACATTGCGGTGATATTGCATTATATTCAGGATTAGCCGGTGGAGTTGAAAGTATTCTTTTACCAGAGGTGCCCTTTGATATTGATTCTATTTGTAAAAAGGTTATACAAGGCAAGAACAGAGGTAAGCTTCATAACATAATAGTATTGGCTGAAGGGGTAAGCAACGCTTATGATGTTGCAAAACAAATACTTGATAAGACAGGTATAGAAACAAGAGTAACAGTACTTGGTCATATACAAAGGGGAGGCAGCCCTGTACCATTTGATAGAATTCTTGCAAGCGAAATGGGAAAAATGGCGGTTGAGTTATTGATGGAAGATAAATCCGGTCGAGCGCTAGGTGTAAAATGCAATGATATTTTTGATATGGATATAAGTGAAGCGCTTGAAGTAGAAAAACAATTTGACGTAAATAGATATAACACCGCTAAAATACTATCTATATAGGAGGATAAAATATATGAAAAAAACAAAAATAGTGTGTACAATAGGTCCTGCTTCTGAATCTGAAAGTGTTCTGAAACAGTTGTTTGAAAATGGACTTAATGTATGTAGATTGAACTTTTCACATGGAAGCCATGAGGAACATAAAGGAAGAATAGATACTATTAAAAAGGTTCGAGAAGAAATGAATTTACCAATAGGTATTATGCTGGATACAAAAGGTCCGGAGATAAGACTGGGAAATTTTAAAGATGAAGCTATTGAATTGGAAGAAGGAGATATATTCACTCTTACATCAAGGGATATCATAGGAGATAAAACTATCATAAACGTATCTTATGAAGGCCTTCCAAATGATGTGGTGCCAAACGATAGAATTTTAATAGATGATGGCTTAGTTGAGCTAAATGTATTAGAAATAATAGATGGAACAGATATAAAATGTGTGGCATTGAATGGTGGAGTACTTAAAAATCATAAAGGAGTAAATGTTCCAAATGTAAAAATCAAATTACCGGCAATAACTAAGAAAGACCGAGATGATATTTTATTTGGTATAGAAAACGGAATAGATTTTATTGCTGCTTCATTTATAAGAAAAGCAGATGACGTAACTGAAATAAGGAGAATATTAGAAGAAAATGGCGGGCAAGGAATTGAAATAATCTCTAAGATAGAAAGTCAAGAAGGCGTAGATAATATTGACGAAATTATTGCCGTTTCAGATGGGATTATGGTTGCCAGAGGGGATTTAGGAGTTGAAATTCAAACGGAAGAAATTCCGCTGGTACAAAAAGAATTGATTAAAAAATGTAATATCGTTGGAAAACCTGTAATTACCGCAACTCAAATGCTGGATTCCATGATAAGAAATCCCAGACCGACAAGAGCTGAAGTTACAGATGTAGCCAATGCAATATTTGACGGTACAAGTGCCATTATGCTTTCCGGAGAAACTGCAGCAGGTAAATATCCTGTGGAATCAGTAAAAACCATGTACAATATTGCAATAACTACGGAAAATTCGCTGAATTATCCTGAGATATTAAGATCAAAATCAATGCAGCATGAATTAACAACAACAAATGCTATAGGAAAAGCTACCTGTACAACTGCACAGGATTTGGAAGCAGCAGCAATTATAACATCTACTTCTTCAGGATATACATCAAAGGCAATATCAAAATTCAAACCCAAGGCTCCAATAATAGCAGCTACTCCTTCAGAAGCAGTAGAGAGAAAATTGAGCTTAATATGGGGAGTATATCCTGTGTTAGCGGCTGTCAGCAGCACTACTGATGAAATCATAGATTTCTCCATTGCTTCAGCAATGGCTCATAATTATGTTAAAGAAGGAGATCTGGTTGTAATTACTGCAGGTGTTCCGGCAGGACTTTCAGGTTCTACAAATCTTATTAAAGTTCATACAATAGGTAAAGTGTTGCTAATAGGTACGGGAATTGGCAATAAAGTCGGAACAGGAAGAGTATGTATAGCAAATACGGAAGAAGAACTACTGGCTAAATTTGAAGATAAGGATATTATAGTTTGCTCATATACCGATAAAGAGATGTTAAAATTTATGGAAAGAGCTTCAGCATTTATCATAGAAGAGGGCGGATTGACTTCACATGGAGCTATTCTTGGTATAAATCTGGAAAAGCCAACCGTAGTAGGAGCACATAATGCTACAAAACTGCTTAAGGATGGGGATATAATTACAGTAGATAGTTCTACAGGGCAAATTTATAAAGGTGAAGTCAGAATAATGTAAATAGTTAAAGCTGGTATTATTCTCACGTCAGTGGAGGGTTTTCAATACCCTAATTTATTGCTTGAGTCATTCTTAACGATAGTGAAGAATCCTATATAGGTTTGGATTTAGATATTGTTGGAATATGCAAAAATTAGGGTTTTAATCTTTTTATTGGGGAGAAAATTAATGCAAGGTAGACGCTTTCCCGTTGTTTATTTATTTTAAAATGATATACTTAAAGTAACATATTCAAGGGAGGGGTATTTATATGTCAACTATTAGTAATTTCAGAAGAGAAGAAATTGTTAAGGATAATAAAATATTCAGCTCTATTCGTTCTACCATTGAAACCAGCTTTTATGGAAACAATGTAGTCAAGGTTAATTCTATTAAAGAAGCGTATAAATTGGCAAAAGATTCGCCGGGAACTATAGTAACCGATATGCCGGTTTATAGTCCTGAAGAGATAGGATTGGACTCTGATGCAAAGGTTTTACTATTTAATGACGGAGCAACTGTAGGCAGATTTGCAGGTGCAAGAGTTATAATAGGTGAGCCAAATGTTGATATTAAAGAGTATGAGTTAATATCAAGAGAAGCCATATACGAAAGCAGATATAAAAAATTATATCATTCTGAAGCTATAATAGGCTTACATCCGGATTTTATGATCAAGGCACATTTATTAATTCCGGAAAATTTTGATAATATAATGTATTCTTGGCTGTTAAATTTTCAGTTTTTAAGTCAAAAATATATGCAGATGTACAAAGATTCAAAACAATATCCTGAAGGGGATTTATATGTATTTTCAAATCCGGATTATATTCCGCCATCTCATCCAAATGGGTTAGCTCTGTTTGATCCAATACATAATTGTGCGATGCTTTTAGGGATGAGATATTTTGGAGAACATAAAAAAGGTACCCTTACTTTGGGGTGGAGCTTGGCAAATCGAAATGGTTTTGCTTCCTGTCATGGGGGAATGAAAAGATATAATTTGGAAAATGACAGCAAATTTACCATAGGAGTATTCGGATTATCAGGTTCAGGAAAATCCACATTAACACATGAAAAACATGACGGAAAATATGATATAAATGTACTCCATGATGATGCCTATATAATATCTACAGAAGATGGCTCATCAATTGCATTGGAACCTGCTTATTTTGACAAGACACAGGATTATCCGACTACCCATCCCGCAAATAAATACCTGCTAACAGTACAAAATTGTGGTGTGACATTAGATGAGAATGGGAAAAAGGTAATAGTTGCTGAAGATATAAGAAATGGAAATGGGCGAGCAGTAAAATCTATACTTTGGACCGAAAACAGAGTAAATAAAATAGATGAACCTGTAGATGCCATAGCGTGGTTAATGAAGGATGCAACGATGCCGCCAATACTAAAAATAAAAAATCCTATATTGGCATCAGTTATGGGAGCAACCCTTGCAACCAAAAGAACAACAGCTGAAAAACTTGCAAAAGGAGTGGATATGAATGCATTGGTCATTGAACCATATGCTAATCCGTTTAGAACCTATCCTTTGGCAAATGATTATGAGAAATTTAAAGAGCTTTTTGAAAATAGAAATGTAGAGTGCTATATAATAAATACCAGTCACTTCATTGATAAAAAAATTCCTAAAGAAGTAACATTGAAATTATTGGAGGAATTAGCCCTCAAAAAAGCAAAATTTAAACAGCTTGGAGGATTTACAGAAATAGAATATATGGAAGTTGAAGGCTATAAACCGGATATGAGAGATAAAGACTATAAGGGTATGTGGAAGAACAGTTTGGATTATAGAAAGAAGTTTTTATTAGATATGGAAAGCTTCAAAGGAGGCATAGACAAACTTCCGAAAGAAGCGTTGGATGCAATAATTAGATTAGAAAAAGAACTCTTAGATATGTAAAGAATACTTTTGCAGATGATATTATAAATGCATTGAGATGTGAAATCTTGATGCATTTATTTTATTGTTCAATAAACTTCTCAGACAATTGATTTGTGCAATCTTTGAAGTAGATTCTATCATAAATCCAGTAATTTAAAAATTGCACATTAGTTGTGCAAATATATGCTCTGTTATTTATCTATAAAATAAGTTATCCTTTATTCAGGGTTAATGAATAACCTTATGATCCTTTTTCTGGGAAAATAAATCATACAATTTTTCAAATTTGTAGTGGTATTGCTCTAGTACAAATAAAGTGTAAATGACATTATTAAGTTATAAGTGTTACTAATATTATATATATATTAATGAGGAAAGTGTTATAAATAATCAAACTAATTGAATTGATATATCAATATCATTATATGGAGGTTAAAAGTGATTGAATATAAGTATATTCAGGTAAAAGATGCTATTAAGGATTGGAAAGAAGCGATTAGGATAGGAGCAAAACCTTTACTAGAAGATAATATAATTAGCGATAATTATATTGAACAGATGATAAATAATGTAATTAAAATGGGTCCTTATATAGTTATTGCAGAAAATATAGCTATACCTCATGCAAGACCAGAAGATGGAGCCTATAAATCAGCAATATCTATACTAAAACTAAGAGATAAGGTTAAATTCGGTGAAGAGAGGCAGGTAAATACTATTATTGTTTTAGCTAGTGCAAATGATGAAAAACATATAGAAACATTGAAAAAAATATCAAATGTATTGTCAGATAAAACTAATTATAATAAATTGATCAATACTGAGTCCGTAGCAGAAATATATAATATTTGGAATCATAAAGATTAAATATCTGGATATATGCCCGTAGAATTATTTAATAAGTAATCTAAAATGATATCAAAAACACTTCATAAAATTCTGTGATTCCGGATGCTATGAATTGTGATTAATGCTTTGATTAATGAGGAAAGGAGTTGAATGAATGAAAAACATCTTATGTGTATGTGGCTTAGGACAGGGTTCAAGTTTATTGCTTAGAATGAATGTGGAAGAAGTATTGAAAGAGATGGGTATCAAAGCAAATGTAGATAATGCAGATGTAAGCAGTGCATCAAGCATGAAGGCAGACTATATCATAAGCAATAAAGTATTTGCTGGAGAAATCAGGAGTGATGCTAAAAAGATTTTTGTTGAGAATTATTTTGATAAGGATGAAATAAGATCTGCCTTATCTAAAGAATTGTTGTAGGTGATTTAAGAAATTCAGTAGAAGGGGGAATTAAGATGTCAAACGTTTTCTTATGGATTGCTAATAATATCTTTGGAGTTCCAGCATTTTTAATCGGCATAATAGTTTTATTAGGTCTAGTATTACAAAAATCTGATATTTCCAAAATAATATCTGGAACATTAAAAGCGATCATCGGATTTCTAATAATTAATATAGGTTCTGACATTATAGTAGGGGCATTAAATGTTTTCCAGCCTATGTGGGCAGAAGTTTTTGGGCTATCAAGTAATACTATGCCAACAGGATTTATGGGGTTTGATAAATTTAATGCGACATTTGGCGGATATATCGCTTTAATAATGACATTGGGATTTTTAGTAAATATTTTATTGGCAAGATTCACTAAATTTAAGTTTATTTATTTGACAGGACATATGATGTTTTGGACTACCGCTGTATTTTTAGGTATTATTACACATGTAAAACCCGATGTATCAATGACTTTAGTTGTTCCAATTTTATCTATTATTATGGGTACCTATTGGACGCTTCAACCAGCTTTGACTCAGAAATATATGGTTAAAATTACAGGTACGGATTCAGTTGCTCTTGGACATACCGTTGGAATAGGTGCATGGTTATCTGCAGTTTTGGGGAAATTTGTTGGAGGGAAGAATCCAAAATCTTCAGAAGATATTAAGATTTCCGAGAAATTATCATTTCTAAGAGACTCAAATGTAATTACAGCTTTAACGATGGGTTCACTGTTTATTATAGGAGCAATAGTTTTGATGTTAAAGGGTACGGATGTATCAAAGGAGTTAATAGCAGCTGCGGGAACGCAAAATTTTATTATTTACAGTATAATTGAATCCATAAAATTTGCTGCAGGTATTGCAGTAGTATTATTTGGCGTTAGATTATTTATTGGAGAATTAATACCAGCATTTAAAGGTATATCTACCAAAATTGTGCCCGGTGCTGTTCCGGCAATAGATGCTCCAATAGTATATCCATATGCTCCAAATGCAGTAATATTTGGGTTTTTAGGTGCATTTATTGGTGGGCTAATATGGATGGTTATATTAGGAAATACCGTAGGGTATGTTTTTGTTCCAACAATGATAGTATTATTTTTCCATGGTGCTGCTGCAGGAGTATTTGGGAATTTGACTGGTGGATATAAGGGGGCATTGTTAGGAGGATTCATTATAGCTACTATAGTAGCTATTGGACAATTCTATACAGTTATGTACTTACTTCCTTCCACTATTCCAGATACAGCAGCTTGGGCAGCTGATACAGATATGTTTATAATTGGACCAGTACTTTACTTTATAACAAAGATATTTAGATAATAAATTTCAAAGCAGAGTGGTGGGTTTCTCACTACTCTGCTTTGAGGGGGGTATAAATATGACATTCATTCGAACTCTTTTAGGAGATATACATCCTAAAAACTTAGGAATAGTAAATGGTCATGAGCACATAATATGTAGTCCGCCTTACTGGGTTGAAAAAGGTGAGGATGATCTTATACTAGATAATACTGAGAAATCTCTTGCCGATGTTTTAGACTTTAAAATGTATGGAGGAAATGCAATTGTAGATGCTACTGCTATAGACTACGGGAGAAATGTAGAAGAAGTAGCAAATATTTCTAGATTATCTGGAATACACATTATAGGTACTGCCGGATTTAATAAGAGTTTTTTATGGAAAGCTAAAATTCCAGAACACTTAAAGGAATATACAGGTGAATATGAAACTTTTGAGGATATGATTGAAAAAAAATCTATAGAAAATTTGGTAGAAATGGTAAGAATGGAAATTGAAGTTGGATTAGAAGGAACAAATTACAAAGCGGGGCAAGTTAAATTTGGCACTGGATACAATTCCATAAATCCTCTTGAAATTAAAACCATAAAAGCAGCAGTCATGGTTCATAAATTAACGGGTGCTCCAGTACACTCCCATACTGAAGCAGGAACCATGGCAATAGAACAAATAGAGATACTTGAAAAAGAAGGAATGGATTTAAAAAACGTATCTTTTGGTCATATGGATAGAAATATTGATTTATATTATTATGAACAAATAGCATCTACTGGTGCCTATCTATCTTTCGATGGATTGGGAAAGAACAAATATGGTCCTGAAAGTAATAGGATAAATGCAATAATTAATTTAATCAAAATGGGATATATAAATCAAATTTTACTAGGTGGAGATACAGCCAGAAAGTCTTATTACAGGAGTTATGGATATGGTTTGGGTTTGGAATGGTTATTAAAAAGATGGATTCCACGATTCAGGATTGAATGCGAGAGAGAAGGGCTAGATAGTGAAGAAGTAGTAAACAAATTATTAATTGAAAATCCTAAAAGATATTTAACATTTAAAGAGGTGTAGTATGTATAAAGTAAGTGATTACAATTCAGGAAATATAATGGATGCGTTTGAGGAAAAGAAAAATGTAATCTTACCCCTTGGAGCCATAGAGGCACATTCAGATCATTTACCCTTATCAACAGATATTCTGCTGGTTGAAAAATATACTTTACGTCTAGCAGAGATGACAAATTCTCTGGTTCTTCCTGTTATGCCTTTTGGACAAGTATGGAGCCTTTCCGAGGCACCGGGGAGCATAAATATTAAAGAAGAAAACCTTGTGGGAGTTTTAGTTGATATTATAGAAAGCCTTAACAAAAATGGAGTTAAAATGGTTACTTTAATATCATCACATTTTGGTAACTCCAATGTAATGAAAACTGCTGCCAGAATAGCATATGAGAAGTATCCAATAAAGGTAATATATTTCATCTATCCAGGTATAGATGAAGTTAAGGATGAGTTTATAAACCTAAATGATCATCATTTCTTTTTACATGCTTGTGAGGTAGAAACATCAATGATGTTATATGCAGCTAGTGAACATGTCAATATGGATAAAGCTAAAAAAGGTACTATGAAGGTTCCAAAGGATGTGGATTATACTCCGGTTAAATGGACGGAGTTTAGCGATAATTATATTATAGGAGATGCAAGATTGGCTACGAAGGAAAAAGGAGAAAATGTATTTAGGCATATACTGAAAAAAGCATCTGATATTATTCTATTGGAAAAATCCAAACTATAAGGGGGGTTAGCTTTGAGATTTGAGTATATTGACAAAATCAAACAAATACTTAAAGATGTTGAAGAACTTGAGAGTGAAAATATTATAAAGTCTTGTGAAATCCTTGTGGATGCAATATTGAATAAGAAATCCATATTTATATTTGGAGCGTCGCATGCTGGCATATTGGCAGAAGAAGTGTATTATAGAGCAGGTGGGCTGGTACTATTTAATCCAATATTTGCTAAGGGACTCTCTCTAGATACAAGTCCTATTTCTCTTACGAGTCAGATGGAAAGATTAGAAGGCTATGGAACATTACTGGCTGAAAAGACACCTATAAAATCGGGGGATGTGGTATTTATTCATTCAGTTTCAGGAAGGAACCCTGTTAGCATAGAGTTAGCAATTGAATCTAAAAGAAAGGGTGCTAAGATTATTGCTATTACAAATTTAACATATTCAAAATCTGTATTATCAAGGCATAAATCCAATAAAAATTTATATGAAGTAACGGATTTGGTGATAGACAATCATGGAGATATTGGAGATGCTGCTATAGAAATAAAAGGCCATCGGCAAAAGGTAGGGGCTACTTCTACTGTAATTGGAGCAACTATATTAAATACTATAGTAACGGAGGTTACAAAAATACTTATAGACATGGGTATAGATGTTCCACCTGTTTTCTATAGTGCGAATTTAGATGGTGGAGATGAAAAAAATAAAAAGATAATAGACGAATATAAAGATGTAATTCACTATGAGCTATAGAAATAGGAAATAAATACCTAAGATTTTATTAAATTCTTGGGTATTGATTTTAATTATTTCTAATCGAACTTAAAATATTATTTAAGATATGTTTAGATACTTTTAGATATTTTTCGTTTGTAGAAGGATCAACTGCATATTCTTTTGCTGAAAAGTGAATGAATTTGCATTTAGTTGTATTAAGTAGTCTTGAAACATTTCCTGCATTTACTCCGCCTGCCGGTGATATAGTAATCTTATCTCCATATTTTTCTTGAAGATAAGTGATCATTTCCATTCCTTTTAATATATCACCACTGTGATTTCCACCTTCAGTTAAGACTCGATCAACCCCTAGATCTATTAATTGGATTATACTTTCCTCTAGATCTCTTGAAAAATCAAACGCTTTATGAAAAACTACTTCTTTTGTTCCAATAACGTCAACCATTCTTTTGATATACTCTTTATTTAATTCTCTATTGGATTGTAAGGATCCGAATACTATACCATCGGCACCATTTTTTAAGAGCAATTTAGCGTCTTCTAACATTATTTGTAAATCATATTCATTATAAGAGAAACCGGCTCCCCTTGTTCTGATAATAGTTACTATTGGTAGGGAACACAGTTGTTTAGCCTTCCTAAGAGTACTTATAGTAGGTGTAAGACCAATCAACTCCATGGCTTGATTTAACTCTATTTGATCGACTCCTTCAGCTTCAGATGCAGTTATAACATCTTCCAGCGAGCCACACATTATTTCTACTTTAATTCCATTTATCATATTAACACCACCCTTATTTGATAAAGAATTAATTTTATTGATTATACGTATATAAGTATTTACTGCTGTTTTGGCACTTATTAAAATTTTGAAATAATATTGTATATCTTTTTAGGGGTATCAGCTTTTCTTAAATTGATCATTGATTTTTTATTTTCAAATAACTTGATTAACTTTGTTAGTATATTCATGTAATTATCTTTAGAGGAAGCTATGGTAAAAATTAAAAAAGCTGTTTTATCGTTTTGAAAATTTACTTCCTTGTTTAACTTTAGAATACTTATACCAAAATCCAATACCCCATCCTCTTCCCTAGCATGTGCTAAAGCTACACCTGGGTGAATTATTATATATGGACCATATCTTTCAATATTATTTAGCATAGCTTCTATATAGCTTTTTGATATTAGCCTTTTATCTAATAGAGGGTTTGCAGAGAGGCGTATAGCTTCTTTCCAATTATTTGCACAGTCACAAACTTGAATATTTGAAATATCAACGAGTCCGCCGAGTTTTATATCTATTTTTTGGGAACTATAAATATTATATGATAGTGCATTTGAACTTACATTAATTATTTCTTTAGTAAGATCTTTTTTAACTTTTTCATCAATATTTGAACTATTTATAATGCTAACGATTTCATCTATTGTGTTATTACTAACGACTTTATTAAAGGAATTAATATGTTGGAAAATTCTAATTTTATCGTATTCAGAAAGAATTGGGTGAACATGCAATACTGGACATGATAGTTGAGCTTCAATTGGTATTGTCGTTAATATTAGATCAATATGACCATATTCATTAAATTCATCGACAGTGCTACATTGGATTATACTAGCGGTATCAATTAATAATTCAACTTCTTTTTTCAATAGACTAGAAGTTGTGACACCATTGGGACACATAACAAGGATTTTTATTGGGTCATCCTTTTTCGAATCGATTTCAGTAAAATGTAATGCAAAGTGTAAAGTAATAAAAGCTATTTCATCTGCTATAAGGCATCTGTGGAAGTAATTCTCCAGATGGTGGCTTACAACTTTTACTAAATTATATATATAGTTGTATTTATTCTTAACTTCATTTAAAAAAGGATTTGTTATTATTAAACCATTCTCATATCTAAATTTAGAAGACATTATATGCGCAGTTAATCCTTTGATAAGTTTAGCTCGGTTTTTAAAATTAGTCATGCTTATCAATTCTAAATCTGATACCATTGATGAAACGATACTCCGAACTTCCTGTTTTGTATTAGAATCATCATTTTCATTAGACAACTTGCTAAGTTTATTATCATTTATTAGGTGAAAAGCTATATAGCCGACGAAATTATTATTCTTATTATTAAGTCTTTCATATATGAATCTAAATTCAGGTTGTTCCATTATAAAATCTAGCAACTCTTTGGAAAAGATAACATATTCTCTTTCTTCGATTCTATAGAAAAATATTGATAGCACATCAATTATTTCGTTAAATGAATTAGGCTGGAATCTTTTATTCATTTCCCATAATAAATCTTCATAGAACTTTGATTTTTCTGAAATAAACAGATCTTTGAAAGAAGGGATTTTTATTATTTTTCTTAGCTCCATAATACTGTGCAAGAAAACTATTCTAATAATTTTCTCATCACCTGTGAAATAATATCCCTTATTATTGTCGTTGTTTAAAGATATTTCATATGTTTTACATAATAAACGAAGTGTAACAAAATCATTTAAGATAGTAGTTTTGCTTACATTTAAAATGTCAGCTATTAATTCAAGCGTCAGACATCTTTTATCTGTTATAATTAGGAACACGTAAAACCATTTGCGCTCTTCAGGTGAAAGAATATAGTTATCCATATTATGTTTTAAAATATTTAATAGCTCATCAATATTTTCTCTATCCCTTTCACTAATACTAATTCCTTTATTTCTTACAGTAGAAAGTTCATCCAGATTATTTTGGGATAAACATTCATTGATTATTGCAAGGTCATTGTACAGAGTTCTTCTAGATATGGAAACGTGATTTTCTATTATATCAAGGGGAATATAGCCATCACTTTTCGAAATAAGTGAAAGTATTTGTAAAATTCTTTTTGTAATATACATTTATTTTCACCCCTTAAATAGATGATAACTTATTTTATTTATAAATGACAGGTCATTTATTTGCGCGATTAATGTGCAATTTTTAATATATCATATTTGTACGGGTGAATGTTAAAATATAGTGAAATATCGAAAACTTACCCAAGTATAAGTTTAAGGATATGTGTAAACCGTAAATAGTATTGCTAATTGTGAATTGGGTATACTTGTGGTAAAATAAAGCTATTAATAGGAGGATGGGTGTATTATAATGATAAACTTAGGTGAATATCAAGAATTAATTATAAAAAGATTTACATCAGTAGGTGCATTTCTAAACGTAGAAGATTCAGAAGAAGATTCAAAAGAGGAAGATGTGCTGCTTCCAAAAGCACAAATTCCAAAAGATGCAAAAATAGGTGATGCAATTGAAGTATTTATCTATAAGGATTCCAAAGATAGAACAATAGCTACAGTCAAAAAGCCCAAAATAGCCATTGGAGAGCTTGCTCATTTAACAGTAGTTAGCAAGTCAAAAATAGGTTCATTTCTCGACTGGGGGTTGGAGAAAGATTTGTTCCTACCATTTAGTGAGACAGTAGGTTCTGTAGTCGTTGGTAAAAGCTACTTGGTTGGTGCGTATGTGGACAAATCAAATAGAATATGCGGGACGATGAAGGTAAAAGACTTGCTCATAAAAGATTCTCCCTATAAGGAAAATGAATGGGTGGAAGGTACTGTCTATAGCATCAATAGAGATATCGGTGCATTTGTCGCAGTAGAAGATAAATATGATGGGCTAATACCTAACAGGGAATTGTATGGAGCACATGAAGTAGGCGAAACCATCGAAGTAAGAGTAAACAAGGTTTTAGAGGACGGTAAATTGGACCTTAGTTTAAGAGATAGGGCACATTTGCAGATGGATGAGGATGCAAAGATTATACTAGATAAATTAAGCGAAAACAAAGGAACATTAAATTTAAATGACCACAGTTCTCCGGAACAAATTAAAAAGGTACTAAACATGAGTAAATCCGGATTCAAACGAGCAATTGGAAAACTATACAAAGAAGAAATAATTGAAATTACTAACAAGGGCATTAAATTTAGGGATTAAGGGTAATATAAATAATTGCAATATCCTATTTATAGCACAATAATTATTAAGGGAGGAGTTTCCAATGATAATAACTACAACACCAACAATTCAAGGTAAAGAAATTATAGAATACAAAAATATAGTATTCGGTGAAGTTATATCCGGGGTTGATTTTATAAAAGACATTGCAGCAGGGCTTTCAAATTTCTTTGGAGGTAGATCAAATACTTATGAAGGTGAATTGATAAAAGCAAGAGAGGATGCAATAAAAGAAATGGAGTCAAGAGCTTTGCAATTAGGAGCCAATGCTGTGGTAGGTGTAGATATAGATTATGAAGTATTGGGTTCCGGTAACGATATGTTGATGGTAACAGCTTCAGGTACTGCAGTAGTAGTGAAATAATAGAATTTGGCATGAAAGTGCTTTATTAAAGAGAATAATGGGTGCAGTGCATCCATTATTTTTGTATACTAAATAGTTGAAGGAATTAATAATGGTATAATATACAAATAAACATAAAATACGGAGGAAGATTATGAAATATATATTTATTTGTTATCCGAGATGCACAACTTGTAAAAAGGCAAAGGATTGGCTGGATAAAAATAATATAGAATATGATGAACGAAATATAAAAGAAAATAATCCAAGCAAGAGCGAACTAAAAGAATGGATTTCTAAGAGCGGGAAGCCTATTAAAAAATTTTTCAATACAAGTGGAACACTATATAGAGAACTCAATGTAAAGGATAAACTTCCAAATATGAATGAAGATGAACAAATTGAATTGCTTTCAACTGACGGAATGTTGGTAAAAAGACCTATATTGGTTGGAGAGAATACAGTTTTAGTAGGATTTAAAGAAGATGCATGGAGTAGTCTGGGAGGCAAAGATGGGATTTAATATAGGAGATATATTACAGGGAGAGATACTAGATTTTACTCACGAAGGTAATGGGGTATTGAAGGTGAATAATTTTACCTTTTTCATCCCAAATGGTGTTATTGGAGACAAGGTAGAATTTAAGATAACAGAACTTAAAAAGAATTTTGGAATTGGCTCAATTGTTAATTTGATTGAGCCTTCAAAAGATAGAGTAATTGATATGGACATTGAAAGCGGTGAGATTCCATTAATCAATTATGACTATAAGAAACAATTGGAATGGAAGAAGCATAAGGTTGAAATGGATTTAATGAAATTTGCAGGTCTTTCAAATATTAATATTAATGATACCATTGCGATGGATAATCCATATAGATATAGAAATCACACACAGATTCCGGTTGGGAACAAAAACGGGAAAACAGTAATAGGATTTTACGCCAAAGGGAGCCATGATGTCGTAGATATGCGGGATAGTATACTACAACCTGAAATTGCAGATGAAATTCTTAATGTTATTAGAGAATGGATTAATAAATGCAATATAAAACCCTATGATAGTAAATCAAATAAAGGTGAACTTAAACATATCGGTATCAGAACAAATATAGATAATCAAGCAATGGTTATCATGGTTACTGCTACGGACTATTTACCTAAAAGTGATGAATTGATTAAGATGTTAAAAAGTGAGGTTAAGGAAGTAATAAGCATTTATCATAATATTAACAATATGAAATCTGCACCTACCTATGGAAGAAAGTATATAAAACTATATGGAGAGGATAGATTAATAGATTATTTGGGCAAGTTTAAATTCAAAATTTCCCCCAATTCCTTTTTTCAGGTAAATAGAACTCAAGCAGAAATTTTATATGATAAAGCTATTGAGTTTTTGGATTTACATAGTGAGGATGAAGTTTTCGATATTTATTGCGGAATAGGGACAATATCACTATATATAGCTAACAAGGCAAAGAAAGTCTATGGAATAGAGTCTGTAAAATCAGCTATTGATGATGCAAAAGAAAATGCAATGCTAAACAATATAGACAATGTTGAATTTATAGTGGGAAAGGCTGAAGAAGTATTTCCTAAACTTACGAATGAAGGAGTTAGAGGCAATAAAGTAGTAGTAGATCCTCCAAGAAAGGGTTGTGAAAAGGAAGTACTAGAAGCCATAGTAAAATTAAACCCTGAGCGAGTAGTATATGTATCCTGTAATCCAACAACTATGGCTAGAGATGTGAAGTATCTTTTGGATAATGGATATGAGATAAAGGAAGTTCAGCCTGTGGATATGTTCCCGCATACGAGTAACGTTGAGACGGTTGTATCATTGTCCCACAAAAAAGCAGATACACATATCAACATAAATGTAGAGTTTGGTGATGATAAAGGGCAGATTCCTATTGATGAGATAGCGAGAAAAGCTGAAGAATATAGACCAAGCGAAAGAGTAACCTATAAAATGATACAAGAGTATATAGAAAGTAAGTATAATTTCAAGGTGCATACTGCCTATATAGCAGAAGTAAAAAGAGATTTGGGATTACCCATGTACGATGCCCCTAATGCAGTAGAAGAATTAAAACATGAACGAAAGCACCCAACTCCTGAAAAGGTAGAAGCTATTAAAGATGCCTTAAGGCATTTTGGAGTTATCCAATAATTAAAATTGAATATGAAAACAAAAAGTTGCTTGCTCTAAAAAAATGAGTGGGCAACTTTTTTATATATACAAAACTTAATAGGTACTTACATCTCAATAGGAGTTAATTACATGGGTATCTTCTTTTTTTGTACCCAAATTTGGAAGGAGGAACAGAAGTATACTTCTTAAATATGATATAATATTGTAAAGAATATTGGGATGAAGTAAAGGATATTTAATTATCGATCAAAGGAGGAATGGCATTTATGGTACAACATTTTAATTTTTTTTATGATGAATCAGAGCACAGCAGAAAAATTAATCATTCTACAATTGTTTCAGAAAATTATTATGATAATTTTATTACAACAATTGTTGGGTGGCAGACTGCAGATGAAAAAATTGTACTGAAAAAATACCTTGATTTCGAGGAGAAGTATTCGGATCGCAAATCAGATGGAGAGTTAAAAAGTACTACACTGAAAAAAAGACAATTTAAAAATGGATTTGCTTCTTTAAATCGAGATAATATAGAATTTATTCTTGATCTTTTTTCTATATTTGATGATAATGTATTATTGTATTTTTCTATTACCAGTAAAATTGAATATATAATAAATCAACTGTTTTTAAATTATAAAAATAATATTTGGGAAGATATGGATATGATGAGATATTCCATAGTTAAGGCAATAGTGATGTATCAACCAGAAGAAATTATTTCGGGCATGTATGAAAATACGGGTGAATTAGTTCAGTTGTTGAAGACTTTTTTTAATAAAAGAATTAATGTTAATAAAACTAATCCAAAATTGAAAGAACACGAAACTCTTGCATTTACACAAATTTTGATATTGTTAGATGATATAAACGTAAAATTTGATATTAATTGGAATTATGATATCGCTTTTCATGGTTTTAAAAAGTATCTGATAGAAAAGGATATCTCTAAGTATTCATTATTTTTAGATAGAGAGGGTGACGATGGTAATACATTAAAGGCCGCAAAACAAGTAGGATTGACTTTTGTAACAGAAGTTGATTCAAAAGAAATAACAGGGATTAGAATGGCTGATATGCTTGTAGGTATAATTTCTAAATTACTTAAATCTTTACATGAGGAATTAAGATATGATTCTATTGAAGACGGGTTAAATAAAAAAATATTAGGGGAAGGTTGGTTCAATTTAAATGAACAACAATTGTTTCTATATAAACAGTTAACACATATTATTTGCGAAGTTAACAATGCTTGGTATAAGTCATTTTGTGGGATTTATTCTGATGATTTTATTATTTTAGTTTCTCTACTTAACTATATAAGCAGTTTTGATACAGTTAATGAAATTAAAGCCGTAGATAAGAAAATGCATGGCGAGCACTTTAATGCATATGTTTGCAAGGAATTAGAAAGTTATTTTGGAAGAATGGAATCGAAGTTACCAATTGACCCAATTCCAGGAGGGAAAAAAGACTATTTTTATAATCAAAGAGGGGCAAAAGTGTTCTTCAATTCATCAAAACAACCGTTGTTAAAAATAAATGAAGGATGTAATATTTTTAACGTCTTGTCAGTTGGTTTTTCAAATGATGGTAACGCAATGATAACGATTTCTGAGAATAAGAATTTTCTGTGCTATAGACTCCCTAAGGAATTATTTGAATGGGCAATGACTTGTGTGGCCTTTGCAAATAGGGGTGATAATGTATTTCCGTCAAAAGTACAGTTTACAAAAAATGGTGACAGATATTATGCAGATGTCCTATAAAAGTAAAACGATTTGATAGTATTTATTAATGAGGGTTAGTTTATATAACTAGCTCTTTTTTTGTGCCTAAAATTGAAAGGAGGGACAGAATTGGACGTAAAAATATATAGAACAAAGGATGGACAAAATTTCTCGCTTGAACCTATTTTAAATGATGGTAGGTATTGTACAGAGAATGAATGTGATGTTGCTGGTATATATACTATTCCTGAAGATGTAAAAATAATAACTTCTGGAGGTAGATTGCGATTCGATGGTTCTGTGTACCTGATTAATGACAAAGGAAAACCAGCAATCGGGATATACAAACCTAAAGATGGTGTATTGAAGCTTGAAAAGGCAATTGCATTGGAGGAGAGGAGGCAGACAAAAATCAAAACTAAAGATATTTCACGATAAAGCTAAGAATAATTCTTACTAAAAGTAAAAAGCCGTTTTCTTTATTGAAAGATAAAGTGAGCGGTTTTTTGTGTGAAAGGAGGAACAAAATTGAATGCAAAAATCATTGCCATAGCCAACCAAAAAGGCGGTGTTGGCAAAACAACCACCTGTGCCAACTTAGGTATAGGTTTAGTTATGGAAAATAAGAAAGTATTACTTGTGGATGCAGATCCTCAAGGCAGTTTATCTATTAGCTTGGGGCATTCACAGCCAGATAGTATTGACACTACCCTTGCTACTATCATGGGAAAGGTGATTACTGATACAGCCTTTGAACCTAAAGAGGGTATTTTAAAACATGATGAAGGAGTGGATTTACTCCCTGCTAATATTGAGTTATCTAGCATGGAAGTATCCCTTGTTAATGCTATGAGCCGAGAAACCATACTTAAACAATACCTTGATACGGTGAAGAAGCAGTATGACTATATTCTTTTAGACTGTATGCCCTCTTTAGGAATGCTGACAATTAATGCCCTTGCTGCGGCAGATAGTGTAATCGTTCCTGTACAAGCCGATTATCTGCCAGCAAAAGGATTAGAACAGCTATTACAGACCATTGGAAAGGTACGCAGACAGATAAATCCCAAACTGAAAATTGACGGTATTCTCTTAACTATGGTAGATGGGCGTACTAATTTTGCAAAGGACATCAGTGCATTGGTAAGAGAGACTTATGGAGGCAGTATTAAAGTATTTAATGCTGAGATACCCCGTTCAGTAAAAGCAGCAGAAATTAGTGCGGAGGGAAAAAGCATCTTCGCCCATGACCCAAAAGGAAAGGTTGCAGAAGGATATAAAAGTTTGACTAAGGAGGTGTTGAAAATTGAAAAGATCCGCCAAAAACATAAAGCTGGCATCAGTAGATGATTTATTTTCCACAGAGGAAAGCAGAGCTGATGAAAACAGAGAGAAAATAGTGGAACTTCCTTTGACGGAACTATTTCCCTTTAAAGACCACCCATTTAAGGTAATTGACAATGAAGCCATGTTTGACACAGCAGAAAGTGTTAAACAATATGGTGTTCTTGTTCCAGCCATTGCAAGACCTCGTGATGAAGGTGGTTATGAACTTGTTGCAGGACATCGAAGAAAGAGAGCCTGTGAACTTGCTGAGCTTGATACAATGCCTGTAATAGTTCGTAACCTTGACGATGATGAAGCTGTTATTATTATGGTTGACAGCAACTTGCAGAGAGAAAATATCTTACCAAGTGAACGAGCCTTTGCATTTAAGTTAAAATTAGAGGCTATTAAGAGACAAGGTGCAAGGACTGATTTAACTTCTACGCAAGTTGCACAGAAGTTATCTGCTGAGAAAGTTGGTGATGATGCAGGGGTTAGTAAAGACCAAGTGCGTAGATATATCCGCCTTACCCACCTTATCCCAGAAATACTTTCAATGGTAGATGAAAAGAAAATAGCATTTAATCCTGCTGTAGAGCTATCATTCCTTAAAAATGAGGAACAGACCAACTTGCTTGATGCTATGGATATGGAGCAAGCTACTCCCTCGCTTTCACAGGCACAGAGGCTAAAGAAGTTTAGCAACGAAGGAAAATTAACCCTTGAGGTAATGAGTGCCATTATGAGTGAGGAAAAAAAAGGTGATTTAGATAAGGTAACCCTTACCGGAGATAAGTTAAAAAAATATTTTCCAAAGTCATATACACCTAAACAAATGGAGGAAACCATTATGAAACTACTTGAAGGATGGCATAAAAAACGGACAAGAGATCAAGAACGATAGACATTAGTATAGGCAGGAAAAGAGGTGATACTTATGGCAGTATTCAGAGTAGAAAAAACACGAGATTATACAGTTATGTCAAATCATCATTTGAGGAATACCGAGCTTTCATTAAAGGCAAAAGGATTACTATCCCTTATGCTTTCTCTTCCGGAGAACTGGGATTATACAACAAAGGGACTTTCACGCATATGTAAGGATGGTATTGATAGTATTAACAGTGGGGTAAAGGAACTTGAAGCCAATGGCTATGTTATTCGTAGGAGGTTACGCAATGAAAAGGGTCAACTTACCACTACAGAATATACTATTTTTGAGCAACCTCAACCCCTTGATACTAATGATATTCCACCTAAAGGGGAAAATCCAATCTTGGATAATCCAACACAGGAGAAACCAATACTGGAAAACCCAATCTTGGATAAACCTATCTTGGAAAAACCCCACCAATTAAGTACTAATATATTAAATACTGATTTATTAAGTATGGAGGTATCAAATCCTTATCCATCAAATCAATATCCAGCAAATAAAGAACCACAAGAAAAAAAGATGGGATATGATTCGATTGGATTGAAAAGCGTAAAAGAAGTCAGAGGACTGGTATTAAAAAATATTGAATACGAGTATATAAAAACTCACCATGACCGTGGACGCCTAGAAGAAATTGTAGAGCTTATGGTAGAAACTCTGTGCTCCACAAAGGACACTATCAATATTTCAGGAGATGATTACCCTGCACAGCTTGTTAAAGAAAAGCTGTTACGAATTAACAGCTTGCATATTGATTATGTATTTGAGTGCCTGAAAAAGACTACCACCTATATTCGTAACATCAAGAGATATCTACTGACAACACTTTTTAATGCTCCCTCAACTATAGACAACTACTACTCAGCACTTGTAAATCACGATTTTAAAGGAAAATATTAAGGCTTTTGCACCTGTTTTATAGGAATAGCAAGATGCCTTTTTTGTACCCAAAATTAGGAAAGGAGTTTTGAAGAATGAGAAGACCAATGGCATATATTACAGCTGCTTGGGGAAAGAACGAGTTTGAAAACACGGAAACCGCCGCTAAATATTGTAGAAAAATCTATGAGGCAGGGTTTACCCCCATGTGTCCCCTTTTATTTCTCCCCCTCTATTTAAACGATGAAATTCCAGAGGAGCATAAGGACGGGATTGATATGGCAAGGGATATGTTAAGGCGTTCCCGTGTGCTTGTGGTTTGCGGTGATGTGATAGATGAAAATGTAAAAAATGACATTGCCACTGCCGAGCGACTTCGTATTACAGCTACCACCCTTGAGGGAATTTTGACAGTCAAGGGACATGGGAGGGAAAAAGCCAATGGCTGACTATCTCCTTAGACGGTTGCTTGTTCCACCGTAATAAATATTTTCAAACCATGAAAGGAGGATTTTATTATGCAAGAAGAAGTAGAAAACAGGTCGGTAGCACTTGTTATCAACGGTACAAAGCTGACAGCAAGAACATTAAAATCAGCTATTCTTAAATATTTAGCATGGCGTAAAAACAAGAAAGTAAAAGAACCTGTAATTCCTCGTGGAAAGCAGAGCGTCAAAAACCTTGCAAAGCAAGACCAAGGACTAAGTAACATTGAGGTAACGGACAAAAATATCAAAAGTTTTGAACGTGTAGCAAAGAAATATGGTGTGGACTTTGCCATCAAAAAAGATAAATCTGTATCACCACCTAAATACCTTGTCTTTTTCAAGGGCAGGGATGCAGATGCCATTACTTCTGCCTTTACTGAATTTACAGCAAAGACTATGAGGAAAGCAGCAAGACCCTCTGTCTTAGCACAGCTTAAAAAGTTTACTGAGCTTGTAAAAAATACTATTACCGACAGGGTAAAATCCAAAAGCAAGGAGCAAAGCCTATGAATGGAAAAATTAGAAAGCTCCTTATTCTGAATATCCCCTATTTCTTGCTTGCCCTCTTCTTTACAAAGGTATCCCAGGCATGGAGGTATTCAGCAGGATTTGACCTTGGACAAAAGATATTAAATCTTAGGGAGGGTTTTTCAATAGCTTTTAATAGTCCACTCCCAAGCTTTTACCCACAGGATTTGCTCTTTGGTATTTTGATTGCCGCTATAATCCGTCTTGTTGTTTATATTAAAGGCAAGAACGCCAAGAAATATAGAAAAGGTATAGAGTATGGCTCTGCACGTTGGGGTAATGCCGGAGATATTCGCCCTTTTACAGACCCCGTATTCCAAAACAACGTAATACTAACGCATACAGAACGGCTTATGATGTCAAACCGTCCAAAGAATCCCAAGAATTCAAGAAATAAAAATGTGCTTATTGTAGGTGGCTCTGGTTCTGGTAAAACAAGATTTTGGCTGAAACCTAATCTCATGCAATGTCACAGCTCCTATGTGGTCACTGATCCAAAGGGTAGCATTGTTGTGGAGTGCGGGAAGTTATTACAACGAGAGGGTTATAAAATTAAAATTCTTAATACTATAAACTTTAAAAAATCCATGCGCTATAATCCCTTTGCCTACATCAAAAGCGAAAAGGATATCTTGAAATTAGTTACCACCCTGATTGCCAATACCAAAGGAGAAGGAAAGGCAGGAGATGATTTTTGGGTAAAGGCAGAAACTCTACTCTATACTGCTCTCATTGGATACATCTATTTTGAGGCTCCTGAACATGAGCAAAATTTCTCCACCCTCATTGAGTTTATTAATGCCTCTGAAGTTCGGGAAGATGATGAGGATTTTAAAAATCCTGTAGATTTAATGTTTGATGCCTTAGAGGAAAAAGACCCAGAGCATTTTGCTGTAAGGCAGTACAAGAAATATAAGCTGGCGGCAGGCAAAACTGCAAAATCTATTCTTATCTCCTGCGGTGCAAGACTGGCTCCCTTTGACATTAGGGAATTACGGGAGTTGACTGCCTATGACGAAATGGAACTGGATACCTTGGGAGATAGAAAAACTGCCCTATTTATAATCATCAGCGATACAGACGATACTTTTAATTTCTTGGTATCTATGGCATATACACAACTTTTCAATCTTCTATGCGACAAGGCAGATGATATTTATGGAGGTAGACTCCCCATTCATGTAAGATGCCTAATTGATGAAGCTGCAAACATTGGACAAATACCAAAATTGGAGAAATTGATGGCGACCATTCGTTCAAGAGAGATTTCTGCTTGCCTTGTTTTACAGGCACAAAGTCAACTAAAGGCTCTCTATAAAGACAATGCAGATACCATTATCGGCAACTGCGATAGCATGATTTTCCTTGGAGGAAAGGAGAAAACCACCCTCAAGGATTTATCAGAAACCCTTGGTAAAGAAACCATTGATATGTTTAACACTTCTGATACCAGAGGAACACAAAGAAGTTACGGGCTTAATTATCAAAAGCTGGGAAAGGAGCTTATGAGTATGGATGAACTTGCTGTAATGGATGGTGGCAAGTGCATTTTACAGCTAAGAGGTGTTCGCCCGTTTCTCTCCGAAAAGTATGATATTACACAGCACCCCAATTACAAATACTTATCGGATTTTGATAAAAGAAACACCTTTGATATTGAAAAATTTCTGTCCACAAAACTAAAACCAAAGCCTAATGAGGTATACGATGTTTACGAAGTTGACCTTACAGATGAGACTGAAACCGTATAGTAGCGGTTATTTTTTTACCTAAAAATAAAATAAAGAAATTAGGAGGATATGATTATGGCATTTTTTAATTCAGCAGTAGATGTATTACAGACACTTGTTATTGCCCTTGGAGCAGGACTTGGAATTTGGGGGGTTATTAATTTACTTGAAGGCTATGGAAATGATAATCCAGGTGCAAAATCACAAGGTATGAAACAACTCATGGCTGGCGGTGGCGTAGCACTGATCGGCATGACCCTTGTACCTTTGCTTTCCGGATTGTTCGGCTAAATTATGCAAAGCATCATCGACAGCATTACTGAGTGGCTCAAAGAGATGTTAGTCGGTGGTATTACGGAAAACTTATCGGGAATGTTTGATAACGTCAACCAAAAGGTTGGCGAAATCGCAGGGGAAGTAGGAATGACACCGTCAGCATGGAATGGCGGTGTCTTCTCTATGATACAATCCCTTTCCGAAACCGTAATTATACCAATTGCCGGCATCATCTTGACCTTTGTCATGTGCTACGAACTGATACAAATGGTCATTGAGAAAAATAATCTTCACGATATTGAAACTTTCATGTTCTTTAAATGGATTTTCAAAACCTTTGTAGCTGTAATGATAGTAACCAATACCTTTAACATCATTATGGGGATTTTTGATATGTCACAGCATGTGGTATCCAATGCCGCAGGAGTAATTATCTCAGATACCAGTATTGATATTACCGCCTCTATAGCAGATATGGAAACCCGGCTTATGGAAATGGAGCTTGGCCCACTGCTTGGAATATGGCTGCAAAGTATGTTTATAGGACTCACTATGAATGCCTTAACTATCTGCATTTTTGTAGTCATCTATGGACGTATGATTGAGATTTATCTTATGACTTCCCTTGGAGCAATCCCTTTTGCCACTATGGTAAACCGTGAATGGGGAGGCATGGGACAAAACTACCTGAAATCAATGTTGGCTCTTGGCTTTCAAGCCTTTCTCATTATGGTATGTGTAGGTATTTATGCAGTATTAGTACAATCTATTGCCACGGACAGCGACATTATGGCTGCGATTTGGACTTGTGTAGGCTATACGGTACTCCTATGCTTTACCCTATTTAAGACAGGTTCATTGTCAAAGAGTATTTTCAGTGCCCATTAACAAAATGAAAGGAGAATTTTATGGCTTATGTACCTGTACCAAAGGATTTAAGTAATGTAAAAACAAAGGTTGTATTCAATCTTACTAAAAGGCAGATAATCTGCTTTTCCATGGCTCTTGTGGTTGGATTGCCTTTGTTCTTCCTGCTAAAGGATAGGACAAATACAAGTCTTGCATCTCTGGTAATGATTTTCTCTATGTTACCTTTTTTCATGTTCGCTATGTATGAAAAGCATGGGCAACCTCTTGAGGTTATTTTAAAACATTACTTTGCTGTGCGTTTCTTAAATCCAAAACAAAGACCCTATAGAACAAATAACTTCTATGCCGTTATCATGCGGCAAGCAAAGCTAGATAAGGAGGTAAAGCACATTGTCACAGGCAAACAAAGTAACTCGCTCAAAGGCAAAGCTGACAAGAGCAGATAGGAAAGAAATTAATGCTGCTATTTTACGGGCAAGGAATACTAATAAAAAGGAAAAGTCAGCACAGGACAGTATTCCTTATCTGCGTATGTTTCCCGATGGTATTTGTCAAGTTACGGATCAGCTCTATACAAAGACCATAGGTTTTCAAGACATCAACTATCAACTGGCTCAAAATGAGGATAAGACAGCTATCTTTGAAAGTTGGTGCGACTTCTTAAACTACTTTGATAGCTCTATTTACTTTCAATTATCCTTTCTCAATATGACTGCCAACGCTAAAGATTATGAGAGCAGTATTGCTATCAAGCCACAGGATGACGATTTTGACAGTATCCGTACTGAATATGCAGATATGCTCCATAATCAGCTTGCAAAGGGAAATAACGGTTTGACGAAAACCAAGTATCTAACCTTTGGCATTGAGGCTGATAACATTAGAGTTGCAAAACCCAGATTAGAGAGAATTGAAAATGACCTATGGAATGGACTAAAGCGAATGGGAGTATCGGTAGAATCCCTTGATGGAAAAGAACGGCTAAAACTTTGCCATAATATTATTAGAATGGATGGCAATGAGCAGTTTAATTTTGACTGGAAATGGCTTGTGCCATCAGGACTATCCACTAAGGATTTTATTGCCCCCTCATCTTTTGAATTTCATGGGGGCAGAAGTTTCAAGACAGGTAATAAATATGGTGCAGTTTCCTTTTTGCAGATACTGGCCCCCGAGCTGAATGACAGGGTACTTGCTGATTTTCTTGATATGGAAAGCAATCTTTTAATTACCATGCACATTCAGTCCCTCGACCAAGTAAAGGCGATTAAGACCATCAAGCGTAAAATTACCGACCTTGATAAAATGAAAATCGAGGAACAAAAAAAGGCAGTCCGCTCAGGCTATGACATGGACATAATCCCCTCTGACCTTGCTACCTACGGTGGAGAGGCTAAAAAGCTCCTTGCAGATTTACAGAGCAGAAATGAGCGAATGTTCCTTATGACATTTCTTGTAATGAATACCGCCGATAATAAACAAGAGCTTGAAAATATTGCATTTCAGGCATCTGGAATTGCACAAAAACACAACTGTATGCTAATAAGATTGGACTTTCAGCAAGAGCAGGGCTTTATGTCCTCTTTACCTCTTGGATTAAATCAGATTAAGATACAAAGAAGTCTTACTACTTCTGCTACAGCAATCTTTGTCCCTTTTACCACACAGGAGCTATTTCAATCAAGGGGAGAGCCTTTGTATTACGGCTTAAATGCCCTAAGCAACAATCTCATCATGGTAGACCGAAAAAGGCTGAAAAACCCCAATGGTTTAATTTTGGGAACTCCGGGAAGTGGTAAGTCCTTTTCTGCAAAGCGTGAAATAACCAATATCTTTCTTATTACCAGTGATGACATTATCATCTGTGACCCCGAAGCAGAGTATTATCCCCTTGTAGACCGATTAGGAGGGCAGGTAATTAAGATTTCCCCTACATCTGGAGACTATATCAACCCTATGGATATTAACCTTAATTATTCTGATGATGAAAGCCCCTTATCCTTAAAATCGGATTTTATATTATCCTTGTGTGAATTAATTGTAGGTGGTAAAGAAGGATTACAGCCTGTGGAAAAAAGTATTATAGACCGTTGTGTCCGACTTATTTATGCTGATTACCTTGCTGACCCTGTAGCAGAAAAGATGCCTATATTGGAAGATTTATATAATGCCCTTGCAAATCAGCAGGAAAAAGAGGCACAGCATATTAGAGCCGCCCTTGAAATCTATGTAACTGGATCATTAAATGTATTTAATCACCGTACCAATGTGGATATTACTAATCGTCTTGTCTGCTTTGATATAAAGGAATTAGGTAAGCAATTAAAGAAACTAGGTATGCTCGTGGTACAAGACCAAGTTTGGAATAGAGTAACAGTAAACCGTGCTGAAAAGAGAGCGACCCGTTACTATATGGATGAATTCCACCTGCTTTTGAAGGAAGAACAGACAGCTGCCTATTCTGTGGAGATATGGAAAAGGTTTAGAAAATGGGGAGGAATTCCTACAGGCATTACCCAAAATGTTAAAGACCTACTATCTTCTCGTGAAGTTGAGAATATCTTTGAAAACTCCGACTTCATCTATATGCTTAATCAAGCATCGGGAGATAGACAAATTTTAGCAAGACAGCTTAACATCTCCCCACATCAGCTTTCCTATGTAACTCAATCAGGAGAAGGTGAAGGACTATTATTTTATGGGAATGTGATATTACCATTTACAGATAAATTCCCAAAAGATACGGAACTCTACCGTATTATGACCACTAAGCCAACTGAAACACATGAAAAATGATTAATAATATGCTACTATATACAAAGAGATGATAAAATAATTTCTTTGTGGAGTGAGATAATGAATAAGATAACAGACTTAATGGATTTAAAAAATAATTCTCCATTTATAAAAATAATGATAGCTGAAACTGAAGTGGAAATTCAAGTATTTTTTAGTATGAATTGTTGTAAAGTTTTTTTTGAATGTCGCGATAATGGAGATAGTTTTCGTACTGCTTTTGCCAAATCAATTTTCCATATGTATAAACAGGAAAAAAGTAACGAAGATCTTTTTACAGAAAATGACTTTATAGGAATTACAGATACTGAATTAATTCTTATTCTTGATACGATTCTTGCACAAGATAATAGAGTTAAATTAGAGTATGAAAAAATAGATTGTCCAAATGTATATGAGAAATTTTATATTGCTAATAAAGAAGTTTTAAAAAGTGCAACAGCTGGAATCTCTATGTCGCTGAAAAGAATGTCAAGAACATTTGAATTGCAAAATAAACCTTTAATAACTTCAATTAGCAGTGCAATAAGTAATATTTTAGTTCCAACAGAATCCTTGTCTGGTTTGGCATCTACGGCATCTAAGATGACCCATTATGACTTTACTTCATTTCAATCTGTATTAAATAGTGTACCAAAACTTCAATTACCAGAACTAACCACTGTTTTATCCAATATTCCTAAACCCATCTTTGATATACAAACTATATTTTATCCACTTCATAATATGATGGAAAACTTGCACTCTATTAATGATAACTTAGCACATAGATTACATGACTCTATAATGCAGATGTCAGAAGTGACTCAAAAAATAATATCTTCCATAGACTTTTCATTATTAATTTATCGTAAAGAGTGGAGCGAGCAAAGAGAAACATTGTTAAGATATGGATGGTTTTATTCGGACGAATTACCAGAAGAACTTGTCAATAGCATTCATATCAAGAGAGAAGAATTGAGCATTGAAGATGTTGATAAAATCATTGTAGATTATTTTCGCCAGAACAGGTGCGAAGCTTTAAAAAAAATGGTTAAACGATGGGAAACTTTAGATTACTTTCATTGTCGCGAAAGAATATTCCATGAGGCTTTGGTCAATCACTCTAGGAAATATTATAACTCTTCAGTAACGCTATTAACTATACATACTGAAGGTATAATAACTGATTTTGTAAGAACAAACCTGAAAAATCCTAGATTTAAAGTGCAAAAAGCGATTGAGGATATAAAAATAGAGCTAAATGAAAAGGAAGATGTATCGATTTATGAGTTTGAAGTATACAGTGATGTTATTGAACGAATTGAGGAGGCTTTCAATGAAAACTTTAATCATGCCGACCCAGATACAGCGTCAAATAAGTCACGGCATAAAATAGCCCATGGACATGCCTATGAAATAGAAAATGAAGTTAATTCTTTAAAACGATTTTTATATCTCAATGAAATACATTGTTTATTTTCAAGACTTAGCAATCTAGAATAATTTAAACATAACCCGTCAATTGGCGGGTTATTTTATATTAAAATTAAATCTAAGAATAGGAGGTGTTTTATGAGCCAAAACAGTAAAAGACCATTCCGTCCTGCTGGAAAGGTATCAAGGCTTACATTTACTAATGAAGAACGTGCCGACCCTGAACTTGAAAAACCCTTAAAGAAAGCAGAAAAAGCAGGGGATAAATTAGAAAAGGCACAGGATAAAATACCGAAGAAAAAATATATCAATAAAGAACGCACTTTTGATGCCCAAACAGGCAAAGCAAAGGTGCGTTTATATTTTGAAGAAACAGATAAACCCAAACCACCATCTAAGCTGCATCATGCTGTTAAGACAATTCCACAGAGGGAGTTGCTTAATAAAATTCATAAGGAGATCCGTGAGGGTGAACAGGACAATGTAGGCGTGGAGGCAGCTCATAAGACAGAGCAAGGCATGGAGTTTGGAGCAAGACGAATACACAGTGGCTATCGTAGTCATAAGCTGAAACCCTATCAAACCCTTGCCAAAGCAGAAAAACAGACAGTTAAAGCAGAGGTAAATTATCTTTATAAAAAGAGTTTACGAGATAATCCCAAAGTTAGCGCCAATCCAATATCCCGTTGGCAGCAAAAGCAAGCAATTAAAAAACAATACATTGCAAATCGGTATGGAAAAGGTGCTAAGACAGCTCACCAAACAGCTAAGAATACAAAAACAGCAGTAAAAAAGACAACAAGTGCCACTGAAAAAATCACACAATTTATTGTCAGAAATAAAAAGGGCATTTTGATTGCCCTTGGAATTGGGGCAGTCCTTATGTTTTTAATAAGTGCAATATCTTCCTGCTCCATTATGATGGAGGGCGGTTTTCAAAGTATAGTAGGAACTTCTTACACTTCTGAGGACGAGGATATAATAGCCGTAGATGATGATTATACCCTACTGGAACGAGCATTACAGGCACGCATTAACAATATAGAAAGCGAGTATTCAGGGTATGACGAGTACCAATATCATTTAGATGAAATCGGACACAATCCCTTTACCCTTGCCTCTTATCTAACCGCAAAGTTACAGGTATATAAAAGGTCCGAGGTACAGGATGAACTTAGGGTCTTGTTTGATGAACAATACTCCCTTACTACCCATGAAGAAATAGAAGTACGTTACCGAACAGAAACACGCACTGATACATGGATGGATGAGGAGGGGAATATCCACAGTGACACTTATACGGTAGAAGTTCCCTATGACTATTACATTCTTCATATTACTCTGAAGAATAAAGACATCAGCATTATTGCTGACAGCCATTTAACTGGGGAGCAGTATGAAATGTTCAGTGTGTATATGGAAACCCAAGGTAATAAGTCTTACTTGTTTGAGGGTAATATTTATGCTCCTAATATGGGTGAATATACAGATTATGATATACCACCAGATGCACTGACCGACCCTGCTTTTGCTGCTCTTATTCATGAGGCGGAAAAGTATTTAGGCTATCCCTATGTATGGGGTGGCAGCTCCCCCTCTACCAGTTTTGACTGTTCTGGCTTTGTATGCTGGGTGTTAAACCAATCAGGAGTATACTCCATAAGCCGAACAACTGCACAAGGTATTTTTAATCAATGTGCCATAATACCACCAAGTGAAGCAAGACCCGGAGATATTATCTTCTTTACAGGGACTTATGCAAGCAGTGGTGCAGTATCTCATGTTGGTATTTATGTTGGAAATGGCATGATGATCCACTGCGGAAACCCCATACAGTATACCTCTGTAAATAGCACCTATTGGACACAACATTTCTATGCCTATGGGCGTTTGGATTAGGAGGGATTCAATGAGTAAGAAGAAAGAAAAAGTAATTTTAGAAATAGCAAAAACAAAGGAAAAAATATCTGTTTTACAGAGTAAGCTCCGAGAATTGGAGCGAAAGAAAACAGAACTAGAAAATACGGAGATTGTAGAACTTGTTCGCAGTACCAAAATGAATACCACTGAACTATCTGAATTTTTAAAGGCGTATCGAGAAAAAAACGATGCGTCTTTTTTTATTCACAAACAGGAGGAAATAAACCATGAAGAAAATTAACATTCGTATCTTTGCTACTTTATTTGCAGTATTTCTTTGCTTATTAGCATTTCCAATAACAGCTTTTGCAGGTGGTGGTGAAGAAATTCCACTCATTCCTGAAGAAGGTGAAATGCCAAAAACTGACTCTGCTCCTCTCACTCCCGATGGCAATTTAACCCTTGTAGATGATATTTCAGAGGAAGAAGCCGAGGATAAGCAATTCGTGACCCTTGTTTCCAAGAACGGAAACTACTTCTACTTAATAATCGACCGGGCTGGAGACAAAGAAAATGTCTACTTCCTAAATCTTGTAGATGAGGCTGACTTGCTTGCACTTATTGAGGGAGAAACTCCAGAACAGCCCCAAGTATCACAAGTATGCAATTGTACTGACCTTTGTGAAGATGGCAAGGTAGACCAGAATTGTCCTCTTTGCAGAAATGACCTTACTAAGTGTACAGGAAAGACCACAACTCATACTCCTGAACCTGAAACTACTGAAGAAAAAGGTAATACTGCAGGAAGTACATTACTTATCTTACTGATTGTAGGTATAGCAGGTGGTGGATTTTACTATTTCAAGGTTCTAAAAAATAAGGAAAACACCAAGGGCAATACATTACTTGAAGAATATGATTTTGAAGATGATGAGGACTACGACGATGAATATGAATACGAAAATGAAGATGAGGATGAAGAAGATGAAAGTGAGGATATTTGATGACCTATTTTACAGACAGTGTTTATGAAAAAATGATGGTACAAAAACCTATATACGGGCGGGAGAAAACATCTCCTGCCCCTGATAATAAAAGACGTAAAAAAAGAGATGGTTCTATAAATAAAAAAGAGACTACACCTACACATAAAGAAAGGAAGAAAAAATAATGAAACTCGTTATAGCAGAAAAACCATCTGTGGCACAAAGTATTGCCACTGTAATTGGGGCTACAAATAGAAAAGATGGATATATGGAAGGCAAATACTATCTTGTGTCATGGTGTGTGGGTCATTTGGTGGAACTTGCATCTGCCGATTGCTATGATGAAAAATATGCTAAATGGCAGTATGAAGATTTGCCTATCCTACCCTCTAATTGGAAATATGTCATCTCAAAGGGCAAAGAAAAGCAGATGAAAATCATTGGAGGATTGATGAAACGCAGTGATGTTACGGAGATTATTGCAGCTACAGATGCAGGCCGTGAAGGAGAACTCATCTTCCGATTGGTATATGAAAAGTTCTCTTGTAAAAAGCCCATTAAAAGGCTTTGGATTTCATCAATGGAGGAAAGTGCCATTGATGAGGGTTTTAAAAATCTTCGTAATGGATCAGATTATGAATTACTTTATCAATCTGCACTCTGCCGAGCCAAAGCAGACTGGATTGTAGGCATTAATGCCACCAGATTGTTTTCCCTTCTCTATGGGCAGACCTTAAATGTAGGTAGAGTCATGTCTCCTACCCTTGCCATGATGGTAGAGCGTGAAGAAAACATAGCCAACTTTAAAGTAACGCCTTTCTATATCGTACAGCTTGATTTAGGCAATCTTACTCTATCAGGAGAAAGACTTCAAGAAAAAGAGGAGGCAGAAACTTTACGCAATGCCTGTGACGGGCAGAACATAACCATTGAATCGGTGGAAAGCAAAGAAAAGTCAGAAAAGCCGCCTAAACTCTATGACCTAACTACTTTGCAAAGGGAGACAAACAGACAGCTGGGCTTTACCGCAGAGCAGACCTTAGAATATGTTCAAAGTCTTTATGAAAAGAAATTAGTAACCTATCCTCGAACAGACAGCTGTTATGTTACTGAGGATATGAAAGACAGTATCCCTGCTTTGGTAAAAATGACAGCAGGATTTTTTATGCCTGAAGATGTACAACTATCTATCAATACAGGACAAATAATTGATAATAGCAAGGTAAGTGACCATCATGGGATTATTACTACTTTGGGTGTAGAAAACTATGATATTCACTCCCTTCCCTTCGGCGAAAGAGAAGTCTTACTCCGTATCGCCCTACGTTTAGTTTGTGCAGTTGGAGACAACTGTCGCTATGCAGAAACCCTTATAACTGCAAAATATAGTGGTGCAATATTTACAGCAAAGGGAAAAACCATACTTGAGGATGGTTGGAAGTCAGTTCAGAAAATATATCTTGATACTAAAAAGGAACAACATCAAGAAGAAAAATATACTACCCTGCCACCTATTACCCAAGGTGAAGTATTTACTGCAAAGGCTACAATTAAGGAAGGAAAGACCAGTCCACCAAAGCATTTTACCGATGATACCCTACTTTCTGCTATGGAAAATTCAAACAATGCAGTAGATGATACAGAGCGTAAAGGCATTGGTACTCCAGCCACCCGTGCAGGAATTTTAGAAAAACTCATTAAAACAGGATTAGCAGAGCGTAAGGGGCAGAAAAAGACAAAGCACTTTATTCCTACTCATAAGGGAATTGCTTTGATTACAGTTTTACCGGAAGTCATAAAATCAGCACAACTTACCGCTGAATGGGAGGAACAGCTAAAGCAAATTGAACATGGAACACTCTCTCCAATGACCTTTTTAGATGGTATATCCCATATGACAAAAGACCTTGTATCCACTTATAAGATAATTGATGGTGCAAATACTCTTTTTCCTTCAAAATCCAAAGAAGAATCTATTGGCAAATGTCCTCGCTGTGGTAGTCATGTAAAAGAAAACAAGAAAGGATTTTGCTGTGAAAACAGAGCCTGTGGTTTTGCTCTATGGAAAGAAAATAAGTTTTTTACTGCAAAGAAAAAGAAATTAACCAAGAACATAGCAAGAGAACTTTTGAAAAATGGGAAAGTAGAATTAAAAGGCTGTTACTCTGAAAAAACAGGTAAGACCTATGATGCTATTATCATTCTCAATGATACAGGTGGTAAGTATGTGAATTTTAAAATGGAGTTTCCTGCAAAGAAAGGATGGTAAAAACATGAATATTAAAAATTTGATTAAGACACTCTTAGATATTGAAGTAAATACAGAGGATATATTAAAGTTACGTGAAAACCCCAAGGAATATATCGCAAAAGAAGAGGATGCTGAAAAGCTAAAGGATTTGTTCTTACTCATGGATTTAGCAGAGGACCAGGAGGTGGATAAAGATGGCAACTACTGATGAACTTCGCTATATTCAAGCCTTTTCAAGAATTATCGGTGTTAAAGAGGATGACGCTATAGAATATGCCCAGAGAAAGGGATTAAATGCCTTGGTGGACAATGCCACACAGCTCCTTGCTACTCCAGTTCAACGGGAAAAACATCAAGCCTTTCTCGATTTATATAGAATGAGCCGTGGTATAAATACTCGAAACCCTGTAATTAATTCACCTGAAAGTGCATCTGGCTTTTTTCATTCGGTGATGGATAATATTTATGATAAGGAAGCATTTGTCGTAGCATTTCTCAACACCAAAAATCGTGTTATTGACCATGAAGTTGTGTCCGTTGGGACGATTAATAGCTCACTGGTACACCCAAGGGAAGTATTTAGAAATGCCATCATTAACAAAGCAAATTCCGTGATTCTTTGCCATAACCATCCATCTGGAGATTTAACTCCAAGTACAGAGGATATTAACATTACCAGACGCTTAGAGGAGACTGGAAAACTATTAGGGATTAAAGTTTTAGATCACTTAATTATTAATGGCATTAATCATAAAGAGCTATATTCCTTTAAGGCAAAGGGAGTACTGGAAACAGTAGAAACTTATGATATTAACGCATCACAATCAATAAAAGAAGGGGAAAATGGTTTTACTGGGACAGAAAAGGAACAAGAATCTGATTTTATGATACCAATACAAGAACATACCTATCCTTTGCCTGATCCTGACATAAGCATTAAAGACCGCAATTCTTACGGATATTTAGATGATGAGATGCTACCACTATCAAGAGAACGTGTCGCAGAATTATTTGAACAAGATTTGTCAGTATACCTGCTTTATGAAGATGATACTGAGGCAATGGCACTTGATTATGAGGATATAGATAAGCACAGTGGAATATTTGGGATTCAGCGTACAGACTGGATAGCCTTACAGGATTATGAGACCATGAAAGACCAAGAAAAATCTTCTGTATCGGAACTTGAACAGAGATTTTTAGAAACTTCAGCTGACTCCTTTGCAATTTATCAGATTAAAAGTGGAGAGGAACTCCGGGATTATCGATTTGAAGGATTAGAACGATTGCAAAATACTGGACTCTCTGTAGACCATGATAATTATGAGATTATCTATACCGCACCCCTACCCAATTATAACGGAGATCAAAATCATACTCTTAATAAGTTATATGAACAGTTTAATATAAACCATCCTACTAATTTTAAGGGACACTCCCTTTCCGTCAGCGACATCATTGCACTAAAAGTAAATGATAGGTTATCCTTTCATTACGTTGACAGCTTTGGTTTTGCTGAACAACCCTACTTTCTACCTGAAATAAACTATTTAGAAACTGCTGAAAAATCAGTAGAACAAAATTATAACCAACTGGACGGTATTATCAATAATAAGCCTACTGTAGCAGCGTTGGTGCAAACTGTAAAAGCAGAAAGAAAGGACAGGAAATCTTCTGTAGTGGAACAGCTTAAAACAAAGCCATTCATAGAAAAAGATAAGCAGAAAAGAATACCTCAAATAGGTACAGAAAAGGAGCGATGATTAATGAGTAAATTTACCGTGGAAGAAAGGAATTTAATATGTATCTACAGTGCAGGCACAAGAATGGATTTGCTTTCGGAACTTGCAGAAATGAAAACTCATTTGGGAAAAGATGAAACTGAACTTTTGGAACTTACACAATCAGTTATAGATAAGATAACTGCTATGAATGATGGAGAGTTTGACAGTATTACAGCAGAAATGATTGCTGATTTTGGGGGATAGTTAGAAATAACTTATTGATTTTGAAATATGATACTTGTATAATTTGACATATAGTCACACTAATACAATAAGGGAGGTAATATAGGATGCTTAAGTATCCAATTTCTGTCTTTTTAGACACTAATATTTTTGTTGCTACAAAATATGATTTTAGCGAAAAAGGTATTTTTAATATCCTTGAGAAGTTTATAGCTACTGGTAAAATTAATCTATATATTAGCAGCGTAGTAAAAGGAGAGATACTAAATCGTATTAAGGGTGAAATATCGAAAATAGATAACAAATTTAAAGAAGCAAGAAACTTTTCATTTAAAACAATTTCAATTAATTATTTAGAACAGTGGAGTTTCTCTTATTTATTTTCTAAGCCTGACAAAAAGCAAATGCTTACAGAAATAATTATGGATTTTGAAACATTTTTAAAAAATACAAATACGACTATATTAGATTGTTCTGACATTGATTGTAATCAAATTATAGAAGATTATTTTGAAGGAAATCCGCCGTTTGCTAATAGTGATAATAAAAGATTCGAGTTTCCCGATGCAATAATGATATCCAAGCTTAAATCTATTTTCAATGAGGAAAATTCGGTTTTTGTTGTTAGTGATGACAATAAATTTAGAGAGGCACTGAAAGGACATAAGGGTATAGAAACATATGATTCATTAAAAGAAATCTTTAACTTGATTAACAAAGAACAGGAAATAGCATACGGAATAATAGTGGATTTGATTTCAGATGATATGCGAAGCATACTATGCCAATCCATTTATTCAGCTTTAGATAAGAAGGATATAGATGTTGACGGAACTGATTGTGATCGAAAAGGAATATGTCATGGATACTATTATGATGATGTTTATATTGATTCCATTAAAGATGTTGATTACAAGTTTATTTCAATTAATGAAATTTCTGCTGATACAGTTAGTGTAATTGTCGAGGCAAAAGCATTTATTTCTGCAATTTGCTCATACGTTGATGAGGATAACTCTATTTGGGATTCCGAAGAAAAAGAGTATATATTCCTTGAACGTATTAATGTTTATGAGGAGCATACTCCTGAATTTGAATGTGAATTTATTTTTAAAAATGAAATTGATGAGCATAAGGCTGAATTAGATATTATATCAATAAATTTTGATTTGCAGTTGAATAAAGATACAAGATATAAGAGAGAAATCATTCCATCAAGCAATCCAGAAGAAGATGCTTATGCAGATAAAATGGATGCTTTGGAGGAATATTATAACCATTAGTCAATGATAAATAAAACAACCATGTCTCTTTGAAGACGTGGTTGTTTTATTTTGGATAAAAGGGAGGACGAATATGGTAAATAAAGCACAAGTTTTTACACAGTTGGCAGAGAAAACCGCCAAACGTCTTACAAGCAGTCTTGAAGATTGGACTGGTTTTCTTAATACTGTGGGAAGGCTTTACAGATACAACTACCATGAACAGCTCATGATTTATGCACAAAGACCTGATGCTACGGCTTGTGCTGAATATGACCTGTGGAACAACAAAATGAACAGATATGTCCGCCGTGGCTCAAAGGGAATTGCATTATTTGACCCCACTGGCGACACTCTAAAATTAAGGTATGTTTTTGATGTCTCCGATACAGGAGGCAGAGAAAATTCTCGTTATCCTTATCTTTGGAATATGCAGGAACATCATAAAGAACAGATTTTAGAAATGCTAAAGAATAAATTTGATGCAGAGGATAATAATCTTCCCAATGCCTTTTATAACATTGCAAGGAATATGTCTAAGGAGTATTATGATAATCACAAAGAGGATATAAATTATCTCATAGAAAACAGCTTTTTAGAGGAATATGATGAGGACAATATCCGAAAGGCTTTTGAAGATGCCGCTACCGTTAGCACAGCATATACTTTGATGAAACGATGCGGATTAGATTCTGATGGATACTTTGAGCATGAAGATTTTCTACCCATATTTGACTTTAATATTGCTGATACCGTTGCACTACTAGGTACAGCGGTTAGTGAACAATCAGAGCAGATATTTAGAGAAATAGCAGTTACTATTATTAAAACAGAACGTGAAAGGAGCCAGAAATATGAACGAAATCACTTATATCAAGAACGGGGATTATCTGATACCCAACATCGGGTTGACAGAGCAGACGGACAACAAGGAACAGAGTCCACTAGGCAAATACGGCAGAATGAGAAAGAAATATCTTCAGGAACATCGAACACCCTTATTCAATTCCCTGCTGTTGAGGGAGAAACTATTTCTCCATCTATTGGAGATAGACAAAACATCCAACAGGAGATTAACACAGATAATGGAGGACTTACAGAAAGTTCAGCCAGCACCAGACAAGATGAAAAATCAGATGGAATGGGTGGGTTACATGAACAACTTGAAAGCACAGGCAGAGGAAATCATACTGACGGAGCTTATATACAGTTAACTCTGTTTCCAACGGAAGAAGAACAGATACAAAGAATAACGGGGAAAGAAAGGATTAACAAACCTTTTACTTACCCCGTTTTTTCTATGCCACAAAATCAAATTGACTCTATTTTAAGAACAGGAAGTAATAGTAATAATAGCTTATTAAGAATCATTTCATTCTACCAAAAGGACAAATCATTAGAAGAAAAAGCAGACTTTTTACAAAGTGAATGCCAAGGTGGCAAAGGACTATATATAGATGGACAAAAGATATCTATATGGTTTCATACTGATGGTATCCATATTTCTAAAGGAGAAACTGCTCTTTACTCTCCTTCCAAGGAAGTTATTAGTTGGATAGATGTTGCAGAAAGAATTGAGGAACTTCTAAAGGATGGACAATTTGTAACACAGGATATATTAGATAAGGCAGGAGCCTATGAAAGACAAGAGCTTGCACAAACATTTTGGTATTTACATCAGGATTTTTCCGATAAGATAAAAGGACAATTTTTTAATGAGGAAATATTTAAAGGTGGCTTTCCTGATTCCACCAATCATATAGCACAGCTATTAGGTGACTCCAATGACAGAGAAATGATTATTAAATCATTACAAGAGTTTACCTCTACTTATGAACAAGACCATACAATTCTGCGTTTTCACTTTCATAAACCACAAAGGCTACTCTCTGATTTGATGGATTTAGATTTACCAAGACGAGAGTTTTCCTCTACCCTTACTAATATTGATGATTTTACCATGTTCATTACACAGGACGAGGTTGATAAGGAACTTACAAGTGGAAGTGGTGTTCAAGATGGAAAATATCGTATTTATGACTTTTTTACACAATCCCATAGCCCTAAAGAAAAAGCAGATTTTTTAAAGCAGGAATATGGTACAGGAGGCAGAAGTCATGCCCTTTCTGGGGCGGACAATAGCAATCAAATGCACGATGCAAAAGGCATTGTGTATAGTCGTAGGGAAAATGATGATAAGTTACTTCTAAATTGGAGTAAAGTTGCTAAACGAATTGACTACCTTATTTCCATTGACCGCTATATGACTTCTGAAGAAAAAAAAATGTTTGAAGAACTACAGCGTGAAAAGGCTGGAATTATAGAAAGACCACCTGTATCTGATACAAGAGAGACTATAGAAGAACCTATTGCTCCCACTCCTATCCCTATAGAAAATTCAGAGGAAGGAGTAAAACAAGAAGAAACAACCCAAGAAATGACACAGGAGATTATAGAAGAAACTATTCCTATTCCTTATAGCAAAGGCGATACCGTATATTTAGAAAACGGTACGCCTTTTTTAGTTGAGGAAATAACAGATTATCATGTAACATTGCGTGACCCATCTTTGCTATATCCCATCTTAAGATCAGAAAGTAGGGAAAGCTTTTTAAGGTTTTTAGAACTTTATCCTCAATCAGAAATGTCTCAAGAAAAAGCTGAAAACTTTCGCATTACTGATGAACATTTAGGTGAAAGAAATAAACGTGAGAAATTTTTACAAAATATAGCAGCCATTACTACTTTGCAAATCATAGAAAAAGAAGGTCGCTCTGCTACAAAAGAGGAACAAGAAATCCTATCCCACTATGTTGGCTGGGGAGGTTTATCCGAAGTCTTTGATAAGGATAATAGTAGTTTTATTAGTGAATATTCACAATTAAAATCCCTGTTATCTGAAGATGAGTACAGCACGGCAAGAGCGTCTACCCTCAATGCCCACTACACAAGTCCTACAGTTATTAAAGCCATTTATGATGCAGTAGAAAATATGGGATTTACCACAGGAAATATCTTAGAGCCTGCCTGTGGAATTGGACATTTTTTTGGTATGCTCCCTGATAGTATGCAAAACTCCAATCTATATGGTATTGAACTAGATGGCCTTACTGGTAGAATTGCAAAACAGCTTTATCCTAATGCCAACATTTCTATTACAGGATTTGAAAAGACAGAACTACCTGATAGTTTTTTTGACCTTGCTATTGGTAATGTACCCTTTGGAAACTATAAAATAAATGAAAAGCGTTATGATAGCAACAATTTTCTCATTCATGACCACTTCTTTGCAAAGGCACTGGACAAAGTTCGTCCAGGAGGTGTAGTTGCCTTTATTACCTCAAAGGGAACAATGGATAAACAAAATCCTGATGTTCGCCGATATCTTGCACAGAGAGCTGAATTACTTGGCGCAATCAGACTTCCTAACAATGCCTTTAAAAATGCAGGAACTGAGGTTACAAGCGATATTATATTCTTACAAAAGCGTGATAGCCCCCTTGATGTGGATAGGGATTGGATACATCTTGATACCAATGAAGATGGAATTACACTAAACAGCTATTTTGCCGACAATCCTGAAATGATTTTAGGAACAATGGAAATGAAAAGTGGTCCCTTTGGTATGGAAAGCACTTGTACACCCCTTCCTAATGCTGACCTTTCAGAACAATTAAAATCTGCTGTTCTAAATATTGAAGGTAGCATATCAGAAATAGATTTACCTGATATAGAATTAAGTAATGATGTTTCTATTCCCGCTGACCCTACAGTAAAAAACTTCTCCTATACCCTCGTAGACGGTGAGGTATATTACCGTGAAAATTCCCGTATGGTAAAGCCAAATACCAATGAAACTGCAAAAGAAAGAATTAAAGGAATGATAGAACTTAGGGAGTGTGTAGATAAGCTTATTTACTATCAACTGGAGGATTACAGTGAGGAAACTATTAAGGAAGAACAGGAAACTTTAAATCAACTTTATGATAGTTTTACTGCCAAATATGGACTCATTAATAGTCGTGGCAACAGCCTTGCCTTTAGTGACGATAACTCCTATTATCTCCTCTGCTCCCTTGAAGATGTAGACGAAAACGGCAATCTAAAAGCTAAGGCAGATATGTTTACCAAGCGTACCATTAAAAAGCGTATGACAGTTCATTCCGTAGATACTGCAAGTGAGGCATTGGCACTTTCCATAGCTGAAAAAGCAAAGGTAGATATGGAGTATATGGCAAAGCTTACAGGAATTACTAAGGAAGAGCTTGCTGATGATTTAGGAGGTGTTATCTTCCCCCTTTCTTCTACTCTTGATGATGATAGCCCTATAAATTATGTTACGGCAGATGAATACCTTTCAGGTAATGTAAGAGAAAAACTTCATACTGCAAAGCTGGCAGCACAATCCTCAGATATGTTTAGACCTAATGTGGAGGCTTTAGAGGCTGCACAGCCAAAAGACCTTGATGCCTCTGAAATTGATGTCCGTCTTGGTGCTACTTGGATTGATAAGGAATATATTCAGCAGTTTATGTATGAGTTATTCGATACTCCCTATCGACTTCAAGGAGAGGTAGAAGTAAAGTATGCTCCTTTTACTGCTGAATGGAATATTAGCAATAAAAATGCTGTTGGCTATAATAATGTGGCAGCATATGTTACTTATGGAACAGATCGAGCCAATGCTTATAAAATTTTGGAGGACAGTTTAAACCTTCGTGATGTTCGTATTTATGACACTATAACTGATGCTGATGGCAAGGAAAAACGTGTACTAAATAAGGATGCTACTACCTTGGCACAACAAAAGCAACAAGCTATTAAGGATGAATTTCGAGATTGGATTTGGAGAGATGCAGATAGACGGCAGACCTTAGTTAAAAAATATAATGAAAAATTTAACTCTATCCGTCCCCGTGAATACGATGGAAAGCATATTAATTTTGTAGGCATGAATCCTGAAATCACATTAAGACCCCATCAGGTAGATGCTATTGCCCATATTCTTTATGGAGATAATGTTCTTCTTGCCCACGAAGTAGGTGCAGGAAAAACCTTTGAAATGGTAGCTGCTGCTATGGAAAGCAAAAGGTTAGGACTTTGTCAAAAACCACTCTTTGCCGTGCCAAATCACCTTACAGAGCAATGGGCAAGTGAATTTCTAAGGCTATATCCTGCCGCCAATATTTTGGTGGCCACAAAGAAGGACTTTCAAACGAAAAACCGTAAGAAATTCTGTGCCAGAATAGCTACAGGTGATTATGATGCAGTTATTATAGGACATAGTCAATTTGAGAGAATCCCTATGTCCCTTGAAAGGCAGGAACGCCTTCTTCGTGAACAGATTGATGAAATATTAGAAGGAATTGAAGAAGTTAAAGCAAGTGGCGGTGAACGGTTTACTGTCAAACAGTTAGAAAGAACAAAGAAAGGCTTAGAGCAAAGACTAGAAAAATTACAATCACAGGAACGTAAAGATGACGTTGTAACCTTTGAACAACTGGGAGTTGATAGACTTTATGTAGATGAGGCACATAATTATAAAAACCTATTTTTATATACCAAAATGCGTAATGTAGCAGGACTATCCACCACTGATGCCAAAAAATCCAGCGATATGTTTATGAAATGTCGTTATATGGATGAACTAACTGGTGGTAAGGGGATTGTATTTGCCACGGGTACCCCTGTCTCAAATTCCATGACTGAGCTTTATACTATGATGAGGTATCTCCAATACAATACATTGCAAAGAAATGGACTTGTTCATTTTGATTCTTGGGCAAGTACATTTGGAGAAACTGCAACTGCCATTGAACTTGCACCTGAAGGAACAGGGTATCGGGCAAGGACGAGGTTTTCTAAATTCTTTAATCTACCTGAGCTTATGGCAATGTTCAAAGAGGTAGCAGATATTAAAACAGCAGACCAGTTAAACCTACCTACCCCAAAAGCAAACTATCATACCATTGCAGTAAAACCTACAGAAATACAGGAGGAAATGGTAAAAGATTTATCTGACAGAGCCGCCCGAATACAGGCAAATCAGGTTGATCCTTCTATTGATAATATGCTAAAAATCACGTCAGATGGACGGAAATTAGGGCTTGACCAACGTATTATTAATCCACTTCTTCCTGATGATGAAAATAGTAAGGTAAATGCCTGTATAAATAATATCTACAGCATTTGGGATAAGGGTTCATCAGAAAGACTGACACAGCTTGTTTTCTGCGATATTTCTACCCCTAAAGGAAGAACATCACAGGTGCAAAGAGTGGCAGAGGCAGGAAATAAAACCATTAATGGTACAGAGCTATATGCTTTGGAGGACAGCTTAGACCAAGGGGAAGATACCTATACAGCAACCTTTAATGTCTATGATGATATACGTGATAAACTGATTAAAAAAGGCGTACCTGCCAATGAAGTAGCCTTTATCCATGAGGCAAATACGGAAGTCAGGAAGAAAGAACTATTTGCAAAGGTGCGTAGTGGTGATGTCCGTGTACTTATTGGTAGTACCCAAAAATGCGGGGCAGGAACGAATATTCAGGACCGTCTTGTAGCACTTCACGATTTAGATTGTCCATGGCGACCAGGGGACTTAACCCAGCGTGCAGGTAGAATTGAAAGACAGGGTAATATGAATGATGAAGTAGATATTTTTAGATATGTAACAGAGGCAACCTTCGATGCTTATTTGTGGCAAACCGTAGAGAACAAGCAGAAATTCATTTCACAGATTATGACCTCAAAAAGTCCTGTTCGCTCTTGTGAAGATGTGGATGAAGTAGCTTTATCCTATGCGGAAATCAAGGCTCTTTGTGCCGGCAATCCAAAAATCAAGGAAAAGATGGATTTGGATATTGATGTGGCAAAACTAAAGCTTTTAAAGGCAAACCATCAGAGTAATCAGTACCGTTTGGAAGATAATCTACTAAAATATTTTCCCGAAAAGATTGAGAAGAATAAAGGATATATAAAAGGATTTGAACAGGACTTAAAGACTCTTTCCGAAAATATGCCTGCTGAAGGTGAATTTTTACCAATGGTGATTAAAGGCAATACCTTTATAGATAAGGATAAAGCTGGAGTTGCTATACTTGAAACTTGTAAGGAAGTAAAAGGCAAAAACACAATGGAAATTGGTAGTTATCGAGGTTTTACCATGAACCTATCTTATGATGGGTTCTATAATGAATTTCATCTTAACCTAAAAGGAGCAATGAGCCATATAGCAAAACTAGGGACAGATGCCAGAGGAAATCTTACCCGTATAGATAATGCCCTTGCTAATATGCAGAGTAGGTTAAAAGTAGTTACGGATCAGTTAGATAATCTCTATAAACAGCAGGAAGCAGCAAAATCAGAGATTGGTAAGCCATTCCCCCAAGAGCAGGAACTAAAGGATAAAATTTCTCGACTTACTGTCCTTGATGCCGAACTAAACATGGGTGTAGGTGTTTCTGTACCACAGGAACAGTCTGATAGAGAGATTTCAAAAGAAGAACGCCACTCAGTATTAGATAGCCTAAAGCAGCCCTCACAGGCAAGTAGAGAGATAAAAGAAAAGCAAGGTAAATACCTGGAGGTGAGATAATGGCAAATCGAAAAAGAAATGTTCAACTACACTTTATGGTAACGGAGCGAGAACGCAGTCTAATAGATGAAAAGATGGCTCAAATTGGGACGAAAAACATGGGTGCCTATCTTCGTAAAATGGCTATAGATGGCTATGTTATCCATCTTGATTTATCTGATATTAGAGAACTTGTGACACTTCTTCGCCGTACCAGTAATAGTTTAAATCAGCTTACTAAAAGAGTTCACCAGACAGGCAATATTTACGGTGAGGATATAGATTCACTCCGGGAAAGTTATGATAGACTATGGGATACAGCAGACGAAATATTATCTCGTCTTTATACTATTTAAAATTTGTATCATAGACAATATTTATTTTCTCTTGTATTCTTTTCCTATACAATGTACCAATTGAAAGGGAGGATGTATTATGCGGATACTACTTAAAATATTATTATTCCCAATTACTCTGATACTGACTGTCATCCTGCTCATCTGTGAGTTTATATGCATGTTTGGAACAATGTTACTCTCTATCTTAGCACTGCTCCTGTTCGCCTTAGCGCTAGGTACTATGATTTTCTTAGGTGAAGTGCAAGATGGATTTAAAATAGTGTTACTTTCATATCTAATCAGCCCCTATGGAATACCTCTATTAGCATCTTGGTTAATAGGAAAAATTGGGCAGATGAATGAACGGATTAAAGCTATTTAATTATTAGAGGGAGCGAAAGCATTTTGGGCTATCTCCCTCTTTTTTATTCAGATTGTTTGTATTTGCTCTATGAGATATAATATGATAAAGAGAAAATACAGGGGGAGCAACGATGGAATCTGCAATAAATAAGTTGTTTGAATACTATGATAGTATTTTTTTTAATGAAAAAGTTGACATTGATAGAAATGGGAAAATGGGTGCCCATTATGAAGGTTTGATTTTTGATTATTATCTATCAAACTCAATTTTAGGAATTGATTATCTTTCTATAGAAGATTATTTTGAGATGGAGGCAGAAGTTGAGTATTATGAAACTGAAAGCCTATTTGCTCAATATTCAAACCTAGGTATTGAAACCAAGCTAAAGGTTATTTCTGCGATATTAACATTGGTCAATTTTTCTTCATATGAAGAGGAATTAAAAGATACTATTTTGAGGAAATCCAAATCATTTCTCCAAAGATTTGGATTAGAAGTCGAAGTAAATGATAAATATATATCAGTGAAAAATGAGTTAAAACTCTTTGAAGGTTCATATTGTGAAATATTTTTGTTCAATTCTCAATTTTATAAAAAGCAATTAAAAAACAAGTTTATTAATGAAGAAAGTTGGCAAAAGCGTTTTAAATATGAATATAAAAATATGGAAAAATTATCAGAAAGTCCATATGTATTAAAAGTATTTAATTATAATGAGAATAATCATTCATATTTAATGGAAAAATGTGACTGTAATTTATATGACTATTTGGATAAGAGTCCATTTATACATGATGAAAAACTTATAAAGATTATTAATCAAATTGTATATGGAATGATTGAAGTACATATGTCTGGAATAATACATCGGGATTTACATTTAGGTAATATTTTATTAAAGGATCATCATATAATACTTTCAGATTTTGGTTTAAGCAAAGATACAATGATAAATCACAGTTTAAAATCGACGTCAACACCTAAAAACTCTCATTTCTTCATGGATCCGATAGGGCTTTCTGACTTTACAAAATTGGATAAATTAAGCGATATATTCTCAGTAGGTAAAATTATTGATTATATAACAAGAAACAGTGAATTAAACGATAGGTTATCATATGTGATTAGTAAAGCGACTGATAGAGATCGGAATAAAAGATATTCAAGATTAGATGATATGTTGAATGATTTAGATGTTACACTTAAAGATATTTCAGAAGAAGAAAGAATATTGCTTCTTGAAAAGGATATTCAAGGAGGAATTAATTCACCTGACGTAGAGAAATTTGTATTAAGGTTATCAGCTCAAGAACAACTTTCGTACTATATAGTAAATAAACAATTAAATAATTTTTGGAAATTGATCCTTGAATTTAAGGAATCTAATCAAGCAATGTTGCTAGCAAATGTTGAAGAGACATATGCCGCTGCAACAGGCTATGGTCATTTTGAGAATTATGATTTATTTGCAGGAATAATGTACAATTACATACGTAAAGTTACAGATAATAAACTTCAACGTATAGCATATAGGATATTAGAAGGATGTGCTTCATACCGTTATAATGCAAAAGATTATTTAGATGAAATAAATATTTATTATCCAAATCTAGCAAGGAATACATAATAAATGAAAAGTAGGTGAATTTTACATCATAGGGGATGATATCATTTTCATATCACTCTCTCAACTGATTTTAATTATATATCATGGACAAGTATGGTATAATTTGAGCAAGGAATAAAGATAAACAAGATAGTGTAAAGTAGCCTATGAAAACACAATGTCAAAAAAATTAGGCTCAAATGAACCTAGAAAATTGCAAAATATATTTAGACTTGGAGCGCCGCCACCCTTGACAGCATGCCAAAACAATGCTGCGTAATATTTACCGACGGCGAATAAACTCAAGAACAGATAATCTTTCGTGCCGTCTTTACAGCATTGTAGCATTGTATTTGTCCTGCCATCAAGGGCAAGCCCTTGCGGGTGGCTGTGTTACCTCTGGCTCTAAAATCTAAGAACAGATAGAAATCAAGATGCAGGATTTTCTTGCATATTAAGAATAACCTGTTGTCCTAAAAAGATAAGAAGTTGCCATTTACCAGGCATATTACTAGCATCCTTAAGCATCTCGACTTCATTTAAAGGACGTTTCCATTTGTGAAGTTCATGAGGACGCAGGAAGTTATAGTAAGCAACCCAAAGGTTTACACCGTAATAAGCACCATCATCAGTACCATAACCACAAGTAATGCGGTAAGAAGCTTTGAATGTGCGGTTAAGACGTTCAATCTTCTGTTTAAAATGGCGGTACTCTTTAGATACAGCATCATCATTAGTCAGACCAATAACTTGAGTAACGTCAAAATCCCAGTTCTTTTCAATCTTAAATTTTTGAGCAGCCAAAGGATATGCACTGTAACCATCAGATATAAATTTTAAAGCTTTACCAGGAAACTCTTTAAATTTATCAAAAGCCATTCTCATGGTAAGTATACAAGGACCAACATCACGGCTTTTAGAGACTTGATAACCAAGAATAGAGCGAGAAACAGTATCCATAATGAGCCAAAGATAACCTTTGAGCCCCTTAATCTTAATATATGTTTCATCAGCAGCTAAGTTATTTGAAGGATTGTAATCGAAGGTATCTACAAAGGGTTTAATAATAACAGAGGCAGTTCTTGCATAATTAGCAACCATTGTGTGTGAAATATTGATATTATGAATTTCACGCATAGCTTCAGCAGTTTTACGAAGGGAAAGCCCAAGATTGACATGATAAGTTAAACAAAGCCCCATAATATGAGCATTGTTCTTTCTGTATTTAAAACTAGTAGCCCAAGAAGGTAACGCATTTAAATCCATAGAAAAGAAATCTAGGGTGAATTCACGATAGATATAATGAAGCTTGTATTTATACTTTTCACTTGGATCTAAATCCTTAGGAAGTAGCTTTAAATTGCTCCTGTAGTAAGAACAATTTTTATTGACGCATTTATGCACAATAAAGTGTTTACGGTCTTTTTTAGCAACTAAAGCATGTCCACAATAAGGACAAATAAGAACTAAAGGAGAAGTAGCTTGTTCACCTGTAATAAAAGTTTGACCACAGACTTTGCATTGGAATTGGCCTTTACCACCATTGTTGTCGTAAATATATTTGTGGGAAGCACCACATAAAGGGCATACAGTCTCTTCGGGTATAGTTTTACCGTTACGACGTTGAACAGGCTTTATAGGCTTATCATATCTCCAAAGATAGTATTCAAGTAGAAAGCAGTAATCCTGCTTAAAGAACTTTTTAATTATTGGCAGTTTATCTATTTTAAATTTTTGATAAGAAGGACTTTTAGAATCATCAAAAGCCCATTGTTTAAGAGGAATATATTTTGCTATAAATAAAGTTAATTCATAAATTTGATTAAGTAAGTATTGATTATATATAAGTAAATAAGATATAATTTGAGACATAACAATGACCACCTTTCTATTAAATTTGTTGTGTCGTAACTCAAATTATAACAGAAAATAGGGGGTCATTGTTTTTGTTTTATAGAAAACTATGTAACCCTTGATAATATAAGGTTTTAATAAAAAATAGGAGTGTCAAACTTGACACTACCATAAACAAAAGGGAGGAAGCTTTATGAAATTTAAATTATTTAATAGTGAGGTAGAAATTGAAAATGTTAATTATGAAGAATCAATTACTTCACCTCATACGGGAGAAAAACTTGAAAAAATATATTTTGACTTAGATATTCAAGGAAAATCAATGAATGACATTGTCCAAAATGAAATATCTAATATTAAAAATGGTGGCGTATTTAGTTTAAATGAGGATGGCAATAATGTTAAGGAGTATAGATTGGTAAAAAACCCTTATAGCTACAGCGGTAGTTATACTGATGAGGACACAGTATATTCTTATACTTTGTATTTAGAAGAGGTGGAGAGACTAAACATCGATGGCTTAATAATAGGTGATTTGGAAGTTTTCCCATATGAGTATAAAGAAGAACATGACGAAGATAAAAACGCTATAATTATTACTGCAAAAGTAAAGTTGACAAAGAAAGAATCAAAAATCCTAAGAAATAATGATAGGTATTTTAAAGTGATAAGAAAAGGGATAAGCAACAAAGAATTAGAGATGAGATTTGGTGTACCATTGTGGTCAGAGGAAGAGAATCGTATAAAAGAAAGATTGATTATAGTTGAAAAGATATATGATGAAAATAAATCGAAAAGTGGTTCTTTATTTCAGCCAGAGATGAGCAACATCCAAAACAAATTGGCTTATACGGAAAACTTAAATGCTGAACTAATTAATCTATTATTATCAAAAGAGATATTAACATCTGACGAGGTGGAAAATATTAAAGAAAAAGCTGAATTAGATATTAAAAATACATGGTATGATTTTTATAAAGTGCAGGATATAGATAATTTTTAAATAAAATTTTGTTCATGCTCATTAGGAATCATTGATAAATGTGTTTTTGGGAAAAAAACATGAATTTTCATTCTGAGTCAAATATAGCAGATTATAGACGATTTAAACAGCCTATATACTTTATCCTATTAACATAATATCAAAACCGCTACACAAGTAAAAAACCAGTTTTATACTGGTTTTTTTGATTGCTAGAAGAGTTACACTCCCAAATAAACTAACAAAGTCATCCCCAAAAAACTCTTTCACCTAGGGCATCATATTTATTTGCTTATGTTTTCAGCTTTAGGGTCAGTAACTATTTCATAATCGCTCATAGAAGATATTGTTATTATAATCGTATTAATAATATATTTTGTACATCACAACTATTATTAGCAAAACAAAAGACAATAGATTAGCTCCATATAAATATCTTGAATTTCAAGATTGCCAGGTTCAGACTTTAGAGCTAACCCAAACATACTATATCTAATGATACCCTGGGATGAATTAATTCAAACAACATGTAAATCTGATTAAATACTTATAGTTGATATCATATGATACCTTTATTATTTTACCATCTATATTTTATTATACTCTTACGCTATTTTTCTTTTGTTGAACGAGGCTATATGATTTAATATAATTCAAGAGTACTAATCTAAAGAGTATTATTTTTAGAATATAACACTACAACAAGAAAAGATGAGAAATAAATTGACATTGTTCGTGGTAGAGAATATAATTATTCTCGAGGTGATAACTATGAATTATATTTCAGCACAAGAAATTGCAGATAAATGGGGGATATCGAAGCGTAGAGTTCAGGTACTATGTGCCTCTAATAGAATAAAAAATGCTAAAAAAATTGGGAATATGTGGGTTGTACCAAGTAATGCAGCTAAACCGAAGGATGCTCGTTATAAAGGAACTGGCAAAACAGCAGTAACAACTAAGCAGATAAGCCCTATTAAAAAAGCACGAAGAGAAATTAAAGCAATAGCAGATAAAATGTTTAATTCTATTGTTAACGAAAACTATTCTGCTGAAGATTCTAAACATATATCCGTTTGTTTATTTGCTACAGAATTACTAACCAACATTCTAACACAACGTTCAAATACTGTGAATCATAAAATAGTTAAAAATGTTGTAGCATCTACTTTAGAATGCGATATTGAAATACCAGATTGTTTAAAAGAAAAATTTTCTGGAATTATTTATAAGTTTATTTCAAATAATTCATTTTGTATTGATGATGCATTAGCGTGGTTTTATCAGTATACAAACAAATTAAGTGATAATACAGGAATTTCTTCAACACAGTTTTTTACAGAAAAGTACATGATTACTGCACTTGTAGATTCAATCGACGTTTTTACAGTTAATGGTAAAATTCTTGATCCAGCCTGTGGTGGTGGAAATTTTTTATTATATTGTTTTGATATTCTAGCTAAAAAAGATATCAGTAAAAATGATTCAAAATTAGAAGTACAGTCAAAAATGAAAAATATACTTTCTAAATTATTTGGTTATGAAATTGATGTTTTTTTAGCAGCAGTCGCATCATTTACATTAAAAATTAAAGCGTTGCTAACATTGGACTCATATGGACATCAAATTCATATTTCAGACTTTGAACAGTTTGAACCCAATATTTTTTACTCTGTCAATCATTCATATATAGGTGCATTGGATTGCAAAAAATCGGAGCATAAAGTATGTAAGGTTGGTAATAAGCAGATAACTACAATGGAAACAGTATTCAGTAATGTAGATTGTGTTTTGACAAACCCTCCTTTTAAGACGGTTAAAGGTATGTCTGATAATCTTAAGCAGTATTTGAAACAATATTATCCGGATTCGAAGTGTGATATGTGTAATGCTTTTATTAGTTTAACGAGTAATATATTAAATAAAAATGGCAAAGCAGGTCTAGTAACACAAAATAGTTGGATTTACCTTGATAGTTTTATTGATTTTAGAAGAGAAATTTTATCAAATTCTTCTATTAAATCAATTATTGAATTAGGCTCAAATGCTTTTTATGATTTATCTGGAGAAAAGGCGAATATTGCATTATTAACATTCGAGAAATCCAATTACGAAAATGATAATTTTATAAAATTAACATCCTTAAAAAATCTACCGCAACAAAAGTATGAACAATTACTTAATACAAAATCTAACATAGAAAATTATACACGTAGGGTATCGCAGTATGAAATCCTTAATACAGAATCTGTTCAATTTGATATGTTTAGTTCGAAAGGACTCAGGGATATTTTAAAAAATTCCTCAACGTATGGAGAATATGCTATTCCAATGCAAGGAACATCCACTGGTAATGCAAAATCTTTAATTGATTTTTATTGGAGGCATATTGGTGATTCGGATTGGGTTCCAGTTAGCAAAGGAGGAGGCTACTCTAGATGGCAAGGATTAAATTATTATTGTGTAAAATGGGGAACGGATGGTGAGTTTATAAAATCACAACCTGGCTCAGCTATTAGAAATGCAGCATATTTCGAAGAAACAGAGTTAGTATTTAGTGATACAGGTACAGCTGGTTTGAATGTTAGGGTCCTTTTACCGGGTCAACTATTTGTCGCATCTGGACCTGGTATTCGTTTGAAATACGGTGATATATATTCACATTTAGCATTTTTAAATTCTCGATTTACTTCATATTTTATAAGACTACTGTCCCCAAAACTAACAATAGCGGCTGGATATATTGCAAAACTCCCTGTAAATGAGAAGCTTCTTATTTCGCCATCACTGGCAAAAAATGCAGAAATGTGTTTAGTAGAAAAAAAGAAACGAATATCCAAGAGACCTATTAATATAGAGTTCGATCTTAAAGATTACCATAGCGAAAAAGAAAGTATTTCTGAGTGTTCTTACGAATGGTTTATGGAAGATATCAATAGTGAGTGGAAGCAATTATGTCATGAACAGGCTATTGAAGATGAAATAGAGTATACTTTTGAATTATGTAAAGAAGATATTGAAACTATAGAAGACCAAGTTGGTAAAAAAATAGTATATTCATTACCTGAAGAAACTATATCTGTTGATGACATTGAAAGTGCTTTAGTTTCATCACTAGATACAAACTGTATGATTTCTCGAACACGGGTTGGAAAAGCTAGCCTAGGCTGTGATGGTATAATAGAGTATTTATCACAAAAAACAGGATTTTCTTGCGAATCCATATACAAGACTCTTAAAAGGAATAATGTTTTTAAAGGCAAAATTGAGACCTTGTATGTTAATTTTTTTCTGCACTCAATTGTTATTAATGCAATAGGGATAGGGGAAAATCTTCTGGATGGTCAGCTTTCGGTAAGCGACTTAACAAATAAGGTTTTAATAAACAATCAAAACTTAGAGTATGAAAGAGTGATGATTACCAAATGGATAACAAATTCATTCACAAAAACACATAAAACGGCTTTTTTAAATAAGCCCTTATATGCCTATTCAAGAGAGTCAGATTCAATAATAAGTATCGGGGGAAAAGAATTTGAATAACATTGCAATTATCATAAACAAAGGGTTTCTTAACTCTAGTTGTAATATTTTGAATAATGACTTTTTAAATGTTAGAGAGGTCAGGAGAACATGGTTTAATCTTAACTATCTTTTCTTTTCAGTTTTAAATCACTCAAGATTATCAAATGAGGATTTAAATAAGAAAGAATTCTCTATTGCAGTATCTGCTATGAACAAAATGGATCTATTATCTAATAATGCAGTTCATTTTTTTAAACAAAATCAAAGGAATATAACTCAAACATTTAGTGGAATTTTGGATAATTGTAAGAAAGAGTTGTCTAATATAGATCTATCTTTATTACATGAGTACTTATTAGGTATTGAGTTAAAAATACAACCTACATGTATTTCTATCGTAGAAGGAAAGAACAATAAAGATATTACAGGTGCTTACTACACTCCGTCTGATTTAGCTCAGGCAGTTGTCGAAAAGGCTTTTAAAAAATATGAAGAAGACAATGGTTTGATTAATAGAAAAATTAGTATAGCAGACTTATCATGCGGAGGAGGTGAATTTTTTAGAGCTGCACAGACATATATGTATAAAGTCTATAAAATTGAACCCCATGACAGTAGTAAATTCTTTTGGGGTATAGATGTTGATCCTATTGCATTACAAAACACAATTTGTTACTTGCTTTCCAAATCACGAAAAAAAGATTGGGAAGAAATAATAAGTCATTTTATTCTTGGAAATCCATTAGTAACAGGAGGCGAAGGTTCATTTGATGAAAAATGTGATATGTATGCCACTGGAAGAATATATTCTCCTTTAATGGGAATTGATTTTTTTGAAATGCACTCTAACCTTCAATTTGATATAGTAATAGGAAATCCTCCTTGGGAAAAAATCCGTTTTGAGGAGAGAAAATTTTTTGCTAACCTTTGTCCCGATATTTCTAAAATCTCTAAAAAAGATAAAAGACGTATAAAAATCGAAGAACTAAGCACCAAGTGGCCAGAAGTTTTTATTTGGGCTAAAGATGTGAATGATGACTATGCCGCAATGAGTAGTTCGAATTTTACACATCCTAAAATAAAATATACAGTTGCTGGTGAGCTAAACACATATGCTCTATTTACTGAGTTGGCATTTGAACTAACCAAACCATCAGGCGTATGTTCATTAATTATAAAAAGTGCATTGGTAACCTCTCCATCTAATAAGAAATTTTGGAATATGATTGTTACTGAAGGGTTTTTGGATTCAATATATCTATTCGATAATAAGAAGAAAATTTTTCCAATTGATTCAAGAGAAAAATTTAGTGTGATTACTTTAACTCATACTTATACATCAAAGTTTTCTTTCATGGCTGGCTTACAGTCTGCAAATGAAATGGCGACTAAGAGTTTTTCGTTGGTTTCCAGCAATGATTTAAAAATAATTAATCCATTTACTAAAATGTTTCCTAATGTAAGTGATACAAAGGATATGCAAATTCTTATAGATACCCATAACAAACTGCCAATATTTGAAACCGTGTATCCTGAATGTCACTTTGGAAGATTGATTCATCTAACAGCACATGCTAATTTTATAGATACTGTACCGTCTGAGACGAATGTTCCTATCTATGAAGGGAAATTTATAGAACAGTATGATGCTCGATTTTCAACATTTGATATGGTAGAAGATGAAAAAAGATATTCCGCAAAGGCTTCTTCACTTAAAAATATAGATACTGGCAACGGTAAGCCTCTCCCTGTAAGTAGATATTTTGTGCAAAAAAGCTTATGGGAAAAATATGAATTGCAGTATCCAGAAAATTACTCTCTATGTTGGCGTAGTCTAACATCTAGTACAAATGCTAGAACAACTTTAGCGATGATATTGCCAAGATGTCCTACTAGTCAGTCTATACAATTGCTACAAACCGAGAGTGAATTAGATTTACTAATGTTACTAGGACTATTTAATTCAATTCCATTTGATTACTTTGTTCGCTTAAAAATGCCGGGAATTGATTTAACACAAAGTGTAATTAAGCAGATTCCTGTTCCGCCTAAGACTGCATATGAGCAAAATATAGTGTTTTTAGATGAAAAAGCTTCTTTAGAAACACATATATTATCTCATTTGTACTATATGTTAAGTAATGAGCCATTAGTTTCAAAATTATTAGAAAACCTAGCCTATCCAATTTATGAAATTGATTTTAGCTTTAACCGTTTGATAGTTAGAAAAAATCTAGATAAATTATTTGCACAGGCTTACGGATTAAGTGAGAGTTCACTAAAAAAAATTATAAAAACATTTCCTAAATATTGAAAAAATGATACGGTTAATATCCGTATCATTTTTTATAGTAGTCCAAATAGTTTGGAATTTCTTCCTGAGCCATTACGAGCTACAACATAGCTTTGAGATTTTAAGTTTTCAATCTGGTCTTCTTCTAATACTGATAAAGAATAATAATCAGTTCGTATTTTTTCGAAAATCATTATTTTGAAGCGCATCCAGTCATCCCCATGAACTTTGTGTAACTTAATGGTTCCATCTGAATTTTGTCCTCTTAATTGAATTCTCCAAGAACCGTTATCAGGAGCAAATTTAATAGTACATGGAGTATAATCTATTCCGTTATAATTAATAGTTATATCTTTTGATATTGTGCCATCCTCTGGATCAATATCAAAAAAAGCAATACCGCCAAGCATGAACTCTGAATTATCGGTTTCATATCTACTTCCGGCTGCAGATCCTCCAGATATGGACCCTAACTTAGATAAATCGAGAATATTTCTTGATCCACCAGTCATAGCTCTTGTTTCAAACCAAATTCTTTCCGAAGCATTTGTTTCTACAATTTCTTCAGTTGCTTGTACAGGTTGTGCATTTCGAGGCGGGTGAATAATTGCACCAGTTGGTACGCGTTGTATTCTAGGTGCTTGCACACCAGCTTGGGTACCAAAAAGAGGAGTTTGGGTGATTCCATTTCGAATATTTCGCCTTCTATTTATAGACAACATTTGTATACGTACCTCACTACGAATATAATCAGCTTCTAACAGTTCTATTAAGTCATTTTCAGATGTAATTTTTTTTGAACATTCGTATGCGTTACTACTATAATGAGCAATTAAGCGATTCAATGAATTATTATATTCTTGTGCAGTAGAATCGGCATTATTGACTTCGAAACAATTGGCACTTTCAAAATTTGTCCAAAGTCCACCACTTGTAAAATTGTTAGAACCAATAGAAAACCACGTTTTTGTATCATCACTTAAAGTATATATTTTTGAATGAAATGTAGTGGCAGGATTCTCTGAATGAATGATGTAAAGAGCGTCACATAAATTAAATAGATTTAATAATGCTTCATAAGAGGTGCCATATAAATCAATCCCAATGAAGGCTTCAATGTACCCCCCTTGTTGCGAAAAATGCTCCATTGCAGGCTTTAACCTCAATACTCCGCTGTTTTTTGCAAATGCAGAAAAAATAGTAAATTTGGTATAACAATCTTCTTCTAATTTTGAAATGATTATATCACCAAGTTGACCGTCAAATGGTTGGTTAAGAATTGACATTAAATTATCCCCCTAACATGATTTTAATGTTATTATACAAGCTTTAATATTAGTATACAAGGTACGTATGCCTAATTCATAGATTAATTGTAAAATAAACTGAGAATTTCATTAAAAGGAGATTCATAATTACGAATTAATACTGTTGTCAATAAAGGAGGTGTTTTCATGGCAACAACCCGCTTAATTTCCATGCATCGAAACAAAGGAAAGTCTATTGCCCGTTGCCTTTCAGACCGTATAGATTATGCATTAAACCCTGACAAAACCCATAATGGTAAATACGTCAGTTCTTATGAATGCGACCCCAAAACAGTAAATGGAGAATTTCTTTTATCTAAGAAAATCTACACTAACATTACAGGCAGAGAACAAGCAAACGATGTAATAGCTTATCAAATACGACAGTCTTTTAAACCAGGTGAAGTTGCATCAGAGCTTGCTAATAAAATAGGCTATGACTTAGCCTTAAAGTTTACTAAAGGAAATCATGGATTTATTGTAGCTACTCATATAGATAAAGCTCATATCCACAATCATATTATATATAACTCTACCTCTTTAGACTGTACAAAAAAGTTTAGAGATTTCTTAGGTTCTGGAAAAGCTGTACGAAAAATATCCGACCGCCTCTGTCTTGAAAATGGACTTTCTATTATTGAAAATCCAAAGCATGGGAAAAGCCATTATGGTAAATGGCTTGGAGATAAAAAACCTATTACTCATTCAGAGAAATTGCGAAACACTATAGATGAAATACTTTCAAAAAATCCTACAGATTTTGATGTTTTCTTATCACAAATGGAACATTCAGGTTACTCTATTAAGCAAGGAAAATATCTTGCCTTTAAAAACAATGATCAGAAGAAATTTATCCGTTTACGTTCTCTTGGAGAGGGTTATACAGAGGAAAAAATCAGAGCAGTTATTAATGAGAAAAAACCTTTTGCTAATAGGAAAACAGCAACTGTAAAATCGCAATCTCTTGTTAATCTTTTGGTGGATATACAAGCAAAATTGCAAGCAGGAAAAGGTGCCGGATATGAACGATGGGCAAAGATTTTTAATTTAAAGCAGATGGCACAGACCATGAATTACTTAACAGAAAATAACTTGCTTGACTATAAGAATTTAGAGAAAAAAGCACAAACTATAACGGATAATTTTAATCAATTATCGATTAAAATTAAAGATGCTGAAAAACGTATGACAGAAATAGGAAATCTTAAAACTCATATCATCAACTATTCAAAAACCCGTGATACTTATACTGCTTATCGTAAAGCAGGGTACTCTAAGAAATTCTATGATGAACATACTACTGATTTACTTTTACACAAAGCTACAAAGGCTGTTTTTGATGAAATAGAAGGAAAAAAATTGCCTACAGTTAAGGCTCTGCAAGAGGAATATTCTGTACTGCTTTCCGAAAAGAAAAAGGCTTATGCAAAGTACCATTCTATAAAAAAAGAAATGAAGAACATACTGACTGCAAAGGCAAATGTTGACCGCCTTTTAGGGGAGGATATATCGGAGAAAGAAAAAGAAAAACACAAAGAACAAAGGTAATCTTGATTATGATTTTTCAGCTCCCAAAGGGAGCGTAGCCACACAATTTATTGTGTGTTCAATGGGGATTGGGGATACTCCCCAACAAGCAGATTTGGCAAAAATTCCGCAAGGGAATTTTATGCAAAATCGCAAGGTGTGTACCACCTTGCCCTGCTTGCCACACCACAATATAATACAAAAGAAAAAGAACGGTTAATTTTCCGTCCTTTCCTCTGATTTGGCTTCTTTTATTCCTTTTGCGGTAGCAGTCATAATAACTAAATCTTTACTATCCATTTCATCGATTAGGCTTTCAAGTTGTCTACGTAGTGATGATTTCTTTGCTTCTTTATCTGGAAAAAAGAATTGGTCTACCGATACATCTAAAATCGTGACAAGTTCATAAAAAATTTGTAGACTTGGATGCTGTCCACTGTTCTCAATAGATGCAATATATCGAGGAGCAATGTTCATTATATCCGCTAATTGATTTCTTGACATTCCCTTTGCATTCCTTGCTTCCTTTATCGCTTGACCTAAAGCCTTAAAATCATACTTTTCTATATTTCGCTTCATAATTTATATCACCCTACTACATCTTACTGTTCATATTTTTCCTTGGATATGAGCATATATATCATATGATTGACATATATAAATCATAAAAACTCTTGTTATTTCCTATATATGTATTTAAATTTAGATATAGGAAATAAAGTCTTAATAGTTATGGATTGTAAAATGTTATATATTATGATGAGGAAAAATTTCGAAGGATTAGCCTGATAAAAGAATGGTTGCCGAAAAATTAAAGCTAGAGATAGTACGCACGATAAACTTGTTTCATTTTTATGAGTATACATATCATGCAAATAACTTAAATAAATCATTGTATTCTTGTTATTATTCAAATTGCCATATATAATATAAAATGTAACAAATACAAAAGTGGGCTAATCTGTTGATACAAAAAGAGAATACAATACTAATATTCTACGTTTCATTTTTATGGATGATACTAAAACTATAGAAAAGCCTATAGATAGTCGTTATAAAAATTACTATATTAATATTGATAAGTAATTGGAGTTTATGGAGGTGATTAATATAAAAAAGATATTGATTATAGAAGATGATCTGTCTTTATCCAGTGGCATTGCTATAGCCTTAAAAGACAATGAACTTTCTTTTGTGCAAGCGCAAGATTTAAATTCTGCTCGGATACAAATTAAAAATACAAACTTTGACTTAATTATATTAGATATTAATCTACCAGATGGAAATGGCCTAGATTTTTTGAAAGAACTGCGAAGAAACTCTACCATTCCTGTAATCATATTGACTGCTAAAGATATGGAGACAGATGTAGTTACTGGTCTTGAATTGGGGGCTGATGATTATATAACCAAACCTTTTAGCTTGATGATTTTACGTGCAAGGGTTCAGACTCAATTAAGAAAAGTTGATTCAATTACTGTCGATCAAATACAGCTTGATAATTTTAAATTTGATTTTGTTAAAATGGAATTTTTGAAAAAAAATGCTTCGATTGAGCTTAGCAAGACTGAGCAAAAACTGCTACGCATTTTACTTGAAAATAGAGGCCATACACTAACGAGAGCATGCCTAGTGGATGCCATTTGGACAAATAGTGCTGAATATGTGGACGAAAATGCTCTTTCAGTTACAGTTAAACGTCTACGAGATAAATTAGAAGATATACCATCCTCTCCTCAGTATATTAAAACTGTTTATGGTATAGGTTACACTTGGGTGGTGACATAATGGATAATTGGATTTTTGTTATTGTAATATCTGTTTCTATTTCAGTTTCCACTGTCATTTTCGTTATTCTATTATACCGTAGAAAAATGCGAAGAATTTTAGATTCACTGAACAATATGTTGGATAGAGCCATAGATGGAGATTTTACTGAATATTCTCTCGATGAGTCTGCCTTGTCAGCAGTGGAAGCAAAAATGGATCGATTTTTATCTTCATCATCTGTATCTTCTAAAAATCTAGCTGCAGAAAAGGAAAATATCAAGATTCTTATTTCAGACATTTCTCATCAGACGAAGACGCCTATTGCTAATATTATTTTGTATGCACAGCTTCTCGGTGAACGAGATTTGCCAGAAGATTGTGAAGTTTATGTAAAAACACTTTCTGAGCAGGCGAAGAAGCTAGATTTTCTTATCAGTGCATTAGTAAAAATATCACGTTTGGAGAGTGGTATTATTACTGTTCAGCCGCAAAAAGGTAATTTGCAAGATCTACTTGAAAATGCAATCACTCAGATTTTTCCTAAAGCAGAAGCAAAAGAGATTGACATTCAAGCGAAATCAACTGACGGTATAGCCTATTTCGACCCAAAATGGACAGTCGAAGCCATATACAATGTTCTCGACAATGCGGTGAAGTATTCACGATGTCATAGCATCATCAAAGTTAGTGTTAAACATTATGAACTTTTTTTTAGGATTGATGTAACTGATCAAGCTATGGGAATCGAAGAAGATGAACAGAGCAAGATATTTACCAGGTTTTATCGTTCCCCAATGGTAAGTACTAAAGAGGGCGTAGGAATTGGTTTGTTTATATCAAGAGAAATCCTCACAGCTGGTGGTGGATATATTAAAGTTGCTTCAAAGCCAGAGCATGGCTCTACTTTCTCGATTTTTCTTCCAAGGGATAGTAGATGAATCTTTCAAAACTGTTAGATTTGGGAAAGAATCTAGAAAGAATACTTTGTTATACTGTCTGTATCATAAAAAAATGTGATACAGACTTTTTTTAGGAGAGTGAGCATGATTATATTAAAAACAATGAAATTAAAAAAACATTATGAAAACGGAGCAACAATCGTCCATGCTTTAGATGGGGTGGATTTAGAAATTGAAAAAGGTGAGTTTGTTGCTGTAGTAGGAAGCTCAGGAAGTGGAAAGTCTACTTTGCTTCATATGCTTGGAGGCCTAGATAGTCCAACCAGTGGAAGGGTGATGGTAGATGGTAAGGAAATCTCCACATTGAAAGAGGAAGAACTGACAATTTTCCGACGCAGGAAGATCGGCTTTGTGTTTCAAAGTTTCAACCTTGTTCCAGTGCTGAATGTATATGAAAATATTATCCTACCTATCCAGTTAGATGGCAATAAACCAGATAAAAAATATGTCAACAATATTATACAAACATTGGGACTTAAAAGTAAACTACAAAACTTGCCAAGCCAACTTTCTGGTGGAGAGCAACAACGTGTAGCTATTGCAAGGGCACTAGCTATAAAACCAGCTATTGTACTTGCAGATGAACCGACTGGTAATTTGGACAGTAGAACCAGCCAGGATGTGGTAGGACTTTTGAAAGTAACTGGAGAAAGATTTGGTCAGACCATTGTTATGATTACTCATAATGAGGAGCTCGCACAGCTTGCGGACCGTATTATCCGTATTGAGGATGGAAAAATCTCTGGTGGTGTTGCGATATGATACGAGTGAGAAACAGAGGAATAATCCGTAAATTAGCATATAGGGACTTTGACAGATCAAAAGCACGAAATATCATTGCTATTACTGCAATTGCCTTGACCACACTTTTATTCACCAGTCTATTTACCATGGGGTCAGGCATGATGATAAGTATGCAACGTGCAGATATAATTATGTCTGGTGGTGATGGGCATGCAGAAATTAACTATCTATCTGATTTGGATTATAGCACAATAAGTGATCATTCACTGATTAAAGAAATTGCCTATTGTAGGAAGCTTGCTGATAGTGTTAATAATGCGCCACTTATTAAGAGGCAGACAGAGTTTTGGTATTATGACGATGTGGGATTGGAGTTTAAATTTATCGAACTTTCGGGAGGGTATAAGCCGAAAGAAGTGGATGAGGTTATCGTTGATACGGCGACGTTAGAACTGCTGGGCATACCTCAAAAACAGGGGTCTCCGCTGACACTGGAACTTACTGTTCATGGAAAAGATGTTACACGCAATTTTGTGCTGGCTGGATGGTGGGAAAGTTATCCTGGTTTGCCATTAGGAACTATAGTTGCTTCTAGAGCTTATGTCGATGCACATTTAGGAGAGCTGCAAAATACTTATTATCAAAACCAGTTAGAGACAGGAATTATTACTGGTATCTTAAAGTTTGAAGATGCTAAAAATATTGAGAATAACTTAAAAACGGTGGTAACTGAAAGTGGATTCTCCATGGATATAAACTCATCAAACTATATAAATGCAGGAGTTAACCCATTTTATCAATCTATACGTACAACATCAGGATTAGGAACGATATTTGCTCTTACTTGTGCCTTATTGCTATTTGTATTCACAGGATATCTGATTATTTATAACATCTTCCAGATTTCTATCTTGCGAGACATTAGATATTATGGACTTCTTAAGACCATTGGAACTACAGGACGTCAACTTCGTACTATTATAAGGAAACAGGCATGGGTATTATCCTTAATTGGCATTCCACCTGGGCTTTTTGGTGGGTTTTTCGTAGGAAAAGCACTAGTACCGGTGCTAATGGCACAGTCTAGTTTTACAAGCAATGTAGTGGATGTATCCCCAAACCCTATCATATTTTTGGTAGCAGCAGTATTTTCATTAATAACTGTATTTATTAGTATACGTAAGCCAGAGAAAATGGTGGCAAAAATATCACCTGTTGAAGCAGTTCGCTATACTGATGCTAATGCAACTATTGGTAATAAAAAAACGAAAAAGTCTTTTAATGGTGGTACTCCTAAAAGAATGGCATGGGCTAATCTTGGGCGAAATAAAAAGCGTACTGTACTAGTAGTACTAAGTCTTTCTTTAAGTGTAGTGCTAACTAATACGGTTTTCACATTTACACAGAGCATAGATGCAGATAAAGCTCTTAATAATACCATGGATTCGGATTTTCGCATTGGCCATTCAGACCTATTCAATTATATGTATAGTGGCAATAAAGAAAGTGCTCTCAGCGAAAGTTTTATCGCTGCTGTAGAAGAACAAGATGGAGTTGAAGCAGGTGGACGTCAATATGGATCTCCGACTACCTATACAAGTGAAACTACAAGACAATCATATAATCAGCGACAAGATGGTTCATTCTCTACAAATATATATGGTCTTGATGAATATTCATTTTCCCGTCTGAAAGTAGTAGATGGTGAAGTGGATGCAGAGAAACTTGCAACAGGAGAGTATATTCTAGAGGGGGTCTGGACAGATACCCGTGGCAATATGGATACAGATAGTATGAATCATGATATCGGCGATAAAGTTAGACTAGATTTTGGAGGAAACATTCGAGAGGTAATAGTACTTGGTCATGTTATTGCAAACGAAACAAATACTTATGATTGGGTCGGTTCTTGCTTCTTTCTTTCTGGAGATATATATAACGAATTTACAGAAGGTAATTATGCAATGAGCTACGTCTTTGATGTGGAAGAGGATAAAGAGATAGATATGGAAAACTATTTAAAGTGGTATACTGATAAAGTTGAGCCTACCATGAATTATAAGTCTAAATTCACCGTTATCTCAGGCCTCACAGATATACGTAATACAATTATCTCGATTGGGGGCACACTCTCACTCATTATTGGAATCATTGGTATACTGAATTTTATTAATTCCATTTTGACCAGTATTCTGACACGCCGTAAGGAATTTGCTGTACTGCAAAGCATCGGTATGACCAGAAGGCAACTTATGATAATGCTTCGCTTAGAAGGATGCTACTATGTGGCTTTGACCGCAGTATGTTCAATCCTGTTAAGCCTCGGAAGTTCATTATTTATCGTACGACCACTATGTAACCAAATCTGGTTTTTAAACTTTAATTTTAATTTCTTGACAATGGTAATAATTTTGCCTCTATTATTCGGGTTAGGTGTTTTGGTTCCCAATATTATGTACTATGTGACAAGACGGCAGAGCATTGTAGAACAGTTACGAATTGATGGGTAAGTTGATGAATTGCTTCTACGAATTTAAAAAAAACGATACTAAAATAATTATGAAATTCTATATATACAAAATTTTGGTGAAATCTTTAGTTTTAACTGGGGGAACAAGATGAAAAAAATTAGGAAGTTAATAATGGTCGCTTTTATATTAGTGATTATATTAATTAGCAAAGACAATATAGTCGATCTAATTAATCCCATAATAGGTGATTATGAAAGTAAATACATCTGTGTTATGGATAGAGAAAACAAGGCTATAATATATGAAAAAAATCTTAAAAATAAGGCCTATCCTGCTTCCCTTACAAAGATAATGACGACTATTGTAGCCCTTGAACACATCGAAGATTTATCTGCAATAGCACCAATAGATATAGAATCATATAGAGATATGGTTGAACAAAATTCTTCAATGGCTGGTTTTTTTGGCAAAGAGCAAGTTACTTATAGAGATCTTCTATACGGAACTATGCTCCCATCTGGAGGTGAGGCAGCTAACTCATTGGCAATTAATGTGGCAGGAAATATTGAAAATTTTGTCGAAATGATGAATGAAAAAGCAGCAGAACTTAAATTAGAAAACACCCACTTTACCAGTCCAGAAGGTTTTCATGATAAGGACCAATATACTACGGCGTACGATATGGCACTCTTACTAGACTATGCCTTAGAAAATGGTCATTTTAAAGTGATTTTCACCACAGATAGCTATGAAACCACAAAAACCTTAGATTATCCTGATGGCATAATCTTAGAATCCACAGTTTTATCAAAACTCGATGAAACTAATCAAGACGGGTTTACAATTATAGGAGGCAAATCAGGTACTACCTATGAAGCAGGACAATGTTGGGCAACACTAGGCATAAAAGATGACCATGAATATATAGTTATTGTCATGGGTGCCCCTATAAATGATATAAGTAATCCTGATTTGAAGCAGCGTGACGATACTATCAAATTATATTCAAGAATTAAATAAGTTTTAAATACTTACGAAGTGATTTTTGTTACATTCAATTAAAGATTATACAAAGATAGGAAAGGTGATTTAATCTGTATTCTAATTATTGTTGCCTAAGTGAAAATAAAAACCGTGGTTTCAACGGTTAGTCCTACATAGATTATAAAACTCAGATGTGAAGCGGCGGTTTTGAAATAACAATCAAAGCCGCCTTTTCCTTTTCAAAAAATGAATTTTCGGAGGTTGTATTAAAGTTAGCCTTTTTAGGGATACGGCGGTATCAAGGGAGGTATCGCCGTGTCTGTTTTTAATTGTCATAGAGCACACAGATTCTATCCATTAAAAAAAGCCTACATCCCCCAAGAGGATATTACTGCCATACATATGAACACACACATCATCTAGTAAACTCAAACAGTTCCACCAATGCTCGACTGTATTTTCAGTCGGGCATTTTTGTGTCTTTTTTTAAATTATTTCAAAAGATTTCTCAAAAGTTTGGCAGTTTTCCAATTCTCACCGTAATAGTGGTGAAAGGGAAACAGCGGAGTCACCACCCGAAAGGGGGTGAGAATGTGAAATCTAACAGTCATGAGCAAGACAAGCGACATGCCTTTGACAGCTTTTGCAAAAAGATACTCAAACATGAGGCAAGGGATTATTATGATGAGGTGAAACGGCAACGTGGTCGAGAAACAACTTTTTCAGATTTATCAGCAAAGGAAATGGAACAGCTATATACAGAGGATAAATACTTTGTTATCGAACAGGTTTTTAATGTTTTAGGTCTTGATGTTATCGTTACTGATGGTGTTATTGCAGATGCATTAGAAAATTTGTCAGAACGCAAGCGTGATATAATCTTGCTTTCCTATTTCCTTGAATTGTCTGACCGAGAAATTGGGGACAAGCTGAACATGCTGCGTTCTACTGTACAGTACCAAAGAACGAGTACACTGCAACAGCTAAAAAAAATTATGGAGGGAGATATCTATGAGCAATAAGAAAAGAAATAATCACCTTCTTTCCTACCCTGTTATCGTATTAGCTTCTGATGGCGATGTGGATGCTATCAATACCGTTCTGAAACATTATGAAGGGTACATAGCTGCATTGTCTATGAGGACATTTTACGACGAAGGTGGTAATCCGCATTTATGTGTAGATGATGTATTACGCCGTAGATTAGAAACTAAACTGATAACCAAAATCTTAACTTTTAATGTGGCTTAATAGATAAAACTTTGGAGAAGTATGTCCCCCCTTTCCGTACTTCCTATTCATAGTTATTAGATAAAAGTTCCTTGACAAAGAACGCAGGTCAGATAACGGCTTTGCAGCATAAGTAAAACGGATACATTCCATTTATATCGAGCCAAGTGGCTGATACGTCATGACCTCTGTTTAGAGTGAGCGAACAATATCAAGCTGCAACGCAAATATGGCAGTTTGTTAGGCGAGGACATATAAATGGGATAATGATACTCCCCTATAGCCACCGTCCGAGCGTTAAAAGCGTCGCAGGCAATGGGTAGGGTTTCGGCAGACCGTCGAAAGGGTGCAATTCCCGTGGAGCTGTGCCAACAGCCGTCCGTTTAACCATATAGTTTTTAAGAAAGAGTTTAGCTGGAAAGGAGATGAAAAAGCATGAGTGACTGCGTTATGCGTGGAGATATTTTTTATGCCAGCCTGAGTCATGGAATTGGTTCAGAGCAGAGAGGATACCGACCAGTCCTCATCATTCAAAATAATATAGGTAATAAGTTTAGTCCAACAGTTATCGTAGCAGTAATCACAGGTAAGGTTAACTACAAAGCTAGATTACCCACCCATTGTCTACTAAACCTCTCTTCTGCATTATCAATTCCATCAATGGTCTTGTTGGAGCAGATCATTACAATAGATAAAAGACGTTTAAAAAAATATATAGGTAGAATAAGCGAAAAAGAAATTACCTTTATCAATAAGGCTCTCTCAGTCAGTGTAGGATTGGAGGGCCTATAATTATATTCTTTTCTATCAAAATATAGGATTGGATGCGATTGAAGAGAAAATCGACATAATTCACATAAAGTCAGAACCTATTTATACTTGAGGTATGTATTCACGGAGGTGTTTACAGATGGAAAATATTAGACCTGAAGAAAAAAGGACTGAAATAAAAAATCTTGCTCCGAAAAAATCAATCAAATATTCGCAATCGAAAGAATATGACACTTTCATTAACATACTGGCAACTGTGGTGGAAAAGTACGGAGTTGATATTTTAGAAGAAATAGATTGTGCTGTGTAATTTCACAGCACATTACATAAAAAAGTTTTCCATCTGTTTGCCTAAATAAAAGGAGGTTTTGATTATGGGTAGAAGTGGAATGAAATGTGTTTTGTATCCTCGTGTCAGTACAGAGATGCAGGTTGATGGATTTAGTTTAGATGGTCAGCTAACCAGTTTAAATCGCTTTGCAAACAGAGAAGAAATGGTAGTGGTAGATATTTATGAAGATGCAGGAAAGTCAGGAAAGTCCATTGAGGCTAGACCTGCTTTTAAGAAAATGCTATCAGATATCGAAAATGGCTTACAGATAGATTATGTATTAGTATATAAACTATCACGTTTTGGAAGAAATGCGTCTGATATTTTAAATTCCTTAGAGTTCATACAATCTTATGGAATAAACCTAATATGTATAGAAGAAGGGATTGATTCATCACAGACAAGTGGAAAGCTACTAATATCAGTTCTTTCTGCTGTGGCTGAAATTGAAAGAGAAAATATCATTGAACAGACAATGAATGGACGTAAAGAAAAAGCAAGGCAAGGTGGGTGGAATGGTGGATTTGCTCCTTATGGTTATTATTTAAAGGATAAGATGCTTTTTATTCAAGAAAAGGAAGCCGAGGCTATTCGCCTAATATATGATAAATTTGCAAATACAGATATGGGGTATGGTGGAGTAGCACAATATCTTAACTTTCAAGGTATTGAAAAGATTCAAAGACAGAATGGAAAACTTAAAGAATGGAGTGGCAGTTTTGTAAGGCAGATTTTAGACAACCCTGTTTATTATGGAAAGATTGCTTTTGGCAGAAGGGCAAGAGAAAAGATAAAAGGTACAAAAAATGAATATCGCCAAGCTTGGCAGGAAGATTATATTTTAGCTGATGGAAAACATGAAGCTATAATAAGTGAAGAATTATGGAATAAGGTTCGAGAAAAGCGAATAGAAACAGGAATAAAGCAACCCTCAAAAATAGGTAAAGATCGAGTACATTTATTATCAGGTATTTTAAAATGTCCTATCTGTAAGGGACCTATGTACACCAATAAACATGCCTGGACAAATAAAGACGGTACATACAAAGAAGTGTATTATTATGTATGTAGCCGTAAACGAGCAGTTACAGGTAGAAGTTGTACTTATAAAGCAATGTTGAAGAAAACAACAATTGAACCCCTTGTAATTGAGTCTATTAGAGAACTGGTCAGTAATGAAACATTTGCAAAGGAAGTTAAGGCAAGAATAGGTACCCAAATCGACACTACAACAATTGATAAGGAAATAAAAAATTATGAATCTAAACTTAGGGAGGTAGATTTGAATAAATCCCGTTTAGAAAATGAAATCGACACCCTGCCAGAGGATGCCCGGCATCGTGATAGAAAACTACATGATATGACTATTCGCTTAAATGATCTGTATGATATAATGGTTGAGTTAGAAGAAAAGATTGAGGATGGTAAACTAAGGCGGAGATCAGTTGAGAGAGATGCAATTACACTGGATAATGTTTATAAACTAATGATTAACTTTGAAAGGGTATACGATAAAATTAATGATGAAGAACGAAAAGCTTTAGTATCTTCCTTGATTAAAGAAATTCAGATATATCCACGTGGTGAAACAGAAGTGCCACTAAAGTCTATTTCCTTTAATTTTCCTGTATATAAGGACGGGGAGGAAGTGCAAGAACTTTTGTGGGACAAAGATATGCACGTTGAGAGTATAATTCTGATGACGTATTGTGGTTTGGAGGAGAAGGAATAGGGTTAGGCCACAATATGTAGTGGTTTAAGGGCGGAATTTGGTTAAAAAAAGGGTGAAAAAACACCGTTTTTTGACCCTTAAAAACAGGGCGTTTGACAGATGACAAGATAAAATTGAGAAAACAAGGAGTTAAGGATATGGAAATAAGAGTTATTAAAGAAAACAATATTGAAATTGCTATTGTAAATAGTGATGAGATTTTAATAACAGATGTACAATCAGCATTGGATTTTTTTGCTACAGTAGATTATGAAACAGGATGCAGTCGTATGATAATAAATAAATCATCAATATGTAAAGAGTTTTTTGATCTAAGCACCAAGATAGCAGGGGAGATATTGCAGAAATTTATAAATTATCGAAAGAAAATTGCTATCATAGGAGATTTCTCTATATATACAAGTAAGAATTTGAAAGATTTTATTTATGAATGTAATAAAGGAAAAGATATATTCTTTGTATCAAATGAAAAACATGCTATCGAAAAATTAAGTATGGACTAGTTTTTATGATAATCAATATTATTTATATATTGTAATTTAAGTATTATTATATTCAAATAGATAAATTTGAATTTATGGAGCAATCTGGTAATATGTCAAGATAAAAAAACAAATAAAAACAAAAGAAATGATTAAAAAAGGGCAAAATTAATAGAACCTCTTAAATTCAAAGAAAAAAACAGGATAGAGAGAAAAA
>NZ_JACRTG010000010.1 GCF_014385195.1 Paratissierella segnis
AGATTGAAGTAGAACACCTAAGAGGTTTGCTATACAGTATAAACAAATAACAGCGGATACATGTAGTTGCTGTAAGAAAGCCGTGTTTCAGGGGCTGGACGCCCCTGACCACGAGATTCCTAGAGGAGGTGATTTGCCATGTTGACAGTAAATGTTCCCAAATTTTATTCAATTTCTTTAGAAAGCACTCTAAATTATACACCATACTCTCAAAGACTTGAAAAAACTGTTGCTGCAATATCAAGATATGCAATTAAATGTCTTAATGAAAAGGTAAAGATAGAAAATCTGTCTGAAGATAAAATAATCGAATTCTACCTTACTAAATGTCTTTTAAGCATATCATCAAATCCTGTATGGATTCAAAACGTCAATAAACATAAACTGGATAAAGACTACCTTTATATTCTGCTAAAAAAATATTTCTATCAATATACAAATAATTTTTACCTTTAAAAGTCAAATAAAATGGAGGTGACATCATGAAAAACAAACATCTTAAACAGGAAATTAATAGACTGCTAACTTCTGTAATGCAAACCTTTGGTAAAGATTCCAGGGAATATCGGGATGCCGAATACTACTTCGACGTCCTTGAAACTGTCTACCATTACAACTACAGTGATGGATTAGACTTGCTGGATGAGTTAAAAAATTTGCTAGGCAAATTATCAGATAGAATACCTGAATTATCATCTAATATGTTCACACAATGCTATCCAAATATCAGTGAGATGATAAAATGTCTTGAGGAATGGCTATCTGATTAATAATCTTAAGGCTTTTCAGTAAAAACTGAAAAGCCTTTTTACATAATATCACACTGTTTTTTTGCAATAAAAAACCTGCATTCTGCACACTTTTTATTGTTAAAATGTGGTTCTGGATTATGATTTTTTTACTGAATTTTTAACCGCAATTAAATATATAACTCCCAAAATCGCTAATGCTGCAAAGATAATTGTAACCAAGTGCGAAGAAATTTGACCTGACAAATAAATTGCTGTTGGTCCGTCTGCACCACCTATAATTCCTACTGAACCCGCATCTCTTATATCCTTATTAAGTTTATATGATAAGTATAATGGCAATAAGTAACTGGAAAATGCACTGATAACGGCTATTAAAGTGCATGTAACGGTAACTGCTGTAATTGCCTTCGTTAATTTCCTATTTTTCATATCTTACTCACTCCATATATATTCGTTTTTTATTAAGGCATCATCTTTTGCTGCTTACTTGTTTTTATGATATTTCTTTCATCTGCTTTATCAATGTCAAATAGAGAGTCATCGTTTATAACAGGACTATTAATCTGTGTAAAATCCACATCATTCCTGTCGAGAGTAATATCTAGAACTACTTTATTATCTTTTACAAAAATTAGTTTATGAAATATATCATCATCCAATGGATGCTCTCCGAACCAAGTTTTATCACATATTAGATAACCGATATAAGTGTCCGCTGTAGTCCATTTTATGCCTATTACCTTCTGCATTTCTGTTCTGCTAATATAAGGTCGTATAACATACATCCTGTCCCATTCAAAAGGAGTTATATTATTCATATCAAAAGATGAGTTTTGCTGGACAGTTGTCATCAGTTCACTTTTGAAACTTTCTAAGTGCTTATTATCGATTCTTTGACTACGATAGTTTATATAACTTAATATAAACAGTATCAAAGGTATTATTAAAAATGCTGTTATCATGATAGTCTTCTTTTTGATTTTCATATCTTTTCACCTCATAAAGGTTATATGTGCCATTACGCTACATCTTTTCAGGATTATATTTACTATTATATTGTATAACCAAAGTTATTGATAGAATCTTTTTATATAGATATATAGATTTTTAATAAGATAATGGGTAAGAAATTTTAATACCTTCAGTAACTACTGCCATATTATGTATTTCCTCATTCCAAATTCCCTATCTCCCTTTAACCCATAACTCTTATTCACCATTCTAATTATGTTTTAGAATCGCTTTTTATCCCCTAATCCTTAAAAACCATTTCTAACCCTTATTCCTTAGCCAAAGCATATAATACCTATCAAATTGCTCCGTTTCCTATATAAAAAGGCTGCTTTCTAATAATTCATTCTTACTTATCTTCTTATTAAGAAAAGCAATTCTAAAATCGAGTTTCGCCCCTTAAAATGCAAAATATTTTAAAATAAAAACAAAACAGAGGAAATAAATTGCTGCAGAGCAACCATTTCCTCCATTTTGTCCGCTTACTAACACTCCCTAGAATGTCTGCATTAAAAGTAACATATTAGATGTTGATTGTAAAGAGTTTTATCCCTTTATTCCCTAGAGATAGAGTCCTGGTTCCTTTTAGTTCCTAACTTTTTATTCTAGTTCATTTAGGAACCCCATAGTAAGGATATAGGGGACAGGAGGTAAGAAAAAAGCAGGAAGTTCTAAACTTCACTGCTCATAATGGCTATAGATTATCAAACATATTAAATATACCCTCAGGTAATTCAGGCTGAGCATAATCATCATTATCTTTTTTACTGTTCCCTATAGTAATTCCTCCACATTCCGCTATTGCTTCCTTTAAAGCCTCCTTTATTTTCTCCTTATCAAAATCCTTATCATTTTTCCCCGTAAAACTTAATACTGCCTTAATAACGTAATCCGTTTTATATTTCTGTGCAGAAAGTATGTTATATACCTTAACATCTTCCTCTCTATCCATAGAAAAAGACAGGTTTATTCGTTTTGTTACCATAGCATCACCTTCTTAATTCCTGCTCTAATAGGATTTTATAGCCCTTTGCATTAGCAAACTGGTCAAGAAAATCCGCATACCTTACTTTTGTGGATTCTTCAATATATTTCCGAAGCAACATACTTCCACCACCTGTGAAAACAGTAGGGTTACGGAATTCGAACCCATATTCCTCAATTTTGGCCAATATGTTTTCTACATACTCATTCGTCATTATTTTAATTATCTCTTTAACATCTGCTTCAAAAATAACAGGTTCTCTTCCTAATATAATATCTTGTATTTGAGTTTCAGTCAGCCTAATATTTGTTTTTAAGAGTTCCTGCTGTATATTCGCAATTAGCGTAATAATTCCGTCAGGGAGTGAGTAACACGATGCAGTGTCAATTATCCCGTTCTCCACTCTAAAAATATCTGCAGTATAACCGCCAATATCTATAACATTACATAATATATCCTTATAACTGTTAAATACCGTAATAAGCGAAGCATACCCCTGTGGATACACCCTGCAATCAATAATATTAATTGCATAACCTTTTTTGTTAAAATTAAATTTAACATCCTGTCTTAAAAAATATTCCCGAAATTTTTTCTTAAGAGTTCCATAATTGACAATTGGAAGTCCTACTCCTAGAATTACATCAGATTTATCTTCTATCCTCGCTATATTTACAGCATCTGCAATTGCAGGTAAAGACATAATGAAAGTATCCTGATTAACTGTCTTATCCATCTGGACACTCAATCTATTACCTCCGATGCTATAAAACTTACCTTCATAAATTAACAAGTTGCTCGCTGAGATTGGCTCACTATTAGATTTAGTAAATCCTGACTCAACAATATAGCCCTCACTTGTTTTTGTACATTTGTTTCCATTATCAAGTCCCAATAAAATCCTGTTTCCCATAGTAATTCCTCCATTTCTTTAATAAAATTTAAGTTCCTTATCGTTCTTTATAGCCGATGATTTTTTATAATTTCAAGTATTTCTGCAAAAAAAATTGCTCACCCAGCAAACTAGGTAAGCATACAAAATAAAATAATACGGAGGTTATTTCATTAACATTGTAAAATGCCTTCATAAACGTAAACATATATTTTATAATAAATCATTCTCCACAAAGTCAAGTCTAATTTCTACTTTTTTAACTTTTTCCTTATTTCCTTTTACCTAAATCCCTTTTATATATTATGTATTTAGTAAATTTCTTCAAGCCCTTTAATTTACGGCATTCGTAGAAGTTTTTAAGCGACAAAAACTAGTTTAGGGTATATTAGGAAAAAGGTTTATTGGGTTAAGGAACAAATATATGCATTATATTAACTTTTAATGCAACGCCTTAACTCTTATACCTTTTTAGTGATTTCCTTACGAAAATTTCTCTATCAGAATTTGACTTATCCCTGCTCTTCCGTATAATGTTAAAAATCAATTTGAAAGGATGAATTCTATGAGTGAAAATTTGTATATAAAAGATTTTAAAAGCCTGAAAGTATGGCAGAAGGCGAATGTTCTTGAGCAGGATATAAGGGAATTGGTTAAAGGATTTCCAAGTTGTGAGCAATATAGGCTTACAGACCAGTTAGTACGGGCTGTTAGGAGTATAGGGGCAAATCTTGCAGAAGGAAATACACAGTTGTTTATAAAAAAAGAAATAGTTCACGCAAATATTGCATTAGGAAGTGCGGGAGAATGCAGGAGCCATCTCATTACTGCATATCAAAATGGTTATATAAATAGTACACAATATGATGCCCTAGATAAAAGGTTAATTGAGATTATCAAAATGCTATATGGCTATATAAAAAGGCTAAAATCCGCACCGCGCGACACCTCAAATACTAATGACACTTAATATTAATTCAATAGGTTATAGGATTGTTCCCCTTGCGGGCTTTACTAAAAATGTTGTAGTCTAATTTAGAAATTGTTCTAGGGATAGAACTATCTCTTTAGTTTAAACTCTTATAAGTTGGGGAAAGTTTCGAGGGATAAGGGGCGAGGTCTAGGCATTCTTTCTGTACTTTTCTTGATTGCTATAAAAAATAAGAAAAAATGCCTTGGAAGGCCACTAATCCTCCAAAGCATTCTAAAAAATCCTAATAGTCCTATTATAAAAAATGTTTCTAAAGTTAAGGTATTGACCCACATTGGCTTTCACATTCCTTTATATATTATACTACATTTTACTCTTAATTTTCATAACTGTATAATAAATTCCCTAGCGAATTAAATATTTGTTTTCTTTGATGGTCTCGGTTATTTTTCCAATAACCACTGAATTTCCTGATAAATCAATGTTACATTAAATATCATATACTAGTAATTTGGATGAGTTGATATAATATTTACCTTATCGATACTTGAAAATAGCATTATCGTAAACCTTCTGAAACCCACCCTATTATTATATCTTGATACAAAGTCTAGCATTTATTATTCAGGTTTTTTATTTTTCTCAATCGACTCAAAAAACCTCCGCAAATTTTCTGGTAATTGATATGCTTCTTTATCAACCCTATCATTCAACCGTGCTTTCTTATCACTATATACTTTACGAAGGATGGCATCAATAATCATTGCTTTTGGTGGAACATTATATTCTTTTCCCTTATACACCCATACTCGGCAATCAACTTCATCGCCACATAAATCTCCACAAGATTCACATAGAGATTCCTTGACATCCATTTGTATGTCTTCTCCATTTACTCGTATAGTAGGCGAACTAATAAATCTATGTTGTTTTGCCTTTTCTTTACTATCAATATGGATTTTGTTCACAACTACTTCTATCCCTGTCAATTGAAGTATCTTTGCCACATCTGCAATGGCCTCTTCAAGCCCTGCATCTGTTCCCTGACATCGTGTGCAAATGTTTAGGTCTAAATATAAAAAATCAATTATTATTTCATTTTTTTCTTCAGTTTGACTCTGTCTTAAATCTTCACAGCATTTCGTATTACATATACAGTTATTATTTTGTGACTGACAACAATCCATGAATGTTACCTCCTTCAAAATCACTAATTGGGTTGAATCCCTACTAGGTTTTCCTTATAAATACTTCTTTATTTCTTCCACTGTTGGAATTTTTCCTGCAATTTTAACCTGTTCATCTACCACCAAAGCGGGTGTTCTCATCACACCATATGCTGCAATGTCCTTAAAATTTTGCACTTTTTCAATTGTGGCTTCAATTCCCAATTCTTTAACAGCCTCGTTAACATTAGCCTCTAATTTTTTACAATTCGCACATCCTGAACCTAAAACTTTAATTACCATAATTATCCTCCTCAATTGATTAATTTAATTTATTTATATGAAAATATACGAAAAAGCATTAAATAGATATCCAATAATTATAATTCCTACTGATACAATGGATACAAAGATTGCTAGAAGTTTAGGTTTTACTACTTTACTAAGCATTATCATAGAAGGAAGTGACAAGGCAGTTACTGCCATCATAAAGGATAATATTGTCCCTATTCCTACTCCTTTTGTAAATAAAGCCTCTGCTATTGGTAGTGTACCAAATATATCAGCATACATAGGAATACCAACTACTGTAGCCATTAAAACTGCAAATGGATTATTTTCTCCAATCACATTTTCTATAACTGATTGAGGAATCCAATTGTGAATTGCTGCTCCTATCCCTACCCCAATTAATACATATAACCATACCTTATGGATAATATCCTTAACTTGTTCTTTTGAATAAGAAATTCTTTCATCACGACTCATTTCTATAAAATCAGTATCTACATTCTCTATCTCTCTAACATATCCCTCTACATATTTTTCAAGTCCCAACTTTTCAATTAAAGTACCTCCGACAACAGCAAGAATAAGACCTACAACCACATAGGCTATGGCAATTTTGGCACCGAAAAATGACATTAAAAGCATTAATGATGCTAAATCTACCATCGGTGAAGAAATCAGGAAAGAGAAAGTTACACCTAAAGGTAATCCAGCCGAAGTAAATCCTATAAAAATCGGTATACTGGAACAACTACAAAATGGTGTGATAGTTCCAAGTAGTGCGCCAAGTATATTTCCTTTTATACCCTTTATTCTACCGAGTATCTTTTTAGTCCTTTCTGGTGGAAAATAACTTTGGATATAAGATACAATAAAAATTAATACCGATAATAAAATAAAAATTTTAATAGTATCATAGATAAAGAAGTGAATACTTCCACCTATTCTATCATTAATCGACAAGCCAAATACTTTCTCCATAAGAAGCCTTATAAGTTCTGAAAGCCATTTCATTTTTAATAATTGGTCATTTAACCAGCCAAATAACATTGTTAGTATATTCATATAATTCCCCCCTATTTTCTGCAACTACAAGATAACTTTCAACATTCATACACTTTTCAACATCTCTTTTAAGTTTCAAATAATCGTCTATATTGTCTTTTATCTCCTCCAGCATCTTCTTGTACACTTCTTCTTTAAGACTTAAAAGAAAAAGTGCTTGGATTTTTCTCTCCACTAACATCTTCTTTTATATTCATTAAATTTGTTTGTTTTTTTACCCTCTGTATCAAATCCATTACTTTTTCTTTAATAATATTCCTTGTTTTTCTGTAATCCTCTATTGGTCCACCTGATGGGTCCTCAAGTCCCCAATCTTCTCTGTACCTGCATGGCACATAAGGGCATACTACGTTACAACCCATAGTTATTAAAATATCTACTTCTTCTGGAATATCACTTAATAATTTTGGATGATATCCGCCCATATCTACCCCTTCTTCTTCCATTACCTGTACTGCCAGTGGTTTTACTTCAGGATAATTTTCTGTTCCCGCCGAATATGCTTCCAATACATCACTTCCCAATTTCTTTGCCCAACCTTCTGCCATTTGAGAACGACAGGAATTGTGAACACATACAAATGCCACCTTCTTTTTCATGTGTTTTATTTTCCCCTTTCACCAGTTTGTTTAAACCAATACCTTGTGTTGTTGGCTATTCTAACAAGTACAAGCATGACAGGAACTTCAACCAGTACTCCCACAACTGTTGCAAGAGCGGCTCCAGAATCCAACCCAAAAAGTGAAATGGCCACTGCAACAGCAAGTTCAAAGAAGTTACTTGCTCCAATCATTCCCGCAGGTGCTGCAATATCATGGGGAAGTTTCCATATCTTTGCCCATCCATAGGCGATGAAGAATATTAAAAATGTCTGAATAATTAATGGTACAGCAATTAATAAAATGTGCAGAGGATTATTTAAAATAATTTCACCCTGAAACGAGAAAATGATTATTAAAGTAAGAAGCAAACCTACAATAGTTACATTATCAAACTTCTTTAGAAAAACATCTTCAAAATATTCTACGCTCCTATGCTTTATAATAAATTTTCTTGATAAGTATCCGCCAAGTAAAGGTATCACAACAAACAAGACAACGGATAAAAATAGTGTATCATAAGGAACAATTACATTACTTACTCCTAATAAAAATGCTACTATAGGAGTAAATGCGAGTAATAAAATCAGGTCATTTACCGCTACCTGAACTAATGTATAAGCAGGGTCGCCTTTTGTCAGATAACTCCATACGAACACCATAGCGGTACATGGTGCGGCTCCCAGTAATACTGCACCCGAAAGATAGTCTGTCGCTAAATCTTGACCAATCCATCTTATGAATACTATCTTTAAGAAAAATGCTGCTATGAGATACATGGTAAAAGGCTTGATGAACCAGTTTGTCGCACAGGTAACTATAAGTCCCTTCGGTTTTTTTGTTGCCTTGATAATGCTTGAAAAATCAATCTTCAGCATCATAGGGTATATCATGAGCCATATCAGAATAGCAACAGGAATGGATACATTGGCATATTCAAACTTACTTAATGTTTCAGGAATTGCAGGAATTAATTGTCCTATGGCAACTCCCGCTATGATGCATGCAATTACCCATAATGTTAAGTATTTTTCGAAAAAGCCCAGTCCCCTTTTTTTCTCTATTACTTCTTCGCTATCCAAATTTAATGCCTCCAATCTATCTAATCTGTTTTTACATATATGATTATATTCGATTATAATCATATAATATGAAATAAAAGTATCTAAAATGTATTTAACAATACCATACTACTTTTCATCTTCCATCTTCTTACGCTACTTTCGAAGAAACTTTAGAACTTGCTTTTTATCTTCTCTTAATTGCTCACAAGTAAAGTTACTGCTTTTATATTTTTTAAGCCTTTCAACATCTTTTAGGTATTGTACATTTTCGTTAATCTTGTTTTTAAGAAATTCATACAGCAAATTATTTTCCTTAATAAATTCGTTATTTACTCCATAATAAACCCATTGTGACTTCTTATCACTAGTTATAATACCTGCGCTTTTTAATTTGTTTAAATGTCTTGAAGCGTTGGACTGAGTCATTCCTAGCATCGTCTCTATTTCACATACACAAAGTTCTTCTCTTATTAACAGATTTAATATTCTAATCCTATTTTCATCTCCCAATGCCTTAAATATTTCTATGAAATCCAATTCATCGCCTCCTATATGATTATATTCGATTATACTCATATAATAGTGTAGATTTATTTTTTTGTCAATAAGAATATTATCCTTTGTACTTGCAACTTACACCTTAATTATCAGCCTCTTAAAAATAAAAATCCCGGAATAAATCAGGAATTATCCTGCATCTACTACGGGATTTTAGAACAAACTTATTTTTTTCAGGGCAACGTTTATTATTTTCTCTATCTTTTCTCCTCATACTTTTCACTTACCTAAAATACTATGATTACTTATTTCTTGAATTTGTTTTTCAAATCCGTTATAACCAATGGGTTACATAGTATTTCACCAACCATTAATCAAACACTTTTCATAATTATTATGGGTCCATAATAGTCATCTGTAGCAATCCCTATCTTCTGCACCTTCCATTCCAATATTTCTTGTTTATCACATTCTTTTTCTACTAAATCTATTGCTTCTATTTCAGAAGCAGAAATAACTATAAACCTAATTGACGCTTCTGAAGTCTTTTCTTCGACCTGATATATGTATAACCTTGGATTTACATATTTTTTAGTGCCTATTATTCTATCTATCTTCTCTTCAAATGCGGTCAAATTATCATCTATCAAAATGTGTCCATAGTAATGGTCAATTTCTTTAGTTTGCCCATCAGAATATTTAACTGTAGTAATACAAGAAGGCTGGTCTGTAATGAACTCCTCCCCTGGTTCATATGTGAAAGACTTAAACCCAAAATCCTCAATCAAGTTATTTAATTGTTCTACCTTTTTCTTTGATATCTTCCAATGCTGCTCTCCGCTCTTATATACAAACATTTCTCCATGATAATTTACATTGCCCTCGTTATCTACTGTTACACTATAAACAGGGCAAGTTCCATAGCACATTGTTCTTTGCAATTTTATGTATTCGAACATGATAATCCCCCTATTAGCCTGCATATTCATATGCTTATATACAAAACACTATATTCCGTAGTGAATTAAGTATTTATTTTCACTAATTGCATTAGATACCTTTTCAACAAGCGATTGAAGTTCCTGCGATTGATAATAACTATTTGCCTTGATAATAATCTCTCTAAATTGTTTAAGGGATTCTGGTGGGATGAGGGTTACCCCGCAATAATCCAATCCATTTCCTGGCTGAGTTGTAACCTGAAGGTATGTTTTTATTGCCATTAGTTCTTCATTATACTTTATAATCATCTCTTCTAATAAGTCATCATGTACCGAAATACAATTGTATTTTTCAGGTTCATAATCGCTATACCACTTATTTTCTTCAAAAGAATCTATTATTCCAAAATCATGCTTAGCCAAACAATCGCCCCTTGCAAATTTATATAACCTCACTTAATACATATTTTATGAATAATGTACATTTCCTTAATCCTTATTATCCTTGGTAATTTTCTTATGGTAATCATAAGCACCTGCAAAAAAACAAATACTTGCAATTGCCTCTAAAATTGGTACGAGAATAAATTGAGTACTTACTAATGCCAAAATAGTATTTATTATAAAAAGAAATCCAGCAAGTAACGATAGGTTTCGAGAACGTTTAAAATTCTTCATAAATTCCCCCCTAAATTTTGTTGCATAATATTCTATCAATATGTACTATCTATCCCTCTTTTACATCATCAAGATTAGCATAATCTATGATAATCTTTTTACACTGCTTGCAAATATAAGAATCTACTCTGATAGAACTAACCGCTTTTTCTCCTAGTAAGACTTCGCCTGCTTTAGGATGATAGGATACTTTATGTGGCTGTTTCGCCCATAAAAGATACCTTCCTCCTTCTAATATACCTATCTCCATTTCACCATTACAATAGGGACATTTCATAGGTTTCATCTCCATTCGAATCTCTTTGTAATTAATTCGACATGATGCATTTAATTGCATCATTACTTAAAATCCATAATTTACTTATAAGTCAAAACATCAAAAACCCTACTTTTAATCTTTCTTTCTGAATCAATGATAATATGATATTCATTTTTTTGAATTTTAATCTTCCTGAAATTATTAAACAACTCATTTAATTCAATAACATCAGTATAATGGTGAGGTATATTTTCTTCTCCTTCTCTTGAACCTACAAATGTATTTTTTTCTATCTCTTCTCCAATTCCAAAAGAGTCATCTTCTACTGATAGAAAGTCAAATAAAAAGTATCCTCTTCGTCTTAACACCCTATAGATTTCAGAAATGCTATTTTCAATTTGTTTAAAATCCTGATGATGAAGTACGGATGTGCAAATCACTGTATCAAAATAATTATCTTGAAACGGAAGACTATTCATATCTGCTTGTATTAAAGTAATATTACTTATAGATTTTCTATCTATATATCTCTTTAACCATTCTATTGCCTGTGCATTTATATCTATTGAAGTTACATTAAAATTATTTTCTGCAAGATAAATGCTATGTTTACCGTAGCCACATCCTATGTCTAAAATTCTTTCATATCCAATCTCTTTAAATAACTGAATATTCTCTTTGAAAAAGGGTGTAAAACTAATATCCAATTTATCATATATATTTTCAACTGGTAACTGAACTATATTCCAATCCATTTATAATCACCTACTTTAAATTTATATACATTATCTTAATGTACATCATTCAACTTTTACGCCTCTAAATGTTTATTTAATATTATTTTTCTTTATATAAGCCATGATAAATCCACCCATTGTTGCAATCGATAATATTGGCCCTAATTCAGCAGCATTCATTCCGTAACCAATGCTGGAACCTATCACGCCAATAACAATACTCACGATAATCCCAAGTATAATCATTTTCATACCCTCCTTTAAATATAATGTTCTTAATTCACAAAATTCAACCACTGCGACGTAAAATATAAATATTCCAACCTAAAGATTAATAGTTATACTCATGATTTCCAACACATATTTTTTGAGTTAATATTTCATTTTTCGAAGGTTTTCTTATTTCAATAAGGTTCAAAACATCATATCCTATTTTAGATAAAAATGTTATCATCTTATCGTTATTAGGATGTACCCAGTTAAAAACTGTATCCCCACCCAATTCATTCGCAATTTTTTCTGCCTCTTTATATAGTTTTGAGGCTATACCTTTTCTCCTTGCACTATCAGAAACAAATAGAGATTCTGCCCAAACTACATTACCATCAATTCTACAAACTATATACCCCAATAGTTCTTTACTATTATCTTCAGCGACAAAAATAGGATACTTCGCCTCTATATATTCTTTAAATTCTTCCTTTGCTTGGTCTATTTTAGGTGTTGAAGTAATTCCTTTAAATTGTTTTAGTTCAACTCTAAACTGTGCTATCAGGCTTGATATTTTTTCTTCATCATCAATTTTGGCTAAACGTATAATCACTATTTTCATCTCCCTCGATAATTCGTTTTATTCTACTAATTCGTTCCTTATACCTTTATTTTACACCATATAGCCTGTAAAAGCACCTACTTCCTTACACCTTACCACTTTTTAACCAATTCCTCTAATACCCTCTTAACCCCTTCCACAACCAGTTTCCTATATTGATATAAATAATACAACTTTATTTTCATTTTGATAGAATTTTCCTTACAGAAAAAATAGGGCATGTTCTATAGGAAATGCAAATAAGGTCCTAATTTATTTGCCCTTTTATCCACATTTCCCTTATATTTTATATACTTTATCCCCATTCTTGTATCAAGAAATGTGGGTAAAACACCATCTAAGAACTTTATTTTCTTTTTGTAACTACTTTTCTGCAATGCAAGGACTTTTCTATTTCTAATATTTTTCACCACATCATTTTTAGAAACAGAAAAAAAGGCCTATGTTGTATAGTAAAAGTAAATAAAGTCCTTTCACAAATTCCCTTTAATATCCATATTCTTTTAACCTTAAAACTGAACTAAACCCTGTATTACCAATGCCTTCCCTTATTCCTTATCCCTTCTAATACCACTACTTTATTTTCTTTTTACAACAACTAATTAACCCCTATATCCTGCCTAATTTATTTCCTATATTCCTTACCCCTTTTTCCTTGTTCCTAACTATGTGTTCATCAAACAAACTCCTCTCCTTTTTCAAATAAAGTTCTCTCACCAACACCCCTCAAACCCTTGAAAACACCGGCTTGTTTTTTTATCCCTAATTCCCCATTTATGCCCTTTTCCCCTTAATTTATCTTTTAAAGTCCTTGTATTTCTTAAAAATTAGGGCAAAAAATGAAAATAAAGTTCTATTAGGATTGAGGGTTAAGGGAGAAGGTTTAAGGAGAATTCTATCCATTTCTCCTCTCCATTTTCTTTTCCATTCAATCTTTCAATCCCTTGATTTACCTGACTTTTGCCTTGTATCCTTTTCTCCTATTTCTCTTCTAATGAAAAATCCAATAAAAAAACCATAGTTCCAAGGCATTCCTTATACCTTTTCCCTATGGTTCCCTAATACTACTTTATTTGCATTCTAAAATGAATTTGCATAATGATAGGACTTTATTTGATGGAGACATTTATTAATATATCTTTACATCTCCCTACGATTGTCCATAGCTTTTGCAAGGGTTACTTCATCAAAGTATTCCAAATCTCCTCCTACGGGGATGCCATGAGCAATTCTTGTAACCTTTACTCCAATGGGTTTTATCAGCTTTGATAGATAGAGTGCTGTTGCTTCTCCTTCTACAGTGGGATTGGTTGCGATTATAACTTCTTTTACTACATCATCGGATAATCTATTTAAAAGTTCCCTGATTTTTATATCCTTCGGTCCTATATTGTCCATAGGGGAGATAACACCATGCAATACATGATACTCCCCCCTGTATTCTCTTGATCTTTCCATGGCTATAATATCCTTAGCTCCTTCTACCACGCAGATTGTAGATTTATCCCTATTATCATCGGAGCATATGTGGCAAGGATCATCATCTGTTAAATTGCAGCAGATACTGCATAATTTAATCCTTTCCTTAGCATTTACTATTGCCATTGACAATTTTTCTGCTTCTAAATCTTCCATTTCCAATATATAAAAAGCAAGTCTTTGAGCAGTTTTTTTACCTATCCCCGGAAGCTTGGAAAACTGTTCTATTAAGTTTGCTATGGGTAATGCATACTGCTCCATTTTAAATCCTCCTATCAGTAAAGGTTAGGAATATTTAATCCACCTGTTATTTTCTTCATTTCATTGGTCATCATTTCTTCAGCTTTATTTAGAGCATCGTTCACAGCTACTAAAATTAAATCTTGTAACATTTCAATGTCTTCCTTATCCACTACGGATTCATCAATTGAAATATTTAGGATTTCCTTTTTCCCATTTGCTGTAACCTTGACAGCTCCGCCTCCTGAGCTTGTTTCCACTTCTTTAACCTCTAATTCTGCTTGCATATCCTCCATTTGCTTCTGCATCTTCTGCATCTGCTTCATCATATTGTTCATATTTCCTCCACCCATTCCTGGGAATTTTCCTTTTGCCATTAAAATTCTCCTTTCCTATTTAATTTCCACGTTTTCTTCACCAAAGAAATCGATGACGCTTTTAATTGCCTCTTCTTTTTTGTTTTCTTTATGAATATTTGCAGGTTCACCTTTAATAATGAAATTGACTACTATATCTCTATTAAAATATTTAGAGATAATTTCTTCTATTATTTCCTTGTTTTGCGGTGTATTGATAGCATCTCTATGAAAGCTATAACTCTCTTTATATCCTATTGTAATCATGCCATTTTCAAAGGATAATAGCTCCCCTTCCAATATCAATGCATATAAATTGATTTTCTTAAGCTTGATTTTTTGCAGTACTTTTTCCCATTCATTGGATATTTTTTCTATTGTAAATGTATATCCATCATCTTCATTTGGTCTTTGGTCTTGTTCTTTCACAGACTCTTGTTTTGGCTCTTCCCTTTTATCTATCTTATCTGCCGCCGGTTTTATATCTTCTGTTGACTTTATTTTATCCGCAATAGATTTTGCTATGTTTTTATGAGGTACTATTGCATCCTCCTTTATTTCTTTAGATTGATCTATAGGCCTTATCCCTTGCTCCAATCTTTTTACTCTTTCCTCTAAAGACATTTCATTTTCAAGATCAATCAATTTTACTACTGCCATTTCTAAAACTATCCTAGGCTGAGTAGACCATTTCCCTTGAACTTCAGCGTTTGTTAATGTATTTAACGCCTTTAGAATATAATCCAAACTCATATTATTGCTTACTTCTTTAAGTGGTTCAAGATTGTCTATTTCTAAGATTTCCTTTGGATTAGAAGATGTCTTTACAATCATCAAATCTCTAAAATAATTTATAAGATCCTTTATAAATTGATTTATATCTTTACCATCTTGAATTATTTCATCAATGGACATAAGTACCTTTTCTAAATTTTTATCCCTTATGTTGATTACCATATTTTGAATTAAATCCTTGTTTGCTATGCCCAATATATCAATAGCATCTTCATAAGTAACTTTTTCACCATTAAAGGAGAAACATTGATCCAACAAGCTCAAGGCATCTCTCATCGCTCCGTCTGAATTCCTGGCTATAAGCCTAAGAACATTATCATCTATTTCTACCTTCAATTCATCGGTTATATTTCTCATGTTTTCTACAATATCCTTTGTGGTAATCCTCTTAAAATCAAATCTTTGACATCTGGATAGAATTGTCTGAGGTAATCTTTCAGGCTCTGTAGTAGCAAGTATAAATATTAAATGTTTAGGAGGTTCCTCCAATGTTTTTAACAACGCATTGAATGCCCCCTTGGACAGCATGTGAACCTCATCTATTATATATACTTTATATTTAGTCCTTGCAGGGGGATATATTACCTTCTCCCTTAAGTCTCTAACATCGTCTACGCTATTGTTACTTGCAGCATCCATTTCAATAACATCCATAATTGATTCATTGAGTATCCCTTTGCAGCAATCACATTCATTGCATGGATTCCCGTCTTTTGGATTTAAACAGTTGACTGCTCTGGATAATATCTTTGCCGCCGATGTTTTACCTGTCCCTCTTGTCCCTGAAAAAAGATAAGCATGAGCTATGTTATCATTCAATACTTGATTTTTTAATGTAGTTGTTATATGCTTTTGACCCAATAACTCATCAAAGGTCTTAGGTCTATATTTTCTATATAAGGCTTGGTACATAATATCACCTATCATTTATTAGTATTTAATATTATATCAGATTGTTATAGAATTTACACTCAAAAACCAATAAAAGGACTTGTTTCTTACACGCTATTTTTAGAAAATAAAAATTTAGTACAATTGTTAGCCAAATAATATAGGCTATGTCCAATAAAGTAAAAAACCATAGGAATAATTTAATTTAGCTTTTATGATATAATACTATTAGGTTAAAGACCCTGGAGTAATGTATAATAAGAGTTAGTAGAAGCTGCCAAATGGGGGATTACCCAATGAGAATTGCAGGTGATTAAAATTTCTAATGATATTTTCAATATAGAAAATTTAAATATCCTTCATATAGATATGGATGCTTTTTATGCCTCCGTTGAAGTACAGGATAACCCCACGCTTAAGGGCAAACCCGTAGCTGTTGGAGGATCAAGTGACCACGGAATTATTACAACTGCTAATTATGAAGCAAGAAAATTTGGACTTCATTCCGCCATGCCCATATTTATGGCTAAAAATCTATGCCCAAATGCTGTATTTTTGCCTGTTAGAATGAAGAGATATAAAGAAGTTTCACAGCAAGTTTTTAAGATCTTATATGAGATAACTGATTTGGTAGAGCCGGTATCAATTGATGAAGCATATATAGATATATCATTTATTGATTCGGATGCATTAAGTATTGCACATATGATAAAGAAGAGAGTCCATGCAAAAACCGGATTAACTTTGTCCATAGGTATATCTTATAATAAATTTCTTGCTAAAATTGCGTCGGATTGGAATAAACCCAATGGCATAAAGTTGATTTCTCCTGACATGATACCTGAAATTCTATTGCCTTTACCGGTAAAATCAGTTCATGGAATCGGTCCAAAATCCACAGAAAAATTAAATAATATAGGAATATACACCGTAGAGGATTTATATAATCTGTCTGAAGAATTTTTAGTTGAACTGTTTGGCAAGTGGGGAAGTGATATTTATGATAGGATTAGAGGGATAGATAATAGAAAAATAAACACTGAAAGGGAGAGAAAATCCTTAGGAACTGAGACCACCTTTTCAGAATCGACCAAGGATAAGAATACACTCAAATCCTATCTACATGACTTCTCAATAGAAATTTCAGATTCTTTAATCAAAAATCAAATACATGGAAAGACTATTACATTAAAAATAAAATATGAGGATTTTAAGCTTAAAACAAAGAGTAAAACTCTATTAACCGATATTTATTTAGCTAAAGACATTTACGAAATAGCTTTGTCCTTATTAAACGAAATCAAACTCGATAGAAATATAAGACTGATTGGGCTTACTATATCCAATCTTTCATCAACACAGGCGGAGCAATTATCCTTTTTAGACTAAATTTTTACCAGTTGACACTCCTCGCATTATAAGCTATAATTTAAAAGGTACTTTATAGTAAACCAATTTGGAGAGATGGTTGAGTTGGTCGAAGGCGCACGACTGGAAATCGTGTAGGCGTGATAAGCGCCTCGAGGGTTCGAATCCCTCTCTCTCCGCCATTAGCAAATTTTACCGTGCTAGATGGGGAGGTAGCGGTGCCCTATAACCTGCAATCCGCTATAGCAGGATTGAATTCCCGGCATAGGCATCTCTATTGTGGGGGCTGCCCTTAATAAGTGGTGTTGACGGTTGGGTCCTGCGCAACGGAAACTCATGAACCTCGTCAGGTCCGGAAGGAAGCAGCGATAAGTGAAACTTTTCGTGTGCCGCGGGGAAGCCTGTCCCGAGCTAACTGTTAAGGTAACGCTCATGGTAGACTGCCAAAGCTGGGTGCACGGTTACATATCAAAAACGGATTCTTATAATTATAAGAATCCGTTTTTTAATTCAGAATGATGGCTAACGCCTTTTAATTTATGATTTGCGACTTGTGATTTGCAATTTTAATTCCCCATTTTCTGCAGTAGCCTTTACTGTATCTTTATCCTTCAATTCTCCGCTTATGATAAGTCTTCCCAATTTAGTTTCAAATTCTTTTTGCAAAAACCTTCTTACTGGTCTTGCACCATATTGAATTGAATATGCTCTATTTAAAACAAATTCCTTAGCTTCATCTGTAAAATCAATTTCTATGCCCCTGTCTTCAAGTCTGGACCTTATTTCTTCCATTTGCAAATCAATTATCTTAAATATTTCATTTCGTTGTAATGGCTTAAACATTACTATCTCATCTATACGGTTTAAAAATTCAGGCTTAAATGTTCTTCTCATCTCTGCCATAACCTTTTCTCTAGAGGCTTCATTTATAGTGCCATCTGATTCGATTCCTTCAAGTAGATAATTTGACCCCAGATTGGATGTCATTATGATAACTGTATTTTTAAAGTCCACCGTCCTGCCTTGATTGTCTGTAAGTCTTCCATCATCTAATACCTGCAGCAATATATTAAATACATCCGAATGTGCCTTTTCGATTTCATCAAACAATATCACAGAATATGGCTTTCTTCTGACAGCTTCAGTCAATTGTCCGCCTTCGTCATATCCAACATATCCCGGTGGAGCACCTATCAGCCTTGATACTGAATATTTTTCCATATATTCACTCATATCAATCCTAATCATATTACGCTCATCATCAAATAAACTTTCTGTTAAAGCCTTGGATAACTCTGTTTTTCCGACTCCGGTAGGCCCTAAGAAAATAAAACTGCCGACAGGTCTATTTGGATCTTTCATTCCCGCTCTAGCCCTGATTACCGCATCTACTACTGAATCAACGGCTTCATCCTGTCCTATTACTCTTTTATGAAGTATCTTATCTAAGTTTAAAAGTTTTTCTCTTTCAGTCTCTACCAGCCTTGATACCGGAATTCCTGTCCATTTTGCCACAACTTCCGCAATTTCTTCTTCCGTTACTTCCTCTTTCAGCATCATATCTTTGCCTTTATTTTTATCATAGGCATCGGCTAATTTTTTCTCCAATTCAACCATTGTCCCATACTTAAGTTGAGAAAGCTTTTCTAAATCATATTTCCTTTCAGCTTCCTCAATTTCCCTTTTTACCCTGTCAATTTCTTCTTTGATATCCTTAACTTTTACGATGTCCTTCTTTTCATCTTCCCATTGAGCCTTGAGTATATCAAACTTTTCCTTATGATCTGATAGTTCCTTTTCCAATTTCTCCAATCTCATTTTAGACGCTTCATCTGTTTCCTTCTTTAATGCAGCCTTTTCAATTTCAAGCTGTAATATTTTTCTTCTGATTTCATCCATTTCTGTAGGCATACTGTCTATTTCAGTTCTAATCATAGCAGAAGCTTCGTCCATTAGATCTATTGCCTTGTCAGGTAAAAATCTATCGCTAATATATCTATCTGACAGTGTTGCAGCGGCTATTACGGCACCATCGGAAATTCTAATACCATGATGAATTTCATATTTCTCTTTTAATCCTCTTAGTATTGAGATAGTGTCTTCTACGCTCGGTTCAGAAACCAATACCTTCTGGAATCTTCTCTCTAAAGCAGCATCCTTTTCAATATATTTTCTATATTCGTCCAAGGTAGTAGCTCCTATGGTATGAAGTTCTCCTCTTGCCAACATAGGCTTTAGCAAATTGGATGCATCCATTGATCCTTCTGCTCTACCGGCACCTACAATATTGTGAATTTCATCTATAAACATTATAATTTTGCCTTCAGACTTTTCAACCTCGGATAAGACGGCTTTAAGTCTTTCTTCAAATTCTCCTCGATATTTTGCTCCCGCTACTAATGAACCCATGTCCAATGCAAATATTGTTTTTTCTTTAAGTCCTTCAGGTACATCCCCGTTTACTATTCTTTGGGCAAGTCCTTCAACTATTGCGGTTTTACCTACACCTGGATCACCTATCAATACGGGATTATTTTTTGTCCTTCTGGAAAGAATCCTAATTACATTTCTTATTTCATCATCTCTGCCTATTACCGGATCTACTTTTCCATTTCTGGCATCTTCAACCAAATCTCTTCCAAATCTGGTCAATGCTTCATAAGTTGCCTCCGGATTATCCGATGTAATATTTTGATTGCCTCTAATCTTTTTCAATGCTTCCAGAAATCTTTGCTGATTAATATTATATCTTTTAAATATTTTTTCTGAAATAGTTCCTTTTTCTTTTAAAAGGGATATATAAATATGCTCAACACCCACATATTCATCACCAAATTTTTTTGCTTCTTCTTCCGAATTAAGCAAAATTTTTGTATATATTCTACTCGGATAAATGGTGCCTCCGGATTGTTTTGGTAATTTATCTATTTCTCTTTCAATATCACTTTTAATTAATTCAACATTTTCTCCCATATAGGAAATCACTCTTGGAATCAATCCTTCATCCTGCGCTACTAAACTATAATGAATATGGATTTCTTCCAATTGAGGATTTCCATTTTTTATTGCTATTTCTTGAGATTCTTGAACTGCTTCCAAACCTTTTTGAGTAAATTTATTTAAATCCATAATTCTCACTCCTTTTTTCAATTCACAATTAAAACCGGAGATCCTTCGTTTCACTCAAGGATGACATCAGCAGTGATTCAACTGTTGTTCACTATTCACTGTTACTTATTCACTGCTTCACTCTTCACTATCTTTTACCTTTTTACCTATTACCTATCATTTCTAGGGTTATAGTTCGACAATTTGCTTAGCTCCTCATATAGCTTAATTTCTTTGTCGGATAATCGAGGAGGATTGACAATATTTATTTCTAAATATAAATCTCCTATATTATCATTTAAATCTCTGTATCCCTTTCTTGGAATTCTCAATTTGTTTCCACTCAAGATTCCTTTTGGGATATCTATTTTTATCTTCCCCGATAGGGTATTAACCGTGATCTTAGTACCTAGTGCTGCTTCCCAAGGCAGTAGGTCAATTTTAGAAATAATATTGAGACCATCTAATTTATTTCTACCATCTTCAAGTAATTTTATAGTAAATATTATATCTCCATTTATTCCCCATTTTTCTCCCTTAACCTTTAATTTTTTCCCGGGAAATATGCCCTTAGGGATTTTAATTGACATCTTTTTATTTTCTCCACCAAAATTTACATATACATCTTTTGTTGAACCTTTGTAACCTTCCTCTAAGGTAATATCCAGTTCTGATTCAAAAGATTGTCTCGGCGATCTAAAGCCTTTGCCTGAACGGGTATGTTTCTTACCCCCAAATAAATCATTTATATTAAATCCACTGCTTGCCCCGGTTCCTCCAAAGAACATGTTAAAAAAATCGCTAAAATCTTCGGCACTTCCTGTAGTATAGGTATATTGTCGTCCTCCAAACCCAAATTGAGATGGATCAAAATTTTGACCATTTGAAAAATCATAACTGCTTCCAAAAGTATCATACTTCTTCTTTTTATCTGCATCTCCTAAGACCTCATATGCTTCATTGATTTCTTTGAATTTCTCCTGTGCCTTTGTATTGTTGGGGTTCAAGTCGGGATGATATTTTTTAGCCAATTTTCTGTATGCCTTTTTTATATCGCTTTCACTAGCATTTTTATCTATACCTAATATTTTATAATAATCCTTGTATTCCATGAAACCATCTCCATTCCTGTATAGAAAGTGTCCTGACCTTCTCTGACCTTCAAAATAATTATATACTAAAATGTCTCAAAAATCAACTTGAATTATCATTATCTGGTAAAATATTGTCATTGTTATAATAGTATTCCAAAATAAGTTGATCTAATTCTTGACTTATTTTTATTACCTCCTGATCGCATAGGTTTTTATTTTCCAATTCTTTATTGAGCTTATCCTTTAAGGTGTTGATTTTTTCCTTAATTTTAGATCACCCTTTCTTAAAAATAAATTTAAAACAAGTCAATAAACTATTTGTAACATAATTTTAGCTAAAAGGCAATATTGTTTATTTACCATTAGCCGATTTTGAATTATTAACTTATTTTATACAGTATATAAAAGGGGGCATTAAATTGAAATCAGATAAGAATTATATACATTTAGATAAAATAGGTGAAAGAATTAGATTTGAGAGAGAAAAACACGGATTATCCAGAGAAGCTTTCGCAGAAATAGTAGGCTTATCACCATTTTATATAGGTCAAATTGAACGTGATGAGCGAAATATGAGCATAGAGACTTTGATTAGAATATGTGACGCTCTAAACGTTTCTATTGATTATATTTTGAAAGGTTACATAAAATATATGGAGAATATCTCTGTTATGGAAACTGTTGAGAGTAATTATTCTGAAGAAATGGATAGTGAAATCAAGGAATTATTGTCCCTTTTATCAGGAACCTCAAAAAAGAATATTAGCTTAATAAATGATATGATAAAGCTGTTATTACCCAATCTGGAAAAGTAAGCTCTCCCTTAGAATATTCTAAGGGAGAAGTTCTTATTTAATATATTTATCAATAATATTTATTATCTCGTCTATTTTTTCCTGACCTTGTTCTTCGCCTTCTAATATTGCAGAAGCAACGCAGGATCTTAGATGACTATTTAAAATATCAATATTGGCTTTTTTTAACAATCCAATAACCGATAATATTTGTGTCGATATGTCTACACAATATCGATCGTCTTCCAACATTCTAATTATACCATCCATCTGCCCTCTGGCTGTTTTCAATTTGTTTATAGCCTTCAATTTACCTTCATTCATATAAATCACCCATTAATTGATTTCAAGCACTTCATAACCCGCATCTTCTACTGCATTTTTCAAAGCATCATTTGCCATATTTTCCCCTTCAACTTCTACCTTTTTAGTTTGTAAATCTACTTTAACACTTGCAACCCCATTTACTTCACTTAAAGCATTTTTTACTGCCTTTACGCAATGTTCACAGGACATGCCATCAACTAACATAATCTTTTTCATAATATAATACCTCCATTTATTTTAAATTATAAAATACTTCTTACCTAATTACCTGCCTTGAAAACCGGAGATCCTTCGTTTTACTCAAGGATGACACCAGCAGTAATCGCGGGTCAATAAAATCAGTATAATTCCTGCTTGTGTCATTCTGGAACGCAGTGAAGAATCTATGTTTAATAACCCAAAAGCTCGACCCTAGCAACTCTTCACTCTTAGTTCTTCACTCTTCACTATCTTTTAACTGTTCTTCACTGTTCACTGTTACTTATTCACTGCTTCTCTCTTCACTATCTTTTCATTGTGCATTGTGAATTGCTATTCAAATCTCTTCAGTCTCAAGGAGTTGGAAACTACAGAAACTGAACTAAATGCCATAGCCGCACCTGCCACCATAGGATTTAAAAATCCTAAAGCTGCAAATGGAATACCTATACTATTATAGAAAAATGCCCAAAATAGATTTTGTTTTATGGTTCTCATAGTCCTATGACTTAATCTTATAGCTGTAACCACTCCATTTAAATCTCCACGCATCAAAGTAATATCCGCAGCCTCCATAGCCACATCCGTTCCTGTCCCAATTGCAAAACCCACATCCGCCGAAGCCAATGCCGGAGCGTCGTTGATTCCATCTCCAACCATGCCCACATGTTTGCCTTGTGCCTTAAGTTCGTCAACCTTCGACGCTTTGTTTTCAGGTAACACATCAGCAAGTACATGCGTTATACCAATTTGTTTTGCTATAGCCTTTGCTGTTCTTTCATTATCTCCTGTTATCATATAAACATCAAGACCCATATCCTGCAGTTTGTTGATAGCTTCAAGGGAAGTTTCTTTAATCTTATCTGCAACAGCTATTATCCCGGAAATATTTCCATCAATGGATATTAGCATAGCAGTTTTCCCTCCTTCTTCCAGTCTAGATAAATCATTTTCTTTATCCCCTATAATTATATCGTTTTTAACCATCAGTTTTCTATTGCCAATTAATACCTCTTTACCTTCAATACTAGCTTTGAGTCCCATTCCGGGTATTGCTTCAAAAGAATTAATCGTAATCAGCTCAATAGATTCTTCTTCACTTTTTTTAACGATTGATTCACCTAACGGATGTTCAGATGCCTTTTCCACCGATGCTGCCAGTCTAAGTATTTCTGCATCTTCATAGCCATTAAAACTTATTATATCCGTAACTTCAGGTTCACCTTTAGTTATAGTCCCCGTCTTATCAAAAATTATGGTATCCATCTTATGAGCTCTCTCCAGATGCTCTCCTGATTTAATCAATATACCATTTTCAGCGCCCTTGCCGGTGCCAACCATAATTGCAGTCGGTGTAGCCAATCCTAATGCACAAGGACATGCTATAACCAAGACTGCTACAGCATTTATAAGACCTGAGTTGAAACTGCCCCCAACAAAATAATGACCTAAAAATGTTAAAAAGGCTATTCCAACTACTATTGGCACAAATATTCCAGATATTTTATCTGCCAGCCTTTGGACGGGTGCCTTTGAGCCTTGAGCATCTTCTACTAATTTAATTATTTGAGACAATACAGTATCTTTCCCTATTTTTGTTGCCTTGAATTTGAAGGATCCAAATTTATTGATTGTAGCTCCAATTACCGTATCATCAACGGATTTATCGACAGGTATACTCTCTCCTGTAATCATTGATTCGTCTAAAGATGAGTTCCCTTCAACAATAATGCCATCTACCGGAACCTTCTCTCCGGGTCTAACCAATATAATGTCCCCGATCTCCAATTTTTCTATGGGTGTATCCACTTCTATTCCATCCTTTATGACCCTGGCAGTCTTGGGTTGTAATCCCATCAATTTTTTAATAGCTTCCGATGTCTTTCCCTTTGCAATCGCTTCAAATGTCTTGCCTAATAGGACCAAAGTAATTACCACAGCTGAAGCCTCGAAATAATATTCATGTACTCCCCTAATTAGATTGTACAGACTATAAAAGTAGGCTGCTGATGTACCCATAGACACCAAAACATCCATATTTGCCCCTCCGCCGCGAAGAGAATGATAAGCACCTTTATAAAATCTATAACCTATAATAAATTGAACAGGAGTGGCTAATAACAACTGAAAATATCCGTTTGTCAAGATATTCATATTTCCGGCCATATGGAAAAACATTGCTGAAAACAATGGAATACTCAATATGGCGGATATGATAAAAGATGTTTTCAGAGATTTTATCTCCTTTTCTCTAAGTTCCTTTTCTCTGTCCAAGTCCCTTTCAACTTCTACTTCAGCTTTATAGCCCGCCTTTTCTACTGCCTTTATTAAAGCATTATCATCTATTAATCCTGATGGAAATTCTACAATAGCTTTGTTGGTTGAAAGATTCACATTTGCCCTCGTTACTCCGTCAATCTTATTAAGAACCTTTTCAATCCTTGCAGAACAAGCTGCACAAGTCATACCCTCTATAAGAAGTGTCTTTTTAGTAAGAGGAACTTCATATCCTGTCTTTTCTATAATATTTATAATATCCTTTGGAGCTATTTTATCAGTTTCATATTCTACCGTAGCTTTATTTGCCAGTAAATTTACTACAGCATTTTCCACTCCGTCGTTTTTATTCAAATTTTTTTCAATCCTTGCCGAACATGCTGCGCAGGTCATACCACCTACATCTATAGTAATTTTTGCTAACATTATATCACCCTTTCCTATCCCCTCCCCGAGGGGGTGTGTATTTATCTTAACATCCTATAATTATTTTGTCAATAAAATTTGCTAAATTTATTCAAAACTTGGAGCCGTCAGATATTATCAAGATGGACAAACAAAATACTTGAGATTTTATTTAAATTATATTATAATGATATTGATAATAATTATCAACTAGGAATATAATTTATATATCCAGTTAAAATAACAAGAAGGGGAGATGCATGAAGGTTATGGCTCTTATACAACTAAAGCCCAATGATAAAGGCCGCATCAGCGAAATAAAAGGCGGAAAGCAAATTTGCAAAAGATTATTTGAATTAGGTTTAAATAAAGGTGTGGAGATTGAGGTCGTGAAAAATGATATCGGTCCCGTTATAGTTGATTTATCAGGACATAAATTAGCTATAGGCAGAGGACTAGCTAACAATATAATAATTCAAGCATAGATTTTTATTTTTGATTTATTATAGCTATCATTTAGGAAGAGGTGGAGACATGAATACAATAGCTTTAGTAGGAAATCCTAATTCCGGAAAGACCACATTGTTCAACGCTATAACTGGCGCTAACCAACACGTTGGAAATTGGCCGGGGGTTACTGTAGAAAAAAAAGTTGGTGAATTTAAATTCAACAATAAAATATATGATGTCGTTGATTTGCCTGGCACTTATAGCTTAGGCGCTTTCTCTGAGGATGAGGTTGTGGCAAGAGACTATGTAGTAAAAGGAAACCCTGACGTTGTAATAAATGTAGTTGATGCTACAAATATTGAGAGGAACTTATATCTTACAACTCAACTGTTGGAGATGGGTGCAAATGTAGTTATCGCATTAAATATGGTTGACGAGGCAAAAACTAGAGAAATCGAGATAAATATAGAAAGCTTATCTAAAAATTTAGGTGTTCCTGTAATATCTACTGTAGCATCTAAAAAATCCGGAGTTGAAAAATTAATCGAAAAAACTGTGGAATGCATTGAAAAAAAGTCTGAATATCATCCTCTAAGTTATGGTGAAAACATAGATAAAGAAATAAAAACTATTAAAGAACTATTAAAGGATTCTAAGGCTGATTATCCTGCAGATTGGATTGCAATCAAGCTGTTGGAAGGAAATAAAGATATTTTAGAAGAAGTAAACAATAAAGATGTCGAGAAAAGACTAACGTTCCTTAAAGACAAGGGAATTGATTATGAACTGGAAATAGTAGATAAAAGATATGATTTTATAAGCAATATCACTAAAAAAAGCGTAGTAAAACCCGATGAAGCCGTAGTTACGCTTTCGGATAAAATAGACAAAGTAATCACCAATAAATATCTAGGATTACCTATATTTGGACTAATTATGTTTATAGTTTTTCAGTTAACTTTTAAAATAGGTCAAGATTTATTGGGCGGAATAGTTGAATCTTGGATTGAAACCTTTGGAGTTTTCTTGTCCAAGGAATTAGTTTTAATAAATGCTCCTGAATGGCTTATATCTTTTATTTCAGATGGTATAATTGGTGGAGTTGGTGCAGTATTAAGTTTTATTCCGCTAATAACCGTACTTTATTTCTTTTTGGGTGTATTGGAAGATACAGGGTATATGGCTAGAGCAGCATATATTATGGATGATATAATGAGGGCATTGGGACTTCAAGGCAAAACTTTTATTTCCATGATAATAGGATTTGGCTGCAATGTACCGGGAATAATGGCAACCCGTACACTGGAAACAAAAAAAGATAAAATGATCGCTATTCTTATAAATCCATTTATGTCTTGCGGAGCAAGGATACCTATATATTTAGTATTTATTTCAGCGTTTTTCCCTGAACATGGCGGCATTATTTTATTTATTCTTTATTTTTTAGGTATACTAGTAGCCTTAATTATGGGGAAAATTTTTAGCAATACATTGTTTAAAGGCGAATCATCTCACTTTATCATGGAGCTTCCTCCATATAGATTGCCGTCTTTTAACAGTGTTATTAAAAATATGTGGCAGCAAGTTCTCCATTTCATAGAAAGAGCAGGAACGATTATATTTGCAGTTGTCGCTATATTATGGATATTGTCAGTACTCCCATTAGGCGTTGAACCATATAGCCAAGCAAGCTTATTAGGCAAAATAGGTACCCTATTAGCACCTATATTCAAACCTGCAGGATTTGGAACTTGGCAAGCATCAGTAAGTTTAGCTGCCGGTATTGCAGCCAAAGAAGCTGTAGTGGCAGTCTTGGGCATGGTATATGCAGGTGTTAGCGAAGGAAGCGAATTGATCGTTGCTATCCAAAATGCATTTACACCGCTTACTGCAGTTTCATTTATGGTTATGGTATTATTATATACGCCGTGTGCAGCCACTATTGCCACTGTAAAGCAAGAAACTAATTCTTATAAATGGGCGATATTTATATCCGTATACACATTTGCATTGGCATGGATAGCATCAGTTCTGGTATATCAAATCGGAAGTTTATTGGGCTTTTAAGGAGTGATATAATGCTTAAAAACATCCTAATGGAGTTAAATAATTCAAAGGCTTTTTCCAGATCAAATATTGCAATTAAACTAAATATAACAGAAGATATGGTAGATCAATTGTTGCAGCAGTTGATCCATATGGGATATTTGAAGGAAGATTTGGGATCTCCTGCATGTGAAACTACTTGCGGGGGATGCCCATATGCCAATATGTGCGGCAAGAATCCTGTAACCATCTATAGCATTACAGAAAAGGGATTGAAGTTAATAGGAGATAACTAATCAATTCACAATTCACAATGCACAATGCACAATTCACAGTTCACAATTAAAACATTTAAACATTTAAACATTAAAAGATAAAAGATTGTTGAAGTCGAGTTCTGGGGTCTTATAATTTAATTCACAGTTTACAGTTTACAACTGAAAAAAGTTTAAAAGTTATTAAAACTTTTTTAAACTTTTTTGTTTATTATCAATATTTTGGGTATAATATTAATACACAAGACATATTAAAACAATAAGCAAGTTTTTAGAACTTTGGTAATTGCCAATCAACTTGTTCTTAGTTAGAGATTAAAATTATTATAAGTGTGCAGATTGATTTTACAACACTACAAGCATTAAAGCTACAATGTGAGTTAAGTGGAAGAGAAGTATTGGAATGTGGTAGATATCGGTGGTAATGCAGTAAGATAACAAAGTAGTTTGAATTAGGAAATTTCGACCCCAAATAATTAACTAAGGAGTGTATTTAGTAGATTGGAAAGAGTGATTGAACCAAAAAGCTCAGGTTGGAGCAATTTCACAAAGTTCTATTTAAAATGATGGGTAAGCTTTAAAATACAAAAAGTTTACCCATCAAATTATTTTTTGACAAGATATAATCATAAGTCTATAATGAAGATAACTATTTAACAAAGGAGTAAGATGATGAATAAGATTGATTGGGTAGATAAAAAAAACCTAACGATGCTAGCAGATTTTTATGAATTTACAATGGGTAACGGCTATATACAAAACGGAATAGAAGAAAAGTATGCATACTTTGATATGTTTTTTAGATCTATACCGGACAACGGTGGTTTTGCCATAATGGCAGGTGTAGAGCAATTAATTGAGTACCTAAAGAACTTAAAATTTAACAATGAAGATATTGCATACTTTAGGAGTAAAAATATTTTCAGTGAGGAGTTCTTGGATTATCTAAGAGATTTTGAATTCAAGTGTGATGTTTGGGCTGTCCCTGAGGGTACCCCAATTTTCCCTCAAGAACCAATTGTTATTGTAAGAGGCCCTGTGCTTCAAGCACAATTGGTAGAAACCATGATACTATTAACGGTAAATCATCAATCCTTAATTGCAACTAAAACCAATCGAATCGTAAGAGCTGCAAAAGGTAGACAAGTCATAGAATTCGGTTCCAGAAGGGCGCAAGGATATGAAGCTGCTATCCTAGGAGCAAGAGCTGCATATATTGGTGGATGCATCGGTACCGCAAATACTATAGTAGATAGAGATTTCGATATTCCGGCACTAGGTACTATGGCTCATAGTTGGATTCAAATGTTTCCGACAGAATTAGATTCCTTTAAAGCATATGCAAAGGTTTATCCTGATAATTGCTACTTGTTAGTAGATACATACAACACATTGCGGGATGGTATTCCAAATGCTATTAAAACATTCAATGAAGTTGTCCTCCCACTTGGTTATAGGCCTAAGGGTATCAGAATAGACAGCGGTGATATTGCATACCTTTCCAAAGAAGCTAGAAAGATGCTTGATGAGGCAGGATTTCCCGATTGTACCATAATGGCTTCCAGCAGTCTTGATGAATATACGATTAGAGATCTAATCAACCAAGGAGCGAAAATAGATTCCTTTGGTGTGGGGGAGAGACTTATCACTGCAAAATCAGAACCTATTTTTAACGGTGTATATAAATTGACCGCAATGGAAGAAGAAGGAAAGATTGTTCCTAAAATTAAAATAAGCGAAAATGTCGGCAAAATAACCACCCCTGGTTTTAAACAAATTTATAGATTGTATAGTAGAGACACCAACAAAGCTATAGCTGATGTAATTACGCTACATGATGAAGAAATAAACGATAATAAACCCTATGAGATCTTCCACCCCTTATTTACTTGGAAGAGGAAGAAAGTGGAGAATTTTTACGCAAGAAAATTATTGGTGCAAATTTTTGATAAGGGTGAAAATGTTTATGATAGTCCAAATGTCCATGATATTAAAAAATATTGCAACGAACAAATAGATACATTATGGGATGAAGTAAAGAGATTTGAAAAACCCCACGAATATTTTGTAGATCTGTCACAAGAATTATGGAACATAAAAGATGAACTATTAAAACGCCATAAATAATTTTTTATTAATGAAAAAACCGGGTATAAATCCGGTTTTTTCATTTTAAATCTCTATATAAATTTCTGATTTCTTCTACTTCAGCACTATTTCCTTCATCGTTTCCGTATCTTACTTTTATATATATTTCTCTTATTTTTTCAATTATATTATAGGGAAATCTTTCTTTCCCAAATTCATTTATGTCTTCAGTTGTATAATACTTTTCTATTTTTATATCCTTGTTTAATAATTTATTTAAATATTTTTTATAATAAAATCTTATTTGCTCCTTATATCCTTTAGGTCTCCCTAGTCTAAACCTTCGACGTTCTCTATATTCATCTCTTTGCATAAACTCTCTTTCCTCGATATAATCATGGCTATATTTCTTTTTGCTCTGACGATTTTTAAATAACCGATAGGCTATATATAAAATTATTATTAGTAAAATAATTTTAAATACTATATCTAAAATCGGATGCTCCTTTACTTGATAAACAATGCTTTCCATTTCCTCCATTGTGGGAGCAACAATTTCATCATCCATATCCATGCCTAATAAAGATAATATCCAGTTTGCAAATTTATCAAGTGCCAAGACTATAAGTGAAAGCGGGTAATAAAATATAACAATTAAAATCTCTATTATAAGATTGTATATGGAATTTAATATCCCGAAAAGAAAATTTCTTAATTCCTCAATAGCTATAAAAATTGAAGTCATTGATAAAAAGATTAAATATCTAATATTTAATCTCCTCATATCCTCTTTTTCCATCCCAACATGCATATATCTCAAGTTTCTAATAAATATAATCGTTGATAAAAAATATATTATCAAAAATGGAATACTGAAGTCTGTAAACCGATATATAAAATCTCCTATAAATGAGAATATCAGTAATCCAATTATTATAAAAAAGGAATTTCTAAAACTATCTACATAATTATTGTGGTCGCCGCTATTCAATCTTCTTGTAAGATATAAATAAAGAGAGAAAGCTAATAGGATTATAAAATATATTGAGCTTTTGCTCTTAAATATAGTTATGGGGAGCAACAATAATATAAGTATCAAACGAATCTTATTATTATGAGCTTTGAATTGCAATATACCATATATATTGGATATGATTACAGTCCATACAAATATAAGAAAATAATTATTCAAATTTGTAAAGTTAAAGATGTTAGAATATATGGAGAACAACAAAGATGTGATGCTAATTATTTCTAATATAATCAATTCATTCATAGCTTTACCCCATATTTAATAATACCCTTGTCTAATTTATCCATATTTATACTTTCAAGGGAAATTAGTATTACTTTAGTTGAAGCTTTGCTTAATTTATTTAATTTGTCAATATATGATGTAAATACTTTCGGAGTTACTACTACAAAGGTACTATAACTATTCCTTCTATTTATTATTTCGGTCAGCAAATCCTCAAATGTAGAAGAAATGCCATAATTTATACGCCCTAACATTTCCAATAAAAAAGATAATTGATTCCTTCCCAACCCGGGGTAATAAAATTGGCTAGTAGTAGAACTATTACCAAATGCATTTGTAATAAATCCATATGGGATTTTTTTACTCTCCAGCTCTTCCATAATGCCTCTTACCAAGGATATGGAATTTTCAATAGACTCCTTTTCTATCCCCATCCAAAAGGGTTTTATGGTTTCGATATTCAAAACAATTATTATACTGTTATCCGTAGTAAAATCAAAGTTTTTTACCATAAGTTTTCCATGCTTAAGTGATGATTGCCAGTGAATATATTTTTGAGGTTCATTTCCTGTATAATCCCTTATCCCTAAAATCATATTGGGATCATCTATTATCCATCTTCTCACTGAAACATCCCCATTTAGACTTCCCATCGGAATTAAGGATTTTTTTATATCCAATTTTCTTGGAAGTATTACAATATCTTTACCTACGTTAAGATTTTTATATACCATTTTAAATCCTATAAAATCCCCTAAACTTAAAGAACTTCCTTTGATTTGATATAATCCCCTTTCCATGCCCACGATCTGATAAGTCCTCTTAACTCTCTGATATGGTAATATGTATAGCGTATAATTATAATTTTCCACATTAAACCCTTTAGGGTATCTTTCATCAACTTGTAGAAAGGTAACGGTAAGTCCTTTATTGTTTTCAAAAGTAGAAGTGACGGATATATCTTCCCCTATTTCAGCTGCCTTTTTAGAAACATCTAAATTATAGTTTAATTTGTCAAACCCATATTTTAAAGTAATTTTATTGATAATTGCTGTAAATAAAATTATCCCCGCTAATATCCAAGTCATAATATTTACCTATATTTCTTCTAATGGTACTTTAACTGAATTGACTGCTTGATTGATAATCCCCATGGTATCGTCTACGCTATTATTTCCTCTGGCTATAATCCTGTGATTCAAAATATAGGGTGCCATTTTCTTTATATCTTCCGGGATTATGAAATCCCTTCCATTGATTAAAGCATAAGCTTGAGACGCCTTAAACAATGCAATACTTCCCCTAGGACTTACCCCAAGTTCCAAATCCCCTCTTCTTGTTTCATTTATTATATCAATTAGATAATTTAATACATCATCATTTGCCTTTACTTCTTTAACTTCGATTAAAAGTTCTTCTAATTCATCTATCCCCACAATAGGCTCTATTGAGTTCAGAGGGTCATATATATTCTTAAGAATTATTTCCTTTTCTTCTTTCTTCGTTGGATATCCCATTTTTATTCTCATAAAGAATCTATCCAATTGAGCTTCAGGAAGAGGAAACGTTCCATAGGATTCAATCGGATTTTGCGTTGCTAATACCATAAACGGATTATCCAACTTCCTTGTCACGCCATCTGCAGTAATCTGTCTTTCTTCCATAGCTTCCAATAGGCTGGACTGAGTTCTGGGAGTTGCTCTGTTTATTTCATCAATTAGGATAATATTGGAAAATATGGGACCCGTCTTAAATTCAAAATCTCCGATTTTTTGATTATAAAAATTTATTCCGGTAATATCTGAGGGCAATAAATCCGGTGTAGATTGTATCCTATTGAACGGAAGATTCAAAGTCTTTGCAAATGCCTTAACCATCATGGTTTTGCCGATTCCAGGAATGTCCTCTAGCAGGACATGCCCCCCGGATAAAAGTGAAACAATTATAAGCTCTATAGTTTCTTCTTTACCTATAATCACCTTGGAAATATTTGATATAGTTTTATTTTTAAATTCAACAAATTTTTGCACGTTCAGTTTACTATCTTCCAAATTCTCATCCCTTTCTAGTAAGAAATTCCACTTATCTCTTTATATTATAGCAGATTAGATTAATAAAATGTACATAAAACCCTACATTAGCAATCATCCAGTCATAAATTTATTATTTACCTATATAATATATATATCTATTAAAAGGGTGTGGGATGGTGGATAAAAAGGGTGTATCAACGTTGAAAGTTGCAGGCGCATACATTGGAACAGTGGTAGGAGCGGGATTTGCTACAGGCCAGGAAATATTGCAGTTTTTCAATAGATTTGGTGTGATGGGACTGGCCGGACTTGCAGTTACTACAACGATGTTTATAGTATTTGGATATATTATCATGGTTTTGGGAAGAAAGCTCAAAGCTCGTTCTCATATGGAAATAATCATGTATTCAGGCGGTAAAAAAATAGGAGCAGCAATAGACAAGATTGTGACATTCTTTCTTTTATGTTCTTTTATTGCAATGATTTCCGGCACGGGTGCTATGTTCGCACAGCAGTTCAATCTGCCCGTAATGTATGGAAATATATTGATGACTGTACTTACTGCTGCAACTGTACTGACAGGAATAGGCGGCGTAATCAACTCCATCAGTTTTATAGTACCTTTCACACTGACAGGAGTTGCCGTGATTAGCATTCTTTCGATAGCCCATACTCCGCTAAGCATTATACCGGCAATGCCGCTTATAGGAGAAAACAGACTTTTGCCAAATTGGATTTTTGCAGCTATATTGTACGTATCATACAACATCATTCTCTCAGTTGCTGTATTGGGGCCTCTCGGATCTGAAGCCCGTGATATGAAAGCTGTAAGAAATGGAGTAATCCTAGGCGGACTAGGTCTTGGACTGGGCTCTCTCATGATATATCTGACATTGTCCGGAAACATCTGGAAAATTGCTCACGTTGAGATACCCATGATGTATATAGCCGGAAAAATATCCCGCAAGATGCAGTATATTTACTCAGCTGTTCTTATTGCAGAGATTTATACAACTGCAGTGGGGTCATTTTACGGATTTATATCCAGAATTACAGATCTAGAAAAGCAGTCTATAAGAAGCGGAATAATCGTAGTTGTATCTGCTGCAATTGCTTTGATAGCTAGTCAACTTGGCTTTTCAAATCTAGTAAAATATTTATATCCCATTGAAGGCTGTGCCGGTATCCTTCTTTTGATAAGTCTAATTTATTCATGGTTTTTCACAAGGAGATCAGTAAAATTAAAATAAATTACATCAAAAACTAATAATTCCAAGATGTTCAAGCAATATTTTTAAGCCCATAAGTATCAATATAATACCTCCCACAAGCTCAGCCTTAGATTTGAACTGTGCGCCAAATATATTGCCAATTTTTACTCCTATCATGGATAAAACTAAAGTGATGACGCCAATAAGAATTACAGCCCGAAGGATGTTAACCTTAAGAAAGGCAAATGATATACCTACTGCCAATGCATCAATACTTGTGGCAATAGCAAGGGGTAACATATCCATAGGTTTTAGGGAAATTTCTTTCAATTTTGGGCGCTCCCCGTTGGGACATTCTCTATCTGTACACATTTGGACAGGGCATATTCGATCAGGACATCCCTCTTTCTTAAAACTATCAAAAATCATCTTCCCGCCAATCACCGAAAGGAGTAAAAATGCAATCCAGTGGTCAAATGCCATAATTTTATCTGCAAACTGTGAACCAAAGAAATAGCCGATTAGCGGCATAACCCCTTGAAATATTCCAAAGTACAGTCCAACAATCAGCTCCTTTTTAAATTCTAATTTCCTCATTGATAATCCTGCGCAAATTGACACAGCAAATGCATCCATTGAAAGTCCTACAGCAATAATAAGTATTTCCAGCAGTTCCATTTACATTCTCCTTTGTACACAGTCATTTGCAAAATAAAAAAGCTCAAATATCTCTCATACAGCTACATACTTAGATTCCAATAAAAATGAGAATCATCCGTAGCTGTAAAAGTTATACTTGAGTCTCGTTCTTTAAGACAAACCAGATCTTTCGATCAGCATGTTGATTTGCCACGCTATTTGCGCTAACTACTCCCTCATGAATATTTACAATCATTTTATACATTTTAACGGAGAGAGAGGGATTTGAACCCCCGGTGCAAGGAATACTTACACAACAGTTTTCGAGACTGCCACCATAAGCCAACTCGGACATCTCTCCATAGTATTTACTTTTTATCTCTTAAATTCTTGAAGAAATCCTTCAAAACTTTGCTGCATTCATCTTCCAGTACTCCAAAGGTCACATCTACCCTATGATTAAATTTGGAATTTCTTATGAGATCCTCCACTGAACCGCAACAACCCATTTTGGGGTCAGTGCTACCTATTACAAGTCTTTTAATCCTAGCGTTCACGATGGCACCTGCACACATGGGACAAGGTTCAAGAGTGACATACATTGTACAATTTTCCAATCTCCATCCTCCCAGATACTGACTGGCTTCTTTAATAGCTATAATCTCTGCATGGGCAGTAGGATCCTTCAAGGTTTCTCTGAGATTAAAACCCCTGCCTATTATCATATCATTATATACAATAATTGCACCTACAGGTACTTCATAGGTGCATGCTTCAGCTAACGCTAAAGCTATCCTCATATAATTTTCATCCATAATTTCACCTAATGGTGCACCCGAGAGGAATCGAACCCCCGCACACGCCTTAGGAGGGCGCTGCTCTATCCGACTGAGCTACGGGTGCTTATTTACACCACCTTATTTTATAATATTTTGAGATGGTTGTCAAATATTTAGCCCCATAAATTATTGTAACCAATTGAGAATATATTCAATATAATATAATGAATAAATAATTAAGGAGGTTTTTTTATGGTTGAAGCTGCAGGATGCAACCGCGAAAGCAACACCAGCTTATTATTTTTCTTCTTACTTTTAGTGATAATATTTTGCGGAGGAATTTGGTAGATAATATTAAAAGGGAGGATAAACCTCCCTCTCAGGCTGTTGTCAAATAAAGTGTCAGCAGCCTGGGTAATATTGATATTATTTTTGCTTGATTGTTTCTAATCCATTTAGATATTTTTTTAATACTTCAGGTACTGTAATAGATCCGTCCTCTTGCTGGAAGTTTTCCAATATTGCCGCAAATGTCCTTCCTACTGCCAATCCGGAGCCATTCAATGTGTGTAAAAAGTCTACCTTACCATTTTCTCTTCTAAATCTAATATTTGCTCTTCTTGCTTGAAAATCCTCAAAATTGCTACAGCTGGAAATCTCTACATATCTTCCGTAACTGGGCATCCATACTTCCAAGTCATAAGTCTTTGCGGATGAAAACCCTAAATCTCCTGTACTTAACATCACAACTCTATACGGTAAGCCAATTCTCTTTAGGACTTCTTCTGCATCGCTTGTTAGTTTCTCTAACTCAGCATATGAGGTATCGGGATGAGAAAACTTAACCAATTCTACCTTATCGAATTGGTGATTTCTAATAAGTCCTCTGGTATCTCTCCCGGCAGAACCAGCTTCTTGCCTAAAGCAAGGAGTATATGCAGTATAATATATCGGTAATTCTTTTTCAGCTATTATTTCATCTCTTAATAGATTTGTTAACGGAACTTCAGCTGTGGGAATAAGGAAAAAATCTTTGCTTGGCAGATGGAACATTTCCTCTTCAAATTTTGGCAATTGTCCTGTGCCTATCATACTGTCCCTATTTACCATAAATGGGGTTGAAAACTCCGTATAATCTTGGTCTTCCGTATGAAGCTCAAGCATAAAATTGATGATCGCTCTTTCAAGCTTGGAGCCCAATCCTCTAAACAATGTGAATCTAGCTCCTGCAATCTTAGATGCTCTTTCAAAATCAAGAATATTTAAGTTTACTCCCAATTCCCAATGAGGTTTTGGCTCAAATCCAAATTCCCTTGGCTTCCCCCATTTTCTCATTTCTAGATTATCAGTATCACTGCTGCCCTCTATTACTGAACTATGAGGCGTATTTGGTATCTGAAGCAACAATTTTTTAAGTTCTTCATCAATTTCTTTTACTTCTTGATCTAATTCTTTTATCTTCTCAGACAAAAGCTTCATTTTTTTAAAGGTTTCCGAGACGTCTTGACCTTCCTTTTTTAGTCTGGGTATATCTTTAGAAGACTTATTTTGTTCAGCCTTCATCTCTTCAACTTGAACCAATACTTTTCTTCTTTTTTCATCCAATTCCACTACTTCATCAATTGGAAAATTACCATGCCTCTTTTTCAATGCATTTACTACTTCTTTAGGGTTAGATCTGATACGTCTTATGTCTAGCATAGATAAAACCTCCCTCTAGTATATTTCAAAATTCGAATCAAAGATACTGATAAAAATTACTTTTACTGTGTAATTCCAATGCCTCTTCTCTTAAGTTCATAATTTGCCTCTCGTTCATTATTCTCAATGCTTTAACTTATATATTATCACAGTGATAAAAAAGTACAAACAAAAATACAAGGGACGGTATAAACCGCCCCCTAATTTATCAGTAGTTGAATGCTTCCTCCATCATTATAATAACTGAAATTTAATCCTAAATGCTCAACCATAAAATCTACAGGCATATAAGCTCTTCCTTCTATTATCACAGGCTTGGAAGGCAAATTTACTAAACTGCCATTTATATATGAGTGTTCACTTCCTATATCCATAATAATGGATTTAGTTTCCCCATACACGACTCCATTTAATAACAATCTCTTGGTACCCGGTCCATTGATTAGACTTACGCTAAAACCTAATTCATCACCTATTGTCTTTACAGGTAGCAGTATGCTATTATTAATGCTGTCATATATATATAATTTTGTATCCAATGTAACATTCTTGCCTCTTACTACCAATCTAGTATTGGCATTCTTTGTAGTTTTTAATATATTGGAAAGCTCTGTAATCCTTAATTTACTTTCATAAATTCTAAATGCCGCCGCATCTGAAGTTGGAATACCCGTGGTGGGAATAGTTTTCTTTAACTCTTTAGTTTTTCCCCATTCCGGCTCTGTAACTCCTATAATCCTTTTATTGTTTGGAAGTGGAGTTGTCGGAATTATGTTCCCGGGCAAATTGCTTCCGCCGGGTTTGTTGCCGCCTGTTCCGGGTTTATCATTGCCACCGTTTCCGGAACCGCCTCCATTATTTCCTCCCGAGCCCCCGCTACCTTTACCTTCTATTGCATCTAATCTTGCGTTTAGTTCGTCTATCTTTGCCTTAGTATCCGGTCCATCATTTATTATGATCTTTACCCTTAACCTAGCTATACGGATATAACTTTCCAGTTCATCAGAACCACTTCTATACTTTTCTTCCGCTGCCTCCACTGCATTTTCTGCATTTTTTATACGTTCTTCGTTTAATATTCCCTCTTTCTCCGCTTTGTACATTGCATCTATATCATTTAAAAATCCTGTTAAGGTATCTTTCGCAGCTTTGTTATTGTCACTAATCCAGCCAATAGCCATTTTAGCAGCAAAAATAACTTTATCAATTTTCTCCTGTTCATTCATCACATTACCTTTTCTTATTGACTCAGCAAGCAAATCAGCCGCATCATTAACTGCCTTCACAGCCAAATCTATAAGTTCTTGGTCATTATCTGTAATTAATTTACCTTCAATGGCGTTTATGGTATTTAATATTGTTTTTTTAATGTCTTTATTTTTATTATGACCTATTCTATCTATTGCTCTTCTGGCAGCAGCAATATCCAATCTAGCTTGAGATTTACCTTGTTCATCTTTTGCCTTATCTACCGAATATGATGCTATATTTACTAACCTTACAGCTTCCTTTACATCTATATTGTCCTCTGACAACTCTATTTCTTCATTTGCATAGTCTATTTGAGCTAATAAATCCTTTTGGTTGCTTAATTTCCTAACGGCAGCATTTGCCTTTATAACCTGATTCTTGGCATCATCTATCATTTCATATGCTGCTTTTATTTTGTCAGTTTCATCATCTGCTCCTTCTATAATTTTAGAAATAAAAGTATTGGTTTCATCAATAATTTTGAATACATCATTTAATGCCTCATTAGCAGCTTTTAAAGCTTCAGTTTCATTGATTTCTTCTTCTCCTATTGATTGATCCAAATCATCTAATATCTTTTTTAACCTATTATATGAATCTTCTGCCAGATCCTTAAGCTCATCAACAGCAAATCTGGCTTTTATGCTGTCTGCTGCTATTCTGCTTTCAACTGCCTTTTCTACCAACTTTGTAGCTTCTGCAACCTTCTTTGATATGTCTAATTGGTTTTTTAAATCAGCAATTATTTTCCCTAAATGTTCAATGATATCTTTATATCTGCCATCTACCTTATTTAAAGCAGTTTCTGCATCCTTCACACTCTTTTCTGTAGGATATGCTTCTGCTCTGGCAACAGCTGCTTTAGCGTCCTTTGCTATTTGAATAGCATCTAATCGTTTCTGTAAACTTGCTCTAAGTTTTTTATCAGTTACTTTGTCTATGGCTTTTTGTGCCTTTTGGATTGTTTCATTACTGGGTTCTGAATCTTTTTTCATTTCACCTTCTGCTTCAAGAACAGCTTCTTCAGCTTCAGTAACCTTTGCCCCTTCATCTTTTAGATAGTCTTCTATGGCTTTAATCCTACTGCTTATATCACTTATCATACCTTCATATATAGTTTTATCTTCATCTGCAATTTTTTCAATTATACTTTTAAAATCTTCTAGAGCTGTCCCAGCAGCATTTTTGTTTATCTCATTTCTATTTTTTTCTGCATTTTCCAATACCTTTATAGTTTGTACATAGCTTTCAAGTGCTCGGATCCTAGCATTTAGATTTGATATTTTATCTCTGTACTCAGCCTTATTACTAATTGCAGCTACTGCATTCTTAGCTGTCGTAATATCTTTTGATAGTGTTTTGCTATTATGCAACGCACTTTCTTCAGCATACTTTACTAAATTTTCTGCTATTGAAACTTCCAGAGTTTCTATTTCCTCAGTTAATTTATCTTTTTCAGTTTGATCTTTAACCAAGTCTATTGCCTTTTTAGCTGCTGTAATATCTTTTGATAGTTTTGTTTCTTCTGCTTTTTTTACTGCTTCTTTTGCCTTTTTAAGAAGGTCAGCAGCTTCATTTTTTTCTAATTTAGCTCTTAATGCATTAACTCTATCATCAAGACCCGGTTTGTAATCTGGATTAATATTTAACAACGCCTTTTCTGCCGCTGTAACGTCCTTCGCTGTTAACGTGCCATTCTCAGCTTTTATTTCCGCATTTTCCACCGTTTGTTTAGCCTTTATTGCATTGTTTAATTCCTTAATCGTAGCTTGGAATTCTTTTTTTATGTTGCTGGTTGGTAAATTTTTAACTGCTTCTTCAGCTTCTTTTACTGCCAGAATATTATCTGATGATAATGTCCCTTCCGTTGTTAAACTAGTTATGGCTTCATTAACTGCTTTCTCCGCATTTTCAATCTTTTTATCAGTATCTATCATAGAAATGATATCTTTTAATTTCTTTTCTAATTCTTTTTTAATTTTACTGTCTGATATGTCAGCAATAGCTGTCTCTGCATCCTCAATTGAACCAGTTTTCTTAACATCTTCAATCAATTCTATAGCTAATTTCGCTTTTTTTATGACTGTCATTCTGCTGATTCGTTGTGTTTTAACTATACTTTCTTTAAGCTTATTTATAGCCGTATCAGCAATATCTACAGCATTCTGTAATTCAGTTTTATTAGTCTCAGAATATTCCCTAAGATATTTTGCAAGACAAACTTCTGTTTTTCCCATTGCAGCTGTTGCATCTATTCTATTGTTTAAATCATCCTTTATTATTCCATCCGGAAGCAGCTTAACAGCTTCCCTTGCTAAAGCAATATCTATGTCTTTCATGCTTTTTTCTGCCTTTTCTACTGCCTTTACAGCTTTTGTCACTAAATCTGATGAATCTATTGCCGATTCTACCCTATCTAATCTAGCATTTAAAGTATTTATTTCTGTTTGATAATCTTTACTAATATTATCTATAGCTTTTCTTGATGATGTAACATAAGTCATTTTTAGGGGGATTGCAGTTTCTGCTTTTTCTACTGCTTTCATCGCAGTTATTACCAGCTTAATAGCCTTTATTCTATTTTGTTGATTAGTTCTAACACCCATATCCTTAATTTTCTTAATTTCTTGTTCAGCTACTTTAACAAATTCTTCAGATTTATCAATTCTACTTATTAATGAATCTTGAGGATCTAATATATCTTCTACAGGGATATTTTTTATACTATCATCTGCATTATTTATTGATTTTATTGCATCTACTGCAATTTTAACATTATCTATTCTCCCTTGTAATTGTTTCTTTATAGATTCAGTTTTAATATTTTCTATTGCAGCATTCGCGTCATTAATTTTATCATCTAAACCCTCTATTTTATTGTTTCTTAAGTTGCTTTCTATTTCTTCTACTATTTCTTTAACTTCATTGATTAATTTCTGTTCTTTTTCATTATCATCTATTTCATCTTGTAAAGCTTTTATTCTATCCTTTAGATTTGTCTTTGTTTCTCCTTCTTTAAGATTATCAACTGAATCAAATGCTTTCTCTATATCATCTAGTAATTTAGTTCTTTCCGCCTTTTCCACAGCAATGGTAGCTTCTAAGATTTTTATTCTTTCTTCTAGCTCTGTTCTTTGTTCCTGTCTTACAATTTTAACTGCATCTTTAGCAAGGATAATGTCTTCCTCAGATTTTGTTCTTTCAGCCTTTTGTATTGCAGCAACAGCTGCTTCCAGAGCATTTATTCTTTCTTCTAGATCTTTATTTGCAATCATGGTAATTGATTCTTTGGCGGCTAAAATATCATTCATTTGAAAAGTTTTTTCTGCTTTTGTTACTGCTTTAATTACAATTGACTCTTTTTTCTTGAGGATTTTATTTGTTAAATCATCTATTTTCCCTTCCAGTTCTTCAAAAGCTGTGCTTAAAGTTCCATCTTGATATTTATCTACTTCGCTCTTTAATATATCTTTTAATTCATCGTAGTTCTTTTTCTTCTCTTCTATGGTTATAAGCTTCTGCTTAGATTCTTTAATCTTTTCTATTGATGTATCTTCAGATATATTTTTGATATCATTAATTGTTTTATCTATATCTTTTTTAATTAGCTCTATTTCATATATTAGTTGTTGGACTGTAGGATTGCTCCCTACATATTTTTCATCTGCAAAAACCTTTCCCCTATGTCTATCAAAATTCCAGATAGATTTATCCTTTAGTATCAAGAAACACTTATCACTAACAACATTATCCTCAATACTTTCCTGTCTACCATCCACATGATACCATAGACCTTGAACCTTCACTAAATTCCATATGCTTCCTTCTTCTTCAACTTTCCCAATGGCAATATCATTATCGTATCCCAGTTCATCCATCATCATCGCAAATAGGATTGTATATGAGCTTTTATCAAGAATATCCTTATCATCTTGTTTATGAATAAATATTCCCTTAATTTCAGATACTTCCTTACCTTCGACATTACTCAAGGCACCAACTATAAAATCATAGGCGTACTTTATTTTCTCATAATCAGTAAATTTAATTTTAATTATATTGTATTGTTCATTAAGATTTGCCCTTAAACTATCAAAATCCTGTTTAATGTATTTATACTCTATTTGATGGGTTACACTTTTTAAAACTTTTGTGGTTTCATCAAGTACAGGAACGATTGTCTTATTTGTTATATTTAACTCCCCTAGGTGATAAGGGGTTGAACTCAATGCTTCTTTAAATTCATTTTCAATTTTAATACGGGCCATGTTCTCTGAAGTAAAGATTTCACTTCCATTAAAATTAATAATTATACTCTCTTCCTGATTCATAATACCATTTTTAAGCTTCTCCCTATATTCATTCCAATCCTTTACAGTGTATGTACCTGCAAACACTGTAGATGGCATAATCATAGGTATGATTATCGACATAACTAATATTAAACCTATACATCTATGCACTATATTTTTAATTTTATTATTCAAGTAAAAAACCTCCTTATAAGCATACTTAATATTATTAATATCGGTTAAAGAGGGTATTTTTTTAAATCTATATTATAAACCTTCCTCGACAATGCTCGGAATTATAATTAACATAAAAAATCCTAAGGACATTTAAATCCCTAGGATTTCTATCATATATTATTTAATTTTTACAAATAAAGCTGCTATCTCTGCTCTTGTTATATTGTTTTTAGGTCTGAATGTTCCATCGGGATATCCTGATATAACTTCTAGGTCTACAAGCTTTGTAATCTCCGATATATATGATGATATAGCTACGTCGGTAAGCTTCTTACTCATATCGGTATTGTATACAGCTCCTAAATCTAAGGCATTATCTATTAAAAATGCCACTTCTTCTCTGCTTATAGGTCTATCTATATTTAAATAATTAAATCTATATAGATTATCAGGTGGTACTCTGTCCAAAATGGATTTTGACTCTATATATCCCCATGAATTGAGGCTAATCGGAACCATTGCATCTCCTACAACAGGCTTCCCTTTTGCAGGAGTTGCAGCTATTAGTCTGCTTAACATAACCATAAATTCTTTTACAGTTATATTTCCCTTAGGTCTAAATGTCCCGTCAGGATAACCAGATATCAAGCCCTTTGACACCAATTGACTGATGTCTCTTGATGCCCAAAATCCTTTATCTACATCTGTGAAGTTTTTAATTTTGGTTTTTTCCTTCTCTTGTCTCATCACATAAAAATCCTGTTGGGAATTAGTTTCAAAATTTAAAACACTTAGCTTGTATATCTTGTTTAGCTCTAAATTTATCTGGTCATTCATCTCGACTGTTTTGTCTGTATCTTCATTGTAGACTAACATATAATTCGTATCTATTTTGCTCTTTCCCTTTTTCGAGTTAGTTTCATCTTCATATCTAAAATGGTCGGCAACTTTTATTTTATCATTATATACTATATATGGACTAAAATTTACGGGACTTCTTCTGTCTTCAGAATTTTTCCAATCAGGTTTAATAAGTATGTATGCAGTCTCTTCAAAAGTTTTGTCCTTATTATTTGTCATGATAACCTTGAATAAACCGTATTTATCAAGCTTAATATTTCCATCTTTATCACAGGATAAGCCGCTCAATTTAAATTTAATATCATTTTTATTGTATCGATAATAGTTATCCTTTATGACTTCGTCATATAAACTAAAGGCATTTACGACTTTGCCATATTCCAGTTCAAATATATCCTCAAATCCTTTAAATTTATTGACCTCGGACTGCCTATTTTTAGCCAATCTCTCCAAAATAAATTCCGGAATATATTTTGTAAGCGGTGCATTATCTTCTTTAATTGAAAAATTATAATTGCTTTCATTGTCTGCATAATCTTTTATAGTTATATAGATAGATGAGGGGATTTCAACTTCAATCTCGTATACCTTACCTACCTTTTTTCTGCCGTCGTATTCATACTCATAATCCTTTAATTTAATTTCATAGGATCGAAACTCCTTATTTATCGTATATATAATTGGTTTTGTAGCCAACTCTTCATCATCCGATATGCTGAGTCTCAATACTCCATCTTCTACATAAGCATAATCAATTACGGGATTTGTTTTATCTTCATCTGTAGTATTTGTATCTGCCGCTATTGCATTGATAGCAATATATTTATCGAAGGGAATGATCCCAAATGATATAGACGCTGCCAAAACAAAAGTTAGCATTACTTTAAGTCTTCTTTTATCCATTCATTTTCCTCCTTTCATGCTTTTAAATATTTCAATAATTAAAATAGGATAATTTTAAAGAGTCATATCTCCTTTTTTAATCCAACCTATCTTCCTTAGCCATTCGGATACTATGAACGATATAATTCCCGGCAAAACAAAGTGCATCAAGATTATCAATACTATCACTCTCGGACTTGAACCCATTGTATCAATAGTTGCGAACTGTCCCACCAGTCCGCTGGTTCCCATACCTGCTCCTATGCTATTTCCCTCCATCTTCAATACATATGATGATATAGGTCCTAATATTGCAGAGGATACAATTGCAGGAATCCATATTAATGGATTTTTTACTATATTTGACATTTGTATCATGGAAGTTCCTATCCCTTGAGCAATAAATCCGCCTATTCCATTTTCTCTATAGGATGCAACGGCAAAGCCTATCATATTTGCTGCACATCCCACTGTTGAAGCCCCGGCTGCCAATCCTGACAGTTTCAATGATATTGCTAAAGCTGCCGAACTGATCGGAAGCGTAAGTATAATTCCCATTACAACAGAGACTATTATCCCCATGGGAATAGGATGCAATTCGGTTGCCATATTAATAAAATCGCCAACATAATCCAAAGCTACCGTTATATATGGTGATACATGTTTAGCTACTAATCCCCCGACTAAAATGGTAGAAATAGGAACCAAGACTATGTCCACCTTTGTCTTTCCACTAATCATTTTTGATACTTCAGCACCTATTAATGATGCTATCATAGCCCCAACAGGTTCACCTGTATTTATTATAGCAGCAGCTCCATCAAAGGATATGCTGCCGGCACCTAAAGTCCCCGTAACCACAGATGCGAAAATTCCCAATGGAGGTGCACCTATGCTATGAGCAACCCCTGCCCCTATTGCAGGCCCCATCAGCTTTTGAGCTATATTACCAAAATTTATCAACATAGGAACATCTAATAAAGTACCTATTTGCTTAATTATAAGTCCGATAATTAACGATGAAAATAATCCCAATGCCATTCCGTTAAAAACGTTTACTATGTAGTCCTGTATTCCTTTGCCTTTTTTAGCCATATAACACCTCTTATATATAGATTTAATTATAATTCACAATTCACAATTCACAATTAAAACCGGAGATCCTTCGTTTCACTCAAGGATGACACCTGCGGTGTCAATGCACAATTGAAAGCATTAGTCGTCATTGTAGTGGTGGATGACCCTTCGCCCCTAAGAATCTCTCCTTATTGACACTAAAGCTCGACCACAGCAGTTCTTCTCTCTTAGATATTCACTCTTTACTATCTTTTCATTGTGCATTATGACCTGTGAATTGTGAATTGCTTTTCATATCTTTCAACTGTTGTTCACTGTTCACTGTTACTTATTCACTGATTCTCTCTTACCTATTACCTGTTTTACTCCCACCTTAAATCCTTACCAAAGAATTTTAATGGAATAAATTTATCTAAGATTCTGGAAAAAACCCTATCAGTATAAATCTCTGTAATTTCTTTAGGAGTTAAATTGGTTGAGATTATGGTTTTTTTCCCTGATATCAACCTAGTATTGACTATATTAAAGATTTCAGCATTTGTAAAAGTATTTGAAACTTCAGTTCCCAAATCATCAATTATCAATAAATCCGCTTCAAACAATAAATTATATTTAAAATCATTTAAATCGTCATTATCTTTTCCAAATCTACGTCTTTCCAAGATATCCAATATCGTAAAAGCTGTTTGATAAATTACTATTTTATTTTTATCTAGCAATACCTTAGCTATACAATTGCAAAGGAATGTCTTTCCAAGCCCGGTTGTCCCATAAAAAATCAAATTCTCGCCGTTGTTTTCTTCAAAATTGTTTACAAAGCCTTCCGCTATTCCAACAATATTGATCATATTTTGCCTAGGTGTCATTTTCTCACCTTCAAAAGTTTCATCTTTAAAAACATTGATATCGAAGGTTTGAAAGTTTTCTTTTTTTAATATGCTTTCCAAATTGGACATTTTGTAAGCTCTCATCGCTAAAGCCTGTTTAAGACAATGACATTTTTCACCACTATCCAGATACCCGGTATCCTTGCAGCTATCGCAAAAATATCTCATTTCCATATAGTCAGGCTGTATATTGCTTTCTGTAAGTAAATATGCCTTCTCCATCTTAAGTGTTTCTATGTTCTTTTTAGTCTTTTTTGCAATATCCAAGTAGCCATTGGGATTATTGAGGATATGTTTTGACATGACGATTCCGGTTTTCATGATTTCTTCATCTATTTTTTTAATTCTTGGTATCTTTTTATAAACTTCATTAGTTCTTCTTTGCTTGTCCCTTTCTTGCCAATCCCTTTTTCTCTCATATTCACTTAAAATTTCTCTCATCATATCCGTATACATACCTAATCTCCTTTAATTTTAAGAAAATGAGCTTCTCTCTTCCTTCTTGCAATCTCTTCTAATTCATCTGCTGAATATTTATTTGACCTTTGTTCAAAATTATGAAATCTCGTCTTGTTCGATATATTTTTTTTAGTTGGATTCTTGTTCGTCTTTATTTCCTTTTTCTCCGGTGGCTTATCCATAATTTCTATATCTTCAATCTTTCTGATGCCTTTCTTATACCAGCTGGAAATAACCCCATCTATATAGCTAACAGTTGGGTTTGAAGCCTTGCTTGAACTTTCGCAGCCTTTGAGAATTATCTCCATTGAATAGCTATATTCATCCAGCCATTTATCTATAATCTTCATATCTCCTTCAGTAATATTTCTATTTACCAGTCCAATTGATTTCATGATTCTTTGATACTGATAAAATCTTTCATCGTTTAATTTAAAATGTTCTAATAAGGCTTCGATATTTGTCACGCCTTTATCATACCAATTTCTAATAATGCCTTCTATGTATTTTATACTCTTTATACCTTTTCGTTCAATACTATAATAAAATGCCTTCTCTATTACATCCGGGTTCATGTTGTAATCATGTATCCAGCCTAAGATTTGTAATTTTTCGGTAGGGACTGTTTGCCTTCTCATGATGTTGTCGATATTATTAAACATATTATTTATTGCCGGCATTTGATTTGCTTCTATAAGGTCCTTCATACTATATCTAAATTTTTTATTTCCTGTTTCTTCTTTATTTAATATGCTTAAATTATTCTTTATATAGAGCTGTTTAAGATTTAAAAATTTAACACCGTAGTTGACTTCTGTCTTATCTATTTTTTCGATTATGCCTTTTTCTTCCCAAAAATCCCATGCACCAAGTACATCCTCCAATGGAATATTTAAATGTTTTGCTATAGTCATATTTGTTACTTCAATTTTCTCATCTTTATCATGAGCATATTTATAGCCTAATAAATACACCTTAACATAAGTGCCATTTGCCATAGGCATATAATCATTTATAAAAATATTTTCTATAGGAGTATCTCCCAAGTCCATATCAGTAATTTCAAGGTTGAAACTCATTTTATCAACTCCTATGATTGCTTTTTAAGAAAAATTCCTTTATCCAATTTCATTTTGTAGATATAATTATATATCTTTTTATCGGTAATTACAAAAGAAGATTTTTCATCCAGAAAATACGGATTGTTAGTGTCCAGCTTATGGTCATAGAATTCATCAAGGTAGTAGCCAACAGGTTTAAATCCCATTTTTTCATATAATCTATATGCCCTTTTATTAAACTCTGCTACCTCAAGATACATCTTTTTCATCTTCATTTTAGTAAAGTAATGATTGAGAAAGGTGGAAAGGCACTCCGTTCCATACCCTAAAGAAACATAATTTGGATCAAAAACTATTCCCAATGTAGACTCTCTTTTTATCCTTCTTATATCCTTTATCCCCATATAACCAATAAGTTTCGCCTCTCCGTCAAATATCCCGTAGTATTTGTTGTTAAGGCTAAAAGTCTTTGATCTATACCACGTCTTAAGTTCTTTATCATTCATATCCGGGAAATTGTAATCACCTAATAACGGATTGTCATGATACCCCCAATTGCGCATTTGATACACATCAGCTAATTTAAGTCCGCTTATCTTTATTCGAGAACCACTGATTTCCATAATTCCTCCTGAATAAAAAAGGGTGGTTAGTTTCCACCCCTATTGTCTAATTCCAACAACCTTTTACCGAATCCCATGCCATATTCAACTGCTTGTTCATCTGATTTATCATACGGAATAAAGTTTACCTTTAAGCCATCTTCGTCATAAATTTTAAGCTTTAAATTTTTTAAATTATCCTGTATAATCTTTACTGCTTCTCCGCTCCAACCGTAGGAACCAAAGGCTCCGGCTAATTTTCCCTTATTTCTAATCGGATTTATAATAGCTAATAGCTTATAGATTGGCAATAAAATGTTTTGATTTATAGTAGGGCTGCCTATAATAAAAGCGGAAGATTTATATACCTTATCCTCCAATTCTTCAATATTTACGTGCTCTATATCCATCAATTCAACTTCAATATCTCCGGCCATCTTTATGCCTTCAGCAATCTTTTCCGCAATTTTCTTAGTATTTCCATAGGCAGAAACATAGGCAATAAATACCTTCGAATCTTTATGGGAACTTTCCGTTTCAGCGGAAATTTCTCTCGACCATTCAACATACTTTTGCCAATTTGATCTTAAGATAGGTCCATGCCCGGGACAAATTACATCAATTTCCAAATCGGAAATTTTGTCAATTGCTTCTAACATATAATTACTAAATGGCTTTAAAATAACATCAAAATAATATTTAAATGAATCATCAAAATCATCGACTAAGTCATCAAACATTCTTTCATCACAATAATGACAGCCAAATGAATCACAAGTAAACAACATTTTATCTTCTATTAAATAGGTATACATAGTATCCGGCCAATGTAAAAAAGGTGCTTGTATAAATTTAAGTGTCTTGTTGCCCAAATCAATTGTATCTCCATTTTTTACAACCATAGACTTGAAGTCCTTATCTACCATGTGTTTTAAGAAGTTGATTGCTGACCTGCTTCCAACAACTGTTGCATTTAGTGCCAAATCAAGCAAATAGGTCAAGTTTCCTGAATGATCCGGCTCTGTGTGATTTAAAATTATATATTCGATATCCTCAAAATCCGTAACCTGCTTTATTTTATCCAAATAGGTATCTCTAAATGTAGCTTTAGTTGTTTCTATTATAGCCTTTTTATCCGCATCTATAAAATATGAGTTATATGTTGTACCATATTTAGTCTCCATCACAACATCAAAAGTTACTAAACCAGGATCCAATACTCCTACCCATTTAACCGATTCGTTTACCGGCAATACTTTATTATCAATCATTGATCTACCTCCCTTTTCTATGTATTTATATATACCCATCATATGGGAGGAAAATTCACAATTCACAGTTCACAATTTATAATCTATGGGATTATTCTTTGAACTTTTCTTCTTACCTCTCTTTTCTGTTGTTCACTGTTCAATGTTAGTTATTCATTTTGTTTCTTCTACTACCTAGTTTGGTAATTTGTAATTTTCCTTATTTAAAAATTTCGTATATTCGCCTTTCCATACCAACTCTATACTTCCGGTAGGACCGTTCCTATGCTTAGCTATGATGAGTTCACCTATATTTTTAAGCTCGGTTTCTTTGTTGTAATATTCATCTCTATATAAGAACAGCACAACATCAGCATCCTGTTCTATGGCGCCGGATTCCCTTAAGTCAGAAAGTATAGGTCTGTGATCAGACCTCAATTCAGGAGCACGGGAAAGCTGAGATAATGCAATTACAGGACACTCCATTTCCTTTGCCAACGCTTTTAATCCTCTGGATATAGCTGAGATTTCCTGCTGTCTGCTCTCTTGTCTGCCTTCCAATTGCATCAATTGTAAATAGTCAACTAAAATTAAGTCCAATCCTTTTTCTATTTTTAACCTTCTGCATTTTGCCTTCATTTCCATTAAAGATATCCCAGCAGTATCATCTATAAATATATTCATTTGAGATAGCGGTCCCATAGAATCCACTACCTTCAGCCATTCGTCATCACTTAAATTGCCGCTTATTATTTTCTGTAAATCCACATGCGAGGTCGCGCTTATAACTCTTTGAACCAATTGTTCCTTGCTCATTTCAAGCGAGAAAATCGCCACCTTAGCATTTGACTTCAATGCGCTGTGAGTTGCTATATTTATACCAAGTGCTGTTTTACCCATAGACGGCCTTGCAGCCAATAATATCAAATCAGATTTTTGTAACCCGGATAATTTGTTATCCAAATCTATAAATCCGGTTTCAAGTCCGGTTAGTCTTCCTTTGTTTGCAGCCCTTTCTTCTATTTGAGCAAAACTATTTAATAGTACCTCACTAATAGGAGAAAACCCTTCTCTATGACTGCCTTGAGTTATATCAAATATATTCCTTTCGGCAAGCTCTATAATTGCACTTACTTCTTCCGTATCTTCAAATGCTTTGCCCATAATATCATCGCTTGATTTAATCAGCCGTCTTAAAATAGATTTTTCCTGAACTATTTTGCAATAATATTTAATATTTGCTGTAGTGGCAATACTGCTGGAAAGATTTGCAAGATAAGTAACTCCACCAATATTGTCTAAAGTACCTCTTCTTTTCAATTCCTCGGATAAAGTTATTAAATCAACAGGCTCATTTTTATTAAATAATACTATCATAGTTTCGAAAATTTCTCTATTCGCTTCTTTATAAAAATCCTCCGGTTTAATAATTTCCAAAGCTGAGTTGATTGCTTCCTTATCAATTATCATTGCTCCCAAGACGGATTGTTCCGCTTCAATACTATTGGGAGGAATTCTTCCCATTATAGCTTCTATTTCAATCACCTCCACTATTCAACCGTCACATTAACCTTTAGTTTTGCTGTAATCTCCGCATATACCCTTACATCAACTTCAGTGATTCCGGTATTTTTGATATTTTCTTTCATTTCAATTTTTCTCTTATCAACATCTATTTTATGCTCTTTCCTTAAAGCTTCAGCAATATCATTGGAAGTAATTGAACCAAATAATCTTCCGCCTGTCCCACCTTTAGCCTTAATATTTACAGTCAAACCCTCTATGTTTTTTTTCAATTCCAATGCTTGATTCTGTTCTTTTTGTTTTTGGATTTTTTCTTTTTTCCTATCTTCTTCCCATTTTGCTAAATTCCCTGAAGTAGCCTCTATTGCTAAATTCCTAGGAAAAAGGAAGTTCCTTGCATAACCATCTTTGGCATTGACCAATGCTCCTTCTTTACCCAATCCTTTAACATCCTTTAAAAGAATTACCTTCATTTTTTTTCACCTTCCTCTAAAAATTCCTCTATTTTATCAATTAACATCTCTTCAGCTTCTTCCATGCTCATACCTGAAATCTGCGTACCTGCACTTGTCAGATGTCCACCGCCTCCAAGCCTTTCTAATATGAGCTGTACGCTTATATCCCCTAAAGATCTTCCGGAAATATGAATTCTATCATTGACTCTTGTTAAAACAAAAGATGCCTCAACCCCATTGATATCCAGTAATTCATCAGCAGCTTGAGCTGCAATAAGAACTGAATCCTCCATTTCCTTATCCAATTTTCCAATTGCAATTCTATCCAAAATTAATCTTGTAGATTGTATGACTTCAGCTTTACTTATAAATGTATTGAAGTTATCACGGAACAACTGTCTTACAGTAGTAGTATCGGCTCCGACTCTCTTTAAAATGGATGCTGCCTCAAACGTCCTTACACCGGTCTGATAGCTAAAATTCTTAGTATCTACAGTAATCCCCGCCAGCAAAGCTTCAGCCTCAAATTTTGTAAGGTTTAAATCTTCGCTCATATATGATAATACCTCCGTAACCAACTCACTTGCAGATGATGCATATGGTTCCAAGTAAGTAAGAACAGGGTCTTTCACAAATTCCGTCCCTCTTCTATGATGATCTATAACAACCGCCTTATCTGCTATATCTAATAGCTCGGGAGCTTCCGTAAATGAAGGTTTGTGATTATCTACCACTATCAAAAGCGAATCTTTATTTATTATTTCCAATGCCTCTTCAGTTGTTATAATCTTTTCCAATAAATCGGGCTGTTCTTTTCTTAGTTTATCATAAATATTTTTAATTGAAGGATTTTCACCATTCAAAACCAAATAGCCTTCTTTGTTCCTATTGTCAATAGCTCTTAAAATACCAATACCAGAACCAAAGGAGTCCATATCAGGATTTTTATGACCCATAACAAATACATTTTCTGCTTGGTCGATTAACTGCCTTAGAGCATATGCGATAACCCTGGATTTTACCTTATTTCTTTTCTCTAGAGCTTTTGATTTACCTCCAAAGTATTCAAATGACGGACCTGATTTTAATACAGCTTGATCTCCTCCTCTACCCAAGGCAATATCAATAGCTCCCTTGGCATTATCATAGGACTCAATTATGTTGTTTTCAGTTGCACAAACACCCATACTCAACGTAATAGGTATTGTATTTCCTATATTCAATTCCTTCATTTGATCCAGAATATCAAATTTTTTTGATTTGATACTTTCTAAAGCGAAATAATTCATAATTACAAGGTATTTGTCATTTTCATATTTTCTTACTAGTCCCCCATACCTGGTAAAATATGATGCAATTCTCTTATCTATCTCAGCCAATACCAATGGCTTATTTATATCAGGCGTAGAGCCTTTTACCTCATCATAATTATCAACATAAATTAGACCGATTACGGTGTTTTCACCTTTATACTTTGCTTCTAATTTAACATATTCTGTATTATCAACCCAGTACAACAATATAATTTTATTTCGATTACTCACCTTTTTAGTATCGATTGTATTTGAATATACCTTATAATAATTATCTCCATATTTAATATTTATCGGAGTATCATCTCCGGCTTCCAGCAATTCAGCCAGTTTAAAATTAGGAATTAATTCATAAATTCTTTCATTTAATAAATCTTCCTCCACCATCATCTCCAAAAAAGGCGTATTATACCAAGTAATTGCACCATTTTTATCAATTATTACAAGAGGAAAAGGCATATTAAAAATAGCATGCTTTGTTGCGGAATCAAATTCATTTGATAAATCCTCTATATATTTAGTTAACTCTCTTTTCTTTTCTGAAGTTTTTCTAAAATCATAATACACCAAATATGCTAAAAGCAATGCCCCAATAAAGCCCAATTTAGGTTCATATATAGCAATTATCACCACCATTAGCCCTATGATTATCAAATATAACTTTGTATCTGACCATTTAAATATATCTTTTTTCATAGTAATCCTCCCATTAGGATTTTAACTTATTTATCTTTCTGAAGTCTATAAAGATATCCAATAAGCCCAATATTGATATTATAGACACTAATGGAGTAAAGAAAACAGAAATTAGTAAAAACACTATTCTAAAGGCATTTGCTACCTTCTTTTTTGCCATCAAGTAATCTATAACTGATAATCCTTGAATATATATCATAAATCCTACTAATAATACTAAATTTGCTAAAATGGCATCAAAGTTAAAACCCTCAATATTTTTAGTTAGATATGCTCCTAAAAACATAATTAAAATACCAGGTACTATATTATTTGGCAATCTAAACTTGGAAAATCTGGGGATATTAACTACCCCTATATTTATCTTTCTAAGCAATATTGCTGACAAATAATAATTAATATAAGAAATTAAAAGCGCAGCAATAATAATCATAGAAGGTACTATCATTAGCATATATTTATATGCATTTTCAAGAAGATCTTTTACCCTTTGTAATTCTAAATTGGTAAGATCCATGTCTTTAAACATGTCAACCTGAACATCTAAAATATTTTTTAAATTATTTTCTAATTCAATAGCTATATTAATACCGGATACACCGCGTAAATAACTAATCATTAAAAGCATAATTATGAAAAAGACTACAGAAGAAGCCGCCAATATTTCAATTGATTTTCTTCTATTTTTGATGCCATATATAATAATAATGGTCATAGGCGCAAATGCTATGAATAACAATAACCCACTCATCATATCCGTTGTAAGCCCAATAATTACAGAAACTACAGCCATAATAAGTACACTATTAATTGATCCATTTTTAACTCCATATGCAATAAACAAAACAGGAAATAATATTAGAATAATAGGATAAGTGTAAAAGCCAATTATAGTGTATAAAATCATACATAGGGCAACTCCCAATGTTTCTAATATAATTCTTTTTAATTGATTATCATCCTTCAAATATTTCACCTCAATCTAGATTGCAATTCATAATTCACAGTTCACAATTGATTATCAAAGCAACCTCTATGACATTTTTATGCAATGTGAATTTTATTGACTATTATTAATATTATACTCTAGTTTGGTAAAAAAGTCTTACCTAAAATAATTAAATAGTCGTAGTTAATAAATCATATTTTTAAGTTCATAGCAATTTAAGATGCAAAAGCCTTTATATTTATTTTTTAATTTTTTAATAATATTGACACAATATTCTATATAGTGATATACTGAAATTAAATTAATAGGGAGAATATGTTATGGAAGTTGGGTGTAATTCCCACGCAAGACCGTTGCTGTAATTCACTGATGCTTTGACTATGTCACTGGAAAATTTTCTGGGAAGGCGTCAAGGCTATGTTGTTTTTAAACACAAGTGATAAGCCAGAATACTTACTTATTTCTCAGCCGCATTAATCGTGCGGTGCATGGCCTTGCGGATAACCATGGCAATGCATTATTCATATCTTTTTATCCTTTCTATTCTATTTTGGATATGAGATATGTTTACTTTAGTATATGTCTGCAAGATTTAGTGCAGACTTTTTTATTGCCTAATCTAAAAGTACTTACACCTTCGATGAAAGCGACAAATAATATAATACAAAGGAGTAGTTAAGTAATTATGAAAAAACAAATTAAAAGATTATTGAGCCTTGCAATAGTATTGTCATTATTTCTTACAATGATGACAGGATGTTCCAGCACAGATTCAAAAGAGGCAAGTCCGCCGGCAGAAAACCCTAAAGATTCATCCGCTGAAACCCCAGCAGGCAATTCATCTGACAAAGTTCTTCTAGTGGTAAGCTTTGGTACAAGCTATAACGACAACAGAGAATTATCCATCGGTGGTGTTGAAAATGCACTTCAAAAGGCTTACCCCGATTACGAAGTCCGCAGAGCATTCACAAGTCAAATTATCATTGACAAGCTTAAAGAACGTGACAATATCGAGATTGACAATGTAACAGAAGCTATGGATCGCCTAGTAGCCGATGGCATAAAGGAAGTTGTGATACAGCCTACTCATGTAATGAGTGGTTACGAATATGATGATGTAGTTAATGAAGTAAATCCATACAAGGATAAATTCGAAAGCTTTAAAATTGGCAAAACTCTGCTTTCATCTGATGCAGACTATAAGGAAGCAATTTCAGTAGTAACAGAAGAAACAAAGTCCTATGACACAGAAGGAACTGCAATTATATTCATGGGTCACGGAACCGAACATGAAGCAAACTCTACTTATGCAAAGCTTCAGCAGTTTTTTACCGATGCCGGTCACTCCAACTACTTCATCGGTACTGTAGAAGCAACTCCGTCACTGGATGATATTGTAGCTCTTGTTAAGGAATCCGGTGCAAAAAAGGTTGTTCTGCTTCCTTTCATGATAGTTGCAGGAGACCATGCAAACAATGATATGGCAGGAGATGAAGATGATTCTTGGAAGAGTACATTTGAAGCTGAAGGTTTTGAAACCGAAATTGTATTAAAGGGTCTAGGCCAATATGAAGGAATTCAGAATCTTATCGTTAAACATGCAGGAGAAACTATAGCTGAATAAAAATATTGGGGTTGGCTGTATACAGTCAACCTTATATTATATATTAACAGTAAAAAACAGTAAAAATTTTAATTTAGGAGAATCAAGTAATGAAAATAATTAAAAAAATATTGAATTTTATGCTTACTATATCAATTGTTCTAACAGTTCTCACGGGTTGTAATATTCAAAATACCTCTCCTCTAAACGATAAACCTGCAACAGATGAAAATTCTTTACAAAGTACAGATCAAGAAAATATTCAAGAGGATAATACGGAAAAAGAAGCAGAAACAGAAGAACCCATTTGCGGAAATCAGATTGAAGACGGTACCTACAGCATCGAGGTTTCCTCCAGTTCCTCAATGTTCAAAATAATTGATGCACAGCTCACCGTAAAGAACGGAGAGATGTCAGCGGTCTTAACCCTAAGCGGAACAGGTTATGAGAAGCTATATATGGGAACAGAAGAAGAAGCTCTTGCTGATACTGATGATAAATGCATATATTTTGTTGAAGACTCCCAAGGAAAATACACCTACGAAGTACCTGTTGAAGCACTTAATCAGGATATCAATTGTGCTGCATGGAGCATTCGTAAAGAAAAATGGTATGATCGTGTCTTAGTATTCCACTCATCATCAATCCCTGAAAAAGTCATAACCGAAAATTCTGTACCTGATGGAATCTACACCGCAGAAGTTATACTTTCAGGAGGCTCAGGCAGGGCAAGCATAGAATCCCCTGCAGACATTACAGCAGCGGGGGGTACAATGACCGCAACTATTATATGGAGCAGTAAAAGTTACGAGCACATGCTTATAGATGGAGTTTACTTTTATCCTGTTAATACAACCGGGAATTCCACATTTGAAATTCCTGTTTCTATGGACAAAGATATCGAAGTAACCGCTCAAACAGTGGCCATGAGTACCCCCCACGATATAGATTACACTCTTAGATTTGATTCGGCTACACTTAAATCAAAATAAAGAAAAAGGTGCTTTTATGATTAAAAAAAGATACATGTTAACAGCTATGGTTATTATAATAATTTCTTTGCTTTCAGGATGCAGTCAGGACATGGATAAAAATGAAAAATTTTTGGGAAATCAATTGCATACCGAAGGAAGCATGGAGCTTAAATATGCGAAAAACTTCAGTGTAGATTACTACAAGGAGGGTTATGCTCTTATATCTATATCTGACGGCAGCAGGTACCTGATTGTTCCGGAAGGGAAAGATATTCCAACAAACTTGGATAAGAGCATTACAATCCTGAGACAGCCCATTAACAACATTTATTTAGTCGCTACTTCAGCCATGTGCCTGTTTGACGCTCTGGATTCACTGGATACCATCAGTCTTTCGGGCACAAAAGCGGAAGACTGGTATATCGAAAACGCAAAGGCTGCAATGAAAGCAGGTGATATCATTTATGCAGGAAAGTACAACATTCCCGACTATGAGCTGATAATGTCAAACAATTGCAAATTAGCCATAGAATCCACGATGATAAATCATACTCCGGAGGTTAAGGATAAACTGGAGGAATTGGGTATACCTGTACTTACAGACCAATCAAGCTATGAATCCCATCCCCTGGGACGCACTGAATGGATAAAGCTTTACGGATTGTTAACAGGAAAGGAATCAGAAGCAAAACAGCTTTTTGATGAACAGGCAAGCTATATTGACCAACTTGCATCCCAGGAAAAAACAGATAAAACAGTAGCATTTTTTTATATAAGTTCTTCCGGCAACGCCATTGCCAGAAAATCAGGAGACTATGTAACAAGGATGATTGAACTTGCCGGTGGAAATTATATATTTGACCACCTGGGAAATTCTGAAAGCGCCACCAGTACAGTAACCCTGGAAATGGAAGAATTTTATGCTACAGCAAAGGATGCGGACTTTATAATATATAACAGCACCATTGATGGAGAGCTTTCTTCTATTGAAGAGCTCATAGGCAAAAACAGCCTGCTGAAAGACTTCAAGGCAGTTCAAAATGACAACGTCTGGTGTACAAGCAAGAACATGTTTCAGGAAACCACACAGTTTGGACTTATGATTTCGGATATTCACCGTATGCTTACGAACGATGACAAAGACCTTGCCAAATTAAATTTTATGTACAAACTGTCGGCGACAGATGGAGAAAAGTAAATGGAAAAAAGTAAGAATACAAATTATATAAGGTATATTATCACACTGATTGTATTAATCACTCTTTTTGTGATATTAATTTTATTGAATATTAAATTAGGAAGTGTAGATGTTTCCGTAAAGGATATTATCGACATATTGTTTCATGGAAGCGGAAATGAAACTAATTACAACATACTATGGAAAGTACGCCTTCCGAGAATGATGGCAAGTATTATATTGGGCGGCGCATTAGCTTTATCAGGATTTTTGCTTCAAACCTTTTTCAATAATCCTATTGCAGGACCCTACGTACTTGGAATTTCATCCGGCTCAAAAATGATGGTAGCCTTGGTAATGATTGCGGTACTCAGCAGGTATCACTATGTCAATTCTGCCGCCTTAATAATAGCCGCCTTTGCAGGTGCCATGCTTTCAATGGGCTTTGTTCTGATTATCTCAAGGAAGGTTAATAGTGTGTCGATGCTAATTGTCTGCGGCGTTATGATAGGTTATATATGCTCGGCGATTACAGACATAATGATTACCTTTGCAGATGATGCCAACATAGTAAATTTACACAACTGGTCTCTTGGCAGCTTCTCCGGAACTTCTTGGAAGAATGTTGGAGTAATGGCTTCAGTAGTACTGCCAACTTCTCTGATTGTGTTTCTTATGTCAAAGCCCATAGGCGCTTACCAGCTTGGGGAAAACTATGCAAAAAATATGGGTATTAATATCAAACTATTTCGTATCATGCTTGTATTGCTTTCAAGTTTTCTTTGTGCCTGTGTTACCGCCTTTGCAGGGCCTATATCCTTTGTGGGTATAGCGGTACCCCACCTTGTAAAATCTTTTTTGAAAACATCAAAACCGCTTATTGTCACTCCTATATGCTTCTTGGGCGGTTCTGTTTTCTGCCTGGGCTGTGACTTAATAGCCAGGACATTATTTGCTCCTGTTGAACTGAGCGTAAGCACAGTTAGTTCAATATTTGGAGTACCCATAGTAATATACATTATGCTAAAGAAGAGAGTACACTAATGAACAAAGAATATTTTTTTTATACAAAAAAACTGACTGTAGGCTATAATGGAAAGCCTCTGATAAAAGACATTGAAGTAAATTTAAAAAAAGGACAAATACTGACGCTCATAGGTCCAAACGGCTCGGGTAAATCCACAATTCTTAAAAGTATAACAAAACATCTTAAAAGTATCTGCGGAACTATATACATTGATAGTGAATCAATAGAATCCATGAGCAACAAGGATATGGCGCAAAAGGTTTCCGTAATGCTGACTGACAAGCTGAAAACAGAGCTTATGACCTGCAAAGATGTAGTGGAAACAGGACGCTACCCATATACCGGCATGCTGGGCATACTCTCGGAGGAGGATAACCTCCAAGTCAGAAACGCAATGGAGCTTGTAAATGCCTGGGAATTAAGAGATAGGGATTTTACCGAGATAAGTGACGGTCAGAGGCAGAGAATCCTTCTTGCAAGAGCCATTTGCCAGGAACCTGAAATAATAGTCCTTGACGAACCAACCTCCTTTCTGGACATACACTATGAACTTGAGCTTCTAAGTATCTTAAGGACATTGGCGGAAGAACGCAATATAACAGTCATCATGTCGCTACATGAGCTGGATATGGCCCAGAAAGTATCTGATTTAGTCATGTGTGTAAAGGGAGAGTACATCACCCATCTGGGAGCTCCGGAGGAAATATTCCAAAAAGAGCTTATCAGCCAACTATACGATTTGTCTAACGGCAGCTACAACCCACTGTTCGGAAGCTTCGAGATGGAACGCCCAAAAGGCAAGCCAAAAGTTTTTGTAATAGCAGGAGGAGGAACGGGCATAGCAGAATACAGAATTCTGCAAAAAAAAGGAATACCCTTTGTAACAGGAATACTCCATAAAAACGACATAGATTATCAACTTGCGCAAGATTTAGCTTCAGAAGTGTTTTTTGAAAAAAGCTTTGACCCCATAAGCGAAGCTGTTTTTCAAAACGCCCTTGATAGAATGAATTCCTGTAACATTGTAATTAACTGCTTAAAAACCTATGGTGAAATTAATATGAAAAATAAAGCCCTGTACAGGGAAGCTGTATCACAGGGCAAAAAAATCCTCGAAAGTGCCGATATGCTGTAGTGAGTTTTGTCAATTTAACAAGTGTAGCAAACAATCTAATTACTGTCTAAATAATATCCCGTTTGATAAATTCTATCTGCATAAGTAATTAATTTTCTGGACTCATCCGGATTCACCAATGCAACTGCACTTGCCAAATAATCACTTAATGATACAGCCGCTATAAGAGATTCTCTGACTCCCAATCCATAAACATAGGTAGGCAACAATACATCACCTAAATGTTTTATCCTTGTGGCATCATTGCTTGTTACAATCAACACCTTGGTGCCATTTTGCTTTGCCTTGTTTATGATATTGATTGTATTTAAAGAATACATGGGAAATAAAAATGCCAGCATTAAATCCTTATCATTTGATGTAGCCAACTCCATAGGATTCATATTCCCAACTGATTGCAGTAAATGAACGCTTTCTCTAACCTGACTTAACCGCAAAGCCATATAATATGCCAAAGTAAAAGAATCGTTATAGCCTATTACATAGACCTTTCTTGAATTCGCCAATAGATCAATTGATTTTTCTAAGTCTTCCTTACTTATAGAATGAATTGTTTTATTCAAATTTTCTATGTCCTTTTTTAAAGAATTCTCAAAGAGTTCAGCAAGATTTTCATTTTCGAGCTCCTTAAAATTTTTTACTACGTTAAATGGATCATCTGATCTCGTATAATTTCTTATGCTCTCCTGAAGTTCTGAATATCCGTCAAAGCCTAAGTCTTTAGCAAATCTGATAATAGAAGTTGTACTGACACCTATTTTCTGAGCTAAGGTACTCAATGTATCATATACGATATTATTAAAATTATTTAGAATATAATCCGCAATGAGCTTCTTAGAATTTGTAAACCCGTCATATTTTTTATATATAATCTTTATTATATTTTCCACTTTTTCACCCATTCCCGCCAAACTTATCCTATATTTAGTCAGATTATACCATAATAAAAACCTTATTTCAAAAATTTTAGAAAAAGGTATTGCAATCTATGAAATATATGATACTATATGTATAATGTACTACATAATACATATTTATATTATTTAATACATAAGGGTTTTATTTTATATTGCATGGAGGTGATTATACCTTAATTTTATCAGTTTATGAAAAGCATAATAAAAATATTTTACTAGCTAAATAAGGAGGAGTAAAGTGTGAAAACACCTAGGGTAGACTTTTTATACTTAAATGAACAAGATATGATTGATGCAGGCGTACTAGATATGCACCAATGTATTAATGAAATGACTGAAGTTCTTAAACTTCTAAGTTCAGGAGACTATGTAATGGGTGGAAAACATGACAATTCCCATGGCATCGTAGTTAGTTTCCCAGATGAACCCGAGCATGAAGGAATGCCAAAAAACGGTCCGGACAGAAGATTTTGCGCAATGCCAGCATATTTAGGCGGAGATTATAGAGTTGCCGGCTGCAAATGGTATGGATCAAATTTAGACAATATTCCAAAAGAGCTTCCCAGATCAATACTTATGATGACTTTAAATGATGCTGATACTGGAGCACCAATGGCATATATGTCTGCAAATTTATTAAGCGCATGGCGAACAGGAGCAATTCCAGGCGTTGGGGTGAGATACTTAGCAAAACCAGATTCAAAAGTAATTGGATTATTAGGTGCAGGATCCATAGGAACTTCAACTGCTGAAGCGATATTAGATGCTGCTGCAAAAGCTGAAAAAGTAAAAATTTACGATGTATATAGCCCAACTGCAGAAACATTAAAGCAAAGAATTGAAAGCGAATATCCAAACTTAGAAGTAGTAATAGTAGATTCTCAAGAAGAAGCTGTAAGAAATAGCGATATCGTAAACCTTGCAACATCCGGGGAAGCAAATCCAAGAATTGAAAAAGAATGGATGAAACCGGGCTTGTTAATTACAGCGTCATCAAGTGGTAATTTTGATCCGAATCATACAATAGAAAATATAAGGTTAATAGTAGACAATTGGAAAATGTATGAGGAAGTATTAGATGAGGATGAATACCCATACAACAACCTTGCAATGGGAGTACTGGGAAGACTATTCTTAGATTGGATTCATGAAGGCAGAATGACAGATGAAAAAATAATAAACATCGGAGATGTAATCAATGGAAAGGTTCAAGCAAGAAAATCAGAAGATGATATAATAATATTTGGATTAGGCGGACAACCTGTTTATGATGTGGCTTGGGGATATAGAATTTACCAAAACGCTCTCAAAAAAGGCATAGGTACTAAGTTGAATCTATGGGAAAGAGCATATCAAGCCAGATAATAATGTCAAATTTTTTAATTTTATAAACTCCATCACATATTATTATTTGATGCTTTTTTAATGGAACAATCAAATATTACCTTTATGATAATATTTGATTGATTCTATATATCTAATAGAAAGGTGGTATTTAAATGCTAGATAAATTAGTTCAATGGGTTGGGGCTGCAAACGGTTTTTTATGGGGTCCATTTGCATTGATTTCTTTAACTATTATTGGAATTTATTTAACAGTAGGTACAAAATTTGTTCATATTAAGAAATTTGGCTATATTTTGAAAAAAACCATCAAAAGCGCTGCCGGAAAAGATGAAGACAATGATGCTGAAGGTATATTGACTTCATCACAATCTCTTTTTACTTCTCTTGCTTCTGTTATAGGAATGGGAAGTATCGTCGGTGTAGCTTCCGCTGTTTTGTCAGGAGGCCCCGGCGCATTGCTTTGGATGTGGATTGCTGCTATTATCGGAATGATTATTAAATATGCGGAAATCATTTTAATAATAAAATATAGAGAAAAAACTGATGACGGAGATTATGTAGGCGGTCCCGCATTATATGTAAAAAAAGGATTAAAAGTCCCATACGTAGGTGAAATACTAACTATACTTATGGTTCTTGTATGTCTTACCAGTACTATGGTACAGTCAAATGTAATAGTTGAAAATATTATAAATATTATCCCGGGAACAGGGATATCAAGATCCGTTTTCTCAATAATCAATGTAATATTGACCGGAATCGTCCTAATAGGCGGGATTAAAAGACTCGGGTCTGTTGCGGAGAAACTTGTCCCGTTTATGTCAGGATTTTATTTGATAGCCGGCTTTATCGTAATTATCGCAAATGCTCAGAATATCATCCCTGCATTTAAACTTATATTCAAAGGGTTTGCAAGTCCGGTAGCAGTAGGCGGCGGTGTCCTCGGATATGGAATAAAACAAGCCTCACAATATGGTATTGCCAGAGGATTCTTTGTTTCCGGTTCAGGGCAAGCTGTTTTTACCGTTTCACATGCTCCTGCAAAGGTCAAGAACCCTGTAGACCAAGCTATCTATGCAATTACAGAAATATTTTTAGTTACTATTATCTGTACGGTATCAGGACTTGCCATCCTTACCAGCGGAGTATTTACTCCTGACGGAAATGCTGCAATATTAGTAACCCAAGCTTTTGCGAAGACTCTGAACATTTTTGGCTTATTTGTCGGTATTGCTACTATACTATTTTCCTATACCACAGTAATTGGACTTGGATATATCGGAGAATCCCAACTTAGCTGTATCATGCCAGCAAGTAAAGCAAAGATTTACAGATATATATTTTTAGGCTTTACATTTATAGGTGGAATTGGTGGACTGCAACAAATTTGGGATATGACAGACTTCTTCCTGGCAATAGTAATGTTTATTAATCTAATCGTTATGATGATAATGAGTAAAGAAGTTTTCAAGACAAGTAACGATTATTGGTGGAGTTTAGACAATCAAGGAAAAATACGTGTTTAAAAACAAACCGATTATACTCGAAAGGAGAGCTAAATGAAAAAAATTTTAATTATTAACAATGAGAAGGATAAAGATGATTTTGGTTGGATTCCCATAATAAAGGAAGCAATATCCAAAATTGAAGAAACTAAATTTGTTGTCATTCATCATAGCGAAATATCAAAAGAAAGTTTAGATGAGATAAATCCTGATCTAATTTATGCTACAGGCAGAGTAACCTATGATTGGACAATAGAAGAGATATTAAAAGATTATGATGCAGAATTAAAAATGTTCCAAAACACTGCAATTCCTACTATTGGAGTTTGTGCAGGGCATCAATTAATGGCAATAGCATATGGCGCAACCTTTGGTAAAATGGTAGAAACAGCTGAAGACGAAGAGACTATACGGGAAACAGGTTTTCAAGATATAGAAATTATAAAAAATGCACCATTATTTAAAGATTTGGATAATAGATTCCGTTGTTATGAATTGCACAGAGATGAAGTAAAGAGCATCCCGGATAATTTTGAATTATTGGCTTCCACTGAAATGTGCAAGATTCAGGCGATGAAACACAAAAATAAAAATTTATATGGAGTTCAATTCCATCCGGAACAATATAACGACCAAAATTTAGACGGAAAAGTAATATTAACAAATCTTCTAAATTTGACAAATGTAGAATAAAAGCTACTTTAGCTAAATATCTAACAGGAAGTTGGAGTTCTATTCCAACTTCCTGTTTTTATACTTAATTATATTTATTGCATAAAAAAAGAGAGGGTATCCTCTCTTAGTCTGCACTATATGGTAACAATGCTACTTGTCTTGCTCTTTTGATAGCTGTAGTAAGTTCCCTTTGATGTTTTGAGCAATTGCCTGAAATTCTTCTCGGAAGAATTTTTCCTCTTTCAGTAATATATTTTTTAAGCTTACTTACATCTTTATAATCTATATGATTTGATTTATCGGCACAAAATGCACATACTCTTTTTCTTGTTTTATATCTTCTTTGCATGCTTTTTCCCTCCTTCTAAAATGGAATATCGTCATTGTTGTCTGTAGGATGAAAACCTTCAATATCAGAAAAATCCATATCAGGTTCATTGTACTGAGGTGTTCTATTTGCAGCACCCGCACTTCCAAGGAATTCAACACTGTTTGCTACTATATCTGTAGTATATCTTCTATTTCCATCTTTATCATCATAGCTGCCGGTTTGAATCCTGCCTTGAACGCCAACTTGACTTCCCTTGGTTAAATAATTAGCACAATTTTCAGCTTGTTTTCCCCAAACTACAATTCTTATAAAATCTGCTGTAGGTTGATTTTTGGACTCCATCTCTTGCTTTTTTTCTCTGGATATTGATTTATCTACAGCAATAGTAAATGTTGACACTGCCGTTCCTGTAGGAATATATCTTAATTCCGGGTCTCTTGTCAATCTTCCAATTAAAACAACATTATTCATGAAATCTCACCACCCTATGACTATTAATCTTGTTTAATGATCATATGTCTCATAATTCCGTCAGAAATTCTTGCAACTCTGTCAATTTCTTTTATAACTTCCGGTGTACCTTCAAAGTTGATTAATACATAATAACCTTCTTTTATGTCTTCAATTAGGTATGCGAGCTTTCTTATACCCCATTCATCAACATTTGAAATAGAACCGTCAGCTTCGATTATTCCTTTAAATCTATCTAAAAGTTGATTTCTTTTCTCTTCTTCTAGGCTAGGAAAAAAGATTAGCATCGCTTCATATTTTCTCATGTGTTTCACCTCCTCATGGACTATCGGCTCTATATATATTTATAGAGCAAGGATAAAATTTGTTCTATGATAGTATATCACCATTGCCTGTAGTTTGCAAGGAATAAATCATACACCATAGTGCGCAAAATTTAAGTGTTAATTGTAAAAGTAAAATAGACCCATTTTTGATTTAGAGTCTAATTTAGTCTTACAAACTAAGGAGTCTCTTTTAACCTTACAAATTCCGATCCCAACATTTTGTTTTGTGAAGCCTAGTGCAATATCTAACGATATATCGTTAGATATTAGTGTGTATCAATCTGCCGTAAATGTCAACGATGTATCGTTAAATTGTTTTAAACAACTTTGTTATAATTTATTATTAATAAGTATCGCTATTGAGGTGATAAAAATGACCATATCCAAGGCTGTTGCAAAACGAATATTAAATCTATGTGAAGAAAGAGAAATCAGCATTAATAAACTTGCTAACTTATCAGCAATCACACAATCGACACTTAACAGTATAATCAATGGTGAAAGCAAAAATTTGCTATGGTTTAGATATTAATCTTTGTGAATTTTTCGATAGTGATCTATTCAATGACCTAACAGATCTCATATGATAAATATCCATTATTAAATAATTGTTGAAGCTCATAAAATAGATATCCTCCTAATCCCCTATTATTATTTTAGCCTTTAAATTTCCTTCACAATCTTTGTTACAAGGTTTTTTATTTTATTAGATACCGCTTTTTCTGCTTCGTCAACCTCTTCTGTTGCTATAGGTTAGTTTAAAACCCCACCCTCGTTTAAAATAACTCAATAATATTATATAAAATTTTTATAGCCAGTAATAAAGGGGCTGTCGGAAAACAGCAAAATTTAAACCTTAAATCACAAATAATAAAAATATGCTTAGAAGTTATCGCATTGAAAAAAGTTTTCAATACCACATATGATGCTTTATTTGAAGGACTTGAGAGTAAAGTTAATACTTTAAAAGATTGAAATATGATACAATAATAATACACAGGAGGTGTAACTTATGCTAATTATTAATTGTGATGAGATGAAAGCTATGGATAGTTATGCAATCAACAATATTGGTATCCCCGGCATTGTGCTTATGGAAAATGCTGCGCATAGAGTATTAACTAATATAGACTTAGATAATACAAATTCTTTTACTATTGTTTGCGGAGTTGGAAATAACGGTGGCGACGGATTGGCTATAGCTAGAAATCTATCATTAAAATACAAAGAGGTAAATTTATTTATAATTGGAGATTTAAATAAGGGAACTCAAAATTTTAATACCAATTTAAACATACTTAATAACTTAGGTGTAAAATTCACTCATATAGCTACCGATGAGGATTTAACTCAATTAAAAGATTCACTGAATAATAGCGATTTAACCATAGATGCTATATTTGGAATTGGAATTACAAGAGAGGTAGGAGGTTTATTCCACAAAACTATTGACACTATAAATAAATACTCAACACAAACATTAGCCGTTGATATCCCTTCAGGATTGGATGGAAATACAGGAAATGTATTAGGCATTTCTATTAAAGCCTATAAAACAATAACATTTCATCATATGAAAAAGGGACTGCTGAAAAACAAAGATTGTACAGGAGAGATAGTGGTCGAAGATATTGGAATTCCTGATAAAGCTACAAAAGTAATTATAGAAAACAACAACTCTCAAGATAAACAAAGTACCTAAAAATAGAAATCAATTTGAATTATTTAGGATACAGCATAGATTATTTATGCTGTATCTTTTTATATTTTATCACTGATATATTATCTTATATCAATTTTACACAGATTTAACATTCCATATTCATTAGATTTAACATAAGGTGGATATACTATGTTTGTAAAGATTCTGAAATCTTTATATGAAATTCATAAGTTCAAATAAAACAAAACTTTGACTTATGAGTTGTAAAAATCTTGAAAGGAATGATATTTTAATGAAAAGAAATCTAAGTTTAATATTGGTAATTGTGTTATTGGTAGGTATAATAACAGGATGTTCTAAGTCAACTACTCCACCTGCAGACAATCCATCAAGCAGTTTCGATGCAAATAAAACAATTAACTTAGTAAGCAGAGAAGATGGCTCGGGTACAAGAGGCGCTTTTGTTGAAATAGTGGGTATACTTGAGAAGGACTCAAGCGGCAACGAAGTTGATAGAACATATGAAGAAGCAATTATTCAAAACAGTACAGACGCTGTTATGACAACTGTTGCAGGTGACAAATACTCTATAGGCTATATATCTCTAGGCTCATTAAATGATACTGTAAAAGCTATAAAGGTTGAAAATGTAGAGGCAACTGCAGATAATGTTAAAAATGGTTCTTATAAAATAGCAAGGCCGTTTAATTTGGCTTATAGGGATGATATTAGCGCTTTGGCAAAAGACTTTTTAAACTTTGTATTAAGCAAGGACGGACAAGATATTGTAACTAAAGGTAAATATGTTTCGGTCAGTAACGATTTGCCATCATATACTCCTTTAGATCAAAAAGGAGATATAGTTGTAGCAGGTTCCACATCTGTGACACCTATTGTTGAAAAACTTGCCGAAGCTTACCAAGGTTTAAATCAAGGAGTAAATATTGAGATTCAATCCACAGGTTCATCTGCAGGTATTCAATCGGTTATGGAAGGGACTGCGGATATAGGTATGGCATCAAGAGAGTTAAAAGATTCTGAACTTAAAGTATTGAAATCAGAGGTAATTGCTATAGATGGGATTGCAGTTATAACCGGTAAGGAAAACATCATTGACGATATCACTATAGACCAAATAAAATCAATTTATATCGGCGAAATAACTAAATGGAATGAAGTAGCAAAATAATATAAAAGCCCTATGATAAACAATATAGAATGAAGGAGAATTTATGAAGACAAAATCTTTTGAAAAATTTATGGAAATTATCTTCTTGATATCTGCATCAATGTCAATAGTAGCTATTATCCTGATTTGTCTGTTTATATTTGCCGGCGGTATTCCATTTATTTCAGAATACGGGCTATCCAACTTCCTATTCGGAACTATTTGGAAGCCATCAAATAATCCGGCATCTTACGGGATTCTGCCGATGATATTAGGCTCTCTCTATGTTACCGTTGGTGCAATTATTTTAGGAGTCCCTATTGGAATTATGACAGCTACCTATTTGGCAAAGTTTTGCAATAAAAAATTGTATAAAATACTAAAACCTTGTATAAATCTAATGGCAGGAATCCCATCTATTATCTATGGATTCTTTGCACTTACAGTATTGGTTCCAATTATAAGAAATATATTTGGAGGAACAGGTATGAATATAATTACCGCTTCCATTTTACTTGGAATTATGATTCTTCCAACGATTATCGGCATGTCGGAAGCTTCAATCCGTGCAGTGCCTGGAAGCTATTATGAAGGAAGCATGGCCCTAGGTGCAAGTCACGAAAGGACTATAGTATCCGTTATGCTGCCTGCAGCAAAATCCGGTATCTTATCATCTGTTATTCTGGGTATAGGTCGTGCTATAGGGGAAACAATGGCAGTAATATTAGTAGCAGGAAACCAAGCACGTATGCCTGCAGGCCTTACAAAGGGAGTAAGGACTCTTACCACCAATATCGTAATTGAAATGGCATATGCTGCTGATACACATAGAGAAGCGCTTATAGCAACAGCTGTTGTCCTATTTGTTTTTATCCTCATTATCAATGGATTGTTTATGGTAGTTAAGAGGAGGGGACTTAATTGAATAAATTTATTAGATTCATAGTTAAGCTTTCTGCAATTATAACTTTTGGGGCACTGTTCTTTATCATTGGATATATTTTATTAAAAGGAATCCCAAACATAAGACCGGATTTATTTCAATTTAAATATACAACGAGCAATGTATCTTTATTCCCTGCAATGATAACTACTTTAATGCTGGTAGCACTGGCATTATTAATAGCAACTCCTATTGGTGTATTTACGGGATTTTATCTTGTTGAATATGCAAAGAAAGGAAATAAATTGGTGGAAATCATTAGAATGGCCACAGAAACACTATCCGGAATTCCTTCCATAGTCTATGGATTGTTCGGAATGTTGTTTTTCGTAATAAAATTAGGCTTTCAATATTCTCTCATTTCAGGTACTTTAACTGCAGCTATAATGGTATTACCTCTAATAATACGTTCAACAGAGGAAGCATTATTATCTGTCGATGACGGTTTAAGGGAGGCAAGTTTTGGATTGGGAGCCGGAAAACTACGCACTATATTTCTTGTTGTGCTTCCTGTAGCCATGCCCGGTATCTTATCCGGAGTAATTCTCTCAATCGGACGTATAGTCGGGGAAACGGCAGCCCTTATGTTTACCTTGGGAACTGCTACTAAGATTCCGAACAGCTTATTGTCCTCAGGTCGTACCCTATCCCTTCATATGTATCTTCTATCTACGGAGGGAATGCACGTAAACGAGTCCTTTGCTACCGGGGTCATATTGTTAGTAATCATATTAATTATAAATGGCTTAGCAAATTATTTAGGTAATAAATTGACAAAGGGGAGGTAAAATGTATAAATTTGTTATTAAAAACATGGACTTATACTACGGTGATTTCCATGCCTTAAAAAACATAAATTTAAATATAGAAGAAAACAAAATCACTGCATTGATCGGACCATCAGGCTGTGGGAAGTCAACGCTGTTAAAAAGCCTAAATCGCATGAATGATTTAGTGGAAGGCTGTAAAATCACAGGAGATATTTTACTGGATAATGAAAATATTTATAGAAGTGATTTTGATGTCAATGTTCTGAGAAAAAGGGTTGGTATGGTTTTTCAAAAACCTAATCCCTTCCCAATGAGCATCTATGATAATATCGCCTATGGACCCAGAACCCACGGAATTAAGAATAAATCAAAGCTGGATGAGATTGTAGAAAAAAGCCTTCGAGGTGCTGCTATTTGGGATGAGGTAAAAACTGATTTAAAGAAAAATGCCCTTAAAATTTCCGGTGGTCAACAACAGAGAATTTGTATAGCAAGGGCATTGGCGGTGGAACCTGAAGTTCTTTTGATGGATGAACCCACAAGTGCATTAGACCCTATTTCTACATCCAAAATAGAAGATTTGATTCAAGAACTTAAAAAAAATTACACAATTGTAATAGTTACACATAATATGCAGCAAGCCACAAGGATTTCCGACAAGACAGCTTTCTTTTTAAGCGGAGAGATTGTAGAATTTGACGATACTGAAAAGCTCTTTACACTTCCTAAAAACAAACGAACGGAAGACTATATAACCGGAAGATTTGGTTAATAAAATATTAAAAGGATGGTAAAAATGAGAAATAAATTTGACAAAGAACTAGATTTACTTAATAATGAACTTATAGAAATGGGTAATTTAATAGAAAGCTCCATTGAAGCTGCGGTATGTGCTTTGACCCAAAAAAATATCGATCTTGCTAGGAGGGTTGTAGAAGGCGACAGAGAAATCAATGATATGGAAAAGGCAATTGAAAGTAGATGCTTAAAGCTTTTATTGCTACAACAGCCTGTTGCAAGGGATTTGAGACTGATTTCCTCTGCATTAAAAATGATAACCGATATGGAAAGAATTGGAGATCAAGCATCTGATATTTCCGAGATAACTATTAGACTAGTAAATGAAACCTATATTAAGGAATTAATCCATATACCGCAAATGGCTGAAGCTACTATAAAAATGGTCAAAGAAAGCATAGATGCATTTGTTAAGAGAGATTTGGAGCTTGTAATAGATGTTATCGCTTATGATGATGTAGTAGATGAGCTATTTGACATAATAAAAAATGAACTTATTCAACACCTGAGGGATAATATTGATTATGGAGAGCAAGCAATTGATCTTTTAATGATTGCAAAATATTTTGAAAGAATAGGAGATCATGCTCAAAACATTGCAGAATGGGTATACTTCGCCATTAAGGGTGAACATTATAACAAAGATGTGGCAGATTAGGAGTTGATTATATGTCTTTAATCTACTGTATAGAAGATGATGAAAATATAAGGGAACTAGTATTGTACGCCTTGAATAATAGTGGGTTTGAAGCCATGGGTTTTGAAGACGCCAGTATGTTTTATGAATGTCTTTCATCTGCTTCCCCTGATCTTATCTTACTGGATATTATGCTGCCGGGAGACGATGGGTATTTAATTTTAAAAAAATTGAAGTCAAATCCTAAAACGGAGAGTATCCCTGTGATTATGGTTACATCAAAGACCGGTGAATTCGATAAAGTTAAAAGTCTGGATATGGGAGCAGATGATTATATTGAAAAACCTTTTGGTGTTTTGGAACTAATCTCAAGAATAAAAGCTGTATTGAGGAGAGTAAAAAAAATAGAGGAAAATACAAATAAAATATGTATTGATGATTTATGCATAGATAATAAAAAACATTTAGTTACAGTCGATGAAAAAGAAATCATCTTAACCTTTAAGGAATATGAACTTTTGCATTATTTAATGAGAAATAAAAATCTAGTATTGTCCCGTGAACAGATCATGAATGAGGTATGGGGTTTTGATTACGAAGGAGAAAGTAGAACTGTTGATGTTCATATCAGAACATTGCGACTAAAGCTTGGAACAGCAGGAGAGCTCATCCAAACTATCAGAAATGTCGGTTATAAGATAAAACTGGATTCGTAAGGGAGGTAAAGTGTGAAACGTAAAATCTATTATAATCTTGCTTTAATTGCAACAATAGCTACTATTATAACCTCTATCGTTTTGGCTTTTATATCTTTTTATTTTTATGATTTAAAAATTATTAAAACTTTGCCCGCCTTAATAGGCTCAATTATATTTATACTAATCCTTTTATACATCCTTTCCTACTATTTAGCTTCTAAAATAATTGAACCAATGGAAAAAGCTTATCAAAGTACTCAGAATATAGAGTCCGGTGAAGAGTTAAGTGAAGAAAATATATATGAAGAATTGAGACCTTTTATCAAAACAATTGCTATCCAGAAAAAGGACATCGAATTTGCCCATCAAAGGATAAAAGAAGCTGAAAAAACCCGCAGTGAATTTACTGCAAATGTATCACATGAATTAAAAACACCTCTTACCTCAATCAACGGATTTGCTGAAATGATTGCAAGCGGCATGGCAAAAGATGAAGAAATCGTTAAATTTGCAAATATTATTCATAAGGAAGGAAGCAGACTTTTAGATTTAATAGACTCAATTATAAATCTATCCCATTTGGATGAAAAGACCTTTGAAGCCAATTTTGAATCTTTGGATATCTATGAGATAACAGAAAAGATTGTATCCCAATTAAGATTTAGGGCTATGGAAAAAAATATTACCCTAAACCTTTCAGGACAGCACCTCACCTTTCGCGGCAATAAGAGAATGATAGAGGATTTAATATTTAATCTCTTGGATAATGGGATTAAATATAATAAAGAAAACGGTAAAGTCGATATATCAATTGATAAATCCAACGACTACCTTTCATTTAGTATAAAAGATACAGGTATAGGAATTCCCAAAGCGGATCAAAATAGGGTATTTGAACGTTTCTATAGGGTCGACAAGAGCAGATCTAAAAGAATACAAGGCTCCGGTCTGGGACTGTCCATAGTAAAACACATAGTTGAATTCCATAACGGTATTATAAATCTAATAAGTGAAGAAAATAAAGGTACAGAAATAGAAATATTGTTCCCAATATAATTAAATAATCAGTTCAACTTTCGTATTTCCATCATAATACCTATTCAAATCATAAGGAGAATATATCCCCTTATCTGTTACGACTCCTGAAACCAAATGGGGAGGTGTAATATCAAAAGACGGATAATACCCTTTTACTCCATCCATTGCGGTTTTTACACCCATTGCCTGTAATACAAAATCTCCATCCCTTTCCTCTATAGTTACACCAGATACCTTATCATGATCTTTATCAGGTGTTCCTGTCACAAAATATGGAATCCCCATATATTTCGCTACTATTGCTATTTGAAATGTTCCTACTTTATTTACAATATAACCATCCATACAAATTGCATCTGCAGCCGATGTGAATAAATCCACTTTTTTCTTATCAATCACATAGGCAGGCATATTATCAGTAATTACTGTTACGTCAAAACCTTGATCATAAGCAACGCTTGCAGTGAGCCTTGCTCCTTGAAAATATGGTCTGGTCTCCGGAACAATCAATTTTATTTCATTGCCCCTTTTTTTGGCTTCTTTTAACATAAGCCCGACTATAGTTTCGCCAAAACATTGAGTCATTATAGTTCCGTTTTTCGGAAACATATCAGCAAGATACTCAGCCACCTTACCAACTCTAAAATATCTATTGTTGTTGTATTCTAAAGTATGTTCAAATATCGCTTCATCAGCTTTTAAACCCCTGTCCATAGCTTCTCTTGCTGCCTCTAAACATCCGTTTACTATCAATCTCATACGTTTCACAGTAGTAGGTCTGGAAGTCGATATAGTTTCAGCAGCTGTATTTAAGTATGCCCACATATCCTTTGAATTCATATTTTGGGATTCATATGCCGCAAGTGCCATACCCATACCTGCAGCAACAAAAGGTCCTGCACTTTGAGTAACCATATCGCTAATGGCTTGAGCTACCTCTTTATGATTATTGCAAATTTCATATCTTACTTCTCTGGGATATACTCTTCTGTCTAAGATTCTAACCTTACCTGATTCATACCAAGCAATATTTTCAAATTGCAGCATGAACGCTAAGTCTCTATCCTGTCTTATCACAATACCCCTCCTTAAATTTTTTCACTAAAATCAACTACCTGTTAGAACTGTACCGTTGAAACAACAGAGGTCAAATTTGACCCCTGTTCTTGTATTACAATAACTTCCATATATTATTTGTAAATTCAACCGGATCTTCTATTGGCAATCCTTCAATCAACAAAGCTTGATTATATAGAAGGTTTGTATAAAGTTCCAAATTATCCTCATCATTTTCAAATGCGGATTTTAATCTATTATAGACATTATGATTTGCGTTTATCTCCAGAATCTTTTCCGCTTTTAAATTTGGATTATTAGGCATTTGATTCAATACTTTTTCCATCTCAATGGATAAATCTCCTTCGGAGGCCAAATATACAGGATGATCTTTTAGTTTTTTTGTAAATCTAACATCCTTAACCTTGCCTGAAAGTATTTTTTTCATGGAATTTATCAATTCTTCATCGTCGTCCTGCTTTTCTTCCTTTTCGCTTTCATTATCCAATTCCAAATCACTTGATGACACGGATTTAAATTCCTTTTCCTTATACTTAGTGAGTACCTTTATGGCAAATTCATCTACATCATCAGTTAGATAAAGTATTTCATAATCCTTTTCCTTAACAAAATCTACTTGCGGTAGTTTATCTATTCTTTGTATGGATTCACCTGTAGCATAATAAATATATTTTTGGTCTTCTTTCATTCTGTCTACATATTCCTCCAGAGTAATCAGCTTCTTTTCATTGGACGAATAGAATAACAATAGATCTTCCAGAATATCCCTATTCATTCCAAATTCACTATAGACGCCAAATTTTAGTTGCTTCCCGAAGTTCTCAAAGAATTTTTCATATTTTTCTCTGTCATTTTTCAATAGATTTAATAATTCATCTTTGATTTTTTCTCTAATCTTCTTAGCAATCAATTTCAATTGCCTGTCATGCTGCAGCATCTCTCTGGAGATATTCAATGACAAATCCTCAGAATCCACTATTCCTTTTACAAAGCCAAAATAGTCCGGCAGAAGATCAGCACATTTATTCATTATAAGTACACCGCTTGAATACAATTCAAGACCTTTTTCATACTCTTTGGTATAAAAGTCATATGGGGTTTCCCCGGGTATATAGAGAATTGCATCATATCTGATAACACCATCTACACTCATATGAATATATTTAAGGGGTTTCTCAAACCCAAAATGCTTTTCAGAGTAAAATTTTTCATAATCTTCATCTGTTAATTCATTTTTATTCTTTCTCCAGATAGGGATCATGCTATTTATAGTCTTTTCTTCCTTTACCTCTTCATATTCATCCTCTGAGCCTTCCTTCAGTTTATTACTTGTTATATCCATCTTTATAGGGTATCTTATAAAATCAGAATATCTCTTGATAATACCTTGAAGTCTATATTCCTCTAAATACTCATCATAACTTTCATCTTCAGTATTTTCTTTTAATTTCAATATTATATCTGTTCCGGTATGTTCCTTTTCAGCTAAATCAATAGTATAGCCATCTGCTCCTTCAGATTCCCATTTATAAGCATTGCTGTCGCCATAGGCTTTTGTAATTACAGTAACCTTGTCAGATACCATAAAAGCTGAATAAAAGCCTACTCCAAATTGTCCAATAATATCAAATCCGTCTTTTACTTCATTTTCCTTTTTGAAGTCAAAGGATCCACTTTGCGCTATAATACCTAAATTATCTTCCAGTTCTTCTTTTGTCATACCTATACCGGTATCTGAAACCGTTAAAGTTCTATTTTCCTTGTCAACGTTAATCCTAATAAAATAATCTTCCTTATTGAAGGATAAGCTCTCGTCAGTTAATGCCTTATAATACATTTTATCTATTGCGTCACTGGCATTAGATATCAGTTCTCTTAAGAATATCTCTTTGTTTGTGTAAATTGAGTTAATCATTAAATCCAACAACCGTTTGGATTCCGCTCTAAATTCTTTTTTTTCCATAAGACACCTTCTCCTTAATCATAAAATAGTAATTAGCACTCAATACTTATGAGTGCTAATTATAATATTATACTATTTTTATATATGTGTCAATTGTCTATATCTATGCTGCCATTAATCTTACTAGACTTTACTTTGCTAATTTATATATTTTTATAACATCATCTTTATATAGCTTTTTAAAGTTTCCTAATGGTCCATCTTCTGTTGCTTTTTCTGCCATTAAATCAATTTTATCAGTAGGTAAATTAGCTTCAGTAAAGGATTTAGGCAATCCTATATCAGAAATAAAACCTTCAAGTCTTTTGATTCCTTCTATTGCAATTTCATCCTTGTCCATTTCAGCTTCAGAAACATCAAATACCTTTGTAGCAAATTGAACAAATCTGTCTACATTTTCTTTATAAACGTACTTCATCCATGCTGGAAATATAATAGACAATGTTTCGCCATGGGTTGTGCCATAAAGTGCACTTATTTCATGACCAATATCATGACTTGACCAATCCTCTTCTCTCCCCACTCCCAACAATCCATTGTGGGCAATTGTACCGGCAAACATAATTTCTGCTCTTGCATCATAATTTTGGGAATCTTCTTTTATGATATATGCATTCTGTATTACAGTTTTTAAGGTTCCTTCACATAAACTATCAGTTAAGTTTACGTGGGGAGTTTGGGTAAAGTATCTCTCAAATATATGAGCCATAATATCCATAATCCCTGCAAAGGTTTGTTTTGTTGGCAATGTCAATGTATAAGTTGGATCCATAATAGCAAATACCGGTCTCATAAAGTCTCCGCCTGTAGAACGTTTATATAATCCATCTTCATTGGTAATTACACTTCCTCTGCTTGCTTCACTGCCCGTAGCCGGTAATGTCAGTACTACACCTACCGGAATTGTAATTTCAGGTTCAAGTTTACCGCTATAAAAATCCCATACATCCCCATCATACAAAGCTCCAATACCGATAGCCTTTGCTGAGTCTATTGCACTTCCGCCGCCTACTGCCAGAATTAAATCTATCTCATTTTCTTTTGCCATCTGAACACCTTTTCGAACTAACCCCAACTTTGGATTTGGTTCAACCCCGGAAAGTTCAAAGATTTCGCAGTCATTATCTTTCAATATTCTCACCACATCATTATATAATCCTGATTTCTTTATACTCCCACCGCCATAGTGAAGCAAAACTTTGTTGTAATTTCCTTTTATTTGATCTCCTAACTTTTTGATTGCATCTTTGCCGAATATTATTTTTGTTGGAATGTGTAAAGTAAAGTCCTTCATATTATCTCCCCCTTCATAATATTATCTACCTAATATTATAATACCTTAAACGCCCATATAAGTCACCAGCATTTAAATATTTATATTCTAACATAATCTAAATACGATTTTGATTTATATAAGTAATTTATTAACAACAGTTAGAACATCTGCATATCTTATAATGAGAGAAATCTCTCAAAATTAATGGAGGTGTAGATATGGGAAACTTATTTGGTGGAAGAAGAGGAGAATGTGGTGAAGTAGATAGTTCTTTACTATTCTTTTTCTTACTATTAGTAATACTATTCTGCAACTGTGGTATGTTTGGTTACAGAGAGTGCTAAATAATTGAAAGAACCATTAGGCATCCGCTTAATGGTTCTTTTAGTCTAGAGTTTTAGTTCCCCAATACTATTATATAATACATCTTCATCCAGATTTTCTTTGTCTTCCTCTTCTTCCCTTATTAATTCTTTTACATTCCCATAGTTCTTATTTACCTTATTTTTTACTAATGACATTTTATCCTTTGATACCGCTATGGCTCCATAATTTATTATTTCCGATACCATTTCGTTAAAATTATTTTCATTTACATCTTCATCTATGACGATTTTGCCCATATTCTTAATCGTTACCTTCTCATCAAATTCCGGAGATAAATTCATTTTACCGTTATTCTTTATTAACTTACCTTCGATAATCTCCACTTTAACATCATCAGCCAATATATCGTTAATTTGTGTAAAACATTTTTCATTACATATTACGGAATCGGAAATTAAATACTTAATATATTTATTAATCTCTAAATCCTCTTTGAGGTATATTTCTACATCCCCATCAACATACAAAACATCATTGTCTAATTTCTTAATAAAATTGTCATCTATCCTTATATCTTTATCAAAATATTTAATTCCATTTTTACCTTTTGGTATTATTACCAAGTTTACTTCATAATAATCGTTAACATACTCTAAAATATTATCCTCATATTCATCCAATAAAATTAGTTTGTTGAGGATCTCAATGTTAGATATCTTTTCCCTAAATAAGTTCAAATCTATCTCATCAACAATCATCAATGTATTAAATGATAATTTAGAATTAGCTTTTAACCCTTTTAAGAATCTATTGTTTAGGCGAACATTATTTGAAAAATACTTATAATCGCTGCTGTAATAATTTGTCATGCCATTTATGGTAGATTTTAATTCTACAATTCCCTTTAATTTCTTTGGACATTCTAAAACTCCATTTAACAATATCTTATAAACTTTCTCATCAAATAGTTTAATGTCTACATCACCTTTGATTATCATATTACCGTTTACTAAAAATATAACCGGATCTAAAAGACCTGTTAAGAAGTCATTATCTAATTTTACTTCGCCGTTTTTTAATATAATCTTTGCATCTGAAGACATCTTTAATGTAAATCCAATATTAGTTTTTTTACAATTCCCGAGTAGTGCTTGTGATTTATCGCTTTCAATTAATAACCCTATATTCTGCAATTCCGTTATTTCTTTTGCTAACTCCTCCTTTATATCCACTACATCCAGTACGCCTATATTCATAACCTTTGCCATGTTTTTATACCTCCTATAGATTTTTTTTTAATAACTTCAGTGAAGTGCTCAATTGAGACCTGACAGTTGAAGGGGATATCCCCAATCTTTTCCCAATCTCTTTGCTATTTAAACCATGAAAATATTTCAGATATAAAACATCCTTGTATTTTCCCGGTAACTTAGATAATAACTCTTTCATAGCTATATTTTCTTCGAAGTCTTCTGTATCCACGATGTTTTCATATTCTATCAGGGAGAGGATTTTACTATGTTTCCTAATATAATCGATATTTTTATTTTTTATAGTTACAAAAAACCATCCTTTAATTTGATATTCATTCATAAATTCAAAAACATTTTCATTCTCTATTGCTTTTAAATATGCATCCTGCACAATATCAAAGGCCCTATCTTGATTTTGAGTAATGGATCTTGCATAAGCTAAAAGCTCTTTATTATATTTTTCATATATTAAATAAACATTAATACTACCACCTCCACCTGCTTAATCCTTATTATTTTATATCTCTAAGCCATCTATACTCTAATCTAAGATATTCTTTTATGCCTCTTTCTTCTTCTGAAATGTTTTCTTGCTGTATCATTTTAATCTTATCATAGTCTATAATATCATTGAACACCTTTAAAACCTCCCAATCCTATTTTTTATGCTTTCACTTATATAACGATTGAGAAGGTAAAAGTGTCCAAAATATTTTAAAAAAAAGAAGCTTAATCTAAATCAGCTTCCTCTCCATCTTTACCTTTATAATGAATTATACTTATCCATTTATCATTGACTAATATTCTTCTTACCTTCCTTTCAAATTCTATTCTTGGTATCCATATTTGTCTATCGCATCCTAGACACTTAAGTTTAATATCTACCCCTGTTCTTAAGATTTCCCATTTGTTTTCTCCGCAAGGATGCCCCTTCTTCAATGTTATTATATCGCCAACATCATATTTTAAAATCATTTTTCACTTCCTCCATAGATTATTCCCTTAGGATATGGAATTTCTATATTTTCTTTATCAAATGCTTCTTTAACCTTTTTTCTAATCTCCCTTTCAACAGCCCATTGCTCCATAGGCTGTGATTTCGCGATTATCGTTATGTCCACCTTATATTCACCCAAATCCGTTACTCCCAGTATTGTTGGTCCTTCCACAATCAAAGTATTATTCTTCTTTATATCCAAGCATACATCTTCAAGTATCTTTACCACTCTATCTATATTTTCATCATAGGAAACAGACACCTTTACCATAGCCCTCATTGATCCTCTAGTTCTATTGGAAACTATTTGAATGCTGCTATTGGGTATAATATGAAGATCACCGGTAAAATCTCTAAGTTTTGTAACCCTAAGCCCAAGTTCTTCAACTATACCCTCATAATCTCCTATTTTCACATAGTCTCCTATAGCATATTGGTCTTCAGATAGAATAAAGAATCCTGTGATTAAATCCTTTACCAGGGATTGCGCGCCAAAACCTACTGCAAGACCTCCAATACCTGCTGTTGCCAATATAGAAGTAGTATTTATATTAAACATTTCTAAGATTATCATACTCCCTATAAAATAAAGTATAATTTTTACTGTCTTTTTAAGAATTCCTGCTACGGTATTTATGCGCTTATCATTAGTATAAAGCTTTGTCAGTTTTTTATTACTTATTGCCTTATCTATTATCTTATCTACAACATTGGTTATAAACCATATGCTTACCAGTATTAGCACTATTTTCGCTAATTTCCCCAAAACATTTAAATCTCCATGATCATTAAGAAAAATATTAAAATTCAACAATTTATTCACCTACAATATCTTTTCCAATCTAGAACCATTCTCGTCCCTTATATACTTATATATTCCCTTAATTGATAAATCTCCATCCTCTACTAACTTTTTAACTTTTTCTAAATCATTAAGATCAAATCTAATAGATAAGCCACAGCTTAAAGTAATTTCCCTTGGTGTAGGTATAGTTTTAAAAGCCATATTACTTGATTTAAATGCACTTTCCCCTTTTATGGCGTGATGAGTGGAATTAAATGTTACTATACCGAATTGATCAATTTCCATCATTAATTTCCTATCCTATTGTTATATTATTTTTTGAATCGCTCAATTTTTCATAAATAGTATACATGTTTGATATATTGCCTATCCCAAGTTTTTCTTTTAGATGATAATAATCCAAGCACGTGCCACAAGATATAATCTCTACACCTTTATCTGCCAATTTTTTTAAATCCTCCAATACAGGACTGTCTTCGATAGTTAAAAATACTCCTCTGTTGTAAAAGACCATACAGCTTGGATATGGTGAAGACTCACTTACCGTATAGATAAAAGATTTTATAAGGATCTTACCTAATTCTTCCTCCCCCTTGCCCATTGTATCAGAACTTATGGCTACTACCAAATCCTTAAGTCTTTCCGGTACAACTTGAGGATTTTCATTCAGTGTTTCTTCTTCCCCTTTTATTATATTGATATAAAATTCGTTGTCATTAATTTTATCAACCGAATATGGTAATCCTAAACTGCCTGCCAATTTAGATACATTTTCTTTAGCTACTTCATTGTCAACTATAGTTACAATAGTCCCGCTTCCAATTTTATCCAATTCTTTCTTTGTCATTATAACCGGCTTTGGACACTCCATTTTTCTGGCGTCAACTTCAATTTTCATGATTATCATCCTCCTTTATTTGCTCTTTATCAATTATATCATATATTTCCAAACCGTCTAAATATCGAATAGCCACTAGTTTGTTTGTACCCTTTATATCTAAAATATCTTCATCTGTCTTATAGCTTATCATTTCTTCACCGTTATTTAAAATTAATATATCTTTATTTCCATATAAACAGATATAATTTTGTAATTGAACTATTTTTTTGTATTCAATGCCAAAAGTAGTCTTCTTTTCCGTTTCCCCATTCAATTTAATAATCTCTAAATTATCCCCATATAATAAATATATCTTTTCTTTATTAATTAAAATATCCTTTATAAGCGGATATTCTTTAGACCATATTACATCATTATTACCAACCAAATATAGGGATTTATCAGTAGCTATTAGAATTTTATTGTTAATGAATTGTGTGAATATAATTACTTCATCGTTAAAATTAAAATTTTCCAATCCTTCCCCCGTAATAGAATATATTTTTGCAATAGATTTAATACTTTTATTCAATTCCAATGAAGACAGCATGTATTTAGAATTTTTGTCGTTAATTGAATAGGTAAGTATATTCTTTTGATCCGTCTCTATGACTTCTTTCCCATCCTTATCTAAAATTTTTATCTTTTCCATATCATCCGTTTTAACATGAATCATTATATTATCATTTACTTCCTTCAAGTTAAAAATAGGCATATTAAGTTCTATCCTATGGATAGTATAGCCTTTATTATCCAAAACATATATGTTCCCGGATTCTTTATCTATTGCATAGATATTTTTTTCAAAGGCTAATACCTCCGGTTGTGTAAAGTTAAATTCTTTGTTCCATATGATATCGCCCTTTAAATCTAAAAAAGAGATATTATTTTCATTCCATTTTATTATAGAGTCATTGAAGAATAATAATTTTTCATCATCATCTGAATCATATTTATTATTAAAAATGATAGTCTTTTCACTTCCAGAATTTATAGAATCAAAAAAACTTATGAATTTTTGTTGATTTTCTTCCTTCATGAAAATAAATCCAAGCAAAATGAACGTTATTAAAAATAATTTAAATTTTTTGTTTGAGCTTTTTGTCTTTTCATTCATAGTCTTTCCCCTTTATATAACAAGGTAGTGTCAATAAGACACCCCTCTTTTTTTATTAAAGCCTTATATTATCAAGGGTTACAGAGTTTTTTATAAAATAAAAACAATGACCCCCTATTTTCTGTTATAATTTGAGTTACTA
>NZ_JACRTG010000032.1 GCF_014385195.1 Paratissierella segnis
ACAAGTATTTGCTTAACAGATTTGACAGTCATAAAGGGTAGTTCTTTATTAATGCAATTTGCAAAAATAAATTAATGTTTAGAACACTTAAAAAGTTGTTCTAAACATATTATACGAGGCGAAGAGTTATGAAAAAATCAATCTTATTATTAGTCTTAATTATGTTTATTCCTTGTCTATCTTATGGAGAGGATTTGAATTTAGATGGACAAAATTATATTTTAATAGAAGAAAAATCGGGAAGAGTATTAGTTGAAAAGAATTCAAATGTTAAGTTGCCTATGGCTAGTACTACTAAGATAATGACTGCAATCTTAGCTATTGAACAAGGAGTTATGGATGAGGAAATAAAAATTTTCAAGAATGATGTAAATGTAGGGGGATCAAGTATTTATCTTAAAGAGGGAGAAAGGATTAAGCTTGAAGATTTGACATATGGCTTAATGTTAAGATCCGGGAATGACTCAGCAGTTGCTATAGCAAATCATATTAGCGGAAGCGAAGAAGAATTTGTTAAATTGATGAATAAAAAGACTAAGGAGATTGGTGCAATTAATACCCATTTTACCAATCCACATGGACTTCATGATGATAATCACTATTCAACCGCTTATGATCTGGCTTTAATTGCTAGATATGCATTTAATAATGAAAAATTTGAGGAGGTTGTTAAGAGCAAAAGTTATAGAGTTAAGAATGAAAGGGAATATGATTATTTTGTCAATAAAAACAAGACACTTTGGGATTATAATGGTGGAGATGGAGTAAAAATAGGATATACTTCAGATGCCGGAAGATGTTTAGTAGCAAGCGCCAGTAGAAATAATATGCGCCTGATAGCCGTAACACTGAAAGACTACAATTGGTTTAACGATGCTTACTCATTGATGGACTATGGATTTGAAAATTATTCACTTTATCCTATATATTTAAAAGATCAATTGATTACGCAAATAAGCGTATTGAAAGGAAAAAAGGACAAATTACCGTTAGTACCTAAAAACGATTTCTTTTATCCGATGCAGGATGGAGAGAAAAATAATATCAAAATATCCGTAAGAACCGATGAAACTGTGGAAGCCCCAATATTAAAGGGAACAGAGTTAGGCTCAGTGGAAGTTTATTTAAATGGTCAATTAATTAGAAAAGATAAATTAATAGCTAAATATGACATATTAAAAGAATCTTTTTTTAAACGGTTATTTAAACAACATTTTAAAGAAGAAAACAATTAAACCCCATTCTAATTTACAAATTCCATAAAAAAGGTTAGAATTAAACTAGAATATGGAGGGATAAATTGATGAGATTACAAAAATATATGGCCTCATGTGGAGTTGCATCACGAAGAAAATCTGAGGAACTAATTAAGAATGGTCAGGTTAAAGTAAACAATAAAATCATAACTGAACTGGGCACAAAAATCGATCTTCATGAAGATATAGTTAAGGTAGACGATAAAAAAATCAGCATAGAATTAAAGAAAGTTTATATAATGTTAAATAAGCCCTTAGGATTTATAACTACTTCAAAGGATGATAAAGATAGACGAATAGTAACCGATCTAATTGAGGGTGTTAATGAAAGGATTTATCCTGTAGGCAGATTAGATGCAGATACGACCGGATTAATTCTTCTAACTAATGATGGAGATATTGCTTATAAACTCATGCATCCTAGCAAAAAAATTGAAAAACGATATATTGTAGTTGTAAAAGGAACTCCGAACAAAGCTGAATTGGAAAAATTAAGAAACGGTTTGTTTATTGATGGAAGAAAGACTGCCAAAGCTGGTATAAAGATTTTGAAAAACTTTGACACTGACAGTATTTTAGATATAAAAATACATGAAGGACGAAATAGACAGGTAAAAAAAATGTGTGAAGCAATTAATCACCCTGTAAAGAAAATGAAAAGAATATCCATAGGGGAAATTCAACTGGGAGGTCTTGATGTAGGAAATTGGAGATATTTAAATGATGAAGAAATCAAATATCTAAATTCTTTATAGATATGATATGTTCAACGATAAATATTTTAATGGTGAGATTATAATGAAATATAAAGATATAGTAAATACAAATGTAATAGTTAAAAATATTATGAAAAATTATATTAAAAATGGATACAGAGTTTTAGATTGTACCGTAGGTAATGGAAATGATACCGTTATATTAGCAGAGCTTGTTGGTGAGAGTGGAAAGGTATATGGATTTGATATTCAGGATATTGCATTGGAAAGAACAAAGGAAAAATTAATCGGATTCAATTTATATGACAGAGTAAATTTGATTAAAGACAGCCATGAAAATATTATTAAATATATAAGTGAAGGATTGGATTTTATTATATATAATCTAGGATATTTGCCAAGGGGTGATAAGAGCATCAAGACTAACGAAACAAGTACCATAAAGAGTCTAAAACAGGCATTAAAGTTAATTAATAAGAATGGATTAATCCTTTTAACCGTTTATACAGGACATGAAGGCGGAAACTCTGAAAAGGATGCTATAGAAAGCTTGTTGATATCATTAAATCAGAAAGAATTTAATGCATTAAAATTTGATTTTATAAATCAAATAAATAATCCACCTATGTTGTACGCAATAGAAAAATCTAATTAGAGGAGGTTTTTTAATGAGTAAGGTAAAGATTACTGAAACAGTGTTTAGAGATGCTCATCAATCTTTAATCGCAACTAGGATGAAAACTGAAGAAATGGTACCTATTGCTGAAAAAATGGACAAAGTAGGATTTCATGCATTAGAGGTATGGGGAGGCGCCACCTTTGATACATGCCTTAGGTTTTTAAATGAGGATCCTTGGGAGCGGTTAAGGATTTTAAGAAAATCCTTTAAAAATACTAAATTACAAATGCTTTTAAGAGGTCAAAATCTTTTAGGATATAAACATTATCCTGATGATGTAGTTGAAGAATTTGTGAAAAAATCTATTGAAAATGGAATAGATATAATAAGGGTATTTGATGCGCTTAATGATTTAAGGAATATAAAAACTTCAATAGAAGCTACTAAAAAATATGGAGCGCATGCTCAAGGAGCCATATCATATACGATAAGTCCTGTGCATGATACAAAATATTATGTAAACCTTGCTAAAGAAATGGAATCTATGGGTGTAGATTCCATTTGTATAAAAGATATGTCTGGAATTTTATTACCATATCCTGCTGAAGAATTGGTAAGGGAATTAAAGAAGGTAGTTACTGTACCCATAGAGATCCATTCACATTTTACCAGTGGAGTTGCTAATCAAACTTATATGAAAGCAATAGAGGCGGGAGCAGATATAATTGATACTGCAATATCTCCTCTTGGAAATGGTACAAGTCAACCTGCTACAGAACCTATGATAGCTTCACTAAGCGGAAGTAAATATTACCCTGATCTGGACTTTGAACTTTTAATGGAAATTTCTGAATATTTTAAGAGTCTTAGAAATAAATATTTAAGTGACGGTTTATTAAATGAGAAAGTCTTAAACGTAGATATAAATACATTAAAATATCAAGTACCCGGGGGAATGTTGTCAAATTTATTATCACAATTAAAGAGCCAAGGAAAAGAGGACAAGTACGAAGAAGTATTAAAAGAAGTCCCTAAGGTACGTGAAGATTTTGGATATCCTCCATTAGTAACTCCGATGAGTCAAATGGTAGGTACTCAGGCTGTATTTAACGTAATTATGGGAGAAAGATATAAAATGGTACCAAATGAAGCTAAAAATTATGTAAGAGGACTTTATGGGAAACCTACTGTACCAATTTCTGACGAGATCAGAAAGAAGATTATTGGTGATGAACAAATCTTTACTGGGCGACCGGCTGACTTATTGGAGCCTCAACTGGATAAATATAAAGAAGAAATAAAAGAATATATTGAACAAGATGAAGATGTTCTTACCTATGCGTTATTTCCTCAGGTGGCATTAGGATATTTTAAGTTACGACAAGCTAAGAAATATGGCTTAGATTCAAATTTGCTGGATTCAGAAAATAAGGTTTATCCTGTTTAAGATTCTTGCATATGACAATGTATTTTGATATCATCTAGTTATAATTATAAGGGGGGAGCATTATGCCGGTAGGTAAAGAAAAATCTCTTACTGTAATAAAAGAATGGTGCAAAGGCTGCGGTATATGTGTTGCTTTCTGTCCTAAAAGTGTTTTAATTTTAAAGGACGGGAAAGTTAAAATTGAAGACTTTGATTCATGCATACAGTGTGGGCAATGTGAACTCAGATGTCCTGATTTTGCTATATATTTGGGAGGTAAAAGATGAAAGCTAAATTAATGCAAGGGAATGAGGCATGTGTTCAAGGAGCTTTAAAAGCAGGTATGAGATTTTTTTCTGGTTACCCTATCACTCCATCCACAGAAATAGCGGAACTGTCTGCTGTTGAATTACCTAAGGTGGGCGGAAAATTTATTCAAATGGAAGATGAAATTGCAGGGATATCTGCTGCAATAGGAGCAGCCTTAACAGGTGTCAAATCAATGACAGCAACTTCTGGTCCCGGATTCAGCTTAAAACAAGAGAGTATTGGATATGCGTTGATGGCTGAGATACCATGTGTAGTCGTCAATGTTCAAAGAGGAGGTCCGAGTACCGGTTTACCAACAGCGCCGGCACAAGGAGACATAATGCAATCAAGATGGGGAACTCATGGAGATCATTCAATTATAGCCTTATATCCTTCATCAGTTAGAGAAACCTATGATAAAACTATCAGGGCATTCAATTTAGCAGAAAAATTTAGAACTCCTGTTATTTTGTTATTGGATGAAGTAATAGGTCATATGAGAGAAAAATTTTTCATGGATGAGAATGAGAAAATTGAAATTATAGATAGGATAAAGCCTACATGTGCTCCCGAAGAATATAAAGCTTATAAAGTATTAGATGGTGAAATTGTTCCACAAATGCCTGACTTTGGAGAAGGATACAGATATCATGTTACAGGACTTGTTCATGATGAAACCGGATTTCCATCCGGCAATGAAAAAATTGCAGAAGAATTAGTTAGAAGATTGATTAATAAGATTGAAGATAATGTAGATGATATAGTAGAATTTGAGAACTATCTATTGGATGATGCTGACATTTTAATAGTATCATTTGGAGCGTCAGCAAGATCATCAAAAGCCGCAGTTGATAGATTAAGAAATGATGGATATAAAATAGGGTTATTTAGACCTATTACCATTTGGCCATCACCGGAAAAGCAGCTTTTAGAGCTGTCAAAACGTGTAAAAAAGATGATAGTTGTAGAAATGAATGCTGGACAGTATTTTTTAGAGGTAGATCGTATTGCCCATGGGAATACAAAAGTTGAGAAATATGGACGCGTTAATGGAGAGTTAATAACGGTTGATGAAATAGTTTCTTTTGTAAAGGAGGGTCAAAATGCCTAGTCAATTAGTTGAAAAGTATTTTAGAGTAGAAAACCTACCTCATATTTGGTGTCCGGGTTGTGGCAATGGCATTGTGACAAGAGCCATAGTTAAGGCAATTGATAATATGAATTTAAATAAAGATGAAGTTTGCATAGTATCAGGTATAGGGTGTTCTTCTAGAGCATCAGGGTATCTAGACTTCAATACCCTCCATACGACCCATGGCAGAGCTCTTGCTTTCGCAACAGGTATCAAATTATCAAAACCGGAACTTACTGTAATTGTCATAACTGGTGATGGTGATGCAGCTGCAATTGGGGGAAATCATTTGATACATGCTGCAAGAAGAAATATTGATATTACAACTATAGTTTACAATAACCATATCTATGGTATGACAGGGGGACAATATTCGCCTACTACTCCTACTGGTGAGAAAGGAACTACTGCGCCTTATGGGAATATAGATGCTAATTTTGACCTCTGTGATTTAGTTAAAGGAGCCGGAGCTTCATTTATAGCCAGAGGAACAGTTTACGGGGCAAAATTATTAGAAAAACAAATTGAAAATGGCATTAAAAACAAAGGCTTTTCTTTTATTGAGGCATTAACAATCTGCCCCACATATTATGGAAGAAGGAACAAAAAAGGCAGCGTAGTGGATATGACTACATATTTAAAGGACAACGCCATTAACATATCAGCATGGAATAAATTACCTAAGGAAAAGAAAATAGGTAAATTTATTGTTGGAGAAATTTATAATAATAAAAGGGCTGAATATACTGAAGAGTATGATAAAATAATTAAAAGTTTATAAGAGGAGGCTTAATATGGATCGGGTGGAATTGAGATTATCTGGATCTGGGGGACAAGGACTTATACTGGCAGGAATAATATTGGCAGAAGCGGCGCTCTATGATGGCATGAATGTAGTACATCCCAATCCTATGGACCTGAAGCCAGAGACGGTGCCAGTAAATCGGAGGTCATAATCAGCAAATCTGAAATCAAATATCCGAAGGTAAATGAATGTGATATTTTACTTTCCTTGACACAAGTTGCTTGTAATAAATATATAAATTCATTGAAACCCGGTGGTATTTTGATAATAGATACTTCGGTAGAAAGACCTAATAGGGATGATATCAATATTTATGAATTGCCCATATTAGATACTGCAACTGATAAACTTAAAAAACCAATGGTAGCCAATATTATAGCATTGGGTGCATTATTTGAAATAACTAAAATTGTAAATAAAGATTCTTTGAAGAAAGCTGTTTTAGGTAGAGTTCCTAAGGGAACAGAAAATTTAAACAAAATGGCATTACAAGAAGGATTTTTGATAGCAAACTAGAAAGGGAATATGAATGAATAAAGATACCAAACCTAATCTTATTACTAACATAAAAAATAATTTTCATAAGCTCAGTAAAGGGCAAAGAATTATAGCAGATTATATTATCAATAATTATGATAAAGCTGCATTTATGACTGCAGCAAGTCTCGGAGAAGTTTTGAACATAAGTGAATCTACGATAGTAAGATTTGCAAATTCATTGGGATATTCGGGATATAGAGAACTTCAAAAAGAACTTCAAGAACTTATAAAACATAAGTTAACGACTGTACAGAGGTTGTCTCTAAATGATTACTCTGAGAACGGAAACGCGTTGAGCAAGGTGATGGAGAAGGACATCGATAATATAAAAAAGACAATTCAAGAATTAGATACGGAAAATTTTAACAAAGCAATTGATTTAATACTTAAAAGCAGACGTATAAATATCATTGGTTTGAGGAGTTCTACTTTTTTATCAGGATATCTATCTTTTTATTTAAACTTTATATTTGATAATGTTAAACTTATATCCGAAGGAGCAAATGACGTATTTGAACAATTAGTCATGGCTGGTAAAGGGGATGTATTGATTGTAATTACTTATCCGAGATATTCAAAAAGAACTTTAGAGGCAATTGATTATGCAAAGAATAAAGGATGTTTAATTATAAGTATAACGGACAGCCTTCTTTCTCCCGCTGCACAAAAGTCCGATGTACCCTTGATTGCAAAAAGCGATATGATTTCATTTGTGGATTCACTTGTAGCTCCTATGAGTTTAATAAATGCACTTATAGTAGCTTTGGGATCAAGAAAAGGAGAATCCACGGCAAGTTATTTTGAAAACTTGGAATCTATTTGGAAAAAGCATGACGTTTATGATGAGTAATTTTCGTAAAAATGAAGTAAAATAGTTATTATTTATTTTTGCAATAAAATATCATAATTGATATTATCATAAATGATAATATATTTTCACAATAATATGATATAATAACTAAATAAACAAAATTGTTAATGATTAAGCGAGGTATATAATGAATGAATTAATTGGTGTCATAGGAGGAGGACCTGCAGGAATTATGGCAGCCGGCACAGCAGGCTCATGTGGGAAAAGTGTAATACTTATAGAAAAAAATGAAAGATTGGGGAAAAAATTGTTTATAACAGGTAAGGGAAGATGCAATATTACTAATTCTTCTTCAATGGATCTTTTTTTTGACAATATAATTACGAATAAAAATTTTCTTTACTCCAGCCTATTTAGCTTTACAAATAGAGATATAATCAAATTATTAGGGGATAATGGTTTAAGGACAAAGGTGGAAAGAGGAAATAGGGTATTTCCTGAAAACGACAAGTCAAGTGATGTTATTAAAGCATTTATTAGGTTTTTAGAGAAAAGCAATGTCAAACTTAGATTAAATTCCGATGTTATCGATATATATCTTAATGAAGATAAATTTGTTGTCAAAACAAATAATGACGTGTTTTTATTTGATAAATTAATACTAACAACGGGAGGGAAATCTTATCCTGCAACCGGATCCACGGGAGATGGATATAAATTTGCCAAAAATTTTGGGCACACAATTGTAGAATTGAAGCCATCACTTGTTCCATTGGAAATAGATGCACCTTGGCTTAAGGATTTACAGGGATTATCTTTAAAAAATGTTCGATTAAAAGCTTATACTGGGAAGAAATTAATCCGTGATGAATTTGGGGATATGATATTTACTCACTACGGCATTTCGGGTCCTATTGTTTTATCTATAAGTAATCATCTTAATAAGCGATATAAAAATATAAGTTTAACAATTGATTTTAAGCCCGCACTGGATAATGAAAAACTTGACAACCGAATTTTAAGAGATTTTGAATTATATAATAACAAACAATTAAAAAATGCATTAAATGATTTGCTACCCCAGAAATTAATACCATGGATCATCAAATATTCTAATATATATCCGGAGAAAAAAGTCAATCAAATAACAAAAGAAGAAAGAAATAATTTAGTTGGTGTGATAAAAAACTTTAGAATGCATTTTAAAGATTTTCGTCCAATTGAAGAAGCGATAATAACATCCGGGGGGATTTGTGTAAAAGAAGTTAATCCGTCAACTATGGAATCAAAAATAATACCCAATTTGTATTTTGCCGGTGAAATATTGGATGTAGATGCTTTAACAGGGGGATATAATTTACAAATTGCATATTCAACCGGCTATATAGCCGGCATGAATGTTTAATAATAATTAATATACTTGTTAAGTTGTCAAATTTAATATATAATTATAGCTAGATAAAAATATTATTAAACAGTTAACGTGCTTGTTTTAAAATATGCAGCGTTTATTAGTATAACTTTAAAGATTAAAGGAAGTGTAAATGTTAAAATGATTTCGATTAGAGGCGCTACGACAGTTGAAGAAAATACTGCAGAGAGTATGTTGAATAATACAAAGGAGCTTCTGCATAAGATTATAGAAGAAAATAAAATTGAAACGGATAAGGTCATTAGTATTTTGTTTACAGTAACTAATGATCTAAATAAGGTAGCTCCGGCTAAAGCTGCAAGGGAATTGGGATTTGTACATGCTGGTTTGATGTGTTTTAATGAGATGGTTGTCGAAGGGAGCCTAGATAAATGTATAAGAGTAATGATTTTATATAACTCGAATATAAATCAAGCAGATGTAAAACATATTTATCTAAAAGGTGCTAAAATTCTGAGACCTGATTTACGTGACTAATATCAACCACCAAAAGGTGGTTATTCTTTTTTAGGGGGATGTTATGAATAATAAGATATATTCAATAGCTATTGATGGACCTGCCGGTGCAGGCAAAAGTACCATAGCCAAATTGGTAAGTAAAAAGTTGAATATCGAATATATTGATACCGGAGCAATGTATAGAGCATTAACGTTAAAAGTTTTAAGGAATAATTTAAATCCATTAAACAAAAATGATGTAATTCAAATTTCCAAAAATACTGAAATTGATTTTATTAAGAATCATATATACCTAGATGGTGAACAAGTTGACAATGAAATAAGGGATAACATTATTAATAATAATGTATCATATATAGCCATTATAGAGGAAATAAGATTTAATATGGTGAAATTACAACAAAAAATGGCTAAATCTAAGTCTGTAGTAATGGATGGTAGGGATATTACAACCGTAGTCTTACCAAATGCTGATTTTAAATTTTTTATAACTGCTTCTGTAGAAGAAAGAGGCAGACGAAGATATAAGGAGATAAAAGAAAAAGGAAAAACAGACATTACCTTAGTACAAATAATTGATGAGATAAAAAAACGTGATGATATTGACAGCAATCGTGAAATATCTCCATTGAAAATAGCTGATGACGCATTTGTACTGGACACTACAAATATGACTGTTGATGAATGTGTTAATAGTATTATCTCCATTGTTAAAGGAGGTATTTAAGATGTTCTACAAGATAGCAAGAAAAATATTAAGTTTTTTCTTAAGGTTATTTTTTAGAATTGAGGTTAATGGTTTAGATAATATACCTATGGATGATAGGCTCATCATATGTGCAAACCATGGAAGTAATTGGGATCCAGTACTCATATCTATAGCATTTCCAAAACAAATTCATTGGATGGCTAAAAAGGAATTATTTAAAAACAAAGTTCTCTCATTTATACTCTTAAAATTAGGAGCTTTTCCTGTTGATAGACAGGATTCAGATATAACAGCTGTTAAAAATGCACTTCGAGTTCTAAAAGCCAATAAGATACTAGGCATATTTCCTGAAGGAACAAGGGTAGATAGTCCGGACTTAAGCAATACAAAAGCCGGAATTTCACTATTAGCCATAAAATCTAAATCATTGATATTGCCTATTTATATTAAAAGAACCTATAAGGTATTTAATAAAGTTAACATTAATATAGGAGATCCTATAGATCTATCAGATAATTTTAATAAAAAACTTAATAATGAAGAATATTTAAATATTAGCAAAGATATATTGAAATCTATTTATGCATTAGGGGAATTAAATCCTTAATGATGGAATGGAGGTAGAATAAATGGAAATTATAGTAGCAGAAAATGCCGGTTTCTGCTTTGGAGTTAATAGAGCAGTAGAGAAAACTTTGCATGAATTAGAGGACAAAACAAAAGAAATTTATTCTTATGGTCCTTTAATACACAATAACCAAGCAGTAGAAAATCTTGAAAATAAAGGACTTCATACAATATATAATTTAGATGATGTAAAAAGTGGAAAGATTATAATAAGGTCCCATGGTCTTTCCAAAGACATAAGCGAAGAAATTTTGAACATGAATTTAGAATTAGTAGATTGTACTTGCCCATATGTTTTATCTATTCATAAAAAAGTTGAACAATTTAGTAAAAAAGGTTATGATATAGTAATAATAGGAGATAAAAATCATCCTGAAATAATTGGGATAAACAGCTATTGCGAAAATAAGGCATATATTATTAATACGGAAGATGAAGCTTATGAACTTCCATATTTGGACAGGGTCTGCTTAGTTTCACAGACAACAAATACAATGGAAAAATTTAAGAAACTGACTTCAATAGTAGAAATAAAATCGAACAATATAGAGGTATTTAATACCATTTGTAATGCCACAAAGATTAGGCAGGAATCTACTTTAAAAGTTGCTCAAATGGTGAATGCTATGATTGTGATAGGAGGAAAACACAGCTCAAATACTCAAAAATTGGTTGAAATAAGTAGAAAATATTGCGATAATGTTTATCATATTGAAACAATAAAAGATTTATCTTTACAAGAGATACAAAAATTTAATAAAATAGGAATAACAGCAGGTGCCTCAACACCTAGTTGGCTAATTAAGGAGGCTATATTAACTATGGATAATCTAAATAAAGATGAAATGATGGAAGCGATTGAGAGCTCTTTCACCAAAATCCACAGAGGAGACATAATAAAGGGAACTATACTCTATGTTACTGAAAATGAATTAATGATTAATATCAATTATAAAAGCGATGGAATAGTAGCTAAAAGCGAAGCATCCAATGATGATAATATTAATCTAAAAGAAGCATATAAAGTCGGAGACGAGATAGATGTATATGTACTGAAATTTGATGACGGGGAAGGCAATGTGGTATTGTCTATTAAAAGAGTCGATGATTTAAAAGTTTGGGATGATCTGGAAGAAATTTTTAAAAATAAAGAAACTATAGAATGTAAAGTTATAAATGTCGTTAAAGGTGGCTTAATAGCTTTAGTCAAAGGAATAAATGCTTTTATACCGGCATCACATGTTTCTGTTAATTATGTTTCAAAACTAGATGGTTTTAAAGGAAAAAATTTAATGGTTAGGATCATCGATATTGATAGAAATAAAAAAAGAATTATATTGTCTAGAAAAGAAGTTGAAAAAGAGGAATTAGAAGTTAAAAAAGCTGAACTGTGGGAAAATTTAGTTGTTGATGATATTGTAACAGGAGTAGTTCAAAGATTAACTGACTTTGGTGCATTTGTAGATTTAGGTGGAGTTGACGGTCTAATTCATATATCGGATTTGTCTTGGCTTAGAGTTAAGCATCCTTCGGATGTGTTAAAAGTCGGTGACAAAGTAGAGGTTAAAATTTTAGCCTTGGATAAAGAAAAAAATAGAATTTCTCTGGGATTGAAACAAACCTTAGAAGAACCATGGGAGATATTTAAAAGAAATGTATCTGAAGGGGATACTGTAGAAGGAAAAGTTGTAAATCTATTGGACTTTGGTGCATTTATTAGGTTAAAAGAAGGTGTTGACGGTTTACTTCATGTTTCGCAAATATCAAAGGAACATGTTAACAAACCATCTGATGTGCTTAAGGTCGGAGATATTATAAAAGTAAAGGTTATAGAAATAAATGATGAGGACAGAAGAATAAGCTTAAGTACTAAAGATGAAAGCACTGATGATGAAGAAGTTATTGAAGAAACTAAACCAGAAAAAAATGACGAAATAATTAAAAATGAAGAATTTGATACAACTGTAGAAGATATAATTAACAATAACAAGTAAAGTTTAAGGGTTATAATGAAAGCATTATAGCCCTATTATATATAAGTTTAAGGGGGGCATATTATTGGAAACAAAAGCTTTATTAGAATTATTATCAAATGATTATGGCGTCTCGGGATTTGAACATACTCTTAAGGATTCCATAATAAATTCTTTTAACAAATTTTCTGATGATATCAAAGTAGACGCATTAGGTAATGTTATTATATTTAAGAAAGGCCAATCAAATAATGTTAAAATAATGCTGGCAGCGCACATGGATGAAATCGGATTAATGGTAAAAGATATTGAAGATAACGGGTTTATAAGATTTACTAATATCGGAGGTATTGATCCCAGAACTATTTTAGGGCAAGAAGTTGTAGTCCATGGAACTAAAGATTTATTCGGTGTAATAGGTTCAAAGCCACCACATCTACAGGAAAAGTCTGAGCAGGATAAGGCTATTAAAATGGAAGATATGACAATTGATATTGGCTTATCTAAAGATGAAGTTCAAAAGTATATAAACATCGGAGATACTATTACCGTAAGACGTAATCTTATAGAATTAAAAAACAATCGCGTTTCAGGTAAGGCATTAGATGACAGAGCAGGGATTTTAGTTTTATATGAATGCATTAAAGAGTTATCTAAGATTGATCATGAAGCGGACATATATTTGGTTACAACAGTACAAGAGGAAGTGAGTATGGCAGGGGCACTAACATCTTCTTTCAAAATAAACCCAGATATTGGAATAGCTGTAGATGTAGGATTCGGAACGACTCCTGAGCTGAATAAATCCAATTCAATTGAATTAGGAGAGGGGCCTGGGATTACTCTAGGCGGAAATATACATCCCGGTTTGAGGAAAAAGTTAGTTGAAGTAGCTAAGGAATATAATATACCATATCAGATGGAAGTTAGCCCGGGACCTACAGGTACGGATGCCAGAGCAATGCAAATTACAAGAGAGGGCATACCCTCATTGGTTTTGTCCGTACCTTTAAGATATATGCATACATCTGTTGAAGTAGTGGATATCAAAGATATTAAAGACACCGGAAAGCTATTAGCATTTTTTATAGCATCTGTATCAAGTGAAAATTTGGAGGGATTGTTATGCTATTAAAATTATTAACGGAAAGCTCAGGTGTGTCAGGGAATGAAAAAGAAGTAAGAGATTTAATAATGGATGAGATCAGAGGTTATTCTGACAGCATTAAAATTGATAGATTAGGAAATATAATCGCTTATAAAAAGGGCTTGAATAGTTCTCAGAAGTTGATGATTACAGCTCATATGGATGAAGTCGGACTATTGATTACCGATATAGATTCATCCGGACTTTTAAAATTTATAACAGTTGGTGGTATTGACAAACGTATATTGGTTTCAAAATCAGTTCATGTAGGAAAAGATAAGGTATATGGTGTTATTGGTGCAAAACCTATTCATCTGCAAAAAAAGAAGGAATGGATTAATGCCTTAGATATGGATGACTTATACATAGATATAGGCGCCACATCTAAGGAAGATGCTGAAAAATATGTAAACATTGGAGATTATGCTTCATTTCAAAGTGATTATATTGAATTTGGAGATAATTTAATAAAGGCAAAGGCACTTGACAATAGAGTCGGGTGTAGTTTGTTGATTGATTTAATAAAGGAAATTAAAGATATAAGCTTCTATGCAGTATTTACTGTAATGGAGGAAGTTGGGTTAGTTGGAGCAGGACCTGCAGCCTATGAAGTTAATCCTGATATGGCAATTGTATTGGAAGGAACATTGTGTTATGAAATGCCTAATATGGATTCTCATCTGATGCCTACACAAATAGGAAAAGGTCCTGCAATATCTTTAGCCGACAGAACCACAGTTTATAACCCTCAATTTAGAAAAAGAATAGAGGAAATTGCCAAGTCCAATCAAATTCCTTATCAGTATAGGAAGAGCTCAATGGGTGGAAATGACTCCGGTAAAATACATACGGCTAAGACCGGTTCAATTACTACTTGTATTTCAGTTCCTTGCAGATATATTCATAGCCCAAATTCAGTAATGAGCATAAAAGATTATGAGAATACTCAAAAATTATTAAGAGCAATATTAACCGAATATGGTAAGGGGGTATTATAATGAATTTTAATAGTAAACTGCTCAAGGATTTAGTCAAGACTTATGGACCTTCAAGTAATGAGAACGATATAAGGGATTTTATTATTAAAGAAATAGAAAATTATGTGGATGAAATTAAAATTGATGCTCTCGGAAATCTTGTAGCTCATAAGAAGGGAAATGGAAAAAAAATAATGATTTCCTCCCATATGGATCAAATAGGACTTATGGTCATTGATATAGATAAATCAGGGTTTTTAAGATTTGTAAATATCGGTGGAATATCTCCATATGTTACTTTAAGCCAAAAGGTTTTATTCGAAAATGGAACAGTTGGCGTCGTTTATAGTGAACCTGTAGATGATATGTCAAAATTGAAGCTAGAAAATATGTATATTGATATAGGAGCTTTTAGTAAAGAAGAAGCTGAAAAAATGGTAAATATAGGCGATATCTGTATTTATTATAACGGGTTCGATGAAAATGATAATATAGTATTTACACCATATTTAGACGATAGAGTTGGATGTTTTATTGCTATTGAATCCATTAAGGCAATAGATACACCTAAAAATGATTTATTTTTTGTGTTCTCGGTCCAGGAAGAAGTGGGATTAAGAGGAGCTAAAACCGCTGCTTATGGAGTTAATCCGGATGTAGGGATAGCGCTGGATGTTACATCCCATGGGGATACTCCTAAGGCTAAAAAATATGCCATAGGATTAGATAAGGGTGCCGCAATTAAGGTAAAAGATAACTCAATTATATGTCATCCTAAGGTTAGAGAGCAATTAGTTAAAATAGCTAAAGAAAATAATATTCCATATCAGATGGAAGTATTAGAATTTGGGGGAACTGATTCGGGAGCAATTCATTTAACTAAAGAAGGTGTTCCTTCAGGAGTTATATCTATACCAACAAGATATGTACATTCTACAATAGAAATGGCTTCAAAGAAGGATATAACTAATTGCAAGGAACTATTGGTAAGATTTTTAAATTCAAATTTAGAGTTGTTTTAGATAGGGAGCTTAATTAGCTCTCTTTTTTGATCACGTTCATTCATATGGCAACCATAAGTTTGAATTATATATTTAACTTCAGCATAAAGATTTTACTTAAATATACAATTTTCAACATAACTTTAAATTATTTAAGGAAATTTGTTGTAAAATAGTTATTTGAAAAAAGAGGATATTTGTACAAGTATATAGAAATTACTTTATAGCTCAAAAGTTAGAAGAACTTCATTTTTAGGGGTCAGGAAACAGGGGGGACTTATTTTATGATGGATTATTCACAAGAGTATACAATTTCTGAAGTATCTGAGCTAACAGGCTACGCTCCTCATGTGCTAAGGTATTATGAGAAGGAATTTGAAATTGAAGTTCCAAGAACAGATTCTAATCATAGATATTATACATATAAGGAAATAGAACTGATTCAGTATATAAAGATGTTACAGGAAAAGGGGTTTAGCAATAAGCAGATTAAACTTATTATCTCATCTCCGGAGTTAGTGATATCAGGTCAAAACAACAATTCGTTAAGTGTCGTGGATAATAGTCTAGCAGAGATTGATAGTTCTGCTATAGCTCTAGAAATCAGCAAATCGCTTGAAGAAGTTTTCTTTACTAAGCTCAATGACATAATCAGCCAAAGTAATAAAGACAGCATAAGTATAATAGAAGAGTTGAGGGATGAAATCATCGAGCTAAAACAAGAGATAAATTCCAAGGAAAGAGACGTTCTTATATGCGAAAATGCAAAGCTAAAGATGAATTTAAAAGAAAAGACCTATGAAGTAATTGAACTTAGAGAGAAGATTAGAAGATATGAGGAAAATCAAGTAGGATTTTTTAAAAGACTTTTTGGGATTAGCAATGTTAAATAAGTTTATAAAATTATGAAAATAATTAGTTTTAAAATGCTTCAAATTAAATATTTAAGTTGGAGCATTTTTTGTGTTATAATTAAGGTTAAGGCTTGCAATCATTTTAAAAATAGATGAAGATTAGAGGGAGTGTTTATTTCATAATGAAGAAATATTTGATTCAAACCTATGGATGTCAGATGAATGAACATGATTCTGAAAAGATATCTTGGATTCTTGAAGGTATGGGATATCAATTAACTGACGATAGGGAAGAATGTGATTTAATTATATTTAATACCTGTGCAGTAAGAAAAAGTGCTGAAGATAGAGTATATGGACAATTAGGAGAGCTTAAGGATTTAAAAAGACGAAATCCTAACTTAATACTTGCTGTATGCGGCTGTATGATGCAAAGGGAAGAAGCAAGAGAAGTTGTCTTAAAAAAATTTAGACAGGTAGATATAATCTTTGGGACGAACAATATTCATAAGATGCCTCAATTAATCACAAGGCATCTGGAAACAGGACAGACAATTGTAGATATACTGGAAGAAAATAGAGAGATTGAGGAGGACATAAATGCTAATAGAAAATATTCATATAAAGCATTTGTTAATATTATGTATGGTTGCAACAATTTCTGTACTTATTGTATAGTTCCATATGCTAGAGGCAGAGAAAGGAGCAGGGAACCTGAAAATATAATAAAGGAAATAAAAAATTTAGCTGAAAATGGATGCAAAGAAGTTACCTTGTTAGGGCAAAATGTAAATTCATATGGCAAGACTTTAGATAGAGATTATCGATTTTCAGATTTATTAAGAGATGTAAATCAAATAGATGGCATTGAAAGGATAAGATTTATGACATCTCATCCAAAGGATTTATCAGGTGATTTAATAAATGCATATACGACTTTGAATAAACTTTGTAAGCATTTGCATTTGCCTATTCAGTCCGGTAGTGATAAAATATTGAAGATGATGAATCGAAAATATAATATTGATGATTATCTAAAAATCATTGATAAAATAAGAAATGCAGTTCCTGATATTGTTATCACGACAGATATAATTGTAGGGTTTCCCGGAGAAACCGAAGAGGATTTCAATGAGACTCTAGATTTAGTTAAAAGAGTTAAATATGACGCAGCATATACTTTTCTATATTCCATACGCGAAGGTACAAAAGCTGCACAAATGAAGGGTCAAGTGCCGGATGATGTTAAACATGAGAGATTTCAAAAGCTACTAGATACTCTCTATCCGATAGGCCTTGAACAAAACGAAAAACTCTTAGGAAAAGTGGTAGAAGTTTTAGTGGAAGAAGTAAGTAAAAATGACGAAGAAATGCTAAACGGAAGAACAGATAGCGGTAAATTGGTACATTTTAAAGGCAATAAAGATATAATTGGGACTTTTGTTAATGTAAAAATAGATAACGCCAAGACGTTTACATTGGAAGGCACGATTTGTTAACATGGAGGTTAAAATGGATAACTTAACACCTATGATGCAGCAATATATGAAAATAAAATCTCAATATAAAGATGCAATTATATTTTTCAGATTAGGAGATTTCTTTGAAATGTTTTTCGATGATGCCATTACAGCCTCTAAGGAACTGGAGATTACCTTAACTCAGAGAGATTGCGGGTTAGATGAAAAAGCACCTATGTGTGGAGTTCCACATCATGTTGCGGAATCTTATATTTCTAAACTTGTAAATAAGGGTTATAAAGTAGCAATATGTGATCAGCTTGAAGATCCTGCATTGGCTAAAGGCATTGTAAAAAGAGATGTCGTAAAGGTAGTAACTCCCGGAACTATAACGGACTCTATCTCACTTGATGATAAGACCAATAACTTTTTATTATCCATTTATCTTGATAAATTCGGAGTAGGCATATCCTATGTGGATAACTCCACAGGAGAGATGTATACTACAGAATTGTTAGATGAAGAAGATAAATGTTTTAGTTTTATAATAGATGAATTAGGTAAAACTCTGCCTTCGGAGATATTATGCAATGATTATCTACTTCAGAATAATAAATTATTAAGAGTTATTAAAACTAAGATTAATCCCTTTATCAATACCTATGATGATAAAGAATTAATTGAAGATGAAATAAAAGGGGCTATAGCAAAACAATTTAAGGTAAACAATTTAAAAAGACTGGATATTGATGGTAAGATTTATTCAATAATTGCTACTTCTAAGCTAATTGACTATCTTCATTCAACGCAAAAAAACACCTTAGACCATATAAATAACATATCCTTCTATAATCCTAAAAAATATATGATAATGGACATGAATACAAGAGCAAATTTGGAGATATTGGAAACAATAAAATCTCGAGATAAAAAAGGAGCTTTAATTGGTATCATTGACAAAACAAAGACTGCGATGGGCGGACGTTTGTTGAAAAAATGGCTTGAACAACCTTTGTTGGATAAAAGAAGTATTAATTACAGGCTAAATATAGTGGATTATTTTTACAATAATTCGATGTTTTTAGACGATATTAGAAGAATTTTAAACAATATATATGATATTGAAAGACTTACCAGTAAAATTTCAAATGGGAATTGTAATGGAAGAGACTTGATATCTTTAAAAAATTCTATAAATAATTTACCCAATATAAAGAAACTTTTAGATAGCACCGACAATGGTGACTTAAGAAAAATCGGAAATGAAATAGATGATTTAAAAGATATATATACTTTAATAGACAAATCCATCCTTGACGATCCACCTATTAGTGTCAAAGAAGGCGCCCTTATAAAGAATGGTTTCAACACTAAATTAGATGAAATCAGAGAGAGCAGCTTAAAGGGGAAAGAATGGCTTAGCGGTTTAGAATCAGATGAAAAAAATAAAACCGGCATAAAAAATTTAAAAATAGGATATAACCGAATTACAGGCTATTATTTTGAGGTTACGAAGTCAAATTTATCCTTAGTTCCGGATTATTATATACGAAAACAAACTTTGGCTAATTCTGAAAGATACTATACCGAAGAATTAAAAAATATGGAATCTAAAATCCTCGGCGCAGAAGAAAAGTCCCTTAGAATGGAATACGAAATTTTCCAAGACATAAGAAATAGTGTAAAAAATGAAATTGTGAGGATTCAAAATGTAAGTAAACAAATTGCAGTAATTGATGTTTTATCAAATTTTGCTCTAGTTTCTAAAAATCACAATTTCACAAGACCTGAACTTAACTCCAAGGGAATTATTCAAATAGAAGGAGGCAGACATCCTGTTGTAGAAACTACTATTGATAATAATTTATTTGTGCCAAATGACACTTATCTCGATACATCAAAGAATATGATTCAAATAATTACAGGACCTAATATGGCAGGCAAATCTACTTACATGAGACAAGTGGCAATCATTACATTATTGGCACAAATTGGTTCATTTGTACCGGCAGAATATTCAAATATTGGCATTGTTGACAGAATATTTACTAGAATTGGTGCTTCAGATAATTTATCTCAAGGTGAAAGCACATTTATGGTTGAGATGAATGAAGTCTCCAATATAATTAAGTCTGCCACTAATAACAGTCTTATTATATTGGATGAAGTCGGAAGGGGTACAAGCACTTATGATGGACTTAGTATTGCTTGGGCTGTAGTCGAATATATAGCTGAAAAAGTGAAAGCAAAAACATTATTTGCAACACATTACCACGAATTAACACAGCTTCAAGAAAAACTGGATGGGGTCATAAACTTAACTATAACTGCAGAAGAAAGAGGGAATGATATAGTATTTTTAAGAAAAATCGTTAAGGGAAGTACTAACCGAAGTTATGGAATTCAAGTTGCAAGATTGGCAGGTATACATGAAGATATTATAAACAGGGCAACTGAAGTATTGTCTTCAATAGAAGGCTCACATGTATTAAATTTGAACAGCAGCCCTAAGGTTAATGAAAAACAGTTGAATCTTATGGATTATAAGAAAGATTACTTTATAGATAGAATTAAAAATATTGATATTGACAGCACTACTCCAAAAGAAGCTTTAAGTATATTATATAATTTGGTTGAAGATGCAAATTCCCTTAAGGAGAGAGCTTAATGGGTAAAATAAAAATTTTAGATAATATTACTATTCAAAAAATTGCTGCCGGGGAGGTAATTGAAAGACCTTCTTCAGTAGTAAAGGAATTGATTGAAAACTCAATAGATGCTAACGCAAGGTCAATTGTTGTAGAAATCAAGAACGGTGGGAAAACTTTTATAAGGGTAACTGACGATGGAGACGGTATAGATGAAGAGGATTTACCTCTGGCTTTTAAAAGGCACTCAACATCTAAACTGAATAAGATTGATGATTTATACAACATGATGACTTTAGGATTTAGAGGGGAAGCTCTTGCGAGTATTTCATCTGTTGCTAGATTGGATGTTTTGACAAAAACGTCTAAATCAGCCGCAGGTATTCATGCTCAATTAGAAGATGGAGAGATAAAGTCAATGGAGAAAGTAGGCTCTCCTAAAGGTACTACTATTATAGTTAAAGACCTATTTTATAATTTACCTGTCAGAAAGAAATTTTTAAAAAGTGACACTTCCGAATCAAATAGCATCAGCGATATCGTCAATAAATTGGCTTTGGGTAACTTTAAAATATCTTTTAAATTTATCAAGGATAATAAGGTAATAATAAATACAATTGGGAATGTTAACTCAAAGGAAATTATCTATACAATTTTAGGTAAAGATATAGTAAAAGGACTGATTCCAATTGAATATAGGGATGAAAATATTGAGTTAAATGGTTTTATATCAAATAATAATTTGTATAGGAGCAATCGCAGCCATCAATATCTCTATATAAACGGAAGATATATTACGAATTATCCAATTGCAGCTACTATTGAAGGGCAATATAGGTCTGCAATTCCTATAAATAGATATCCCATTTTTATACTTTATCTAAAATTTAACCCGGAAGATTTGGATGTTAATATTCATCCTACAAAGCAAGAAGTAAAATTCGTAAATAATTACGATATCAATGGGATTATAGGAAATATTATTAAAAAGAGACTATTTGATGCCTTAAGTGTAGGAAAGTTTGAAATTTCACAAAAGGAAAAAAAGAAAAAAGAAGAACTACAGATACTTTCCAATTTAGAATTAAATACACATAAGAATATAATAGTAAAAGATTTTACAACGGAAGATGATGATACTGGGTATATGGACGAATCATTAGATATCTTTAATGATATTGATGAAGAGATTAATGCAGAAAATTCTATAAATTTATATAAAGAAGATGAGATAAATGAAAATGAAATCCAACAGAAGGGCTATAAAGCAGTAGACGTTAAACAGTCCACCGTTGATGACTTAATTGAAGATAATAAAATTGACAGTATTTTAAGCGATATTATTCCTATTGGTATTGTCTTTAACACCTATATCATTGCAGAAAATAAGGAAAAGAATAAAATAATATTTATTGATCAGCATGCTGCTCATGAAAGAGTCATGTATGAAAGATATAGGAATGAATATAAAAACGAAAAAATCTATATCCAGCAGCTGTTAACTCCTGAAATTATTCAATTAACAAATAGTGAAATGAACAATCTAAAGGAAAATTTGAGTTTGTTTTTATCCTTAGGTTTTGAACTGGAGGAATTCGGACCAAATACTATTGCTATTCGAGGTGTACCGTTTATATTTGGTAGCCCTAAAATTAACACCTTATTTATGGACATATTAGACAATTTAGATAAAGATATCAGTGACAATTATGAGTTAAATATAGAAAAGATAATGAAGTTAGCGTGCACAAGTGCCATAAAAGGTGGAGACAAGATTTCGGATTTGGAAATAAATTCTTTGCTAAAGGATCTAAGAAAATGTGAAAATCCATATACATGCCCACATGGCAGGCCAACTATTTTAGAAATGACAAAGAAAGATTTAGAAAAACAATTTTTAAGAATTATTTAGGTGATTTAATGAATAAAAAATTATTTATATTAACGGGACCTACAGCAGTTGGCAAGACTTCTGTCGCTATTGATTTAGCAAGAAAATTGGATGGAGAAGTTATTTCGGCTGATTCCATGCAGATATATAAGTATATGGATATAGGTACAGCCAAGGTAAAGCCCGATGAAATGAAAGGTATACCCCATTATTTAATTGATATAATATATCCTGATGAAAATTTTACCGTATCCGATTATAAAAAGCAAGCAATGAAGTGCATTAAAAAAATTAATCAGGGAAATAAGCTTCCTATTGTGGTTGGAGGAACAGGTCTTTTTATCAATTCACTGGTATATAAATTAAACTTTGGGAATGTTCCGCCGAATAAAGCCATTAGAAGTAGATTAGAAACCTATGATAATGAGTATTTACATTCTAAGCTAATGGAAATAGATGAAATTAGTGGAGAAAAAATAAGTATTCGAGATAGAAAGAGGATAATTAGAGCTTTGGAGATTTGGGAAGTTTCCGGAAAGATTCCTTCTTCACACAATAATAACTTTAGAAAAGAAACTGATGAATATGATTTGGCTATGGTGTGTTTAAATATGGATAGAGGGAGGCTTTATCAAAGGATAAACGATAGAGTAGATATAATGATTGAATCAGGTCTAGTAGCTGAAGTTAAAAATATTTTAGACATGGGTTATGATAAAGATATGGTTTCCATGCAGGGAATAGGATATAAGGAAATTATAATGTATTTGGAAGATAAAATAAACTTAGATGAGAGCATAGATATAATCAAGCAAAGAAGTCGAAATTATGCAAAAAGACAATTGACATGGTTTAAAAGAGATAATAGAATAAAGTGGATAGATATAGATAATTTTGATAGTGTTGATGAGATAAACAATAGTATTGAAAATTATATTTATCAAAAGCTTAGGTAGTTTTCCGAATAAAGTATTAATTAAGCTTTTTTCTTTGCTTATTTGAAAAGTTCATTTAGTAATAAAGAGAGATATACTAGAACTTTTTTATCTATAATAAAGAAAATAGGAGGGGTTTAAATGAATAAGACTGTTAATTTACAGGATATGTTTTTAAACAAAGCAAGAAGGGAAAATATAGGGATTACTGTATTCCTTGTAAATGGATATCAGATTAAAGGAATAGTGAAGGGGTTTGATAATTATACCATGATTTTGGATAGTGAAGATAAGCAACAGCTCATTTATAAGCATGCAATTTCAACAATTGTACCAAATAAACAAATCGACTTAGATATTTAAAAGTCTCATTCATGGGACTTATCATAATTTAAAGAAAAGGTGAATATAGCTTTGAATTCGTATACAATAAATATATTATGTAAACAATTTTCCATAGAGAAGGAAATAATTGATTATGTAAATGAAAAAGAAAAATTAATTTTAGATAAGTTTAAAGATATAGATAGTATAAAAGAGTATAATCAATATAAGGTTATAAATGCAATGCAAATAAATAAGCTTAGTGCTACGGATTTTTATTGGACAACCGGTTATGGCTATGGTGATATTGGAAGAGAAAAAGTAGAAAGCATCTATGCTTCTGTATTTAATACTGAAGATGCACTTGTGAGACCCAGTATTGCATCAGGGACTCATGCATTGTCTTTAACATTGTCAGGGCTGTTAAGACCCGGAGATGAATTATTAGCTGCTTCAGGGACTCCATATGATACTTTGCAAAAGGTAATCGGCATTGATGGTGAAGATACACCCGGAACTCTAATTGAATATGGAATCACCTATAAAGAAGTTCCGTTAGTAAACAATAAAATAGATATAGAGGAAGTTATAAAAAATATTAATGAAAGAACTAAAATAATAGAAGTACAAAGGTCTACCGGATATAGCGATAGAAAAGCTTTTACCGTATCAGAAATAGAGGAAGCTATAAAGAAAATAAAAAGCGTTAATAAAGATGTCATCATAATGGTGGATAATTGCTATGGTGAATTTTTAGAGGTTCAAGAACCTACAGACGTAGGAGCAGATATAATGGCAGGTTCTCTTATCAAGAATCCGGGTGGCGGAATTGCTTTATCCGGTGGATATATAGTAGGGAAAAGAGAGTTAGTTGATCAAATAGCTAACAGACTTACAGCACCTGGTCTTGGGAAGGAGACAGGGCTTACATTTGGCACCACCAGAACAACATTACAAGGGCTTTTCTTAGCGCCTCTTATCGTATCTGAAGCAGTCAAGGGTGCGTTATTGGTGGCAAAGACTTATAAGGATTTAGGGTTTAAAGTGGTTCCGGATGTAGATGATAAAAGAAGTGATATAATTCAAGCTGTAGAATTATTGTTACCTGAGAGAGTCAGCGAATTTTGTAAAGGAATACAAAGTGCTTCGGTTGTAGATTCTTTTGTTACACCTGAGCCATGGGATATGCCCGGGTATAAGGATCAAGTAATAATGGCTGCGGGAGGATTCATAGACGGTTCATCAATTGAATTGAGTGCAGACGCTCCTATGAGAGAGCCGTATTATGCTTATTATCAGGGAGGACTTACATTCGAACATTGTAAGCTTGGAGTATTGATATCTCTATCTAATTTATATAAGAAAAATCTAATCAATTTATAAAATTTAAGGGGTGGTTTTACCACCCCTATATTTTTCTATATAATCCTATAACTTTACCTAATATGCTTACTTCTTTTGAATAGATAGGTTTCATAAATTGATTTTCAGGCTGCAGCCTTACGCAATCCCTCTCTTTGTAAAACCTTTTTACTGTAGCTTCGTCGCCAAGTAAGGCAACTACTATCTCCCCATTGTAGGCTGTTTGTTGTTCTTTAACCAATACCAGATCTCCATCTAAAATTCCGGCGTCTATCATGCTTTCTCCTTGAATTTTAAGCATAAATACATCATTACCTTCTACCATTTCTAAAGGAACAGGATAAGTATCTTCAATATGTTCAACTGCTAAAATTGGTGCCCCTGCTGTAACCTTACCAACTATAGGAACATCTACTGTTTTCTTATGTGATAATAGAAAATCATCGTCTTTGTCCAATATTTCAATTGCTCTTGGCTTTGTAGGATCTTTTCTAATATAACCCTTTGCTTCTAGTTTTTCCAAATGCCCATGAACGGTAGAAGTAGACCTTAAATTAACTCCTTTGCAAATTTCTCTAACTGCAGGCGGATATCCTTGTCTTTGTATTTCATTCTTTATATATAACAATATTTCAATCTGCTTTTGAGTTAAATCTTCATACATTACAATACCCCCTAATATAATACAGTCTAATTTAATTACTTTTTTTGATTATAACACAGATAAATAAAAACATCAAACAAAAGTTCGAAAAATTTGCAGAAACTATTGACACAGAACTTAAGTTTGTGTAGAATATAGTTGAACGAACAATTGTTCAGAACTAATGTGCGAGGTGTCTGTAAAATGAAAAAATATGTAATTATTAATCCGAGAAGGTTTTTCACATTTTTAACATTTGTATTTATGTTTATATTCATCATATTATTCGTTTTTTTAAATTCGGCTAAAGTTCACAGCAGTATCTATGAACCTAAATATGAAGAATACTATGTCCTTGAAGGAGATAGTCTATGGAATATATCTACGAAGTATAAGCCGGAAGGATATGATATTAGAAAAATGATTTATGAAATAAAGGAATTGAACAATATAGAAACAGGATATATTTATCCGGGAGAATCAATAAAAGTACCCATCTATGATAGTTCAAGGTAAATAATCTGAATAATATTATTCAGATTATTTATTTTTCCTTTTAGATAGGGGGTTGTTATTGATTGCTTCTCTTAATCTTTCATCGTCAATATGCGTATATATCTGTGTTGTAGAAACTGATTCATGTCCCAATATGGATTGTAAAGCTCTTATATCTACATTGCCATACTTATACATAAGTGTAGCAGCAGTATGCCTCAATTTATGAGCAGAGTATATACTGGTATCTAAACCTATCTTCTCCAGGTATCTATCAATCATATGCTGTATTGCTCTATTGCTCATTCTCAATTTTCGTATACTTAAGAACAATGCCTTATTGTCTTTAGCATCCTTTGGTCTTATTAATAGATAATCATTAATAGCTTCTATACATGCTTCATTTAAAAATATAGTTCTTTCCTTATTTCCTTTGCCTATAACATTTAAGGTATCATTGTCTTTAATGCTGTCAATATCAATACTGGACAATTCAGAAAGTCTAAGTCCGCAATTTAAAAACAGTGTTATAATCGCATAATCTCTTTTTCTAAAAAATTCATTTTTATTCTCTAATGCAGCATCCAAAAGATTTTCAGATTCTTCTAAAGTCAAATAGACAGGGTATCTAATGTCAGTTTTAGGAAATTCTAAAGATTCCGCAGGATTATGATCTATCAAATTAACCTTAATATAAAGGTAGTTAAAGAAGGACCTAATAGAGGCAACTTTTCTAAATCTAGTATAAGTACCATTTTCCCGTGATTTAACAGTAAAGGATAGATAGGCGTGAAGATCCTGAATATTTACTTTTTTAATAAGATTTATATCTACATCTGAAATATCTATCTCATCAAATTCAATATCATCGTCTACAAGCTTATATCTTAATTTTAGAAATCTGAAAAAGATTCTTAAATCAAAATAGTATTCTTTAACTGTATTAGGGGAAGATCCCTTTATAGTTTCCATATAATTTAGATAATCTTCAAGTATAATTGGTATTTCTTTCATTTAACCCCTCTTTTCATGATATAATAGTCGCAAAATAGTTATTTTGTGACTATTATATATATTCTACATAGAAAGTTAAAAATCCTTCTTTTTTTAAAAAATATTTTAAAAATATTTTTACTTTAATTCTAACAATAATAAAAAAGCAAAAAAGCTCTGTTATAAGATTTAATCTAGCTAAATATTTAATATTCGCCGCAATTTGCAGTTTATAAATACACAATTGAATTAAATAAATAAGTTTTTCTACAATTATTATCTTTTCTAGGTCTTTCTTGTTAAATAGCCAATATAACCTATTTAAATCAATTTACAAGAGCTTTAAATTGCAAGACATATAATTCCATGAGTAATATCTATAAAATCAATTGTAGAGGGTTTTAGAAAGTCATTTTTTATTTCAAATAGAAAAAACATATGAATGTATAATTATTATTTAGATGAATTAGAAATGGCACACATAATCTAATTATGTATACCATTTCTCTGGTTATTCTTCAATTACTATCTTTTATTATCCTTCAATTGTAGTCTTGATTCTTTTTATTCCTTTCTCAATGTTCTCTATTGATGTTGCGTATGAAAACCTAACATATCTATCAATACCAAATGCTTCTCCGGGAACAACCGCTACATTTGCATATTCTAATAATAAATTTGCGAAATCAACTGAATTATTGATTTTCATCCCTTGAAATGTTTTTCCTGCAAGATCTGAGAAATTGACCATAATATAAAAAGAACCTTCTGGTAATTTGCAGCTTAAACCCCCAATTTCATTTATGCCATTATACAATGTATTCCTTCGATGCTCGAAATGCTTTCTCATGTATTCAATACTATCTTGATTTCCTTCAAGTGCTTCCACGCTGGCATATTGGGAAATTGAGTTTGGATTTGATGTTGTGTGACTTTGGATATTGCTCATTACTTTTATAATTTCATCATCAGCTGCAGTGTAACCAATTCTCCAGCCAGTCATAGCATAAGCTTTAGACATTCCATTTATTATTATAGATATTTTTTTGATATTATCATTAAAAGATGCTATGCTAATATGTTTAGCATCGTCATAAATTAGCTTCTCATAGATTTCATCTGATATTACAAATACATTATTATTGATAGCCCAATCAGCAATACCCTTAAGCTCTTCTTCATTGTATACTGCTCCAGTAGGATTGTTTGGGGAATTAAGTATAATAGCCTTTGTTTTCTTTGTTTTTACTCTTTCGAGATCATCCACGCTGAATTTGAAATTATTTTCTTCTCTAGTGTAAATATAAATAGGCACTCCGTCTGTTAACCTTACTAGCTCCGGGTAACTAACCCAGTATGGCACTCCTATTATTACTTCATCACCGGGATTTATAATTGCCATTAAAGCATTATATATTGAATGCTTTGCACCATTAGAAACTATAATATTGGATGGATTATAAAGTAGATTGTTATCATTCTTAAATTTTTTGCATATAGCTTTTTTTAACTCTAGAATTCCTGATGCAGGTGTATATTTAGTTAATCCCTTATTGATAGCTTCGATAGCTTCATTCCTGATATTCTCCGGTGTGATAAAATCAGGTTCTCCTACTCCAAAATCCAAAACATCTAGACCCGAATCCCTCATTGATTTTGCCTTTGCATTGATTTCCAGCGTTATAGATGGTGCAATTCCTTTACCTTTAATCGATAAATTATTAGACATATAATCCCTCCTATTTAAAGTTTTAGTTTTTTATATATATTATAATTATAAATTTATCTTATATATATCTTTTAAAACATTGTTTATTATACTCAGAGAGTCTTCAAAGGAACTCTTGTTTTGCAATTTAATTATCTTATAATGATTGATTCCAGAATCAGTAATTTTATATCTCCTAATAGTTCTTTTATTTGGCTCTTCCCACCAGCTTTCTACGTATCCTTCTTCCTCCAACTGTCTTAGCAACGGATATATCATACCGGGACTGGGGCACCATTTGCCATCTAATCTTCTTTCTACTTCATCCTTAATTTTATTACCATAATAGTTTTTTTCAGTTAATAAGTGTAAAATATACAATTTAACAAAGGAAGTCGTACTAATAGTAGTAGGAAATTGTCTTTTTCTCTCATTTTTATACATTATATAGTCTACCTCTCATTTCTGGAATTTCTTCAATATTAATAAAATATTTACCAAAAATTAATTCTCCTCTCACCAAATCTCCATGGTAATCAGATCCTCCTGTAACAATCAAATTTTTCTTTTTAGCCAATTTAATAAAGTAATCCGTATCTTCGGCAGTATGTTTGGAGTGTATACATTCTATTCCTTGTATCCCCTTTGATATGGTATACTCAACAATAGACTTATTTTTAATCAGTCCCGGATGAGCCAATATTGCGATACCTCCAGATTTTTTAATTAAGCTTATTGTATCTTCTATACTAAGGTGAAATCTCTCTGCATAACCAGGCTTACCTCTATTAAGGTATTTTTCGAATGATTCTTCTATAGAACCAACATATCCCTTATCTATTAATGCTCTGGCAATATGCGGTCTCCCAATATAATCATTACCAGAATGCTTTCTTACGTCATCAATAGTTACATCAATATCCAGCCTATTTAAATTGTTTATCATTTTAATTGCTCTATTAATTCTATCATGCCTTAAATTTTTCGTTACAGAAATTAATTCTTCGTCATTATAATCTATAAAATATCCAAGAATATGCACTTCTTCATCTTCGTAGACACTTCCAAATTCGATTCCCGGAATTACTTTGAAATTATCATATTTTTTACTATATACTATCGCTTCATTAAGTCCCAATATTGTGTCATGGTCTGTAATGGCTATTCCCTGTAAATTTTGTTTTACAGCTAAATCTATTAATTCAGCGGGACTTAATATACCGTCTGAATAATAGGTATGAACATGTAAATCAAATTTCAATTTAAAAAACCTCCTAATTAATGGAAATCCTATTAATAATTAATAGTGTTGCAACATATGTATTATAATCTGAATTACAAAAAACCTGCCTTGCGGCAGGTTTATTATCTAGGTTCAATTATTAATTTTATTGCTGTTCTTTCTTCACCATCTATTTCTATATCTGTGAAGGCCGGTATACAAATAAGATCCATTCCGCTTGGCGCAACAAAACCTCTAGCAATAGCCACAGCTTTGATTGCTTGATTAAGTGCTCCCGCTCCAATAGCCTGAATTTCTGCAGTTCCTTTTTCTCTTAATACGCCTGCTAGTGCACCTGCAACAGAATTTGGTATTGATTTTGCTGATACTTTTAATACATCCATTAAATTAGCCCCCTCTAACTAAATTTAATTTATATTTATCTTATTACTTAGCATACTCAATAGCCCTTGTTTCTCGAATTACATTTACTTTAATCTGCCCCGGATAATCTAATTCCGACTCTATTCTTTTAACTATATCCCTAGCTGTATGAACTATTTCACTTTCACTAATTTCTTCTGGTTTAACCATTATTCTAATTTCTCGTCCAGCCTGTATAGCAAATGACTTTTCTATACCATCAAATGAATTTGCAATCTCTTCTAATTTCTCAAGTCTCTTAATATATGCTTCCAAAGTTTCACGTCTGGCTCCTGGTCTTGCTGCAGAAATTGCATCTGCCGCTTGCACCAGCACAGCTTCAACTGTTTGAGGTTCTATATCTCCATGATGTGCAGCAATTGCGTGAACTACTTCTTTTGATTCCTTATATCTTTTCGCTATATCCGCACCAATTTCAACATGAGGCCCTTCTACTTCATGGTCAACCGCTTTGCCTATATCGTGTAATAGTCCGGCTCTTTTAGCAATTTTAACATCTGCACCTAATTCGGATGCCATAATTCCTGCTAAATGAGCAACTTCAATAGAGTGTTTTAAAACGTTTTGCCCATAACTTGTTCTATATTTTAACCTTCCAAGAAGTTTTATTATCTCAGGATGAATGCCATGTACTCCAGTTTCAAAAGCAGCCTGTTCCCCCTCTTCGCGAATGATGCCATCAACTTCTTTTTTAGCTTTTTCAACCATCTCTTCAATACGAGCAGGATGAATTCTACCATCAACTATAAGTTTTTCGAGAGCAATACGTGCCACTTCTCTTCTAATGGGGTCAAATCCGGATAATACTACCGCTTCCGGAGTATCATCTATAATTAGATCTATGCCAGTTAAGGTTTCCAATGTCCTTATATTTCTACCCTCTCTACCAATTATTCTACCTTTCATCTCATCATTTGGCAATGATACAACTGTTACAGTCGTTTCGGCTACATGATCAGCAGCACATTTTTGAATTGCTATTGATATTATTTCCCTTGCTTTCTTATCGGCTTCTTCTTTGGCTTTACTTTCCATGTCTTTAATCATGATTGCAGATTCATGGACAATTTCTTTTCTGATACCGTCTAATAATAATTCCTTAGCTTCTTCAGTGGTTAAACCTGAAAGTCTTTCTAATTCCATAATTTGTTTTTCATAAATTTCATTAATAGAAACTTCTTTATCTTCTAGATACTTAGTTTTCTTATAAACTTGTTCTTCCTTTTTTTCTATAGTCTCTGCTTTTCTGTCTATAGTTTCCTCTTTATGAAGAACTCGCCTTTCTAGTTTCTGAACTTCATTTCTTCTTTCACGGATTTCTTTTTCTAACTCATTTCTTGATTTGTGAATTTCTTCTTTGGCTTCCAATTGAAGCTCTTTCTTAAGAGCTTCGCCTTCTCTTTCAGAATCTTCAATTATTTTTTTTGCTAACTCTTCAGCGTTCTTTATTTTCCCCTCGCTTATATATCTTCTTATAAAATAACCAGCGATAATTCCAATAACTATGCCTAGAATTGCATAAGTATAATTGCCAATAACAATACACCTCCTCACAATATTTATTTTTCAAGTTCCATAATGCTATTTCATTAATAAAAGTATAAACCGAGTAGTCTCGGTTTATAGAGTCTACATTATTTCATTGTATGGTTAATATACAATTTAATTTTATATCTTTTAACTTATAATGTCAAGTTATTATTGCTCTACAATTGGCAATATTGAGCTTGTTGAGCCGTTCAATTGAACTCTATATGCATTGTTGCTAATATTAGATAGATGGTGATTGTGCGTTACCATTATTACCTGTCTGTTAAACATCTCTGATGTTTGCCTTAAAAAATCACCTACGTTAAATATATAATCCTCACTAACATGCTTGGCAGGTTCATCCAAAATCAAAGGTCCCTGTATTTGAGGTTTATGGATTTCCAGAAAAGCAATTCTAAGTGCCAAAGATATAATATCAACTACTCCTCCGCCTCTAGATAATTCAGGTTTAGTCTTTATAATCATATCTTCAGTTTCATTAATTACATAAAATTCAGCATTTGCTTTATTACGCATTTCCTCAATTTCTATAACAAATTCTATATCGCTTTCAAATACATATTGTAAACATTTTGTAACCAAGGTCTCAATCTGTTTTTTTGCTTGTTCCCTTGCAAATTCAGAAGTCTTTTGAAATAATATCGAAACTTTTTCTAATTTATCTATTTCAGCATTTATTTCTTTCATCCTAGAATTGTTATCATCTAATTGTTCAATTAGTTTCTCTCTTTTACCCTCTTGTTTTGAGATATAATCTTTTAATTTGGATAATTCATTTTCTAGTGAATTTATATCATCTATCATATTAACCCTTCTTTTCCAGCAGGTCTTTTGGCAACAATTCATTAGCTTCCTTAAATAAAGCATTTATTTCCATCTTTAGTTTTTGAATTTCATTATCTAAATCCTTAGGATCCACGCCTAACTCCTGTAATTCTTTGATTATATCGTCTTCTTGCTGTTTTAATTGTTCTAATCTAGCTTCTGCCCTATATTTTAATGATTTTGCTTTTTCTAAATTATCCTTCAAAGAAGTCAATTCTTTTTCATAATCCATAAAATTATCCTCCTATATAATGATTCATTATATGCTCAATTTTATCATCATCTATATTGCTTAAGCAGAAAGGACAAATTTCCACTCGCCTTAATAATTCCCGATATTTAAATAAGTTTTTATCAATAGATGAATTAATATCTTTTAATACCTTGCTTTCTTTTCTTGTTTCATCTGAATTTATTAAGAGTTTATTATATTCTTTCATATAATTTATTAATAAATTTGTCTTTTCGTCCAATATAATTATACTATTGCTGCATTTTTCCATATCCTTAAACCTTTCAAGATATTTACTTCCTATTAGAATGTTTTTTTCAATATTATCATAATTAACTTTTTTTAAATTCAGATCTTTAAGCCTAATATATTTACTACTCATTTCAGATAATTTACTATCAATTTCATTTAAATTTTTTAATTTTCTATTGGTATAAATTAAAACCGCTTTTTCATCTATTATTTCATTGTATTTTTTAAAAAATTTTCTATAGTTTTTTTCGCTGTTACATAATACTTCCAATTTATATATCTTATTATTTACTAGATTTATAGATTGTAAGCTTTTTATAATATAATC
>NZ_JACRTG010000027.1 GCF_014385195.1 Paratissierella segnis
GCTACGTCCAGAGGAAATTAAAGTCAAGACTTCATATTCACGTCGCGATAATGACTTTATTTTTTCTAATTCAATATTGCTTTTTTGTATCTTATTATTTACTAGATTTATAGATTGTAAGCTTTTTATAATATAATCATTTTCATCAATTCTACCTTTTATATTTATCAAATTATTGTTGTAATTATTTAATGATCTGTATCTGAAAATTTTATTTTCGGTAGAATTAATAACATCAGAAAGATTATCTATTGTACTTAATTTGATTAATATTAACGATTGATTTTCTTTTTCGGTTTGAATCTCATATAAATTATCTCGCAATTTGTTCAATATTTCAACTTTATTTTCTAAGAAGGATAATTTAGACTTTATATTTTCAAGATTTTTTAATTTCAATTTTAATTCTTCTAAAAAGGCAAATTTTTTTATCTCCAATTCCAAGCTTTGAACGCTGTCTTCTATGTTTTTTTTATTTATATTTAAATTTCTAGTATCTTTTAGTGTATCTCTCAGTGCATCGTCAATAATATTTACTCCTACTAATCTACCAATAGCACTTGCCCTCACAGAAGTTTTTTCTGAAAGCAGGAATGCACCTTCTAATTGTTCCCCCAAATTGATTGCATTTGAAGAATCACTATCCAAATTTATCTTTTTTATTCCAACTGTTTCAATTATTTCTTGAGGAACGTTAGATCCAAATCCTTCGAATTTTATTTCATTTCCATCTCTATCCGTTAAAATATAAATATTTTTATATTTACTCCTATATCTTTTTAATATTACATTATCATTAAATTCAATGGTTACACTACATTCTCCTGCTCCTTCACGTATGAAATAATCACCAGATGGTTCATTGTATAAGGCCCACTTTATGCCTCTTATGATTGCTGATTTTCCTGAATCAGACGGACCAACAATGACATTTAGGTCTTCATTGAAATCTATTACTGAGTACTTATGGGACTGAAAGTTTTCCAAAATAACTTTTTTTATATATTTCATATTCTCACCTACAAGTTTTTCATTTGGATAAGTGCTATTCTTTTAAGAGCTTCAAGTTTTACTTCTTCCGAAACTCCTTCTGAAGAAGAAACTTCTAATAATACATCATTTATATCCATTTTTTCAAAATTCAAGGCTGAATCGATAGTCTGCTTAAATTCCAAAATTCTCTCGCCTTTAAATATATGTTTTTCAATTTCACTTCTATCTAGTACCAATTCACCTTCTTCGGCACATTTTAAAGGTACATATTCAATATTTATTTTATCATTTAAATCTAGCATAACAACTTGAGGTATTCTATTTATTTCTCTTAAGCTATTTGTAATTCTTACAATACTTCCTGGATTAATAAAGTATTTATTATCTATGATAGTTGTTTTGAAGCCATTATGATAGTGCCCTGACAAGGTTATATCCGCTTTAGTACCTTTTATATCTTCAAGAAGCGTATAAGGTATGCCTTTTATAAAAGGTTTATCCAACAGCATTCCATGTACTACATGTATTGAATAATTTACATTATCTTTAATTTCTTTAACAATATATTTATCTTTATTGAGCGGATTATCAATATCATAGGTATAAGGTTGTCCAGTTAATTGTAATTTTATATTATTTTTCTCCAATATAATCACTTCTTTATCATCTATGATATGAATAAAGTCTAAATCATTTAATAGCCCCAACATTGTTCTACCGACGGTTAAGGGATTATGCCCAAAGATATCGTGATTTCCACTTACTATATAAAGTGGAATTTTTATTTCTTTTAAAATTTTAGCAAATCGACTGACAATAGACACGGAAATATCTGGACGATCAAATAAATCTCCTCCATGGATCACATAATCGATATTGTTATCGTTTATTATTTTAACTATTTCCAATAACTTATTTTCAAGTGTTTTAACAAAATCATCTTTTCTATTTTTTGGATTATTTCCCCGTATATGAGTATCAGTAAAAAATAATATTCTCAATCTATACACTCCTAATGGAAAACCTCCTATATAGGAGGTTAATTGCTTTTTAATTTGCTACCGGTATTATTGTCAGCTTCTTTTTCAATAATTTCATTAGTGGCTTCTTCTTTATTTAAACCAAATTTTACTCTAACCTTCTTTTCTATTTCATTACAAACATCTTTATTTTCTTTTAGAAAATCCTTAGAATTTTCTCTTCCTTGACCTAATTTATAATCGCCATAACTATACCATGAACCGGACTTATTGATTATGTCCGCATTTACTCCACAATCAAGAATATTACCTTCTTTAGATATTCCAAGCCCATACATTATATCAAATTCAGCTTGTTTAAAAGGCGGCGCAACTTTGTTTTTTACCACTTTAATTCGCGTCCTGTTCCCAATTATTTCTTCACCTTGCTTAATAGCTTCAGATCTTCTAACATCCATTCTTATTGTAGCGTAGAATTTTAATGCTCTGCCACCAGTAGTAGTCTCTGGATTCCCAAACATAACTCCTACCTTTTCTCTTAATTGATTAATAAAAATACATGTAGTATTTGATTTATTTACTGCACCTGCAAGCTTTCTAAGTGCTTGTGACATAAGTCTCGCTTGTAAACCAATATGGCTGTCTCCCATTTCCCCTTCTATTTCGGCTTTCGGCACCAGTGCAGCTACAGAGTCTATAACTACAACATCAATAGCACCACTACGAACTAATGCTTCGGTTATTTCAAGTGCCTGTTCACCGGTGTCAGGTTGAGAGATAATTAAATTATCAATATCTACACCTAATTTTTTTGCATATCCGGGATCAAGAGCATGTTCAGCATCAATAAAGGCAGCAATTCCACCTGTTTTCTGTGCTTCTGCTATGATATGTAATGCAACAGTCGTCTTTCCGGATGATTCCGGACCAAAGATTTCAACTATCCTACCTCTAGGTACTCCGCCAATGCCCAAAGCAATGTCCAAGTCCAATGAACCTGTAGGTATAATATCTAAACTCATCTTAGCCCCTTCTCCTAATCTCATAACAGATCCTTTACCAAACTGTTTTTCAATTTGGCTAAATGCCAAATCAAGAGCTTTCTTTTTATCAGTATTAATAGTTGCCATAGTTCTCCAGTAAAACTGGATTCACCCCTTTCTGTTTTCGAACGTTAGTTCTGTATCTTTATATTACAATAAATATGAACATTAGTCAATTATAATTATTTTAAATTCACATTACCTTTGTATTTATTTTTTCATCCTGAGATTTGAAAAACCTCAGTTGTTATTATTTTTATTACCTTAAAAAGTTAAATATTTCATAGAAAGCTTTAATCGTTGCTCTATTTTGAATTGATGTTCTATTACCGGTAAAATGATTTTCGTATATCTTATAATTATCCCTTGTCATAACACACATATATACAAGTCCAACAGGTTTTTCGATACTTCCGCCTAAAGGGCCTGCTATTCCTGTAATAGAAAGCACAATATCGGAATTCGTCTTTTCTATTAAGCCTTTTGCCATTTCATATGCAGTTTCTCGGCTCACTGCTCCATGATTTTCTAAGGTCAACGGTTTTACATTTAGTTCATCGATTTTGGCCTGATTGCTGTAAGTTACCAATCCTCTATCCAAGACTTCAGAAGCACCGGAAATACCGGTTAATCTGCTAGTTATAAGTCCGCCTGTACAAGATTCACATAACGACATCTTAAATCTCTTTTCTTTTAATCTGTTAAGTACCAATTCCTCTATCGGAATGTTATCATATCCATATATAAATTCGCTAAATTTTTTATTGATTATATCAAGAATTTCATTTACTTTTTCTTCTACTTCTAATCTCACTTTTCCTTTGCCAATGATTTTTATTTCTACTTCTCCGTCTTTAGCAAACGTAGCTATTTCAAACCCATTAGTATAAACATCCAATTTTTTAAGTTCTGTTTCAAGTGCCGACTCCCCAATACCTATCAAATTTGCGGATTTTTGAATAATTGTATAATCTTCTTTGATAAGTCCGGCTACATAATTTTCAAACATGGGGATCATTTCTTTTGGAGGTCCGGGTAACAATATGATTTTCTTTCCATTTTTATTAATGAAAATACCTGGTGCGGTGCCATTGCTATTTTCAATAAACTGTGATCCTAAAGGTCTTTCCGCTTGTTTCAAGTTATTTTCAGTCATATCCCTATGCATGTTTTGAAACATCATTCTAATATTTTCTTCCATACTAGAATCTCTTTCCAAAGGAAGTTCTAATGTACTGGAAATAACTTCTTTAGTTAAATCATCTTGAGTAGGTCCTAATCCACCGGTAGTTATAATTATATCCGCTCTATCAAGTGACGTTTTAAAAACATTTCTTAATCTCTCTTTATTATCATCAACAGACGTATGGTAAATAGGCTCTATACCTAAATCCATTAATTTACCAGCTAGATATTGAGCATTAGTATTTAATATGCTACCTGTTATAACCTCTGTTCCTATAGTGAGTATTTCTGCGATCAATATTGCCATCTCCTATATTTCATCTAATTTTAACAAATCTTTATTTTTATAAATATAATCAATACCAGATAATATAGTAAATAATAAAGAAATATATAACATTATAATATCAAATGGTATGTTAATAATTCTAAAGGGAAAGTTATTCAATAACAATGCAATTATTGCAATCAATTGTGTTACTGTCTTTAATTTTCCTAATGGACTTGCCGCTATAGTTATACCTTCTGATGCAGCAATAACCCTAAATCCTGTTATTGTAAACTCTCTTGCTATTATGACAATTACAATCCATGCCGGTGCCTTACCAACTTCAACTAAAGAAATTAACGCTGCAGATACCAATACCTTATCTGCTAACGGGTCAACAAACTTTCCAAAATTGGTTACTAGATTTCTGCTTCTTGCAATATATCCATCCAAAGTATCGGTTAATGATGCAAGAATAAATATAATAGCCGCTATATATGTACTATATTGGAAATCTAAATTAAAAATAATAAGAAATATGGGAACCATTAAAACTCTTATTAAAGTTATTTTATTTGGTAAATTCATGAACCAACTCTCCTATCAAATCATATTCTAGAAAATCGCTAATTTTAACATTAACAAAATCACCTGTATTTAACTTGGTTTTACTATTTACATATACAACTCCATCAATTTCGGGACTATCCATATATGTTCTACCCACATATGTATTTTCGTCGATACATTCCTCAATAAGAACTTCATATGTATTGCCAATCTTTGAAGCCATAATATTTTCTGATATTTTCTTCTGCAATTCCATTATCATATTTCTTCTTTTTTCTTTTGTTCCTTCATACAGCTGGTTTGGCATATTATAAGCAATAGTATCTTCTTCTTTAGAATAAGTAAATACTCCGAGCCTGTCAAATTTTACATTGTTTATAAAATCATAAAGTTCTTTGAATTGCGCATCACCTTCTCCGGGAAAGCCCACTATAAAAGTGGTCCTTATTACTATATTAGATATCTCTTTTCTGAGTTTTTTAATTAATAATATAATATCATCTTTATTAGTTCTTCTATTCATTTTCTTTAAAATACTGTTATTAATATGCTGAAGAGGTATATCGACATACTTTAACACCTTGGCATTATTTTTTATTGAGTTTATTAATTCATCCGAAAAATGATCGGGATATAGATAATGAATTCTTATCCATTTAATATCTTTAATTTCGTTTAATTTATCCAATAATTTGTATAGAGAATATTCCCCATACAAATCAATTCCATAATCGGATGTATTTTGAGCTATCAAAATTATTTCCTTTACACCGTTGGAGGCTAAATATTCAACTTCGTTTATTATGTCCTCCATTTTTCTACTTCTATGCTTTCCCCTAATCTTGGGTATTATACAATAAGTACAATGGTTGTCACAACCTTCTGATATTCTGACATATGCTGACGATGAGAAATTTATTCTATTTACATTTTCCAAATATGCATTATTGATATCTTCAATTTTAACCTGTTTCTTCTGATTATTTAGATTTTCTAATATATTGTTTAAATTCCGAATATTTCCCGTACCGATAATTCCGTCAATATCTTCTATTTCTTCCATTAATTCTTTCGAATATCTTTGTGCCAAACATCCAGCTAACAATATATACCTGCAATTACCGTATTTTTTATATTTTGTCATTTCCCATATGGTTTCAATAGATTCTTCTTTAGCAGATTCAATAAATCCACAGGTATTTACTATAATTATGCTTGCATTTGAAATATCTACAGCAACTTCGAAATTTTCTTTATCCAGTATACTCAACATTAGTTCTGAATCCACTTCATTTTTGGAACAGCCTAGTGTAACTACATACACACTCATTTTTGCCATCATATCGCTCCTTAAAAATCTTCTTCCAATTCACTTAATTCTTCTTTGCTCATTAAAACTTTTCGTGGTTTACTACCCTCATAGCTACCAATAACACCGCGTTCTTCCATTTCATCTACAATTCGTGCCGCCCTAGCATACCCAATTTTTAATTTTCTTTGCAGAAGCGAAATTGATGCCTGTCCTTCTTCAACTACAAGTTTAATTGCATTAGGTAGCAATTCATCACTGTCTAAATTGTTAATATTTTTGGGGTTTTGTATTATATCTATAATCTCCTCATCATACTGTGAGATGTTTTCATCTTTCAAGAAATTTACTACTTTTTCAACTTCATCATCTCTAATAAAAGCACCTTGAATACGAGTCGGTTTAGAATAAAATGAAGGATAAAACAGCATATCACCTTTACCCAACAATTTTTCAGCACCCGACATATCCAATATAGTTCTGGAATCTACTTGAGATGATACTGCAAATGATATTCTGGAAGGTATATTTGCTTTTATAGTACCGGTAATTACATCCACCGACGGTCTTTGAGTTGCTACTATTAAATACATGCCTGCAGCTCTTGCCATTTGAGCTAATCTGCAAATATAATCCTCAATTTCCTGAGCTGCGACCATCATCAAATCTGCCAATTCATCGATTATTATAACTATAGTGGGAAGTTTTTCTTCACCGCTTTTTTCTTTGATTTTGCTATTATAAGCCGTAATGTCCCTTACACTGTTTTTTGCAAATATTTTATATCTTCTTTCCATTTCGGTAACAGCCCAACTTAATGCAAAAGCCGCTTTTTTAGCATCAGTTACAACGGGAATTAACAGATGTGGAATTCCATTATAAACGTTCAATTCAACTACCTTAGGATCTATTAACATCAATTTTACATCGTCAGGTGATGATTTATATAAAATGCTCATTATTATTGTATTTATACATACACTTTTTCCAGATCCTGTTGCACCGGCTATTAATAGATGAGGCATCTTATCTATTGAAGAAACTATGGGCTTTCCGGAGACATCTTTTCCAAGAGCTAACGGTATAGGAGAATCCATGTCTTTGTATTCATGCGATTGAATGATTTCTTTCAGATATACATTAGATTTCACTCTATTAGGGACCTCTATACCAACGGCAGCCTTTCCCGGAATTGGAGCTTCAATCCTAATATCTGATGAAGCTAAACTTAATGCTATATTATCGGATAGAGATACTATTCTACTCAGTTTGATACCCGGTGAGGGGGATAGCTCATAACAAGTAATAGTAGGACCTACGTTTATTTTTGATATAGTTGCATCAATTCCAAAATTTTTCATAGTATCTTCAATGATCTTAGCATTATTTAGAACTTCTTTTTTATTATTGGTATCATATTGATTTATTGGTGAATTCAATAGGTTTAAAGGAGGTATTTTATAAGCGATATTATGAAACTTAACTTGTTTTTCCTTTATTTCCGTATCTATATTTTGAGTTTCCTTTTTTACACTTGATGAATTTACATTTTCTTTTGTTGCATCATTTTGTGCATTTTTGGAATAATCATGTATTTTTATTTCTCCATGAGGTATTTCTAATAAATCTTCCGGAGACAATTGTGCTTTATATTTTTTGATATTATCCTTTTTTTCATGTTTGATACTATTAGTTTTTGTTATTATATCTTTAATCTTCGTGTTTGTTAAAATCAATAAACAAACTGTAATTAATAAAGATAATACTAAATAAGTACCAACGGATCCAAATAGCTTATAAAAGAAAAATCCAAAAAAGCTTCCGATAATTCCTCCACCTTTATTTGCTTTGGAAAGTATGATACTGTTTTTTATTCTATCAATAAATCCTAAATCCACTTTATTTATTCCATCTAATACAACTAATAAACTAATAAATATAGCTATTATAGCTACGGTATTCCTAAATTCCAGCTTATCAAATCTATCCAAAAGATACATGACTCCAATTGATATTACAGCTAATGGGAAAAAGTAACCTCCGAACCCCATAAGATAAAAGCAAGCATCGTTTATAGCTTGTCCAACAATTCCCATCTTTGTGTTAAAGAGACTTATCATTATAATTATGCCGATGGATATTACAACAATTCCTAATAAGTCTTTATTAAAAATAATATTATCTTTATTTGTTTTTTTCTTAGATGTTTTTTTTCGAGTTGCCAAAGAAATATCACCTCATACTCCCTGCGAATTAAATTAATTGAGTTATTACAGTAATAATTCCTACAATCCATAGATAATATGAAAAGTAATGAAGGTTATTATTTTTTAATACTTTTATAAAGGTTTTAATCGAGATAACACCAACAACCGCTGACAATATTACACCAACGATTAGAGGAGCATTAATCATAACAATATTTGGTCCTTCCTTAAATACATCTATTATCCCCAACAAAAAAGCACCAAAAATAGCAGGCAGTGCCAACAAAAAAGAGTATTCTGTAGCTAATGATTTGTTTAAGCCTCTAAACAAACTAGCTACTATTGTAGAGCCTGATCTTGATATGCCCGGTATGATAGCTATACCTTGACAAGTCCCTACTACCAAAGAATCCATTAAATTCATATCTTCTATTTTTCTATTTTTAGAAGTTTTTCTTTCAGCAAAATATAATAGAAAACCTGTTACAATAAAAGCAATACCTATTGGTAATATTGAAGTATATAAATTTTTAAAAAAATCTTCGAACAATAGTCCAATTATTGCAGTAGGTATACTTCCCGTCAAAACAAATAACCCTAATTTTTGATGTGCTGTAAGCTTTTTTCTTCTTCCTTTAATTATATCTCCAATTAATATAAAAATTTCATAAATTATCTTTTTTATGTCTTTAAAATAAACAATAAAAATAGAAATCAATGTTCCGAAATGCAGCATTTCCATAAAAAACAAATTACCTTCTTCTATACCAAATAAATGCTGTAATAAAGCCAGATGTCCTGAACTACTAATAGGTAAAAATTCTGCAATTCCCTGGAATATTCCTAAAATTACCGCTTGTATTAAACTCAAATGTATTTCCCCCTTTATTCACTTTATAGTATTATAGCATATTTATAAACTATAATCTAATATTTTTATGTGTAAAGCCCTGCTTTCATTGCATAAAAGAGCTTTATAGAAATGAATTTCATAAGAGCCATTTTATTTGTCAATAAATGCTTTTCTTATCATTTATTAATTCTTTCATTTTATTTAAAGCAAAGGAGAAATTACCTACGCTATCAATTAAACCATATTTCACTGCTTCTTCACCTACTAAAATGGTGCCAATGTCATTTGCCAGTTGATCAGTTGCATACATTAGATCCATAAGTGATTTTTCACTAATATTTGATGTACGTAAAATAAAATCAATAATCCTTTTTTGCATTTTTTGGAAATATCTAAAGGTCTGAGGAACTCCAATTACTAATCCTGTTGTTCTGATTGGGTGAATGGTCATTGTGGCTGACTCAACTATTACAGAATAGTCAGTGCAAGTAGCCAAAGGAACACCAATACTATGACCTCCACCTAATACCAAAGAAACTTTTGGTTTGTTTATTCCGTTGATCATTTCGGCCAATGCAAGCCCTGCTTCCACATCTCCTCCAACTGTATTGAGTATGATAAATAACCCCTTTATGTTAGAATCCTGTTGAGCATTTATTAATAAAGGAATGATATGTTCATATTTGGTCGTTTTTTTATCAGCAGGTGCTACAAAATGGCCTTCAATTTCACCTATTATTGAAATAAATTGTATATCGTTTTTGCTGGTAGCTAATTCATTAGGAATCCCAAGTTCTTTTATATTCTCAGTTTTATCAGTGTTGTTCCCATCAGCTTCTTTGTTTTCGTCTAATTTTTTGTCATCATCTTTTGAAAGCATATATTTCCTCCTCTTTAAGTTTTTCCTAATTAGCTTTAACCTTATTATTTATATTATTCTTAAAAGAGAAAAACATAATCTTAAAAATTTTAAAGATTATGTTTAAAAAATTTAGCTATCCAATTCAACTATAATCATATCATATCCAATTTTCCTTATTGCATCCCAAGGAATTTCTATGCCATTTTTTTCAATGCCAAAAAGTTTTGATGAAAATCTTCTGTCAGGTGCAATTAAACTTAAAATTTTACCGGTTTTTTCTTCGATAATTAAATCAGAATCAGCCAATATACCAAGCCTACCACCGTTGTTTAAATTGACGACTTCTTTTTCGCCCAACTCACTTAATTTCATATTATCACCCCAAATAAACTTTTAATAATAAATAAGAAGGTTCTGTTAGTATTCTACTATTATAAGTATATGTGGTTATTTGTTGTTTATTCATATCATTTATGATAATATCAATTATGCTACTAATTAAACTCCGGTATGACCAAATCCTCCTTCTCCTCTATCTGTCTCATCTAAACTTCCCACAAGATCAAAATCTATCCATTCGTGTTTAATCAAAACCAGTTGTGCTATTCTATCCCCATTATTTATCGTGAAGGGTTCTTTTCCTAAGTTGATAAGTATAATTTTTATTTCACCTCTATAATCGCTATCAATTGTCCCTATGCCATTAGCCAATGTAATTCCATGTTTTAATGCCAATCCGCTTCTACCTCTTATTTGCCCCTCGTATCCTTTCGGTATAGATAGAAATAGACCTGTTGGCACTAATACCCTATCTAAAGGTTTAAGCACTATAGCGTCGTCTATATAGGCCTTTAAATCCATTCCGGCTGAATAGGGTGTCTTATATTCCGGCAACGGAAAGGGACTTTTATTTAAAACTTTAACAATCATCTATCTTCATCTCCTTATCCAAATAGTATTTCTTTGATTTCTTCTTCAACTGTTTCCTGCTCGTCCAATTCTCCAACATAAGCAATATTGAAGCTATCATTTTGAAATATGTGATTTACAACTCTTTCGATGTCATCCATTTTTACATTATCTATTTTTTTAATTACCTCTTCGATTGTCTCAATTCTATGAAATTGAGATGTAGATTTTCCAATTTCCATCATTCTGTTAAATGTGGATTCCATAGCTAATATATAATTTCCCTTTAACTGATCCTTTGATCTACTCAATTCATCTTTCGTTATCAAGCTTTTCTTAATTTTCCTGATTTCTTCATCAATCAGTTTAATTGATTTAATTAAATTTTCAGAATTTAACCCTGCATATATTGTAAATATTCCGATATCTTTATAAGCTGTCATATGTGAATCTATGTCATAAACCAACCCCTCATCTTCTCTTAGCCTTTGGAATAGTTTTGAGCTCATACTTCCTCCGAATATATTGTTAAGAATTAATATTGGATAAATATCATCAGACATACTATTTACGCCATTCATTCCGATACAAAGATTAAGTTGCTCAAAATTTTTATTTATCCCTTTTATATTGTTGGTAAAATTATAAGTAATAATATTGGAAACATCTTTCGTACTATTTCCAATATTAAATTTCCCAAAAGTATTGTTAAGCTGAGAAATTACCTTTTTTTCATCAAATTTACCGACTATTGAAATTATAATATCTTCAGGATTGTAATTTTCATAGAAATATTTAAGGATCTTATCTTTGTTCAAATTTATTATACTGCTATCAATTCCCAATATCGGATATTCAAGTGGTGTTTTCTTAAACATTATTTCATTTAACAACTCATATACTAAATCCTCCGGCGAATCCTGATACATATTTATTTCTTCCATTATGACATTCTTCTCTTTTTCGATTTCACCATCTAAAAATAAAGAGTTTAAGAACATATCCGAAAGAACATCTATAGCTATATTAAGATGATCATCTAATACTTTTATATAATAAGCCGTTTGTTCTTTTCCCGTAAAAGCATTTATTTGACCTCCTACATTGTCTATAGCTTCAGCGATTTCCTTAGAAGTCCTTGATTTTGTACCTTTAAAAAGCATATGCTCAATAAAATGTGATACTCCATTGTTTGTTTCATTTTCCCTTATTGAACCGCATTCTATAACAACTCCTAGGGTTACCGAATTTAAGTAATCTACTTTCTCCATTGCCACATGTATTCCATTATCCAATTTATCTAAAATGTACATTATTTCCTCCAATTTTTAATTTATCACATCACCTATTGTACCAATTTTATATCCTTTTTGAAATAGGAAATTGATTATTTCCGGTAAGGCTTTTACCGTTTCTTGAGTGGGATGTATAAGTATAATAGCGGAATTATGTATTTTACTTTCAACTCGATTAATTATTACATCTTTGGTGCTGTCTTCTCGCCAGTCTATGGTATCTATACTCCATAATACCAATTTATATCCTAAATCTTTGGCTGCTTTTACGGTTTCATCATTGAATGCTCCGGAGGGAGGTCCAAAATATTTTGGGGACTTCCCCGTTATATCCATTATACTATTATGTGCCTTTAATATTTCTTCCTTATTCTTATCATAACTTAATTTATCATAATCCACATGATTATAACCATGATTTCCTATTTCATGGTTATCTGCGTCAATTGATTTAATTAAGTCAGGATTTTCTTTAGCCCACCTTCCTGTGGGGAAAAAAGAAATCTTGATGTCCTTATCTTTAAATATTTGGAGCATATCTGGGATATACTCATTTCCCCAGTCTACATTGCATGCAAAAGCTACGATCTTTTCATCTCTTGTCCCTTTATAAAAGATATCTTCATTAAATACATCTTTAGCATTTGAGCCAAATAGTAGAAATAATATTAAGCCTATCAATAACAATAAAGCTATAAGAATTATAAAAATTGTATTTTTCTTTATAACTAACATCTTCATAGCATAAACCCCCTTGATATATTCTATATAAATATATATTCAATTGGGAAAGTTATATACAAAGAAATTAAAACATGAACCAATTGGGTTCATGTAAATAAATTATTTTTCGCCTTTAGGCTCTTCGGGCAACAATACCTTTCTAGATAGATTGATTCTTCCTTGGTTATCTATTTCCGTAACCTTTACCAAAACTTCATCTCCAACTGAAACCACATCTTCTACCTTATTTACCCTCTCTTTAGCCAGTTGAGATATATGGACCAGACCCTCTTTACCATTAAGAACATCTACGAAGGCGCCAAAGTTAGTTATACGCGTTACCTTACCTAAATAAATGTCCCCTACCTCTACTTCCTTAACTATATCATTTATCATAGATATTGCCTTTTCTCCGCCTTCAGAGGACACAGCAGCAATAAATACCTTGCCTTCATCATCAATATCTATTTTTACTCCTGTTTCATCTATTATCTTGTTTATCATCTTTCCGCCAGGACCTATTATATCCCTAATCTTATCCGGGTTAACTTGCATGGTGTATATCTTAGGAGCATATTTAGATAGGTCATGTCTAGGAGAAGAAATGGTTTCGGCCATTTTATCCAATATAAACAACCTTCCTCGTCTTGCTTTCTCCAGTGCATCTTTCAATATCTTTCCATCTATTCCGTCAATCTTAATATCCATTTGGATTGCTGTAACACCATATCTAGTGCCGGCAACCTTAAAGTCCATATCTCCTAAATGATCTTCCATACCTTGAATGTCATAAAGAATAGCCACTTTGTCATCTTCCTTAATTAAACCCATTGCTATGCCTGCAACCGGTGATTTAATAGGTACACCTGCGTCTAGCAAGGACAGAGTGCTTCCGCAAACACTTGCTTGGGATGATGAACCATTTGAACCTAATACTTCAGATACCAATCTAATGGTATAAGGGAAATCTTCCTCTGATGGTATGACCGGCTCCAATGCTCTTTCAGCTAAAGCCCCATGTCCTATTTCTCTTCTGCCGGGACTTCTCAATGGTTTTGTTTCACCAACTGAATATGGTGGAAAGTTATAATGGTGCATATATCTTTTAGAATCTTCTTCTCCAAGCCCATCTATTACCTGAGCATCACTTATTGCTCCTAGTGTGGTAATTGTAAGCACCTGAGTTTGACCTCTTGTAAATAAACCTGAACCGTGAGTTCTAGGTAACAGTCCTACTTCACATGTTATTGGCCTGATTTCATCCACTTTTCTGTTGTCAGGTCTTATTCCTTCTTCAATTATTAGTCTTCTTACTTCTTTTCTAATTATATTCTCTATTATTTCATCTATATCTTTTTCAGTTTCCGGATAATCAGCTAAAAATTTTTCTAAAATTTCATTAGAAACCTGAGCTATATTATCTTCTCTTTCTTGTTTTTCAACAGTATTGATAGCAGCAATTAATTTTTCAGTACCATATACAATAATTTTTTCTTTCAATTCATCGTTGGGTTTGAATACTTCGTACTTTGATTTTTCCTTTCCACAATCTCTAGCTATTTCTTCAACAAAAGAGCAAATCTTCTTGATCTCCTCATGGGCTAATAATATTCCCTCTAACATTGTTTCCTCAGGGACTTCATTTGCGCCTGCTTCGACCATCATAATTGCTGATTTTGTACCGGATACAGTTAAATGAATTGCTGATTTTTCTCTTTCTTCACAATTTGGATTTATAATAAATTTACCATCTATTAGCCCAACAATTACAGCTCCTGTAGGTCCATCAAAGGGAATATCCGATACTGATAGAGCTATAGAAGAACCTATCATTGCTGCTATTTCAGGACTATTGTCTTGATCAACCGAAAGCACGGTAGCTATAACCTGTACATCATTTCTAAAACCTTCGGGGAATAAAGGTCTGATGGGTCTATCTATAAGCCTTGAAGTAAGTATTGCCTTTTCGCTTGGTCTGCCTTCTCTTTTTATAAAACCTCCTGGTATTTTCCCAACTGAGTATAATTTTTCTTCGTAATCTACGCTCAGTGGGAAAAAGTCTATTCCCTCTCTTGGTTCTTTAGATTGAGTAGCAGTAACTAAAACCACAGTATCTCCATATTGAACTAAACAAGAGCCGCCTGCTTGGAGAGCGACTTTGCCAATGGTCACTACCAAATCTCTACCAGCTAAACTATACTGGAATTTCTTCTCCATATAATACCTCCTATTAAATTTTCTATCTTTATTATAACCATTTATTTAATTATACACTAAATAAAACAGCATAAAAAGTTTCTCTTATGTTACTCTGTAAGATAAACTAATAGAGCGGGATTATCCCGCTCTTATTAACCTCTGATGCCTAATTTTTCAATTAAGGAACGATATCTTTCAATATCATTTGCTTGTAAATATTTTAAAAGTCCTCTTCTTTGACCAACCATTTTTAACAAACCTCTCCTTGAATGGTGATCTTTTTTATGAGTTTTAAGATGCTCATTTACTGAGTTAATTCTGTAAGTCAATAATGCGATTTGCACTTCCGGAGAACCTGTATCTCCTTCATGCATTTTGTAATCATTGATAATTTGCTCTTTTACTTCCTTTGATAACATTAAATTACACCTCCAAAATTTTATACACCAAAGACCAAGTTACCCGCCGAGGAACGAAATACTTAGTTCTTGGTAATTTCTATGACATTAAATATATTATCATAATATTTTTATAATGTAAATATTTAATATGCTTTAACTTGCATTATATCCTTATGCATTTGTTTTTTTAATAAATCTATAGTTTCAAATTTATATTCATCTCTTAAATATCTAATAAATTTTAACTCTACAATTTTATCATATATATTTAAATTAAAATCAATTATATGTGATTCAATTTTAAGTTCGTTCCCTTCAAAGGTAGGATTATATCCAATACTTGTCGCACTTAAATATTCTTTGTTATCTACAATAGTCCTTGTAGCATATACTCCATTTCTAGGAATTATATAATCGTCTAAAAGCTCAATATTGGCTGTAGGAAATCCCAGTTTTTCCCCTCTTTTTTTCCCATGAACTACCTTTCCTCTTACGGAATAATCTCTACCAAGCAAGGCTTTTGCTTCATCTATATCACCTTTAACAATAAGTTCTCTGATTTTTGTGCTGCTGACAATTTCATTATTTACATACATTGGACTTACAATATTCACAAAGTAATGAAATTTATTTCCCAATTTCTCCAATAAATTTGCATTTCCAGATTTTTTATATCCAAATGTATAATCGGTACCTACTGATACAGCTTTACAATTAAGTTTTTCAATCAAAATACCTTTTACAAATTCCTCCGGGCTTAATTTCATAATATTTTCATTAAAGCTCATGGTATAGACAATATCCACACCTAAATTTTCAATTAAATCATATTTTTGCTTTAAAGAAGTTATAAGTTTTGGCCCTTTCCCATCTAATATCGTTTTTGTATGATTGTTAAAGAGTAAAACGGAGGATTTTAATCCAAATTTTCTAGAAATCTCAACCATTTCTTTAATTAATTTTTGATGTCCTATATGAACTCCATCAAAATTCCCTAGTGCTATTGCTGTTTCAAATCTATCTTCTTTAAAATTTTCTATGTTTATTATTTCCATTAAACCCACCTATATCAATACTTTATCCATTTTCAAATAAAGTTTATTTTCTTTTGTAAGAATTACTCTTCCTATCCCAATAAATTTATCACATGAATAAACCCTTTGTAAAACATTAATTTTATAATTATAATTCTCAGGTAATATAATCGAAACACCATTTTTTAATTTATTATATAATTCATCATCTATTATAATTTTGTCCATATAATTCAGTGCTTCATCCATAGGAACTATAAGCTTTATTATTTCATCTTTAGGTAACTCTTGTAGATGGTCAATGCTGTATGCATTTTCCAGCTTAAAACTGCCAACTCCTATCCTGATCAGATAAGACATATGGCCAAATGTGCATAAATCCTTTCCTATATCATCACACAATGTCCTAATATATGTACCCCTTGAGCATCTTGTATAAAATAATATTTCTTTGTTATTATAATTATTTAATATTTTCAAATCTTTTATTGAAATTTCTCTTGCCTTTCTTTCAACGGAAACACCCTCTCTAGCCAACTCATATAATTTTTTCCCTTTGTGTTTTAGTGCGGAATACATGGGTGGAGTTTGCAGGATATTGCCTTTAAATTTATTAAATGAATGTATTATTTCATCTTCACCAACTATATTGTTTGATGTATGAATAATATTGCCACAATCATCTTGTGTATCTGTAGCAATACCAAGTGTCAACTCACCCACATATTCCTTGTCCACATCCAATAAATATTCGGATATTCTTGTCCCTTTTCCGATACAAATAGGTAAAACTCCTGTTGCATTGGGATCTAGGGTGCCGGTATGACCTACTTTTTTTATATTTAATACTTTCCTAATAAAATATACTACATCATGAGATGTCATACCTCTGGGCTTAAATATATTTATTACTCCATCCATATTTTCACCTGAATACTTCTGTTAAAATATTTGAAATCAATTTTTCTGATGTCCCAATGTCTTCATATATTGTGCATCCTGCAGCTCTTATATGTCCTCCGCCGTTGAAAGGTTCGCATATTTTAGCTACATCAATGTATGATTTGCTTCTCAAACTCACTTTAGTTTCCTTGTCATCAATCTCTTTTAGTAGGCATGCCACCTCAACGGAATCAATATCTCTTACAAAAGAGATTATCCCTTCAGTGTCCTCCATCTTTGTCTTGGTTCTATTGAGCATTTTTTGAGTAACCTTGACAATTGCAGCTTTATTATCTGCTAATGTATTTAGAGTTAAGAAGGATTCTATCAACAAATTCGTTCTTTCCAAACTTCTGCTGTGGTATAATTTGTTGTTAATATAAGAATGGTCTATACCGCATCTCAATAATTTAGCTATAATCTCATGTGTTTTATCAGTGACGCTTTCATACTTAAAACTTCCTGTATCAGTGCTGATTGCCGTATAAAGATTTGTAGCAATCTCTTTAGTAAATTTAATATTAAGCTTTTCAATAATACGAAATACAAGTTCTCCAGTTGCGGCCGCCTTGCTATCTACAAAGTTTAAACCCCCAAAATTGGTATTGGTAACGTGATGATCAATATTTATTACAAAATTTGCTTTATTAATAAGATTTTTATTTATACCTAACCTGTCTATATCGCTACAATCCAATATAATGAATAAATCCAAATCGGTAATCTCTTTGTATTCCTTTATAATCTCAATTCCGGGAAGAAATAGATAGTCAGAAGGTATGATATCGGATTTTAAAACAAATACATTCTTATTCAATTCCAATAAAGCAAGACCCATTGCAAGAATAGAGCCTATATTATCACCATCAGGCTGAATATGTGAAGCTATATAAATGTTGTCTCTTTCATGTATAGCATCAGCTATATCATCTAATATTTTTACAGGAATATTACTCATGTGGCTCATCCTTATGATTATTTTTATTGACATCATCTATCAATTTTGACATTCGTATGCCTTCTTCTATGGACTCATCCAGAATAAATATTGGTTCTGGTATATATCTGATGTCTATTTTATTGCCAATTTCTTTTCTTATAAACCCTTTAGCACTGTTTAACCCCTCAATAGAGCTTTCTTTTTCTTCTTGATTTCCAAGAATTGATGCGTATATTTTTGCATATCTTAAATCCCTAGTTACCCTAACTCTAGTAATGCTTGTCATTGGACTAATCCTGGGATCTTTCAATCCATGATAAAGTAATTCGGATACTATTTTTTTAATTTCTTCAGATATCCTATTTACCCTTTTTTCGTTCATATTACACCTCTATCTTTCAACTTCTTTAAGAATATATGCTTCCAGCATATCTCCTTCTTTTATATCATTGTATTTTTCTAAACCAAGACCTGCTTCAAAGCCTGATAAAACTTCCCTTGCATCATCTTTAAATCGCTTTAACGAAGAAACATCGCCATCAAATATTACAACATCATTTCTTAAAAGTCTTACTTTAGAATTTCTGGTAATCTTACCATCTAAGACGTAAATGCCTGCTATGGTATTTCCATTTGGCAGTCTAAATGTTTTTCTAACTTCCGATCTGCCCAATACACTTTCAACAATTTTTGGTGCATGCATACCCTTTACAGCATTTTGAATATCTTCAATTGCCTCATATATAATCCTATATGTTCTAATATCAACATTTTCTTTCTTTGCTACATCTATAGCGTTAAGATTCGGACGTACATTAAAGCCTATTACAATCGCATTTGATGCAGATGCAAGCATGATATCACTTTCGGTAATACCCCCAACTCCTTCATGTATGATATTGATTCTTACTTCTTCAGTGTCTAGCTTGTTTAAAGATTGTACGAGAGCTTCAATCGATCCCCTTACATCTGCCTTAATAATTATGTTTAAATCTTTAATTTCACCCATCTTTATCTTTTCAAACAAGTCATCTAAAGATACCTTAGATGATAATTTCATCTGCTCTTCTCTTATTTTATCTCGTCTTTTATCAGCTATATTTCTGGCTGTTTTTTCATCTTCAACACAATACAGCAAGTCTCCGGCATTAGGTACCTCGGACAAACCCAAAATCATAACAGGAATGGATGGGCCTGCCTTTTTAACTCTTTTTCCCTTATCATCAAGCATTGCCCTAATTCTACCACTTGAGGTCCCAGAAACGACCATATCGCCTACTTTTAGTGTTCCTTTTTGTACCAATACGGTAGCAAGGGGTCCTTTTCCTTTATCCAGCTGAGCTTCAACAATTGTTCCAACAGCCCTTCTGTTTGGATTTGCTTTCAACTCCCCAATTTCAGCCACCAAAAGAATCATTTCCAATAAATCATCAATCCCGATCTTTTGTTTAGCAGAAACAGGAACGGTAATAGTATTTCCACCCCAATCCTCGGGGATTAAACCATTTTCCACCAATTCTTGTTTTATCCTATCAATATTTGCCGTTGGCTTATCAATTTTATTTATTGCAACTATAATTGGAACATTTGCCGCCTTTGCATGATTTATCGCTTCAATTGTTTGCGGCATTACACCATCATCGGCAGCAACAACTAAAATTGCTATATCTGTAACCTGTGCACCCCTTGCTCTCATTGATGTAAAAGCTTCATGCCCTGGAGTGTCTAAAAATACAATTTTTTTGTTGTTGATGTTTGCCACTGATGCACCTATATGTTGAGTAATTCCTCCTGCTTCACTTTTAGTTACACTTGTCTGTCTAATTGCATCCAGTAACGATGTTTTTCCGTGGTCAACATGCCCCATTACCGTAACTACAGGTGGTCTTAATTTTAGATCTTCATCCTTATCGACAAAATCTAAACCAAAATTATCCTCACTTACATCATTAGTTTCTACTGGTATAAACTCCACAGCTGCACCAAACTTTTCTGCAATAATAGCTGCTGTTTCACCATCAATTGATTGATTTTGAGTAGCCATTACACCCATTCCTATTAATTTCGTTATGACTTGTGATACATTTAAATTCAATTTTTCTGCTAAGTCTTTTACTACAATATTTTCGCCTATTTCTATAATAATCTCACCTGATTCGTTGTTTTTTGGTATTTCTTTTTCCACTTCTTTTTTTGATTTGTTTTTCTTATTCTTTCTATTTTTATGTTTTATTACATCTATTGATTTTTCTTCTACTGGTTCTTCTTCAGCTATATATTCATCATTATGATCATCAGCATTTGCTTGAATAGAAGGTTTAGACTCAGATAGCAAATCGACAATTAAATCTGCGTCTTCCTTATCAATAGAACTCATATGGCTTGATACTTCCAAACCCAAACTTTCAATTTTATTCATTAACTCTTTACTACTTATATTTAGCTCTTTTGCCAATTCATATACTCTTATTTTTGTCATAAATACACCTCCCGTATTTTTATTTTTCACCGGATATCTCTACATATTTTCAATAACCTCTTTCAACTTCTCATATATATCAGGAGTTATTTCAGTCTCTAAGCTTCTTGTGAACTTTTTGCCTTTATACGCTTTTTCAAAGCAACCAATATTTGGACAAATATATGCGCCCCTGCCATTCACCTTACCGGTCAAATCTACCATTACTTGATTTTCATTGTTTTTAACAACCCTAATCAATTCTTTTTTCGGCTTGCTTTCGCCGCATCCAAGACATTTTCTGAGAGGAATTTTTTTCTTTTTCACTTGATCACCCTATTCTAATGGTTCATTAATGTGCTCATCTTCCAAGCTTTTTTCTTTACCGTCTTCTTCAGAATCCCCATCTTCATATTTACCTTCTTCTACCTTTTTGTCAAATAGCTCTTCATACTGTATTTTGGATTTAATATCTATTTTCCAATTCGTAAGTTTTGCGGCCAATCTGGCATTTTGTCCTTCCTTACCAATAGCAAGTGATAATTGGTAATCCGGTACAACTACTACAGCTGATTTTTCCTTTTCGTTAACATCAACTTTTAATACCTTAGATGGACTTAAGCTATTAGCTATAAATTCGTCTATTTTTTTACTCCAAATAACTATATCAATTTTTTCGCCATTTAGTTCATCTACTATTGCTTTAACTCTGCTGCCCTTAAAGCCAACACAAGCTCCAAGCGGATCCACTAACGGATCCTTAGAAAATACTGCAATCTTTGTTCTAGAACCCGCCTCTCTGGATATAGAGTAAATCTCAACCAAACCATCATGAATTTCAGGTACTTCCAATTCAAATAAACGCTTAACCAACCCCGTATTTGATCTTGATAGAATTATTTGAGGACCTTTTGTAGTCTTTTTTACCTCAAGAATAATTAATTTTAATCTATCACCTTGATTATAAACTTCACCTTCAATTTGCTCGGATGGAGGCAAAACACCTTCAGTTTTACCTAAATCAATATATACATTGTTTTTGGCTATTCTTTGGATTTGTCCGGTTATTATTTCATTTTCTCTATTTATAAATTCATCATAAATTACATCTCTTTCCGCATCTTTAATTCTCTGTATAACAACTTGTTTAGCTGTTTGTGCAGCAATTCTTCCAAAATCCTTAGGAGTTATTTCTATTTTTACAACATCTCCCAATTCATATCTTTCATCTAATGTCTTAGCTTCGTCTAAAGACATTTGTAAAATATCATCTTCCACTTCTTCTACCACTTCTTTGGTGGCATACACATTAACCTCGCCAGTTACTTTATCCATTTCTACTAATACATTTTGAGATGAACCAAAGTTTTTTTTGTAACTGGATATTAGTGCGGATTCCAGCGCATCGAAAATTATATCTTTGGAAATTCCCTTTTCTTTTTCTATTTGAAGAAGGGCTTCGATAAAATCCCCATTCATTTTTTTAACCTCCCTTAAAATTTTAAAGCCAATTTAATAACCGATATTGCATCCCTTGGTATTTCCATTTCATCGTCATTAATTTTTATTACAATTTTATCTTCTGTAAAGAATTTTAAATTTCCTTCAAACTTTTTTTTGTTTTCCAAAGGTTTATATAGGCTGATTTCAATGTCCTTACCTAAATTTCTTTTCAAATCTCTATCATTCTTTAGAGGTCTATCCAAGCCCGGAGATGACACTTCTAAGTAATATGCATTTTCTATTGGATCTTCTTTATCTAATTTTTCACCAAGCAATTCACTCATGCTTTGACAATCATCTAAAGTGATACCCGCCTTTTTGTCAATATAAACTCTCAGGTAATAACTGCCGGATTCTTTTACATATTCGACATCCACCAATTCATAATCAAGACTGCGAGCTGATTCATCGCACATTTTTACTAATTTTTTCATCAATTCTTTTTTATTCACTATCACACCTCCCATTAAAAAATCAAGAGTGGGAAAACCCACTCTTGCCAGATAAACCTTTTTATTGTCTAAACAATTATAGCATATTTTTAACATTAAATCAAATGCTAAATAGGCTAATCTGATTACTTTCAGGCATATTTTGTAAACAACCATGTTTGGTTAAGGCTTCTATTACAGGTTTAGTAGCTTTCCCTCTATTTACTAAATCCTCAATGGATATAAATATGCCTTTTTCTCTTTCCTCAACTATCTTTTTAGCAGCATTCTCTCCAACGCCGTCAAGTACCTTTAAAGGAGGTAAAATTCCATTTTCTCCAATTAAGAACTTATCACTATGGGACTTATATAAATCCACTCTCTCAAATTTAAGTCCTCTCTGATACATTTCCAACGCCACTTCCAATACTGTTAATAAGTTTTTCTCTTTTGCTGTAATATTATTCCCTAAATTTTCTAATTCCATAATTTTTGACTTTATAGCTTCTTTACCCTGAATGATCAATTCACCATCAAAATCTGCAGCTTTAATAGTAAAATATGTGGCATAGAATGCCTCCGGATAATAAACTTTAAAATATGCTATTCTAAAGGACATCATAACATAAGCGACAGCATGAGCCTTTGGAAACATATATTTAATCTTATTACATGACTCAATATACCAGTCAGGCAAATCCAGAGCCCTCATATCTTCTTCATCTTCAGGTGACAATCCCCTACCTTTACGCACCTTTTCCATTATAAAAAATGATTTTTTCTTATCCATGCCGGCATTTATCAAATAAAGCATAATATCTTCTCTGGTTGAAATTACCTTTGACAGCGGTGCTATATTGTTCCTGACTAAATCTTGAGCATTATTTACCCATACGTTAGTTCCATGGGACAGTCCACTTATTCTTACAAGCTCCGAGAAGGTAGAAGGCTGAGTATCCACCAACATTTGTCTTACAAATCTGGTACCAAACTCCGGTATACCCAAAGTTCCTACAGGGCAATTTATATCTTCAGGTTTTATTCCCAAAGGCTCTGTACTTGTAAATATTTTCATAGTTTTAGTCTCATCTAAAGGGATTTTAGTCGGATCTATTCCCGTAATATCTTCTAACATCCTTATAATTGTCGGTACATCATGACCTAAGATATCAAGCTTTAAAATTCGTCCGCTAATAGCATTATAGTCAAAATGTGTAGTTATTACACCTGACGATTTATCGTCTGCAGGGTATTGTATGGGTGTAAAGTCCAATATGTCCTTATATTTAGGTACGATCATTACCCCACCCGGATGTTGTCCGGAAGTACGTTTAATTCCCAAAAATCCTTTTACCAATCTGTTTATTTCAGCATTGCTTACATTCATTTCCTTCTTTTCAAAATATTTTTTTACAAATCCGTATGCTGTTTTATCCGCTATAGTACCTATAGTACCGGCTCTAAATACATATCCTTCGCCAAACAATTCCTCAGTGTATTTATGAGCATTTGATTGATACTCTCCTGCAAAATTAAGGTCTATATCAGGCTCCTTATCCCCTTCAAATCCTAAGAAAACTTCAAAGGGAATGTCTTGTCCATCTTTATTTAATACAGAATTACATTTCGGACAATTTTTATCCTGTAAATCCGACCCGCTGGCTACAATGCCATCTGTGAAGAATTCGCTGTATTTACATTTAGGACAAACATAATGAGGAGCTAAAGGATTTACTTCCGTAATACCGCTCATTGTAGCAACAAATGAGGAACCAACAGAACCCCTGGAACCCACTAAATACCCATCAGCATTTGATTTCCAGACAAGTTTTTGTGCAATAATATACATTACTGCATAACCATTTTTAATGATAGATGTAAGTTCTCTATTCAGTCTTTCTTCTACAATCTCGGGAAGGGGATCTCCATATATTTCATATGCTTTTTTATATGTAATCCGTTTTAAATCTTCATCCGCTCCTTCGATTATCGGAGGAAAAGTTCCGCTTGGAACAGGAATTATCTCTTCTATTGAATCACTGATTAGGTTGGTATTGGTTATGACTACCTCTCTGGATGTATCTTCACCTAAATATGAGAATTCATCCAGCATTTCATTTGTTGATTTAAAATACAATGGTGCCTGTAAATCCGCATCCGAAAAGCCTTGTCCCGACATTAGTATTCTTCTATAAACTTCGTCCTCAGGCTCTAAGAAATGTATATCGCCTGTTGCTACTACTAATTTCTTGCTTGTCTTTCCCAACTCATATATTCTTTTATTTATAGATTTTAATTCTTCTTCATCTTTAACAACACCATCTCTAACAAGATGCATATTGTTGCCTAAAGGTTGTATCTCTAAATAGTCATAGAACTTTACTATGTCCCTAATTTCATTGTAACTTTTGTTATTCAATATTGCCCTGTATAGTTCTCCTGCTTCGCAAGCACTTCCTATTATAAGCCCATCCCTATTAGCTTCTATTAAGGACTTAGGCATTCTTGGCTTTCTATGAAAAAATTTAATATGCGAATCTGAAATAAGACTATATAAATTTTTTAAGCCAACATAATTTTTAACTAGAATAATAACATGGTATAATTCACCTTTAGAAATATCTCTGTTTTTGGTTAAACTGTTCAAATCGCCAATATTCTTAAAGTTTTTATCCTCTAAAATTTCCAAAATTTTAAGTAAAATTTCTCCTGTTGCCGAAGCATCATCCACTGCTCTATGATGATTGACAAGACTTATGTCCAAATGCTTTGCAACAATATTCAATTTGTGGCTTTTCAAATTAGGAAATACTGCCCTGGATAATTCCAAAGTATCTAAAACAGGATTATCAACTTTGATACCTTCTAATTTCATCTTTTCTCTAATAAAGCCCATATCAAAATTAGCATTATGTGCTACCAAAGTACAATCACCGATAAATTCCTTAAATAATGGTAAAATATCTTTTATATAGGGTTTACCTTCTACCATATCATTAGTAATAGACGTTATTTCAGTTATATGTTTTGGTATGGAAATTTCAGGATCAATAAGCTGACTGAATTCATCAACTATGTTACCATCAACAATTTTTACGGCACCTATTTCTATAATTCTATCATTTTTGGCAGAAAGCCCTGTAGTCTCTAAGTCAAATACAACGAAATTATTTATTTCTATTTCTCCATGGATATTTGTCACTATATCTTTTTGATCATTTACCATATAGCCTTCGACGCCATATAATATTTTAACTCCATATTGTTTACCTGCATCCATGGCTTCCGGAAATGCCTGTACAACTCCATGATCGGTAACGGCTATTGATTTATGTCCCCAAATACTAGCTCTTTCCACTATTTTTTTAATACTAGTTATGCCATCCATAGAGCTCATCTGACTGTGGACATGAAGTTCAACTCTTTTTGAAACTTCAGTATCTTTTCTTACCTCTTTTGTCAAAAGTACTAATGATTTAAGCATTATAACATTATCCCTGGAGTAATTGTCATAAGTAACATCTCCTTCCAACAAAACATAGGAGCCTTCTTTGACATTGTCTAAAAATTCCGCGCTGGTATTTTCATTTAGAAATGATTTTACGGTAATTGAATCCGTTCCATCGGATATGCTAAATATAACTAAAGTCCTTTTCCCTTTAATGTCTCTGGTACCAAGTTCGAAGATGTCGCCTTTTATCGCAACAGTTCCCAATTGAAGGTCTATATCTTTAATGAGAATTGTGCTTTCCTTTATACTCTTACCATAGGAATAATTCCTTCCATTGGATTTCTTTGAATTTCCCCTTACGATGGATTTAGTAGGAAACTCTACGTTTTCAAGAATATTTTTGGAAATCTCTCTTTCTTCAATTTCTTTTTCTTCTAAAAAATATTCATTTGAATTATCTTCTTTATATTCAATTAAAAATTTACTGTCTAATTTTGATGATATTAGCTTTGTAATATTGTCAACTAAACCATTTCTCTTCACAGAAAAAAAGGCCATCTGATTGGGAAGTATTAGCTTTAGGTAATCTTTTTCTACTTCCCATTCAATACCCTTTATCCATGATCTTCCGGAAGGAATTTCCTCTAATATTAACTCTGTAATATCGTTAAACAGAGCATCTATATTGATTCCCTCACTTGGAATTTTTTCTATTTTATTGAGTTTTATTTTAAAATCCTTAAATATGTCGGTAAACATAAGATTTAAGTCTTCGATTATTTTCTTTTCAATTTCTTCTCCTATTTCCAAGTCCAAAATCAATTCCATATCGGCTTTTAATACTGTTACTTTTTCTATATTTATATTATATTTTGCTAAATGACTATATTTGTCATCATTAATTATATTTTTTAATAAAACCAACGTAATACCCCCTTATGGGATAAAAATTTTGCAATTCACAGTTCACAGTTCACAATCGACCCCTTGAGTCGTTCTACCGTGTACCCTTTGTAGTCTAAGGGTGAGACGGGCAGTATAAACACTACTTCCGAAGGATCTCCGCTTTTGGTTAATTGAAATTTGTAACAATTATTAAAGTTTTTCAATTTCTTTTAGAAGTTCTTGTAACAATTCTTCTTCTTTTACCTTTTTAATTATTTGACCTTTTTTAAATATGAGTCCTTCTCCTTTTCCTCCGGCTATCCCTATGTCCGCTTCTCTAGCTTCTCCTGGACCATTTACAGCACAACCCATGATTGCTACTTTTATATGTTTATCTATACCTTCCAATGCCTTTTCGGCTTCTTCAGCAATCTTAATTAAATCTATGTTTGTCCGACCACAGGTTGGACAAGAAATTAATTCAAGTCCTTCATTTAAGAGCCCTAAGGACTTAAGTATTTCTCTTCCTACTTTTACTTCCTCTATTGGATCTGATGTTAGAGAAACCCGGATGGTATCCCCGATACCCATAGCAAGAAGTACACCCAGCCCTACCGATGATTTAATAGTTCCTCTCCATGGGGTTCCGGCTTCTGTGATACCTAGATGAAATGGATAATCAACTAATTCAGCCATTTTTTGATATGCTTTTATAGTTAGTGGAACAGAACTTCCCTTTAAAGCAATCTTAATATCAAAAAAATCTAAGTCCTCTAAATATTTGATCTGTTCCAAGGCGCTGTAAACCATGGAATTTTCATTTACACCATTATATTTTTCCATGAATTCTTTTTTTATTGATCCGGAATTGACCCCAATCCTAATGGGCAAATTATTTTCCTTACAGCCTTTGACTACCTCTTTAACTTTTTCCATACTTCCGATATTTCCCGGATTTATTCTCAATCCGTCTATACCATATTTTATGGACTCTAAAGCTAACTTATAGTCATATTGAATATCGGCTATTATCGGTATATGGATTTGTTTTTTAATATTTTTAATCGCCTTAGCATCATTAACATTAGATACGGCAACTCTGATAATATCACAACCTGCATCTTCCAATGCCAATATTTGTTTAACCGTTTTTTCTATATCACCGGTTATGGTATTTGTCATGGATTGAACAGTAATAGGATTGTTACCCCCTATTAATCTGTCTCCAACTTTTATAACCCTAGTTTTTCTTCTTTCCATTTAAATCACCTAATAAAATAATCTTAAAATATCTTTATACGTTATTATCAACATAAATGAAATTAAGAATGCAAATCCTATTAGATTTACAAATCCCTCTTTTTTTGGATCTATAGGTTTGCCTCTTATCAATTCTATTAATAAAAATAGTATTTTACTTCCATCTAATGCCGGAATAGGCAGTAAATTGAAAAATCCTAAATTTACACTTATAAATCCTAATAAGACTAAGAGATTTAGAAATCCACCTTTAGCGGCCTGACCCACCTCATTTATTACACCGACAGGACCGGAAAAATCATTTATAGATACTTGCCCTTTAAATAACATTTCTATAAATTCGAACATGAGTTTTAGAAAAGTCCATGTATTTTCCAATCCACCCTTTAGTCCCAGCAAGAAAGATTTTTCATAAACTGGAGTAATTCCTATTATTGTCCTGTTTTCTTCAGTTGTTGGCATTACATTAAAGATTTCCTCTTTACCATCTCTTAAAACTTCTATTCTAACTTCCTGATCTGAAGGCAATTTGCTTACTGTATCAGTTATATCATTCCAACTATTAATATCAATGCCATTAACAGAGATAATTCTATCTCCTTCCAATATACCGCTTACTTCGGCAGGAGAATTGGGAGTTGCTTTTACTGCAGTCGTAGGCATACCTGTACTAAATGAAACTATAGAAAATACGACAAATGCCAAAATAAAATTCATTATTGCTCCCGCTGTAACAGTAGCTATTCGAGCAAATATCGGTGCATTATTAAACCCTCTGGGATCATTGGACTCTTCATCTTCACCTTCCATCTGTACATAACCACCTATGGGAAGAGCTCTCAATGTATATAAAGTTTCTCCACTTTTCTTTTGAAGCAATTTAGGTCCCATACCAACTGAAAACTCATTTACTCTGATGCCAACCAGTTTTGCAACGGTAAAATGACCAAATTCATGCAATAATATTACTAATAAAAATACAAATATTGAAGCTATCGCTGTTTGCATTAAAACACCCCTTAAATTAAAAAATACTTGACATAATAATATATTATTGGTGCAGTGAGAATAATACTATCAAATCTATCCAAAACTCCTCCATGCCCTGGGAATATCTTGCCAAAGTCTTTGATATGAGCAACCCTCTTTATTTTAGAGGCTATTAAATCCCCTATCTGAGAAGTGATAGAAGCGATAATTGCCAATATTGAAAGATTTAAATAGGAATTTAAATCCATATAATAGGCAAAGACAAGCGTAAGAACTACACTTCCCAGAATCCCGCCTATTGAACCTTCGACAGTTTTATTGGGGCTTATATTTGGACACAATTTTCTTTTCCCTAATAGATTACCGAAAATATATGCAAATGTATCCGTTCCAAAAGACATAATAAATACTAACCATATAGATGTAGTATTATCCAAATAGAAAATATGGAACAGCATAAATGGTATATACATTATACCTATCAGTGTAATTGTAATATCTTCCAATCTAATTTTATTGATAAAAATATGTGTCAAAAGTAAAAAGGTTATTAAAGTCAATACAAGATTTATAGTTATTTCAGGTATTAAGGTTGAAAGATAAAAACCAAATGTACCTAACACACCAATATAAGTTATAGGATTAAGTCCGGTATTTCGTATTGCCTTATAAAATTCATTGAGTCCAATTAGTGATAAAATAAAAATAGATGTAGAAAGATATATTCCACCCTTATTAACTATTAGTATTAGTAATAAAATTCCAATTATTCCAGTTGTAACCCTTTTGATAAATTCCACTTAAATTCCTCCAAATCGTCGGTATCTTTTCTGATAATCTAAAATAGCTTTATAAAAATGTTCCTCTTTGAAATCAGGCCATAAAATATCTGAATCTGCAAAATATAATTCCGCATAAGCTATTTGATAAAGTAAGAAATTGCTAATCCTTAATTCTCCGCTCGGTCTTATAACCAAATCTACATCCGGTTGACCTTTTGTATAGAGGTAGTTTGAAAAAGTCTCTGTATTTAAATCATCTTTTGTTATTTTACCCATTTCTAAGTCATTTAAAAAATTTTTTATACCATAAATTATTTCGTCGCGTCCGCCATAATTTAAGGCTATATTTAGAGTCATTCCCGTATTATTTTTAGTCTTTTCAACCGCTCTTTTAACCTCATTCCTTGGAGTATCCGCTAACCTTGATATATCACCTAATATATCCAATTTTACATTATTTTTATATAATTTATCCAATTCTCTTCTTATATAGAAAACAAGTATCTTCATCAGGCCTTCAATTTCAGATTGTGGCCTTTTCCAATTTTCTGTAGAAAATGCATATAAAGTTAGATACTTGATGCCTATCTTGTCTGCACACTCCACAATCTCAATGACTCTTTCCATCCCTTCTTGATGCCCAAAATTGCGAGGTAAATTTCTTTTTTTTGCCCACCTTCCATTGCCATCCATAATTATACCAATATGAGTTGGCAAAGAGTCTAAATCTATCTTATCAATCAACTTATCCTTTTCGTATTCTTTATCTTTCATGTCAAGCCCTCCACCACGAAAAACCCCTTCAAAGGAAGGGGTTCATTTAAATTTCCATTATTTCTTCTTCTTTTTTCTTAGTAATTTCATCAACTTGTATGATATATTTATCAGTTATTTTTTGTATTTCTTCTTCAGCCAATTTTCTTTCATCCTCGGAAAGCTCTTTGTTTTTTTCCATTTTTTTAATTTTATCAATTGCATCTCTTCTGGTATTTCTCAATGCTACTTTTGAATTTTCACCATTTTTCTTTACTAGCTTTGCTAGCTCTTTTCTTCTTTCTTCAGTTAGTTGAGGGATGATAAGTCTAATTACTTTACCATCATTTGACGGATTTAATCCTAAGTCAGATTTAAGTATCTCTTTTTCAATTGCAGGTATTAAATTAGAATCCCACGGCTGTATAACTATAAGCCTTGGTTCAGGTGCTGAAATGCTTCCAACTTGTTTTAAAGGTGTAACTTGTCCATAATAATCAACTGTTATCTTATCTAGCAATGCTGGATTTGCCCTTCCTGCTCTTATACCCAGTAATTCTTCTTTATAGACGGAAATAGTTTTGCTCATTTTGATTTCTGTCTCTTTATAAATCTCCATACTTAATCCTCCTTTACATGTGTTCCTATTTTGCTTCCTAAGATTACATTCTTAATATTATCCGGCTCATCTATCCCAAATACAATAAGAGGGATTTTATTGTCCATACACAAAGATGTAGCAGTGGAATCCATTATTCCAAGTCCTAAATTAAGTATATCAATATATTTCAAAGTGTCAAACTTTTTTGCATTTGAATTTATTTTTGGATCTGAATCATATACACCATCAACACCCTTTTTAGCTAATAAAATAACATCAGCCTCTATCTCTGCGGCTCTAAGAGCAGCAGTTGTATCAGTTGAGAAATATGGATTCCCCGTTCCGGCTGCAAATATGACAATTCTACCTTTTTCTAAGTGTCTTATAGCTCTTCTTCTAATGTAAGGCTCTGCTATCTGTCTCATCTCAATTGCAGATTGTACTCTGGTTATAACACCTAAGTTTTCTAAAGCATCTTGTAAGGCTAAAGCATTCATTACAGTCCCCAGCATGCCCATATAATCTGAAGCAGTGCGATCCATATTTTGTGAATACCTTCCTCTCCAGAAGTTCCCTCCCCCTACTACTATCGCAACCTCAACATCTAATTTATGTAGTTCTATAATTTGTTTTGATATACTATTAACTGTTTCAATATCAATACCTGTACCTTTGGATCCTGCTAAAGCTTCTCCACTTAATTTTAGTACAACTCTTTTATAAATGGGTTCCATATAAACACTCCTAGCATATTTATTAGTCAAATGGAGAACACTAGTGTTCTCCATTTTTTAGATGTTCATTTGCTTTGCGACTTCATCAGCAAAGTTTTCTTCTCTCTTTTCTATGCCTTCTCCAACCTCAAATCTGGCAAATCTTCTTATTTTCAAATTTTCACCGATTTTAGCTATTTTTTCATTTAATAAATCTTTTACTTTAATGCTTGGGTCTTTAATAAAGTTTTGTTCAAGTAAACAAATCTCTTCGAAATACTTTTCCATTCTGCCATCAACGATTTTTTGTGCAATATGTTCAGGTTTGCCTTCGTTAATTACCTTATGGATTTGAACTTCCCTTTCATGAGCTATTTCAGCCTCAGGAACATCTTCTCTTGAAACGTATTGCGGGTTAGAAGCTGCTACCTGCATAGCAATATCCTTAACGAATTGTTTAAATTCGTCAGTTTTTGCCACAAAGTCTGTCTCTGAATTTACTTCAACTATAACTCCGATTCTTCCACCGTGGATATAAGCATCTACCAAACCTTCAGATGCAATTCTATTAGCTTTCTTAGCTGCTGATGCCAGTCCCTTTTCTCTTAGCAAATCAACAGCCTTGTCAATATTTCCATCCGCTTTAGTTAATGCATTTTTACAATCCAGCACTCCTGCACCTGTTTTTTCTCTTAATTCCTTGACTAAGGAAGCACTTATATTCATTTTATCCCTCCTCTAATTGTTAAAAAAGGTAAGAGATTAAAGGAAATCCCTTAAAGCTCTTACCAAATAATATTCTCAATCAAGATTCTATTTGTTCACCTTGCTTGCTTTCAAGGACTGCATTAGCAATTGTTTCGGTAAGTAGTTTAACTGCTCTTATAGCATCATCATTCCCCGGAATTACGAAATCAACTTCGTCCGGATCACAGTTTGTATCTACAATACCTATTACCGGTATACCTAGAATTTGAGCTTCTTTAACAGCTATTCTCTCTTTTCTTGGATCTACTACAAATAGAACATCCGGTATTCTGTCCATATGTTTTATTCCGCCTAAGAATTTTTCCAGCCTTTCAGCTTCATGTTTTAGTTTTATAACCTCTTTCTTTGGTAGGACTTCAAATACTCCGTCTTCTTCCATTTTAGTAAGCTCATGAAGTCTATCAATTCTCTTTCTGATGGTTTTGTAATTAGTCAACATACCGCCTAACCATCTTTGATTGATATAATGCATATTACATCTTTTAGCTTCAGTTTCTATTGCTTCTTGCGCTTGTTTCTTTGTCCCTACAAAAAGAACTTCTCCTCCATCTGCAACGACTTCCTTCATAAAGTCATATGCTTCTTCCATCTTTTTTACAGTCTTTTGTAAGTCAATAATGTAAATACCATTTCTCTCTGTGAAGATATATTGAGCCATTTTAGGATTCCATCTTCTGGTTTGATGTCCAAAATGAACCCCTGCTTCTAATAAAGATTTCATTGTAATTACTGACATACTATTCACCTCCTAAGTTTTTCCTCCACTCTCATCATGTATCTTAGGGACTCAAAATGAGCACTTGCCTTTGATATCAGAGAGTGTGTGTAATCACTATAGAATTATAACATAAGCTATTTCCTAAATCAATGATATTATTCTAAATATTTTTAAATAAAATTCATAATTAATTACAGTTCACACATTCCTTTGGATCTAAAAGGAATATCCTTAACTTAATTGTGCATTGTGAATTGTGAATTATGTACTGTAACCTATGATCTTGCCTTTTTTAATTCTTCAACCAGTTTATCATTAAGTATTTTTATATGAGTACCTTTCATACCTAAGGATCTTGACTCTATTACACCGGCACTCTCAAATTTTCTTAATGCGTTAACTATTACAGATCTGGTTATACCAACTCTATCTGCTATTTTACTGGCTACTAAGAGCCCTTCAGAACCGTCTAATTCATTGAAAATATGCTCCATTGCTTCCAGCTCGGAATATGATAATGTTCCGATAGCCATCTGTACAACAGATTTCTTTCTAGCTTCCTCTTCAATTTCTTCGTTAGTTGCCCTTAGAATTTCCATTCCAACTATTGTTGCACAATATTCTGCAAGTATCAAATCGGATTCGTCGAATTCTCTTTCTATTCTGGCTAAGACCAAAGTACCTAATCTATTACCTCCGCTATTTACGGGTATAATTGTGGATATCTTGTCCGGATAATCACATTTGGATACTTGATCAAATACACAATCACTTATTTCCTTTGTATTTTCTTTTGTTTCAGATATCTTAAGTAATTCATCATTATATTTTTTAGGGAAGCGTTTTTCTTTCCCAATCTCTGCGTTTATAATTTCACATTCATAACCTTTGCATAATTCATATCCCAGAACTCTTCCTTTTTTACTTGCTATATAAACATTAGCTTCCATTATGTCACTTAATATTTTACTGAGTTCAACAAATGAAACAGGTCTAGTTCCGTATGACTGAATATTTTTATTAAGCCTTCGCGTCTTTTGCAATAAACTTTCCATATAATACTTATCCCCCTTATTTTTCTTCTATTTTCAAATTTAAGCAATATTATTATTTTTAATATAATTCTGAATATTTATACATATATAAGATACTATAAAATCTCCAAAATGTACAGAAAATAATCAAAATATTTTATATCCTTTACTTTTTATTTTTTGATATACCCACACTCCTTATTTGAACATCTTATTGTGTCTCCACTTTTATTTCTCTTTATAACCATGTATTCACCACAATTTGGACACTTCTCGTCATATGGTTCATCCCATGAAACAAATTCACAATTGGGATAATTACTGCACCCGTAAAAAGTTCTTCCATTTTTTGTCTTTTTCCTAACAATCTTACCATCATCACACTCAGGACAATTTACATTTATCTCATCCAATATCGGTTTTGTATTTCTGCATTCAGGAAACCCCGGACATGCTAAAAATTTTCCATAACGGCCTGATTTAATTACCATGTTTCTGCCGCATTTTTCGCACAACACATCACTTACTTCATCTTTAACTTCGATTTTATCAATTTCGTCTTCAGCTTTTTCTAATTCAACCTTAAAATCGCTATAGAAATCATCTACTACTTCCACCCAAGTTAGGTTGCCTTCTGCGATATTATCCAGTTTTTTCTCTAAATCAGCTGTAAACTCTTCATTGACCACAATGTTAAAGTATTCAGTAAGCAAATCATTTACCAACTTTCCCAAATCGGTTGGATAAAATATTTTATTTTCCAGTGCTACATAATTCCTTGCTAAAATAGTCGCTATAGTAGGAGCATAGGTACTTGGTCTTCCTATCCCCTTTTCTTCCATAGTTTTAATTAATGAAGCTTCTGTAAACCTTGCCGGTGGTTGAGTGAAATTTTGTTTTGGTAGGATATCTTTTAATTTTAAAATATCTCCTTCATTCAAATCAGGAATTTTCATATCCGCAATTTCCTCATCCGTGGTTATATATACCTTTAAAAAACCGAGAAATGCCAGTTTTGAACCTGAGGCTTTAAACAGATTATCATTATTTAGTATATTTACACTCAAAGTATCATAAATTGCTTCTTTCATCTGTGATCCCACAAATCTATCCCAGATTAATTTATATAATTTAAACTGGTCTTTAGACAAAAAACCTTTAATCTCATCAGGTATTCTCAGTACATTTGTAGGTCGTATCCCTTCATGCGCATCTTGTGTTTCTTTTTTTGATTTATTTGTATAATCTTTACCGCCATTTGAATATTCTTTTCCAAAATTCTTGTAAATAAAATCCTTGGTAGAATTTATTGCTTCTTTTGCTATTCTGGTAGAGTCTGTTCTCATATATGTTATAAGACCAATAGTTCCTTCTTTTCCTAAATCTATACCTTCATATAGTTGCTGTGCAACCATCATTGTCTTTTTTGTTGTAAATCCCAATTTTTTTGAAGCATCCTGTTGTAAAGTACTTGTAGTAAAAGGGGGATATGGCTTTCTCTTTCTTTGTCCTCTCTTTATACCATGTACAATAAAATTGTTGTTTTCAATTTCGGATAAAATCTTATTTACTTCTTCTTCTGTCTTTAATTCAACTTTTTTTTCTTTATTATTGATATATTTTCCGATGAAATTCGCTTCAAAAGATTCCCTATCCTTCGATAGCAAAGCTTTAATTGTCCAATATTCCTGAGGTATAAAGTTGTCTATTTCTTCCTCTCTATCACATATAAATTTTACAGCGACTGATTGAACTCTACCGGCACTAAGCCCTTTTTTAATCTTCTTCCATAGAAGAGGACTTATTTTATATCCTACAAGCCTATCCAAAATTCTCCTAGCTTGCTGTGCATCTATTAAATTTATATCTAAAGCTCTTGGCTTTTTTATCGCATTTTTGATGGCATTTGAAGTAATTTCATTAAATTCTACCCTAACCTTGTCATTAGGATCTATATCTAATATATAGGCAAGATGCCATGATATGGCTTCGCCTTCTCTATCTGGGTCAGTTGCAAGCAGGATCTTGTCAGCATTTTTCCCTTCTTTTTTTAACTCATTAATCAATGGCCCCTTACCACGAATATTAATATATTTAGGTTTGAAATTATCTTCAATATCAATACCTAAAGTACTCTTTGGTAGGTCACGTATATGACCTACAGAGGCAATAACCTTATAGCTTTTACCCAAAATCTTACCTATTGTTTTTGCCTTTGCAGGGGATTCTACAATCACTAAATTTTTTGCCAAAATAAACACCTCCGACTTTCTAATTTAAAGTAAATATCCTATTAGAAAGTTCTTTGATTAATCCTTTCAATTCTAATATTGTAAGCACACTCATTATACTGGAAATATCCATTCCAGTCTTCATTGCAATTGTATCGCAATGAGTTGGTCCTTCTTCTATAATTTTAATTATATTTGCCTCTGTATTGCTTAATGAAAAATAATCAATTGATTCTCTTTTCTTTTTTTCCATATGAGCTTGCAGCTCATAAATTTCTTCTATTATATCATCGATGTCAAGTAACGGTCTTGCACCATCTTTTATCAGTCTATTGGTTCCACCGCTGTATATGCTATTTATATTGCCCGGCAAAGCAAAGACTTCCTTACCTTGGTCCAATGCAAGATGTGCTGTAATCAATGAGCCTGATTTTTCTTTTGCTTCGATTACTACTACTCCAAGAGATAGTCCTGAGATTATTCTATTTCTTTGGGGAAAATTGTAATTAAAAGGTTGTGTACCTATAGGAAATTCTGTAAAAACTATACCATTTTGAGCAACTTCATTGTAAAGTGCATAGTTTTTCTTAGGATATATTACATCTATTCCATTACCTAAAACTCCTATTGTCCTACCTCCGGCTTCAATTGCACTCTTATGGGCTACTGAATCAATCCCTAAAGCAAGACCGCTCACAATAGTGATTCCCATATTCACCAACTCTTTTGCAAATTTCTCGCATGCCCATTTCCCATATGCTGTCGCCTTTCTGGAACCAACTATAGCTATTGCAAGGCTATCTTCCTCTTTATACTTTCCCATAATATATAATACTATAGGTCTATCATATATATATTTTAATCTTTCAGGATAATTCTCATCTAAAATTGTAATTATGTCTATATTAAGTGAATTAATTTTATTTTTTAATTCTAATAAATAATTATTATTTCTATTGCTTAAAATTTTATCAACTAAATCATCCTTATTATTTAGTATTTTTCTTAATATATTTTCTTTTAAAGTCCAAACTTCTCTTATGTCATCAAATAATTCCATTATTTTTATTATGTTTTTATTTCCGATATTTAAACTGTTTAAATAAATCAATATATCTCTTTCTGTAATCAAAATATTACCCCCAATATTTATTGTCTAAAGTCCTATACCTTATAGCTTCAAGTATATGCTCATCCTCGATATTCTCTTTCCCATCTAAATCTGCTATAGTTCTGGATATCTTTAGTAATTTATTGTAGGTTCTTCCACTAAATTTATATTTTATAAAAGCCTTTTTCATTATTCTCTCAGACGATGAGGATAATTTGCAATATTTCTTTATGTCCTTAGTCAAAATTTGTGAATTGTTAAATATTTTATCTTCTTTATATCTTTCAAGTTGTATTTCACGAGCTCTTTTTACCCTTTCTCTTATTGTACTGGAAGATTCTTGCTTAATATCATTGTTTAAATCTTTATACGCCACAGGTAAAACTTCTATATGTATGTCAATTCTATCTAGTAAAGGATTGCTAATTTTCCCTAGATATCTATCTATACTGCCTTGTGAGCAAGTGCATTCGTGTGTAGGATCCCCATAATATCCACAAGGACAAGGATTCATACTGGCGATGAACATAAATTTAGCTGGATATGTAATTGTAGCATTAACTCTGGATATATTAACAACACCATCTTCAAGGGGTTGCCTCAATACCTCTAAAACATTTTTCTGAAACTCCGGAAGCTCATCTAAAAATAAAACTCCATTGTGTGCAAGAGATACTTCACCGGGTTTAGGTATCCTTCCGCCTCCAATTAGAGATATATTGGATGCAGTATGATGAGGAGCCCTAAAGGGTCTTTCTTCTATTAATGATTTTGATTTTAATAAACCGGCTATGCTATATATCTTCGTAACTTCAATGGATTCTTCAAATGAAAGTTTGGGAAGTATTGTCGGTAGTCTTCTAGCGGCCATTGTCTTTCCTGAGCCTGGGGGGCCAATAATCAAAAGGTTATGAGAGCCGGCTGCAGCTACCTCCAACGCTCTTTTTAAACTATCTTGACCTTTTATATCTGCAAAATCCACTTTAAAATCTTTATTGTCATCTTCCTTATCATAAGACATTCCGTCAAAAGGCTCTATAGCAAGTTCATCATTCAAATAATCTACAACTTCATTTAAGTTTTTCACTGGAATAATCTCCATATCGGAAATAACACCGCATTCTTCCCTATTATCAAATGGTACTATACACCTTTTGATATTATAATCCCTCATAGAAATGACCATAGGTAACGCTCCGTCTATTGAGTTGATAGTCCCATCCAATGCCAATTCCCCTAAAAAGATACTATTCGAAATTTCTTTATCATTTATCAATCCATCTGCAATGAGTATACCGATTGCAATTGCCAGGTCCATTTGGGAACCTTCTTTTTTAAGATTAGCCGGAGCAAGATTGATTGTTATACGGTTAAGAGGAAATTCATATCCGCTATTCTTAATTGCTGCTCTGACTCGTTCTTTTGATTCTTTGATGGCAGTATCCGGCAAGCCAACAATATTAAACACAGGCAGCCCCCTTGATAGATCAGTCTCGACCTCTATGACAAATCCATTAAGTCCTAATAATACACAAGTTTTTATTTTAGAATACATAGCCATCCTCCTTTCAAAATTGATTGCCATGGAAATAACTAAAATACTACATTTTCCAATCTTTATAGACAAAAAGCATTTTTCAAATGGTTGATTTTAAAATCTTTTGTCATATAGACTTCGATTATATCATATCTTAGTTGAGTATCTAGGTAGTTGTAATATTTTATATAAATTAAAGATGTATTTATAATCTTTCTTTGTTTTCTAAAATCTACCGCTTCAAAAGCATAGCCATATGACATGCTTGTCCTTGTCTTAACTTCAACAAAAACAAGCATATCTCTATCCATCGCAATTATATCTATTTCACCTATACGATTTCTATAATTTGTGGCAAGAATTCTATATCCTAATGAAACAAGATAATCCTTTGCCAATTCTTCACCGGACTTGCCCTTAGCAATATTATCTATCATTAAATCAGCCTTCTAGTATTTTTTTTAAAAATGTATTTCTATGTAAAGGTGTCTTACCTAGTGTTTTTAATGCCTGTATATGTGCTTTTGTTCCATAACCCTTATTCTTTTTTAAACTGTAATTAGGGTACTGCTTGTCCCATTCTAAGCATAAATTATCCCTATATACCTTTGCAATTATTGACGCACAAGCTATACCATGAGATATCTCATCACCTTTAATTATACTTGTCTGTGAAATATTATCAATATATACCTTTTCTGCATCTATCAAAAGATGATCTGGGATTATTCTGTTATTATTTTTATCTTTAAGATTTTCAACTGCCAATTTCATACTAAGTCTGGTAGCTTCTTTAATATTAATTCTATCCACTTCCATAGAATTTACCCTGCCTATTCCATAAGCTACACATCTTTCCAATATTATATCATAAAGGAATTCCCTTTTCTTGGAAGTTAATTTTTTTGAATCTTTAACTCCATCTATGATAAGTCCCTTTGGCATAATAATAGCACAGGAAACTACATCGCCAAACAAACATCCTCGCCCTACCTCATCAATACAAGCGATAGTTGAAAACCCCTTATCATAAATTCCATTTTCTATTTCTAACAAATTTCGTCACCTTAACTTTCCGGAAGCTCTAGAGTAATTCTACCCATATTCCCTTTTCTGAAATCATCTAAAATAATATTACCAGCTTTAGTATAGTCTATTTCTCCTCCTTTAACAATACATCCACGTATTCTGCCTATTGAATCCAAAATTTCTAAAGCCGTTTTATCCTCCAAATTTACCTTATATCTATCAATTAAAAGTTCCGGATAAATCTTTATCATATCTTCTATAAATCTCAATGCTAAAGTTTCAACATCCAGTATTTCATCTTTAATTGCTCCAGTAAAAGCTAAATTTAACCCGACTTGTTGGTCTTCAAATTTTGGCCATAATATTCCGGGAGTATCCAACAGTTCAAGATTTCCTTTTGTTTTAATCCATTGATTTGATTTCGTAATACCGGGCTTGTTTCCTGTTTTAGCACCGCGCCTTTCTGTTAATGTGTTTATTAGTGTAGATTTTCCTACATTTGGAATCCCTATTATCATTGCTCGAATAGGCAGGTTTTTTACACCCTTTTTGGCATAAGCCAGCCTTTTTTCACTTGTTACTTCATTTGACAGACTAATCAGTTTATCTATTCCTTTTCCTTTTAAAGCATCTATTAGGACTGATGGAATGCTGCTTTTATTAAAAAAATCCTGCCATATTATATTTACTTTTGAATCAGCCAAATCAGATTTATTCAATATAATAACCCTAGCCTTATCGCCAACAATCATATCTATCATTGGATTGCGACTGCTATATGGTATTCTTGCATCTATCAGCTCAAATATTACATCTACCAATTTTAAATTATTTTGGATAGACTCTTTGGTTTTTTTCATATGACCGGGATACCAATTAATGTTCACTAAATCACCTACTTAAAAATAAAAATGGGACTACATAGCCCCATTTATTAGTAATTTCTCTTCTCTTTAATTTTCGCAGCTTTACCTTGTCTGTCTCTTAAATAGTAAAGTTTAGCTCTTCTTACTTTACCTCTTCTAGTTACAACAAGCTTCTCAATTCTTGGAGAATGTATAGGGAATGTTCTTTCAACACCTACTCCATAAGACAATCTTCTTACAGTAAATGTCCTTCTTGCTCCCTCGCCTTGAATTTTTATTACAGTACCTTCATATACTTGAATTCTTTCACGTGTTCCCTCAATAACCTTGTAATGAACTTGAACTGTATCTCCAACATTAAAATCAGGTAAATCATTCCTTAATTGTTCATCTTCAATCATTTTAATTATATCCATAGTTTGTTCCTCCCTTCTCCATAGATGTTCTTGCGATTTACGCAGAGGACCACCCTTAATCAACACTTTGAGTATTATAGCATAACAAAGTTTTATTTACAACAAATTTTTTAATTCATATCTACTCGTAAAGCTTTTAAAATCGCTTCTTCTTCCTTAGTAAATTCAATATTTTCAATTAGATCCGGTCTTTTTTCTAAAGTGGTCTTAATTGATTGATATTTACGCCATTCATTTATTTTCCGATGATTGCCTTCTAAAAGAACATCCGGTACTTTTAAACCATTGAACTCTCTTGGTCTAGTATATTGGGGGTATTCTAGCCATTCATTATAATGTGATTCATCTATAAAAGATTCATCACTTTTTAAGGTCCCCGGAATTAATCTGGTTATACAATCTATGAGGACAAGAGCGGGTATTTCACCACCTGTCAGTACATAATCGCCAATAGATATTTCTTCATCAACAAAATTTTCTATAATTCTATTGTCTATTCCCTCATAATGCCCGCAAAGTAATATTAAATGGCTTTCCTTTGATAGACTATTTGCCATTTTTTGATTTAATTTTTTCCCTTGAGGGGACAAATAGATTACCTTAGAATTTTCATTTTTGACACTATTTATAGCCTCAAAAATGGGTTCAGGTTTCATTATCATACCTGGACCGCCGCCAAAAGGATAATCATCAACTCTTTTGTGTTTATCATTTGAAAAATCCCGTATATTTACATTGTTAATTTGAATTATGTTTTCTTCTATTGCCCTTCCAATTATACTGAATTCATCTAGAATTTGAAAGAATTCAGGAAATATTGTTAATATATCAAACTTCATTCTATCATCCCTTCGATGGGATCAATATAAATGGTTTTTTTATCAATATTTACGTTCTTTACAAATTCCTTTACTGCAGGGATCAAATGTTCTTCATGGCTCTCATCTTTTACAACATAGACATCATTGCTTGCACCTTTAAGTACCTCAACAACTTTGCCAATATAATTATCTTTCATATCGTAAACATGGCACCCTACTAAATCATAAATAAAGTAATGATTTTCAGGTAATATAACCCTATTTGCGTCATCAACATATATTATCTGTTCTTTAAAATTTAAAACATCATTTATATTGTCATATCCTTTGAATTTTATCAACGGTAAACCCTTATGATATTTAACACTTACTACATGTACCTTTAGTTTATCATCACCCACATAAGCAAACTTTAGAATACTAAACCGCTTTGCGTCATCAGTATATGGATAGACTTTCACTTCTCCATTTACACCATGAGTATTTATTATCTTTCCGATTGCAGTATAATCCATCTTTTCACCCGCCAGTAAAGGGATTAATCCCTATTGAATAATTTCAACTACTACTCTTTTATTTTCTTTAATGGCAGCTGCTTTAACAACTGTTCTTATAGCTTTGGCAATTCTACCTTGCTTACCTATTACTTTTCCCATATCTTCTGATGCTACTCTCAGTTCAATAATAATAGATTGTGAACCTTCTATTTCATTAACACTTACTTCTTCAGGATTATCAACGATTGCCTTTGCGATAAACTCTACTAATTCTCCCACTGTAAGCACCTCCATGAATTATTCCTCAGTATTTTCTTCTTTCTCAAATAATCCATTTTCTCTAAATAATCTTTCAACAACATCAGTTGGTTTTGCACCATTCTTTAACCAATTTGCAGCTTTTTCATTATCTATTTTAACTGTTTTTGGTTCAGTTAGTGGATTATAGTAACCAATCTCTTCAATAAATCTGCCATCTCTTGGAGAACGAGAATCAGCTACAACGATTCTATAGAAAGGATTCTTTTTAGCACCCATTCTTCTTAATCTAATTTTAACTGCCATCTATTTCACCTCCTTCAAATATTATTATTTATTTAAGAAAAGGGGAATCCAAATTTCCCTTTTTTCTTCATTGTCTTTTCCATATCTGTAAACTTTCTCATCATCTTCTTAGTTTCTTTAAATTGCTTCAACAATTTGTTTACATCTTGGACATTTGTACCACTGCCATTGGCAATTCTTTTTCTTCTACTGCTATCTATAATATCGGGATTCTCCCTTTCTTTCTTTGTCATTGATTTAATTATAGCCTCAAGCCTTGCCAAGTCCTTATCATTCACATCCAACCCTTTAAGAGCTTTTGCATTAACGCCTGGAATCATTCCTAAAAATTGATCCAAAGGTCCTAGGTTTTTCATTTGTTCTAATTGTTCTAAAAAGTCATCGAACGTAAACTGAGCAGATCTAATTTTTTTCTCCAATTCCAAAGCCTTTTTTTCATCGATGCTGGATTGAGCTTTTTCAATAAGAGATAATACATCACCCATTCCAAGGATTCTAGATGCCATTCTGTCCGGATAAAAAGGCTCTAAATCATCCAGCTTTTCACCCATACCTACAAATTTTATAGGCTTGTTGGTTACAGCTCTTAAAGATAAAGCCGCTCCACCTCTAGCGTCTCCATCCAGTTTAGTTAATATAACCCCGGTGATTCCAAGTCTTTGGTTAAAAGTATCTGCTACATTTACAGCGTCCTGACCTGTCATTGCATCTAGTACTAATAGCACTTCTTTTGGGTTTACTGCATCATGTATATTCACGATTTCATTCATTAAATCTTCATCTATATGAAGTCTACCTGCAGTATCGATAATTATCACATCGTTGCCATGCTTTTTACCATGTTCTATTGATGCTTTTGCAATATCCACAGGACTTAGTTTATCTCCCATTGAAAATACAGGAACTTCCACTCTTTCTCCCACTACTTCCAACTGTTTAATAGCAGCTGGTCTATAGACATCACAAGCTACTAAAAGAGGCCTTTTGTTTTGTTTTTTCAAGTGTAAAGCTAACTTTCCCGCTGTGGTAGTTTTCCCTGCACCTTGGAGACCGCTCATAAGAATAACTGTTGGTGGTGAGGACGCAAAAGTAAGCTTTGCTTGGCTTTCTCCCATAAGTTTTGTCAATTCTTCATTGACAATTTTAATAACATATTGCCCCGGAGTTAAGCTTTCCATCACTTCTGATCCTATGGCTCTTTCCTTAACATTTTTAATAAAATCTTTAACAACCTTGAAATTGACATCTGCCTCTAGTAGGGCAAGGCGTACTTCTCTCATGGCAAGATCTACATCTTTTTCGGATAGTTTCCCTTTACCTTTCAATTTACCTAAAGCGCTTTGCAACTTTTCTGATAAACTTTCAAATACCATTAATCAATAACCTCCCCTCTAGTCTAAAATTTGTGAAATAATTTTTTGAATTTTATCCGCCTTTTCACCAATTGTATTTAAATTTGATTCATCGCTTAAGTTTCTAATTTCCTTAGAAATCTCACCTATTTCTCGAATCTTATCTTGATTTACATTAAACTTCTTAACTAACCCAAGTATTTCTTCATAGTGATATAACTTTTGTTCAGCTCTTCTTAAGGTGTCAAATACACCTTGCCTAGTAATATTTAACTCTTCTCCTATTTCCGATAAGGACAAATCATCTATATAATAATACTCTATAGCTTGGTGTTGCCTATTGCTAAGAAGCTTTCCATAGAAGTCATATAAATTTCCTATCTCGACTAACTTTTCCATAATATCACCAATTTAAAATATTGTCAAGGTATTTACTTGACAGTATTATTCTAATATAGATTTAATTGTTTGTCAATAAATTTTTCTCGAGCCATTTGGCAACTCCATCATCATTATTTGAATCACAAATGTAATCTGCTATCATTTTAATTTCATCTATGGAATTATCCATTGCTACACTTAATCCAACACTTAATAACAATTCCTTATCATTTATATCATCACCAAAAGCTACTATTTCATTTTTTTGTATATTAAACTCACTTGCAATATGCAACACTCCATTGCTCTTTGTAGCCTCTTTATGCATTATCATAGCTAAATTATCCCTGCTCAAATTTAGATATAAATCTTTCGGAAGTATTGAATTGATTAAGTCTATCTGCGATGGATTTTCTACTAAGGCATATAATTTATCTGCATTCCCTGAGACATTTGAATAATTTGTTACGACGAATTTGTCAATGTAACTCCATACTTCTTTTACATTGAAGTTAGCATAATGAACTCCTTCAATTTCAGCTGCAACTTTAAGGTCGTTATTGGATAACTTTCGTAAAAATGGGATAAAAGTATCTGCAAAGATCATCCTATCATATACGAGTTTGTTATCAGCGTAAGCTTTAGCACCATTTAGTAAAACACATCCATCAAATAATTCATAAGGTATCAATGGTTTTGTGCTATTTCCTCTAGCCGTTGCAAATACAACTTTTATACCTTTATTACGGATTTTTTTAAGTATGTCAATTGTATATGCAGAAATAGATTTATCAGTCCTAAGAAGAGTTTCATCCAAATCGATTACAATCATTTTAATCATATAGTTATCCTCCCTAATACGTTCAAACAATGAAGTCTTAAAAAAGTGACAATTCCATATTTATTTGACCTCGTCCATCTTTTCTTTTATAATTGAGGCTTTCATATAAATTTATTGCATTATAGTTCTCAGCATCACAAGCTAAAAAGCTTCTTTTAGCTCCATTTTCTTTTCCCCATCCTATGCCATGTATGATTAATTGTCTCCCAATACCTTTAGACTGATAATTAGGAGTAACAGCTAATTCCCTTATCCATAATACAGTACCTTTATCACTATCAAACCCGTATAATATAACAAAGCATAGCCCTATTATATTCCCATCCACATTAGCTGCGAATAACTGTGAATTTTCTGTTTTAAACCAATCTTCTATATTTTCTTCTGATTGACCAGTAAAACCTCTGGAATACCCCTTACAACTTTTAGTTATATCGCTTGCAATTTTGATTTCATTATCCATTAAGGGTCTGATATTTGCTTTATATTTATAAATATAAGTATTCTGAAAAAATAAATCACTATTCCAAAAATCAACCCATTCAGATACCATAGAAAAATTTAATTTATACATATTCTCCAAAAAATTTTCAGGAACAAATTCCAAATATATTTTTTTGGTATTGCTTTCGTTTTTCCTTATATGTTCTATAGTATCCTTTAAGCCATCTAAATAGCTTCTCTTAGAATCAGCAGCCCAAAACAATTGAATGTTATTACTCGATTTTGAATTCCAATATAGCTCTCTTTGGACATCAGCATTCTGATATAAAAAGATGCAGGAACTTGTGCTAATAAGAACTTTTGATTTATCTATATCCCTTATATCTACATACTCTAGAGAATTATATTTAAATTGTCTGGCTTTTTCAATTATATTTTCCATAATATATCACCTCGTATAATATGTTTAGAACAACTTTTTAAGTGTTCTAAACATTAATTTATTTTTGCAAATTGCATTAATAAAGAACTACCCTTTATGACTGTCAAATCTGTTAAGCAAATACTTGT
>NZ_JACRTG010000028.1 GCF_014385195.1 Paratissierella segnis
CACATCTCTAAACATTTCCTTCATTGCATTCAGAATATCATCTGGGTTAGAAAAGCTTTGTTCCCTAACGTAATCTCTCAATAGCTCTTTTGAAACCTTTGACATAAAAATACTCCTCCTTGTAATTGGTATTTATCTATTCCAATTATTAACAAAGAAGAGTATTATTTATACAGTTTACACAAAATATTTTACAGGCTCAATGAATTAAAGGTTAGGGCATAATCCTAACCTTTTTTCTTCACTCAAATATTTCATTGATTAACCTATCTCTAACTTGATTGATGCCCTCGTAATTTATGCATTTCTTATAGATATTTTCCAATACTAAATGATTTTTAGTTGCTCCCTCCAATGCGTATATTCCTCTGTCGACTAATGAGCTAAAGAGTCTGAAATCCTCTTGGTTCAAATTCTCGTCATCAAAGAATTCATCAAAATCTATGACAGCATGTATATATTTTTTAGTTTCTATTGAAGTAGATATAATTGTATCCAATTCAATGATTATAACTGAATCCAATTTTGATGGAATCAGAGGATTGTGGTAGACCTCAATATGATAATTTCGCATCTTCGCTTCTTCTATTATCCTATTTAAAAATGTAGTCTTTCCTGTTCCTATATTGCCTTCTAAATAATATCTATATTTTTTACCATCCAGTAAAGATGGCGTATAGTCTATATAGCCTTCCGGAGTATAAGCTTCCGAGAACAAATGTCTCTCCTTAAACCCAATAAAATCATCAACTATAACTCCTTCATTGAATATTCTATCTACATAGTTTAAGGTCAATTTATTTATCCTTTCAAAATCGACATTTGATTTATTTGTGTTCTCAATTTCTTCATATATAGACTTGCTCGCTTTAAAAAAATTGAAAGCTCTTCTATACGATGATTTATTATTTCCTTTAGCCAACATGATTTCATCCTTGTATAATTGCAATTTATCCATTTCAATATATTGCCCCAAATCGATAATGTGGTCTATTAAACCCGGATATACGGGCTCAATTGCATGAGGTAAGGTTCCATCTACTATTGCTATTCGTAGCTTATCTATAACTATTCCATCTATAGAATTCGGATCTGAAGGACAATGCTGATACTCTGCTGAATAGCCATTATCCGTTGCTATTTTCCCTATCTGCTTCATCATTGATGATTTTCCGCCGCCTGGCATTCCTTTGATTATATAGAGCATATTTCGATTTATATCAATTATATTATCATGCAGAGAATAAAAACCCTCAGCAGTATTTCCACCTAAAAAGACTCTTCTTATATTTGCCATAAAATGCCTCCCTAAAAAGATTATATACTACAATTTATTCCTGCGAGGTTATTATGTGCATTAAGATAGAAAAGAAATCATGATGTGAATTAAGCAAAATTGTCATTAACAAATAAAATGAACTTCTTAATATCAACCAAATTATTATGTAAAATATTATATATAATTTCTTTGTCTATTTTAAGATATTCATGGGATAGTATATTTCTAAGACCTACCATTTTCTTGAAAGTTTTAGTTTCTTCATCATTTAAGTATTTTTCATTATTTAAAATATTGAATGCCTCCCCAAGAGTCTCAGGACTACCTAAATTATTGTCCACTACAATATGAGTTGCAATATCAACCATCATATTTATTGCTATAAACAAATTATATTCTACCACATCCTGTACAATATCGTTTTTTAGAAATTCTTCTAAGGATAATTCTTCAAATCTTTCAATTTTATTCAAGGATATTGTCAATTGGTTTAATCTGCGTTTAATAACTTCTGTATTAACCATCATTTTCAACCTCTTTCCTTAATCTTTCAATAGTTTTATTATAAGATAAATCTAGATATCTATTAATATCATTATATTCAAACAACACCTTTACCTTATAATTAGTTTCTTCTGTTTTATCTCTAGTGAATAGCAATATATTATTTCTGTAAATCTCGTATTTTAGTAAAGGAGTTGCATCATTTAAGATAACCAAATCAATCTCTCTTTTACAAGCTTCCATCAAACTAATCTTAATTTCAAAATATGTTTCCATATCAATGCTATTTTCTAAATATATCGCAATATCTATATCGCTATCTGACCTTATCTTTCCTTGAGCATATGAACCAAAAATATACGCAAAGATTATATTTTCATGCTTTATCAGTATATCTTTGCTTTTATTAATAATATCCATATCACTTCATCTCCTAATTAGATATATAACCCTTTATAATATATTATTATACCAGATAATCTATTTTAATTTTATCATTTACATCTAAATATTTTAAAAAATAGCAATACTACTTTAATTGATGAAATTAGTTCTATTTATTAGCTTTTACATTGATTAGCAAAGGAATTCCGGAATATACCACTATCATAAGTAATTTTTGAGAAATAAAATAAGACTTACAAATCTTGCAAGCCTTGAATTTACTAGTGGCGGGAGTATGTGGGAATCGAACCCACCTAGGACGCTCCTAACGCCCCACGCTGGTTTTGAAGACCAGAGGGCACACCAGCACCCATCTACCCCCTTAAACATAAATATTATTATAGCCTAGCTTTAAAGTTATTTCAATCTATTTCCCTTTAAAATAATACCCTACTCCCCATTTAGTGAGTATATATTCCGAAGACTTGGGGTCTTGTTCAATTTTTTCCCTAATCCGTCTTATATGAACATCTACAGTACGTAAATCACCATAATATTCATATCCCCAAACCTTTTCTAATAGTTCTTCCCTTGTAAATACTTTTCCGGGGCTGGATGCCAATATATAAAGCAAATCAAATTCTTTACCGGTTAAATTTATGTCTTTATCCAAACGAGTTATTTTTCTCCCTAACGAATTTATGGTAAAATCATTGATTTCGATAATGTGCTTATTCCCTTCTATTACTTTGTTCACTCTTCTTAAGATTGCCTTGATTCTAGCTTTTAATTCCAAGATATTGAAAGGTTTTACTAAATAGTCATCAGCTCCATATTCTAGCGCTAAAATCTTTTTTATATCTTCATCGTTTTCCGTTAGAAAAATTATAGGTACACTGGAAACATTTCGGATATTCTGACATATGGTAAGACCGCTCATATCAGGCATTTCTAGTTCCAATAACACCATTTCATATGATTTTTTATTTATTTTGTCTACTGCATTCTTACCGGATGTCACAATTTCCGTTTCGTAATTGTCTTGTTCCAAGCTATATTTTAGACCTTTTACAAAAGCTTTATCTGCATCTACAATTAAAATTTTCTCCCCCATTATATCACCTCTATAGCTTATTTACACTAGTACCCTTTTTTCTCCCTCTCGTTTAGTTACCTTCAACTGATCAAAGTATTCTAAAAGCCCTAATGCAATCTTTCTGTTTGTATTGATTAAGTCCCTAAATTCTCCTATTGTTATGCTGTCATTCTTAGAAATATAATCCTTCAAAATATCCAATGCTCTATAGTAATTTTCCATGCTTAGACATATATCCTTTGATAACCTTATGATCTCTTGATTGTTTATCATAGCATTAAAAACTTCATCAAATTCCTCAGTTTTCACATCTAATTGTTTAGCTAAATCATCATTTTTAACAGGTAAGTAGTCTCTATAATTATTTAAGATTTCTTCTCTTATTTTATTTTGTTCCTCAGTAAATATAGGCTTAAATCCTTTTAGTCTAATTAAATCCAATTCTTGCTCTATGATTCCTTCTTCTTTCAATTTGTCCATAATCAAATCGGAGAGTTTAATCTTGCAATTCCCAAGGTATTTGCTTCTTACCTCTTCCTTGGGCATTCCTGTACGTAAGGGGTATCGAGAATGGAATTTATCCAACTCATTAATTATACTTTTTTTAATTTTATTAAAAAAATCAATATGAATCGGATATTCATCCTTCACCAAATTGAATACTAAAACACTCCCCTCGCTTTTAAGGCTTTCAATATATTTAGTTAAATCATCTTCCTTAAATCCGGTTTCTATTAAGACCTCTTTAAGGGTTGGAAAATCCTTGCTCTTATTTTTTATTACTTCTTCTAAAATATGTTTTGAATCCCCAGATTCCAATATCTTTAACTCTTCTATTGAAACATTGTCAAATCTTTTCTTTTTATCCGGATTTGGATCAAGCACTTCGCCTCCTCCTATGGTAAACATAGGAGAATAAAATCTCAATATAAATCTATCTCCTCTTTTAGCCACGATCTTTTCTTCCAAATGCAATTGGGCATATGCTTCTTCATTTGGATTAAGTACATCTCTATCCAATAGAATCATCCGACATAATACCTCTTTTGTTCCAATATATAATTTAAGTCTTATTCTATTGTAAATTTCTTTATCTATAGATTTTAAGAGCTTGACTTTTACATCAAGCATCATAGTATCTTTCATAGAATTAACAAAAGCTATTACAGAGCCTCTATTCACATCATCTTTTTTTACTCCTGCCAAGTTGATAGCGACCCTCTGACCTGCATAGGCTATATCAGAGTCCTTGTCATGTACTTGAAGATTTCTTATCCTTCCGTAATTATCTTCCGGATAGATTTGAACTTCATCTCCAATTTTAAATTTCCCGGATAGTAAAGTGCCGGTCACCACGGTTCCAAATCCAGATATGGAAAATACTCTATCTACGGGAAGCCTTGGCATATCGTCTACTTCTCTATCGTCTATTTCTAAGGAAATTTCGTTTATAAGTGCTATAACATCCTCAACTCCGTCTCCTTTTGTTGATGATGCTCTGACTATAGGGGAGCCCTTAAGAAATGTGTCTTCAACCTCAGTTTTGATGTCCTCTTCAACTAATTGGATCCACTCTTCATCTACTAAATCCGTTTTTGTAAGTACAACAAAGCCCTTTTTAATTCCCAGTAAATTGAGAATTGCAAGATGTTCTAACGTTTGAGGCATAATACCTTCATCTGCAGCTATAACTAATAGGACTATATCTATGCCAATTACCCCAGCCAGCATATTTTTGATAAATTTTTCATGACCGGGAACATCTATGATTCCGGCTCTTTGTCCATTTGGCAAGTCGAAATAGGTAAACCCCAATTCTATAGATATGCCACGTGCTTTTTCTTCTTTTAACCTATCGGTGTTCCGTCCTGTTATTGCTTTTATCAAGGTGGTTTTACCATGATCTATATGCCCAGCTGTCCCAATGATTATATGTTTCATAAAAATACACTCCCTAAAAATCTAATGCAAATTCAATACCTGCAACAATTACCGGAATTTCTTGATCTTTGATTGTCCTTAAATCAAAATAAATGCTATCCTTATATACCCTTGCAATAATTGGAGTATAAAATTTTCTTAAATTATCTTCAAAGCGCTGAATACTCATATTATCCACTCTTAAAACCAAGCATTTGGTAGGTATTTTCTCTAAAGGCAAAGAACCTCCTCCAACTTCTGAAAAATCATCCTTTATCTCATATCTAATATTTTTATTGTCGATATTTTCATTTATCAGTTTTTCTAATCTAAAAGCTTTTTCATCTATCTTCTCTATCGATGCAGTTAACATATTTAGAGTAGGTATCTCTCTTATTGCCAAATTTTCATCATAATAATATCTTAATGTTGCTTCCAATGCTGCAATTACAAATTTGTCAACCCTAAGTGCCCTGGTTAAGGGGTTCTTTTTCATATCATCAATATATTTCCTTTTTCCCACAATAATCCCGGCTTGAGGTCCGCCCAATAGCTTATCTCCGCTAAATGAAACTACATCTACTCCTTTTTTGATAGAATCCTGAACTGTAGGCTCATACTCCAGTCCATATTTTGATAAATCAATAAGAACTCCGCTTCCCAAGTCTTCTATTAGAGGGATATTATATTTTTCTTTTAATAAAAAAAGTTCAGAAGAATCAACAGAAGACGTAAACCCTAAAATTTTATAATTGGATGTATGAACTTTCAACAAAGCAGCCGTATTTTCATTTATTGCTCTTTCATAATCATAAATATGAGTTTTATTTGTAGTTCCTACTGATACCAAGGTTGCTGAGCTTTGTTCCATTACATCGGGTATTCTAAATGATCCGCCTATCTCTATTAACTCACCTCGAGAGACTATAACTTCCCTATTTTTAGCAATGGTATTTAATATAAGCATAACAGCTGCCGCATTATTGTTTACAACCATTGCAGCTTCACTGCCTATAATATCTGCAATAATTTCTTCTAAATGCTTATATCTGGATCCTCTAACTCCTGAATCTAAATCCAACTCAAGGTTTGAATAATTCGAAGCAACCTCTGTGATATTACCGATTACAGCTTCATTGATAGGTGATCTGCCCAAATTCGTATGGATAATTACTCCTGATGCATTTATAACCTTTTTTAACTTAAAACTATGATCCTTTTTTACTCTTTCTTTAATTTTGTCGGCTAAATTGTCTATAAAATATATAACTTCTTCCTCTGACGCATCATCTTTGATTTTATTTCTTAAAGTATTTACTTCTTCTCTTATTGCATTGAGTACAATTTTCCTTGGAAATATTTCTAACAGCCTCTTAATCTCTTCTTTGCCCAAGATTTCATCTACTTTAGGTATCAATGTAAATAAGTTGTTTTTTTCCATATAGCTCATCCTTTATTCAACTATCAAATAATAGCCGGCATTTTCGCATACTTCCCCAATTATACCATATTGAGTTGGAGAATTTTCAAGCGCTTTTAACAGACTGGAAACTCTATCCTTTCTTACGGATATTAACAATCCTCCGGAAGTTTGCGGATCATACATTATATCCTCTAAATACTTTGGAATATTGTCTTTAAAATAAACCCTATCTTTAATATAATTTTTATTTGAGTAAGCTCCGGCAGGTATCAAGCCCATATTAGCATATTCAATACTTCCTTCAATAACAGGTATATCTTTTGAATTAATCTTTATAGTCACATTGCTCCCCATTGCCATTTCAAGTGCATGACCCAATAATCCAAAGCCTGTTATATCCGTTACACTGTTCACTCCACCTGTCTTATCTATAGCTTTCTTACCATATTTATTTAGAGTTGTCATTACTTCCACAGCTTCATCATATGTTTTTTTATCTGCTATTTCTCCTTTTATAGCAGTATTAATAATCCCTATCCCTAAAGGTTTTGTAAGTACCAATACATCCCCTATTTTTGCGTTGCTATTTGTAAGAATGTTGTCCGGGTGGATAAAGCCTGTAACGGATAACCCATATTTAGGTTCATCATCAGAAACACTGTGACCTCCAACCAATATAGCACCTGATTCCGTTACCTTGTCATTGCCTCCCCGTAAAATTTCGCCTAAAATATCTGGAGATAGGCAATTTGGAAAACATACTATATTTAATGCTAATCTGGGTTCTCCTCCCATAGCATAAATATCGCTCAATGAATTTGCTGCTGCTATCTGCCCAAAGGTATATGGATCATCGACTACCGGAGTAAAAAAATCCAAAGTCTGAATCAAGCTTAAACTGTCATTTATCCTATAAACAGCAGCATCATCAGAGGTATCTAATCCTACTATAAGGTTTTTATCATTTATTTTTGGTAAGTGGCACAAGACCTGTGCCAATATATCGGGACCGATTTTTGCTGCTCACCCTGAGCTCTTTGTATATTGAGTTAATCTAATATCCACTTTTATCCCTCCCTACTTAACGGTAATAAAATCTTTCAACCCTTCAAATTTTTTATCCCCTATACCGGAAACATTTTTTAAATCATCGATTGTTTTAAAGGAATCGGATTTTCTATATTCAACAATCCTTCCTGCTATGACTTGACCTATTCCCGGCAAACTTTCAAGTTCGGAGATGCTGCATGTATTTATATTTATTTTATTTGAAGTATTATCATTTGAAGATGGCATTTCTGTAGAAGCAATTAATTCAGATTTATTTATTTCTTCGCCGATTTTAGGTATATATATTTTTTCTTCATCTTCCAATTTTTTAGCTAAATTTATTCTATCTAGGTCTGCTTCCTTCTTTAATCCGCCTGCTAACTCTACGGCATCTACAACCCTATCACCTGAGAACAATTTGATTAACCCAGGATTATATACCTCGCCGCTTATATGTACCATTATAATCTGATTATCTTCCTCTTTTTCTGTTTCTTCTTCTATTTCACCGGGATCTTCAATATCACCTTCATCTATTATATCATTAATTAAGCCAATATTTTTATTTTGTTTTAAAAGATTGCCATCTATAAAGTGAAAACCCAATAATGAGATTATAAACAAAACTACTACAAGTATAGCTATTTGTTCTTTTTTTGTAAAGGAATCCATGCAAATACCCCCATAATATTTTATTAATAATTTTTCTACTTACGTATTTTTACATAATAAATAAATATACCTCTTAGTATATATTCGAGTATATACTCGACAAATTTAACTGGTTTCCTCTATTTTAACAAATATTATTTAAAAGTTTAAAATTTAAGGCTTTTCTGATATAATTATTATATTATACTTTAAAAGGAGGGTGGTATATTTGAGAAGGGCTAGTTTTCTCTTAATTATTGCTATTTTGTTATGTACATACGGTGTCTGCTATGGTGAAAGCTTAAATATAACCGGAGAAGCTGCAATATTAATTGATTATGATACCAAAGCAATACTTTATGAAAAAAACATGAATGAACAACTTTATCCAGCAAGTACCACAAAGATGATAACAGCTATTTTAGCAATTGAACGAGGCAATTTGGATGATATAATAACTATTGATCAAGAAGTCGTAAGTTTAACAAAAGGCAGCCATATAGCATTAGAACCCGGAGAAAAGTTGACTTTAAGAGAATTATTGTATGCATTGCTTGTACAATCGGCAAATGATTCAGCTTTTGCAATCGGCAAGTATGTATCAGGATCCATAAATGGCTTTGTCAATCTCATGAATGAAAAGGCAAAAGAAATAGGAGCTATAAATACTAATTTTGTAAACCCAAACGGTCTTCACGTGGATGATCATGTATCAACTGCATATGATTTAGCTATGATTGCGCAATATGCAATGCAAAATGATATATTTAGAGAATATGTAAATACTGTGTCACATACTATAGAACCTACAAATATTAAAACTGAAGCCAGATATCTAAAAAGTACAAATAAGTTATTGTATAGCAATGAATTGATTAATTTGGATGGGAAAAATGTACCAATAAAATATAAAAATGCTTCGGGAGTTAAAACCGGATATACTAGTCAGGCTCAAAATTGCTTAGTATCCTATGTAGAAGAAAATAATCAAAGACTTATTGCAGTAGTCTTAAAATCCAGCGGAAATGATGTTTATTCAGATACTCATAGATTACTGGACTATGGATTTAATAATTTCCGCAATACCCCTATAGGATATGTAAACGAGTTTGTTGATAACGTAAAGATATCAAAAGGGTTACAGCCGGTTGTTGCAGGAATCCTTGATAAATCCTTTGTATATCCCCTCTTAAATGGAAATATAGAGAATGTTGAAAGAAAAATAGTTTATAATGATGATTTAGTTGCCCCCATTAAAAAAGGTGATGTTTTAGGGAAAGTTGAATACTTTATAGATGGGCAATCTATTGGTGAAAGCAATATAATCTCTACCATGGATGTGGCATTGGATCCTATGACAAAGACGCTTAATAAGATTTTAGATAAATGGTATTTATTTGTCTTTGCAATTATTATAATCTCTAGAATTCTTGTTTTAAAAAGTAAAAAAAGAAAAAGGAGACATAGAAGAAGATCTTATGCTCCATACGTCTAAAAAAACAACTTGGTTAAATGACCAAGTTGCTTTTTAGTTTATATTATTGCCATGGCTTCAATCTCAATATCTCCGCCTTTTGGCAATTTAGATACTTCTACTAAACTTCTTGCAGGTTTATGTTCGGAAAAATATTCTGCATAGACATCATTTATCAGTGGAAAATTATTCATATCAGCAACAAAAACAGTAACCTTAACAACATCATTTAAAGTAGCCCCTGCTTCTTCTAGAATAGCCTTAACATTCTCCAAGCTCTGGCGTGTTGCCCCCTTTATATCGCCTTTAAGTAATTCTCCGGTTTCTGGTACTATCGGAAGTTGACCGGAGGTATATATTATATGCCCTCTCTTGATACCTTGTGAATATGGTCCTATAGCCTCAGGTGCCTTTTTAGTTGAAATTAATTCCATTGTCATTTATGCCTCCCTATTTATCTATTATTTATTTGTAAACTACACATTGTAATTGTAATTGTTCTTCACTCTTCATTATGTTTTCAATTGTGCATTGTAAATTGAACATTAGTTGTCTATGCGTGTCCAAAGTCTTTCTAAATTATAAAAATCCCTTTCATCTTTGTGGAATACATGAACTATAATATCATTATAATCAATTAGAATCCATCTACCGCTATGATATCCTTCCATATTGGACATTTTATCATACCCTGCTAAAAACATCTGACTTTCAATTTCATCAGCTATAGCCATAACCTGCGTAGATGAATTACCACTTGCAATAACAAAGTACTCGGCTATGGGAGTCAAATGCGAAACATCTAATACCTTCACATCAAAACCCTTCTTATCATCTATTGCCTTTGTTATTACCGAAAGTTTCTTATCGCTTTCACTCATTAAAATTATCATCTCCCTCTATTTTTTCTTGTATCATATAATTTCTTGCTTTTATCGTATTTAAGTGAATAAGACTTTTTTGATCTATTAAATACTCTATTGTATTATCAATAGCCAATAAAATACTCCCATCCAAGTCATCAAAGGCTAGACTTCTCACTTTTTCGACTCCGGGAAAGTCTCTGCCAGGCTCAATATAATCAGAGATATATATGATCTTATCTAATAACGTCATATTCTCTCTCCCTGTAGTATGAAATTTGATGGCATCTAAAATTTCTCTATCTTTTATATTATATTCTTTTTCGGCTATTATCGCTCCCAACGGTCCATGAATGAGCTCATAATTGTATTTCAATACATCATCTAAAATTATATCAAAGTCATTTGCTAAATTCAATAAATAAGTTTTGTCAGGAAACTTTGCACAATCATGCAACAGTCCGGCTAATTTAGCTTTTTCTATATCACAATTATATTTTTTAGCTAATCTTACCGAGGTTTCCATAACTCTAAGCGAATGGTTATATCTTTTTTCACCGATTTCTTGTAACAGCTTATGTCTTATAAATGTCTCTATAATGATCCTCCCCTTTGTATAAATGGTTCTCATAGATATATTTTTCAACTTTTCCCGGAACTAGGTATTTAATTGACATTTGATTCTTTATTCTATCCCTTATTAAAGTAGAGGATATCTCTACTAAAGGTCCTCTTATATAATAGAAACTCGAATTATATTTGTTTTTAAGTTCATCTATTCTGCCTATAATAGATTTTTCCGAATTTTCTTTTCTACCATATACAAGAAAATTTGTTTTAGTAACCAGAGATTCAAAATCTTTCCATGAAGTTAAATCCAATAAAGAATCAGATCCTATGATAAAATACAATTCATTATCAGGATATATATTTTTGATTTCTTCTATGGTATCCACTGTATAACTCTTGCCAACCCTATTTAGTTCAATTTGAGATATGTCAAAATACGGATTTGAATTTATTGCTAATTTTACCATAGCCATCCTATGACTACCTTCAGCAATATCATTATCCTTATGAGGTGGTAATCCACTTGGGATAAATATCACCTTATCCAAAGGAAACATTACCCTGATAAATTCGCTAATTATCAGATGCCCCATATGTATGGGATTAAAAGTGCCACCCATTAAGCCAATTTTCATAGATTTTCCTCCTAAATTATAACTTCAGAGAAAAAGCTCTGAAGTTATAAATATTATCTAGGCAATTCGATTTTTTTATTTTCAATAGATTCCCTATATAAAGTAAATTTTCTACCTATGCTCTGTACAAATTCCGCATTTAACTCATCTGTTAGCTTATTTACTACTTCCATTATGTCCAAATTACAATTCTTCAAGACATTTATTTTAACCAACTCACGTGCTTCAAATGCCTCATCAACTTGTCTCACAAAATTTTCAGTTAATCCATTTTTACCCAATTGAAAAATTGGTTCTATATTGTTGGCAAGCCCTCTTAAATAACTTCTTTGTTTTCCTGTTAACAAAATATACCCTCCATTTACTCAAAAAATTCAAATTCATACCCACAAATAAAAACCGACTCTCCTTCATCTATATCAAGTTCTTTTAGCTTATCAATAACACCTTTTTTTCTTAAATTGTCCTGAAAAAATCTAAGCGAATCTACATCATCGAAATACGTAGAATATATTAGCCTTTCTATGAAACTACCTTCAACGATGTATTTATCATTTTCTTTTCTTACAATTATTGAATCTTCTGTTTCTTTTATTGCTTCCTCTTGATATTCTTCATCAAAAGTTTCATAATCGATTTCTATAGTTTGCAATAGATTCCAAATTCCATACTTTAACTCATCAATACCCTCATTTGTAACCGCTGACAATGGATATACCTTTATACCTTGAGGTTCAAACTCTTGTTTTATTTTTGCTATATTTTCTTCGCCCTCCATTATATCCATTTTGTTAGCCACAATTATTTGGGGTTTATCCTTGAGTTTTTCATTATAGTTAAATAATTCTTCATTGATAGCATAGAAGTCCTCAATAGGATCCCTTCCTTCGCTTCCGGAGGCGTCTAATACGTGAACCAATACTCTGGTCCTCTCTATATGTTTTAAGAAATCATGCCCCAACCCCGCGCCTTCTGAAGCACCTTCAATAAGCCCGGGAATATCTGCTATAACAAAGCTCTTCTCTTCACCAATAAAAACTACTCCTAAATTAGGTTTCAGAGTGGTAAAATGATAATTTGCAATTTTAGGTCTAGCAGCAGAAAAAATTGAAAGAATAGTTGATTTCCCAACGTTTGGGAAGCCAATCAATCCAACATCTGCAAGTAGTTTAAGTTCCAACACAATATTTCTTTCTTCGCCCTTAGTTCCGGCTTCGGAAAATCCGGGCGCTTGTCTTGTAGCTGTCGCAAATCTTGCATTTCCTCTTCCGCCCCTTCCGCCTCTTGCGATCACATATTTCTGCCCATTTTCTTTTAAATCAACTATAACTTTACCGGATTCTTCATCCTTAACCAAAGTACCTACGGGTACCTTTAAAATAATATCCTCCCCATCTTTCCCAAATTGCTTTTTACTTCTGCCGTTTTCACCATTGCCGCCGTTATATAAACGTTTGTAACGAAAATCCATAAGAGTGCGTATACCTTCATCCGCCTTTAAGATAATCGAACCTCCTCTACCCCCATCTCCTCCATAGGGACCTCCTGAAGGCTCATATTTTTCACGTCTCCAAGCTACTACTCCGTCTCCGCCCTTTCCGCCTTTTACAAAGATCCTTGCTACATCTATGAACATCATCATCATTCCTTTTAAATACTTTAATTTTATTATACCCACTTATCCCTTACTGTCAATGTTTATTAATTGCGGGCAGACAGGGTTGCCTTGACCCTACCAAATGAAAAAAAGCTTACCAATATGGTAAGCTAATCTCTATGCTAATTCTTCTCTTGGATAAACACTAACTTGTTTTCTATCTTTACCTTTTCTTTCAAACTTAACAACGCCATCCACAATTGCAAATAAGGTATCATCTCCACCTCTGCCTACATTGTTTCCCGGATGAATCTTGGTGCCTCTTTGTCTAACAAGAATATTGCCTGCTAAAACAAATTGGCCGTCACCTTTTTTTACTCCTAACCTTTTGGACTCACTGTCTCTACCGTTCCTAGAGCTACCTACTCCTTTTTTAGAAGCAAATAATTGCAAATTTAATTTAATCATCACTAACACCTCCCCTATATTTTAGAATAATATATTTAGGGTAACTTTCTATCAAAAGTTTTATTCCAACTAAAAATGTATTCAACACTATTTGTGTATCTTTCAATAAAGATTCGTCCAGAATATCCGGTAATCTCACATCCATATATCCTGTATCCTCATCTATTTTATATAAGATTTGATCTTCATCTATATTACATACATCCATAAGAGATTTTAATGCTGTATATCCTAAAATAGATACGGCAGCACACACTATATCATCCCCATAGGGTTTAAAGTTTGCATGTCCTGATATAGTAAATCCTTTTATTAAATAAGAATCCTTATAAATTTTTACTTTAATCATAATTATCCGATTATTTTTTCAATCTTTACTTTAGTAAATGGTTGACGATGTCCTTGTTTCTTTCTGTAATTTTTCTTTGCTTTGTATTTAAATACTACAATTTTTTTAGCTTTTCCCTGTTTCATTACAGTACCTTCAACTTTTACACCTTCAACATATGGTTTACCGGCATTTATATTGCCTTCATCTGAAAGGACTAAAACCTTATCAAAATTAACAACATCGCCTTCGTTAGCATCTAGTTTTTCTACGAAAACTACATCGCCTTCTTGTACTCTATATTGTTTACCACCTGTTTCGATAACTGCGTACACTAATCGCACCTCCTCTAACATAAGTCTCGCCAATGTTAGGTGCAAAATCTGCTTCAAACCCACACTGAGCGGCTCCACCAAGATAGTTTACCATAGAGCTTAACATATTGTCAACTAAATATTTGTAATCCTGCCCCGTCCGTTACAATGAGGACATACAATTGAAGTTTTTCTATCCAATGTCGGCCTTATTTTTTTTCTGGTTATTTCTACTAAGAAAAGCTTCGTAACATCTATTATATGAGGCTTATTTCTATCTTTATTGAATTCTTCACTCATCTTTGATAGCACATGAGATATATGTTCATTAATCTTCATGTCTATAAAATCCACAATAATTATGCCGCCAATATCCCTTAATCGAATTTGCCTAGCAATCTCTACTGCAGCTTCTAAGTTCGTTTTCAACACCGTATCATCTAAAGTATGGCTGCCTATAAATTTCCCCGTATTTACATCTATAGCTGTTAGAGCTTCAGTTTCATCAATTACGATGTAGCCTCCGCTTTTGAGATTAACCCTTCTTTCCAATGCTTCCTTAATATCCATTTGTATATTGGTATTATTATCTATAGAAAAATTTTTATTAAGAATTATCTTTCCCTTTAATCCATAGGAAAAACTCTCTTCGTAGGAAATTATTCTATTATATACGTCTTTATCATTTACTATTATTTCAAAATTTCTATCATTAAAAGTATCTCTTACAATCTGATAAGCTAAATCAAGCTCCTTATATATAAGCTTTGGAGTCGGTAAGAATGTCCTCTCTTTCTCTATTTTTCTGTATATAGACAGCAAACTATTGTATTCGCCGGAAAGTATGTCTTCTCCGATATTTTCTGCATTAGTTCTAAATATCATTCCAATATTACTCTCTTTAATTTCATTACCGATGTTTTTTAATCTATTTATCTCTTCTCCATCTGTTATTTTCCTTGAAACATTTATATTCTGCGAATGTGGTGTAAGAACTATAAACTTTCCCGGAATGCTTATATGTGTAGTAATCTTAGGACCTTTTGTACCTAAAGACTCTTTAACCACTTGAACGATTACATCTTCTCCGCCTTTTAATACATCAGATATCGCATATTTCCCTTTATCATATAATTGCTCTTTACTCAAACTGTCTTTAAGATATAGAAAAGCATTTTTCTCTTCACCAATATCAACAAAAGCAGCCTCCATACCATTTAAGACATTCAAGACCTTTCCCCTGTATACATTGCCGACTATTGATTCCTTTTCAACTTCTTCAGTATAGAATTCTACCAATCTATTACCTTCAATTATTCCAATTCTATTTATTCCTTCCTTTGAATCAATAAAAATATAATTCATCACCAAATCCCCCAATTTGAACAAATTAATTGAATTATTGTGAAAAAACGTAGCCTCCACTATCTTTTCAATTGTGAACTGTGAATTGTAAATTGCACACTACATCGGACTGTAGAGCTTTCCATTTTCTTCAGCAAATAAATTCAACCTTTTTATATAAACTAAATCCATATCTATATCTAATTTTAAATCCCTATTCATTGCCCCTATAAAGTCCATTGGCTTTAAATTGCCTTTCTCTCCAACTTTAAACAATGCATTGATAACAAGGAAATTATGATCATCAAAACCTTTAACAACAACATTCCCTATCAATGGTTTTATATTTTCATCTACCAAAATCTTATTTTTACCCTTTTTCCTGTATCTAGTTATTAGGATTTCATCATTTTTTAGCCATTCCCTTGTAATATTTTCAATATTTTCTATCTCCGTTTCTTTAGAAATCAGAAGTTTTATTTCATAAAAAGCATAGCTGATTAATTTAGTAACTGATTCATCTCCATCTACATATTTTGCCTTTACAATTTGTATATCCTTAGGTAAACTGTAATTCATTTTATCAATAAAATCTTCAATCGAGATTTCTTCTGCCAGATCTATTTCCATAAATTCCCCTTCACTTTCAATTCCTAAAGATAGAGGGTGAGCAATTGAGAACTTAGGATGAGGATTGAAACCCTCTGAGTATTTAATCGGTATTTGGCTTCTATTAAAACACCTCTGGAACAGTCTCATTAAATCCAAATGTGACAAATATCTTAAATAGTTCTTTTTTGTAAACATAGCTCTAATTACCAACAGATTCACCCCTCATAACACAATCAGGTATTCCACACCCTGTGCAGCCTAATCTGCAATCATTCGTTGTCTCCCCTGCCATTGCCTTTTTATATTCCCTTAGCAAATATTTTTTTGATACGCCTATATCAATAAAATCCCAAGGAAATAATTCTTGTGTATCTCTATCTCTGAGAGCATAAAATTCACCATCTGTGTCGGTTTCCTCCATTGCCTCTATCCATAAATCATATTTAAAATACTCAGACCAGCCGTCATATTTGCAGCCTTTTTCCCATGCTTTTAACAGCAGTTTGGACAATTTTCTGTCTCCTCTTGCAAATATTGCTTCTAAATAGCTTAGAGTAGCATCATGATAATTGAATTTTACCTTATTATCCTTGATGCTGTTTTTAACCAAATAAATCTTTCTCATAAACTCATCTACGGAATTTTGTCCAACCCATTGAAATGGTGTAAAGGGTTTCGGCACAAAACAAGATGCACTTGCTGAAACTGAAAAATTACCTAAACGTTCTTCCTTAGGTCTATTAAAGAATAAATCTCTGACTAAATAGGCTAAATCTTTAATTCCCAACACATCCTCATCGGTTTCAGTCGGCAACCCTATCATAAAATAAAGTTTTATTCTTGACCAACCTTCTTTAAAAGCATACGAAACAGCATTTATTAAATCTTCTTCACTTACGCCTTTGTTGATTACATCTCTCAATCTCTGACTTCCGGCTTCGGGTGCAAACGTCAATCCGGTTTTTCTTACCTTTTCTATCTCTTTCAGCACATCAATGCTGAATGAGTCAAGCCTTAAGGACGGTAGAGATACCCCTACCTTTCTATCTTCATATTTGTCCATAAGCATAGAAATCAAGATTCTAAGATTCGTATAGTCACATGAGCTCAATGAAGATAAAGATATGTTTTCGTATCCTGTGCTTTCCACTAATTTGTCTGCCAACTCCATAAGTCTATCTACAGACTTTTCTCTAATTGGCCTATAAATCATACCTGCTTGGCAAAATCTGCATCCATGAGTGCACCCTCTAAACAATTCCATGGATACTCTATCATGAACAGTCTCTATATATGGGACAATCATCTTTTCAGGAGAAAACATTGTATCAATGTTTTTTATTATTCTTTTCTTAATTTTTTCTTTTATTCCCTTCCTATTTGCCTTCATTGATTTTAAGGTTCCATCATCATTATAGGAAACATCATAAAACTTCGGAACATAAATTCCTTCTATTTTTGCAACATCCTCTAGGAATATATCTTTAATATAGTTTGCTTTATGTTCTTTATACAAATTTAAGACCTCTAGAACTACTTCTTCCCCCTCTCCAATTACAAAAAAGTCAATAAAATCCGCCAATGGCTCGGGATTGTAAGCACATGGACCTCCTGCTATTATTATGGGGTAGTTTTCATCTCTATCTTTAGATAATAAAGGAATATTTGATAAATCCAAGATATTTAATATATTTGTATAGCTCATTTCATATTGAAGAGTAAATCCAAGGATATCAAAATTTATAACTTCTTCCTTACTTTCTAAAGTAAATAAAGGTAAGCCAATATCTCTCATTTCTTCTTCCATATCTACCCAAGGTGCAAAAACTCTCTCACAGGCAAAATCATCTTCATTATTAATCAGGTTGTATAATATATGCATTCCCAGGTGGGACATACCTACTTCATAAACATCCGGGAAAGAAAAGGCAAATTTAACGTACATTTCCTCTAAGTCTTTTTGTACTGAATTCTGCTCCATTCCAATATATCTTGCAGGTTTCTCAACCTTTTTTAAAATCTTATCCAATTTCTGTTTATCTATCATATACTCACCTTTCGTAAATATTTCACATTAAGCATTACAATTCATATTATATATTATCACTTTTTACGGACATTTACACAAGCAATCTTCACAAAAAAATTTAACCTCGTAAAACGAGGTTATAAATCTATATAATCTGATGGATCAACAGGAATCCCATCTATATAAATTTCAATTCTTAAGTATTGATTGCCATCTTTGTTGGTGCCTAGTAATCCAACAATATCACTTACTTCCACGGTGCTCCCCTTTTCCAAATATGTTTTGGATAAATATCCATAAACTACATCCATATTATCATTTTTTATTGTAACAAAATACCCTTTTTTTCCTCTCATTTCAATATCTGAAACAGTACCTGAAATTATTGCCTTAGGATCCATTTTACTCTGGGATTTGATATCTACTCCGTTATTTTTAAGTATTTCCCCATTTACATTTACATCCTGTCCAAAACTTTTGTATACTGTACCGGATATTGGAGTATCATATTTGGTAGTTTTTTCTTTTAGAGCTACTATACTTTCAATTGATTTATCAATTAAGCCACGGGCTTTATTGTAAATTCTCTTCCCATCTTCTGTAATGCTAAAATTATAATTAATACCTTGTTCAAGCTTTCCTAAAACAACGTTAGTCGGCTTTAAATCAATTTTTTTCATAACTAATAATCCTAAAAGAAGGGCAACTGTTACTATAGATTTGATAATGAATGATCTTACATAATTGTGCTTATACAAATTGTTCCTTGAACTGTTCACCTTAAACTTATTCATCTTATCACCTACCTTAGTTAGTACTAGGATATTTTTCTAAGGCAGGTTTTATTCCATTATCTTTTATCTTTTATCTTTATAATTGGTATATTTGCTACTAAAGCTGAGACTGGAGCTTTATTACCTTCTTTTCTCATTCTTGTTAGTTTAATATCTATTCCCTCATTATCAATATCCGCATATTCAGAAATAGTTCTAACGATGTCGCTCTTTATCATATCTAAAATCTTTGGAGATATATCAGCTCTATCTTGTACCAATACGAGTTTAAGTCTTTCTTTAGCAATATTTTTACTGTTTTCCTTATTCTTATTAAATAATTTGAATATTTCCAAGACTATACCCCCTTATTTGCCAAATAGCAATTTAATAATCTTACTTAGCTTACCTTCTTCATCAGCTTCTAAGTTAAGAAATTCTATCTCTTCCCCAATTATTCTCCTTGAAATATTTCTATACGCTTGTCCCGCTTTCGATTTCTCATCTAAAACAACAGGTTCACCTTTGTTCGTTGATATTACTATTGCCTCATCATCAGGGACTATGCCAATCAAATCAATTGCCAATATATCTACTATGTCGTCAATATTCATCATATCTCCTCTTTTAACCATTTCAGGTCTGATTCGATTGACAATTAATTTTGGATTGTATAATTCCTTAGCTTCCAGTATCCCAATTACCCTATCAGCATCTCTAACTGCTGAAATCTCAGGCGTAGTAACTATTATAGCAATATCTGCTCCTGCTATGGAATATTGAAATCCTTGTTCAATCCCTGCCGGTGAATCTATTATTATATAATCAAAGTCTTTTTTCAGTTGAGTTATAAGTTCAACCATTTGCTCAGGCTTTACAGCCGACTTATCCTTTGTCTGCGCTGCAGGAAGCAAGTACAATCTTTCAAATCTCTTATCCTTTATTAGCGCTTGTTTTAATCTGCAATTTTTTTCTACAACATCAACTATATCGTAGACTATACGATTTTCCAATCCCATAACTACATCAAGATTTCTTAATCCTATATCTGCATCAACTATTACAACAGAATATCCTAAAATAGATAAGCCCGTTCCTATATTAGCTGTGGTGGTAGTTTTTCCTACTCCTCCTTTTCCCGAGGTTACTACGATAGCTGTTCCCAATTTTTCGTTCTCCATTTACTTTCCTCCTTTTATTTATTCGGCAAATAAGGTTCAATAAGCACCTTACCATCTATTATCCTAGCTATTTCAGGTAGTTTATACTGCATATCTCCATCTGGCGATCTGACAATTATATCCCCGATTCTCAATTGGGTCGGCAGTAAGCAATATGCTGCAACTACAGCTTTTTCATCACCACCGTCACCAGCTTGTGCTACACCTCTTAAAGTACCCAGAACTATGATATTCCCCTTTGCCTTCAAAAAAGCGCCAGGGTTTACATCTCCTATTATAACAATATTCCCGTCATATTCAACAGTCTGTCCGGATCTTAATGTCCCATAAATAAACTTTGTTTTCCCTTCATCGGTTATACATTTAGAATAACAGTCAGCTTCTCCCTTAAAATTATCCTTTACATTCAACAAAGAGTCAAGTATTTCATCTTTTGATATGTTAAAATCATATTTATACTTCAAAATTAATGTAATTTCCAATAATTGTTTTTGAGTTAATTCATCACATCTAACACCTAGAAATTTAGCTCCTTCAAAGAATTTATAAGAATTCTTCATCTTATCATCTAACTCTTTTTTTATTGCTTCAAAATCCTTGCCTTTAATATCTAGGTAAACACCTTCTGCTGCACCCTTGAAACAAACTAAATCTCTTTTCAATTACAATTCCTCCATCATGCTTTTTGTGATAATTTCAATTATATCATATAATCAATTTTGTAATACATTTTCATAAGGTAATGTTTCCCTGGACTTAAGCCCATTTAGTCCTAAATATTCAGCTATAATATCCCTAACCATGGGACCTGCATATCCTCCGCTACCTCCTTGAAAAATAACTGCCGCTACTGCTATTTCAGGTTCATCGAAAGGCGCAAACCCTACAAACCACGCAAAATCATCGAAGGTATCCCCTGTCGAAGGGTTGATACCACTTCTTTCTGCAGTTCCGGTTTTAGTTGCAACTTTTATAGGGAATTTCTCAAAGACACGTCTTGCAGAACCGTCGGAAGACACCATTCCCATACCTTTCTTTATGTGTTCTAAATTCTCATAATTATTTAGTTCAATTCTCTCCTGATCTATTTCATGTTTATATAGTGTTTTAGTATTATTATAATTTTTTATATTATCTACAAGAGTTAATTTGTTTCTATATCCTCCATTTGCTATGGTCGCTACATAGTTAGCCATTTGTATAGGTGTATATGCATTTTGTCCCTGGCCTATGGTTACATTCAATGTATCCGTTATATTCCAGCCCGCCTGATTTATATAATCAAACTTTATTTTATCTGCCAAGCCGCTTCTTTCTCCCGGCAGTCTCTTTTCAGGGTCAAATCCCATTTTATCCAATCTCCTAATTACTTCATTTCTAGTCAAAGGTGTTTCTAATTCAAGCCATCCTAAAATTTCGTCTATAATTTCCTCAGTACGATTTTCATCCATATCAATACCAGGTTTTAAGTATTTATGCAAATCTTTTTCCAAACTTCTACTTAATAGATATTTAGTATTTATTATTTTCTTTTGAGGATTGGGAACTCCACCTGATTGTTCCCTGGGAATATTTATTTCTATACCGGTTTTATCATTTAAACCCAATTTCTTAGACATTTCAACTATATCTTCGATTTCAAGTTTAACTCCTATACTCTCACCTGTTTTTTGATTTTTTCCCATTGCAAGTGAATAAAAATAGTAGTTACATGAATCTCTCAGAGCCTCATACAGGTTTTCATACCCATGAGTTCCACCTGAGCTAGTATAAATTAGACAATTAAAATCTTTGGTCCCTATAGTAACCTTACCCATATCCCTTATTTTTTTGTTCGGATCAAGTCCCTTCTCCAATGCAGAAAGCCCCGTTACCATCTTAAATGTTGAACCCGGTTGTATAGCTGTTTGTGTCGCAATGTTTAAAAGCGGTCTTGGAGCCAAAGGATTGGATTCGTCTTCAGGAAATAAGCTGTCCCAATCAGTCGAAGAAATTCCTGTAGCAAAAAGATTCGGATCATACGGATTGGAGCTTGCCATAGCCAGTACTTGTCCTGTCTTTACATCTATTGCTACAACCGCTCCGGAGGTTGCATTTATATAAGGGCGTCTTTTTCTTTTATGAGTCCCAAATTGATAATTGCCCCATTGACTTTCATATATTCCCCCGGTACTTAGTTTATCCAGTGTTTGCTGAAGAGATTTTTCTGCCACTTCCTGCAATTTCAAATCGATAGATAAATATAAATTATTTCCGGGAACAGGCCTTTTTTCTTCTATTACTTTTGTTGTATTTCCTACAACGTCTACCTCTACTTTTTTAACTCCGCTTTCTCCCTTGAGAATATCTTCAAAATATTCCTCAACACCTGTTTTACCTATAATTGCATTTGGTGAATACTTATTTTGCTCTACATACTTTTGAATTTCTTCAGGTTGACTTATCTTACCTAAATATCCTAATATATGTGCAGCTGTTGTTCCTTCCGGATAATATCTTACAGGCTCAATCGATATATTTATTCCCGGATATTCCATCAGTCCTTCTTCTATTTTGGCAACTGTAGACTCCTTGATATCATAAGCGATATTTATGGGTTGATAAGCCAAATGCCCTTGTTTATTAAGCTGATCATATATCACCAGAATTGCTCTTGCCTCGTATTTACTTAAGAACTTGTCTATCCCATATTTTCCCCTTACTTTTTGAAATCCTTCTTCTACCGACATTCCTTCCTCAATATTATTTGCTGAATACCAGTTTTTTAAATTGTTCATTGCCACATATTCGAAATCCTCAGAAATAGATATCTTAGGATTTATTCCATCATATAAAAGCTGTTCTTGTGCTAAGGACTTTATAGTATCACTTGATAAAAATTCGTATAATACATCGGATTTACTTGCTTGTTCTATAAGAGTATCAAGAGGATCGCCCTTAGGAGTATCAGTCCCTCCTATGTACTTATAAATGACTGTATTATTGTCATCAACTATTTCGATGTCCACAGAGGTAGCTACACCTTTTTCCTTTAAAATATCCATAAGAATTTTCCCGGGAATTATTGATTTATCTTTAGAATCATCTTCGTTTTTGATTATTCTTTCTAGAAAATTTTTCAATGACACTTCTTTGAATATGTTTACAAAATCATCCTTGGCTGTGGACGTTAGTGTCACATCAGGAAAGTCCCTCATCAACGATAATTTCTGTTTTAGATATTCATCTTCATAGGATATAGAATATTCTTCTAAGGTTATATCATCTTCTAAGGCTCTATTTTCAATCAATTCAAAAATTAAGAGTCTGGATAACGGATGATCCATGATTTTTCTTATAATGGTCTTATCGTTGCTGATTAATTCAATCAACATTCCCAATGGACTTGAATTATCACTTATTTCGTGTTCCTTCTTCCAATTTGATATATTTATTGAATCGTCAAAATATAAATGTAATCCATCATTATCTATATATGTAACAATGGGTACATTTATATTTTTGCTTTTTAAAGCGTTTATAGCCCTATTAGCAGTTATAAATTGATAATGGTCGGAATAGTCGCCATTTATATAATAAGTACTTAGTATTTCAGGTAATAAATTATTATCAATTATTAAATCTACAACCTTTTCGTTGGGATTTGAATCCTCATTTATGTTATCATCCATACTTTTATATTTAAATACATTTAACTGTAATGGATACTCATCTACATAATCTACGCCGTCCTCTTCCAACAACCTGATAAGCGTTAAAAAACTTAAGTTCTTTGCTTTCTTATCTATAATATTTAACTCATCTTTAAGAAGTTGAACTGTAAATACAGGCTTATTCCCTGCAATTAGTCTGCCATATCTATCTCTTATCTCTCCCCTAGGTGCAGTTGTATTGACTTCTTTCAATCTCTTATTATCTGCCATGTATCTAAATTCGTCACCCTGAGCAATGGTTAAAGTGGCAAGTCTAAAAGTTAAAATAAGCATTAAAAAAACCACAACAAATGAAATAATATTGTATCTATTTAAAATCTTTTTTAAAGGTTCCAATGACTTACCTCCTATCTTTTACCAAATCTAATCTTTGGCCCGGAGAATATCTTTTGAAATAACTTATATATAGCAATGGATACTATGCTGTTATAAACAATTTCAAAGGAAAACACACTTCTTACAGCGGTTGTAAAGTTTATATTCCTAGATAAAAAATATAAAAACAGCGAATAAAGTATATTATAGCAAACAGTTGCTACACTTGTAAAAAAAATCGGACTGATAATATTATCCCTTGCAAAAGTATCCTCCACATAACCTATGCAAAATCCCGTAAAAAATAAAATGAAAGCATTGATTCCTATAACAGGGGAATACATAATGTCTTGAATCAATCCAAAAATAAGACCATAAAACCCGCCATAATATTTTCCTTTAGCCAAAGCAAAAATAACAACAATAATAAGAGCTGTATTTGGTACAACTCCAAAAATCTCAAAATAAGGTAAAATAGTACCTTGGAATATGAAATTAATTATCATTATTATAATAATTAGGAAATTTGTCAAAACTATCCCTCACATTAGTCTTTAATCACACATACTTTATATAGCTTTTTAAAATCAATGGCAGGCTCTATAATGACCTTTTTACTCAATTCCTCTTCATCAAGAATTACTTCACTTACTTCACCTATATATATATCTTTAATAAAAGTACCGCCTAAACCGGAAGTATATAGTTTGTCCCCTACTATGACATCGGCTTTATTATCGAATAAATAACCGTTTAAAATTCCTTCTATACTTCCTTCTATGCTTCCTGATAAAACTCCCCCATCTTGAGTTCTTATAACTTTAAAAGATATACTGTTCAATTCATCCACTATTGATATAATCTTTGCCCAATTATCACCTACATCCGCTACTCTTCCTATGATACCTTCTTCCACGACGCCATGTTCGATTTCTATACCTTGGACTACAGTAGCACCTTTGGTGATTCCATCTTTCAATCCCTTGTCAATGTCAAATCTGTTATACCAGTTACTGGGCTCTTTACCTACAATATTGGCCATAACAAGATTATACTTAGTATTTTTTACAATTTCCGACTCATTTTTCAAATAATCGGTTTTACCGATAATATTTGTAAGATCTCTGTTTTCCTTTTCCAATTCTGCCACTTTAATTTTTAATTCCTCATTTTCTTTTTTAATATTGGTTATATTGAAAATAGAATCAAAAAAGTTTTTTATACTTTTGGTCGCACTAAAACTAACCTTACTAATCGGCGTTAGAAGATTTCCTACTAAATTTTCTCCAACTGTTATGTTCATCCTGTCTTTACTTGTATTTCCAATTATTATAAGTAAAATTAAAGCAACCAAAGATATTATCATTCTATCTTTGTATTTTTTAAAAAAATACATAGTTTATCACCATTTAACCCATTCTTCTATATTGTGATAAAGTCTTTTTTAAAACATCTATACTGTTTAGAGCATCACCGGTACCCTTCGCAACACAATCTAACGGATCCTCAGCAATATGAACCGGCATCCCTGTTTCGTTCATTATCAATTGGTCTATGCCATCCAGCAAAGCGCCTCCGCCCGTTAGCATTATACCTAATTCCATGACGTCGGACGCAAGTTCCGGAGGAGTCTTTTCCAATGTTGATTTTATTGCATCTAAAATATTGAAAATAGGCTCTTTCATTGCATCATAAATTTCTGATGAAGATACCTCAATAGTTTTTGGCAATCCGGTTATTAAATCCCTTCCCGTAATGGACATTTTAGCTTCAGGTGTATTTTTATTTGCAGTACCAATTTGTATTTTGATTTCTTCAGCAGTTCGTTCACCTATCATCAAATTATATTCTTTTTTTATATAAGAAACGATGGATTCATCTAATTCATCTCCGCCAATTCTAATGGACTGACTGGTGACAATACCTCCTAGAGATATAATTGCTACTTCCGTAGTCCCGCCGCCAATATCCACTACCATGCTTCCCGTAGCCTCCTGCACAGGCAAACCTGCTCCTATTGCAGCAGCCATAGGTTCCTCAATTAAATATGCATCTCTAGCTCCGGCATGAATTGCTGCCTCTTCTACAGCTCTTTTTTCTACTTCAGTAACACCGCTGGGAACACAGATAACAACCCTCGGTTGAAGAAAAGAACGGTTAGAAGACGCCTTTTTTATGAAATGTTTTAACATGCTTTGGGTTGTATCAAAATCAGCTATAACTCCATCTTTTAAAGGTCTGATAGCAACAATATTACCCGGTGTTCTTCCTATCATTTTTTTAGCTTCCTCACCCACTGCCAATACTTGATTTGTATTTGTTTGTATAGCAACGACAGAAGGTTCCCTCATTACGATGTCTTTACCTTTTATATATACTAAGGTATTTGCAGTACCTAAATCAATTCCCATATCCTTGACAAAACTACTTAAAAAACTCATTAAAATTCTCCTTCCATGCAATTAGATTAAGTTTATTTCTTTAAAACTAAGATATTTATTATCTCCAATAATAATATGATCCAACACTTTAATCCCTATTAAATTTCCTGCATCAACTAATCTATTAGTAATATTGATATCTTCATTACTAGGAGTAGTATCGCCACTGGGATGATTATGTATCAAGATTATTGAGTTGGCATTTCTTTTTATAGCAATTTTAAACACATCCCTCGGATGTACTATTGATGCATTTAACGTACCTACTGATACATTTTCAATAGTCAATATCTGATTTTTTGTATCCAGTACTGCGACTTTAAAATATTCTTTGTTTAGGTATCTCATTTCATCCATCATAAGATCAGCTAAAATATCCGGAGATGTAACCTTAATCTTGTCATGAGTACCAATTTTATTTATTCTTTTACCAATTTCAACAGCAGCTAATATTTGTGCAGCTTTGCAACTTCCAATTCCTTTTATCTGAGTTAGCTCTTGGATGGTGGTATCTGCTAAAAAAGCTATTCCTCTATTATCCATATTTAGAATCCTCTGTGCTAAGTCAATTGCAGTATCCTCTTTGTGACCTGTCCTAATAAGTATTGCAATTAACTCTGCATTTGATAGTGACTGCGGACCATAACTATAAAGTTTCTCCCTCGGTCTCTCACTTAAAGGTAAATCTTTAATAGTGTAACCCTTTTCAACCACTTCTGTTTTTTTCATTAGAGCACCTACTTTTATAACGAGATTATAATGATGTTTTTGCTTTTTAACGGGGTACAATATATCAATTACATTTTTTCACCTCGTTATAATAAATGAGTATCGAAATACTTGTCTAAATAAAAATCTATTTTTGTTAATGGTAAACCAACGACGTTAGAATAGCAACCATCAATTTTTTCCACCAATAGCTCTCCTAAGCCTTGAATACCATATGCACCAGCCTTATCTAAAGGTTCTTTAGTCTTTATATAATTTAAAATTCTCTTAGAATCTAATTTTCTAAATTTAACTTTTGTTATTTCATAATCTATAAATTTTAGGTTTTTGATATCTTGAATTAAAGCTATCCCAGTAATTACTTCATGAGTATTTCCACTTAGTAAAGTTAAAATCTCATATGCGTCTGATTCATCCTTAGGTTTCCCTAAAATAGAATCCTTATAAACCACTACAGTATCTGCTCCTATCACAATATCATCTTTATAACATTTGCTAATGTTCAAAGCTTTATTGAAAGCAAGAGACATAGTAATTTGAATCGGATTCTCATCCGGATTTTCTTTTTCATCATATCCGCTCTTTATTACAATGGGATTTAACCTAAATCTCTCTAAAATTTCTTTTCTCCTAGGACTACCTGAGGCTAAAATTATTTTGTTCATAAAAACCTCCTCATTTATAAAAGAGCATTTTGTAATTAGTTTTTAAATTTTTAACTATATAAATTGATGCTAGCCCTACAAAATATCCTGTAAACAAACTAACTAACATTAAAAACGGTAAATATGCATAAATCTTCAAATTATGTAGCATAAAGCTTGCCACAGAAACTTGAGCCGTATTGTGTGCCAATGCTCCAAGAATACTAACACCTATTAAACTAAAAACATTGGACAAATATTTATATGCTATAAACATTACAATACAGCTAAATATTGCTCCGGATATGCTATATATAAAACTGGAAACACTTCCTGTGATAAGCATTAGAAGCACACTTTTCAGCATAGAAACTATAATTCCGTCTTTAAATCCAAAAACAACCAATGTTACTAATATAACCATATTTGATAGGCCTAATTTAGCGCCCGGTATTGCAATGGGTAAAGGTATAGCTGACTCTAAAACGCTTAAAGCTAGTCCTATAGCTACTAACAAGGATATAAAAATCATTTTATTCAGTCTTTTCATGCCTTACCTCTTTCTAGTGATTCATAATGTCAATCTCTGTATCTTCTTCTAAGCCTTTTATTTCGATTACCATCTTGTTTGGTAAACAAACTATAGTTTCGCCAATTCTAGAAATATATCCCTGTTTTACGTCGATCTTGTCGGGGCAATCCGCTTCAATAACCCTAACCTTCTCATCACCTATTTCAATTAAATTATATCCATATTCAGTTTTTAAAGGTATAGTAGTTCCTATGATTTTTTTGTCGAAAATTATCTTTTTTACCTCTTTTCCATTGACTTGAACGCTAACGTATTTACTATCATTTGAAAAAGCTTGTTTGTTTATATATCCCATGGATAAAAAGCTTAAGATTATAACAAATACAATCAATAATTTGTCGCCTTTGGTCAATTAAATCATCCTTTAATTTGTCTCAAAATTTCTACATAATATAGTTTATCATTTACACAAGCGATTTACAAGACTTAACACATTAAAAAAAGGGCCTATAATAGGCTCTTTTTTTTAACTAACTAAACTTTCTTTTTTTACTACATCAACTATCGTTTTAGTTGGACATTTTTCAACACATATCATACAATTAGTACATTTTTCATAATTTATCTTTGCAAGATTATTCTCAAAAGTGAAGGCATCTTCAGGACAATTTTTAACACAAATTTTACATCCTATACACCCTATAGAACATTTGCCTCTCACTTCTTTGCCTGTATCTTCACTCTTGCACATTACAACTGCGTGATTGTCATAAGGTACAAGGTCTATTATCTTCTTAGGACAAATTTCGATACATTTCATGCACGCTGTACATTTTTCTCTATCGATAACTGCTACTCCATTTATTATTTCAATGGCACCAAATTCGCAAACTTCTTTACATGTTCCACAGCCTAAACAACCATATGAACATCCTTTTTGACCATCTGATAATGTAGCTGCTACTCTGCAATCATTAATTCCTTCATAAATATATTTGTCTTTAGCCTTATCACAGTCTCCTTGACATAGAACCGCAGCAACACTTTTCTCAACGGAAACTGAATTCACTCCTAAAATTTCAGCAACATGGTCTGCTACTTTTTGCCCTCCTATAGAACAAGCATTGGCCGGAGCCTTCCCTTCAAAAAGGGCATTTGCAAGTCCTTGACACCCCGGATATCCGCAAGCGCCACAGTTAGCGCCCGGAAGAGCAGACAATAAGGCATCTACCATTGGGTCCACTTCCACAGCAAATGCCTTGGAAGCAAAAGCTAACAATAATCCAAACAGCAATCCTAATCCTCCCAGAACTGCTATTGGAATTAAAATATCTAACATCGTCTATCCCCCCTAAATAAGTCCAGCAAAGCCTTGAAAGGCTATGGACATCAATCCGGCAGCAACCAACGCAATCGGAAAGCCTGTAAGTGCTTCTGGAATATCTGCAATTTCAAGTTTTTCTCTTATACCTGCCATAAGTACCAACGCCAAAAAGAATCCTAATGCCGCTCCTGCTGAATTTACAATTGTTTCAATTAAATTTAACCCTTCTTGAATATTTAAAATTGCAACTCCCAGAACTATGCAGTTTGTTGTAATCAACGGAAGATATACTCCCATTGCATTATATAATGTAGGACTCATTTTCTTGATAAATAATTCAACAAATTGAACCAATGATGCGATTACTAATATAAAAACAATAGTTTGTAAATATCCCAGTCCCAGTAAATCCAAAATATATTTTTGAATAATATAGGTTATAATACCTGCTAAGGTTGTGACAAACGTTACAGCTATCCCCATACCTGTGGCTGTTTCCATCTTATTAGATACTCCTAGAAAAGGACATGTACCTAAAAATCTGGCAAATACAAAGTTATTTACAAATACTGTTGAAATTATTATTGTCAACAAATTCATTTAAATTTTTCCTCCTTTTCTAATCGTATTAATCTGTAGCTTTTTTCTTACTAATTATCTTAAATAATGCTATAAATATTGCTAAAAGTATAAAAGCTCCCGGTGGCGCCACAAATACAGCTGCCGGTTTGAAGTTCTCTCCAAATAACGGAATTCCAAAGAATGTACCCGCACCTATCAGCTCTCTCACTATAGCAAGTATTGTAATGGTTAAAGTATATCCTAAACCCATACCAAGCCCGTCAACTATTGATTCCAAAGGATTGTGCGTATATGCAAAAGACTCTGCTCTTGCCAATATAATACAGTTAACAACGATCAACGGTAAAAAGATACCTAAAGCTTGATATAAAGGTTGTAAAAAAGCCTTCATGAACATTTCCACCATAGTTACGAAAGTAGCCACAACAACTATAAATATTGGAATACGAATCTTGTCCGGTGTAAACTTTCTTATAAGTGATACAACAAAATTAGAGCATACTAAAACGAAAATAACCGACAATCCCATTCCCAAACTATTTTTAGCATTATTACTTATTGCCAATACGGAACATAGTCCAACTAATTGTACTAGAACCGGATTTTCATTGAAAATACCATTTTTAAATATTTTAAATAAATTCATGATTACACCTCCATTCCTAGTTTAGAAAATTATCAACAAATGCTTCTCTAGCGCCATTGATACCTGCTAGAACGCCTTTTGTTGATACAGTAGCACCTGATATAAGTAAGACTTCATTGTCAGCGGATGGCGCCTCTGAAGGAACTAATTCATTTGCACTGTTCTTTCCGGTAAATGAGCCTCTAAATGGTTCTTCTTCAATCTTCCCACCTAGGTTTGGAGTCTCTCCATGTTCAACTACTTTAATTCCAGCTATTGTTCCATCCATGTTAAACCCTGAAACCGCTACTATATCTCCGCCATATCCATTAGATACTGTTTTAAAAGCATACCCAATGATTTCTTCACCTTTTTTAACTTCATATATTTCTTTTATAAAGCTGTTGTTTGACATTATATCAGCTAATAAAGCTTCATCAACAGCAACCATATCATCTGCTTCAGGAAAAAATTCTCCAAAAGCACCCATGCTGCCTTCTTTTTCAATCTCAGCTATAATTGGGGCTGTTATGCTGTTGGATACGGCTAATACTCCTCCGGAAATTGCACATACCAACAACAACACTAATCCCAATTTTAAAGTTTCATTCATCTATTTTACCTCCCCAAACACTTTAGGTTGAGTCCATCTTTCGATTAAAGGAGCAAAAACATTCATAATAAGGATAGAATATGAAACTCCTTCAGGCATTGAACCCTTAACCCTTATTAATGCAGTTAAAAGACCGCAACCTACAGCAAAAATTATTCTACCTATTGGCGTTACCGGGGTTGTCGCATAATCAGTGGCCATAAAGAAAGCGCCAAGAATCAATCCTCCGCCCAATACATGATATAAAATACTGTTTGCATCTACACCAAAGATTGCCAGCATAACACAAGTACTTGCAATGTATATAACAGGGATTTTCCAATCTATAACTTTTCTTACTATAAGATAAACGGCTCCTATCAAAAGCAATATCGCTGAAGTTTCACCAAGTACTCCACCTATATCACCAATTAACATTCTTTGTATTGATGGTAAAGATCCGCCTCCTGTCTTTAATACTGTTAATGGAGTTGCAGAACTAATTCCATCCGGATTTATATAATTAGTCATAATACCGGGCCACGATGCTACCAAAGCAGCTCTAGCTCCCAATGCCGGGTTCATAAAATTGTGTCCAATGCCACCGAAGAATTCTTTAACGATTATGATTGCAAAACCGGCACCAAATACCGCTATCCACCATGGTGCATTTGCAGGTAAATTAAAGGCAATTAAAATACCCGTTACAACTGCACTTAAGTCTCTCACCTTAATATCCTTTTTAAATAATTTTTGAATACCTGCCTCAAATGCTACAGCAGAAATAATTGATACCAATAATAATTTTAAAGCGTTAAATTTAAAGAAGTAAATACTGCCAATCATCGCAGGTGTCAAGGCAATAATTACATCCAACATAATCCTACTAACTGATTCATTTGATCTTAAATGAGGTGTTTGCGATACAAGCAACTTGTCATCTAAAACAATTGTACCAGAATTAGGATCAATACTTCTTCCTTCCATTTAAATTTCCTCCTAACATTATGATTTTTTTCTTCTGGATTTAATTTCATGTTTAGCATGTTTAATCGATTCAGTCAATGGTCTTTTTGCAGGGCACACATATGAACATGCACCGCATTCTATACAAGCAGTTGCATTATACTTTTCAGCTTCATCGAAATTATTTTTCAAAGAGTAGGCACTAATAAACAAAGGCTGCAGTCCTACTGAACAAACTTCAAGGCATTTCCCGCACCTGATGCATTCGGAAATAGGCTGAGGTTTAGACTCCTCATCTGTAAGCACTATTATACCACTGGTACATTTAGTTACAGGCGTATCGAGAGTAAATTGTGCTGTACCCGTCATCGGACCTCCGGCTATAATCTTTCCAGGTTTACCATTGAATCCACCACATTGTTCTATCAGATCTCCTATGGTTGTCCCCACTTTTACCAATAAGTTCTTAGGCTCTTTGATGCCACTTCCTGTAACGGTCACAACTCTTTCATATAAAGGCTTGCCTTCCAATATGGCTTCTGCTATTGCGTACGCGGTTGCAACATTATTTACCACAACACCGACATCTTTGCAGCGTCCGCCTTGAGGTACTGTTTTCCCTGTAATAGCATATACCATTCGATAAGAATCCCCTTGAGGAAATTTTGTTTTTAAATTTGCTAGTTTAATATTGCTTCCCTCGGGTATAACTTTACTGAAAGCATTTATGGCATCCATTTTATTATTTTCTATACCTATAAAACCATTTTTAGATTCCGTATATTTCATTAATACTTTAAGACCATATATGATTTTTTCGCTTCCTTCCAGCATCAATCTATGGTCACACGTTAGATATGGTTCGCATTCAGCTCCATTTAGTATTACCTCATCTACTTTTTTTTCATCAGATTTGACTATTTTTGCATGACAAGGAAATGCTGCTCCACCAAGTCCAACAATTCCGGCTTCCCTGATGATGTCAAAAATCTCTTCAGAAGTCAATGAATCTAAATCACCTTTAGGTTTCACTGATTCGAAAAGTTCGTTTTGACCATCGGATTCAATAACTATACATTCGGATTTCTTCCCGGTTGGTATATACATTGTTGTTATGCTTTTAACAACTCCTGACACACTTGAATGAACTGGTGCGGATACAAAAGCCTTTGAATCCCCAATCTTTTGACCAACTTTCACTTGGTCACCAACTTTTACTAAAGATTCACAAGGAGCTCCTACATTTTGATGCAATGGAATAAATACCATTTTCGGATCATTTGCCCTCTCAATGGCCTTATCCTTTGTCAACTCCTTATGATCTGGAATATGAATACCTCCCTTAAACGTGAGATTATCAAGTCTCATTCATTCCACCTCTTCTATTTATTTTTGAGCATAAAATAATTAAGCTTTAAAAAAGCCTAATACTATGTTTATATTATAACATTAAATTATAAAGATGTATATACGAAAGGTTCTAAATAAAATACGCTTTTATATAACATAAAAATCAGGTTGAAGAAGCAATAACACATCTTTTTCAACCTGATTAATTTGGTGCAGGAGAAGGGACTCGAACCCTCACGCTTTTTAAGGCAATAGCCCCTCAAACTATCGTGTCTACCAGTTCCACCACCCCTGCAAAAGACCTAATTAATATTATAAACAATTTTAAAAAATATACAAGATTTATTCCGCAGATGTAGTCAGTACACATCGTTCCAATCCTTTATAAAGGTTGAAGAATGATGGAGTCAAATCCCCTACAATAGATGAATCCACAAGTATTGCACTATTGTCAAAGAAAAGAGAAATGTTTGGAATATCCTCTATTACATATTTTTGAAGTTTTTCATATTGAGCGACTTTGCCTTCTCTATCAAATGACATATTTGCTTCAATTAGCAAATTGTCCATAGTTTCATTTTTATACCTTGAAAAATTACTTAATTTACTTGCATCGCTCATGTATAAAAATGAAAGTTCAGGAATAACAGACATTTGCCAGCCGGTTAGGACTATATCAAAATTTCCTGAGTCCAATATATTAGCTATTCTATCAACTTCATTTGTCCTCATTTCCTCAGTTATATTATCCATATAGCTTGTATCAAAATCAAGAACAATGTTGATTCCTATTTCTTTTAAATCATCTTTTATCATTTCTGCCATCTTTGTTCTATAGGGATTAAAAGAGTTGGTTGTAAGTCGAAATGATAATTTATTGCCATCTTCACCCTCCAGTATATTATCTCCATCTATATCCCTAAATCCTGCAGAATTCAATATTTTTTTCGCAAGTTCCGAATTGTACCCATAATAATTAGCAACATTTGATATTAACCATGACTGCGGATGAATCGGAACGTCAATTTGAGTTCCATGACCTAATAATACTTTGCTTATTATATCTTGGCGGTTAATCCCATAATAAATAGCTTTCCTAATCTCCAAACCTTTATCATTAGAGAAAACTTCTTTATCAAAATTGAACCCTAAAAACTCATAATTGTTGGAAAGATACTCAATTACATTTATACGGTTGTTGTTTTTATATTTATCCCAGTCTACTCCACTGGCTTTTGCCAAACTTATCTGCCCTGTTTCAAAAGATGTCAATATCAGTTCTTCATCTTCCAATACCTTTCCTACAACAGTATCTATGCCGGGTTTTCCTTCTCGATAGTTATCATAAGCTTTTAGAGTTATACTTTTAAATTTATCATAGCTTTCATATTTAAAAGGTCCTGTCCCTATTGGAATATAATTATCCATATCTAATGCATTTTTATATCCTTGATTCTTATTTTTATTGTCAAAAATATGTTTGGCAATTATAGGAAAAGTCAATATTTCTAAGCTGTTGCTAAATCCACCGCTAAAAAAAATATCAAGATTATATTCATCAATAACTTTAACATCTATTATCTTATTTACGTCTTGAGTGCCAATTAAACCAACTGAGTCAGAAATCATCTTCTTATAAATTGTATTATTATCAGCATATTTTAGGGTATTGATAGTAAATAACACATCTTCTGATGTAAATTTTTCCCCATCATGCCAATATACATTATCATTCAATTTTATGGATACTTTTTTCCCTTCATTATCTATAGTGTAGGCAGATGCTAACTGAGGAACAGGTTTTAAATTTTCGTCAAAGTCAAACAATCCCTCAAATATCAATTTACTAAAGTAAAAATAGTAAACATTTTCTGTAATCAAGGGATTTAATGTGCTAAAATTTGTCAACGGTAATATGACTTGTCCAGATCCAGTAATCAAATAATTAAGCTCCTCTTGTTTATTGTCTATATCCACCACTTCTTTATCATTATCATAATCACAAGAAGTTATAAAACTTGAAATTAGGCATATTATTAATAAAATTGTTATTCGTTTTGATTTCATATGATCCCCCTATCGAAAGGACTTTAAAACTTTAATTAGTATATTTCTTAAATTGATTATACCATCAATATATATTGAACTAAAAGTATCAGGTTTTGCCATATATGACTTATACAGTAATTTATAAACCCTATGGTTTTTCTTAACCTTAGTGACATATTCATCGGTTTCATTAAATGGTATATTCGTTAGATCTCCGTCTTTAGAGTAATTATCATCCGATAACCATTTATTGACATTGCCGCTTCCGGCATTATAAGCTGCAAGAACCAAATCACTTCTATCTCCAAATTCTTTTTTTAATTGATCTATATACCAAACCCCTATTAATATATTGATTTCAGGTTCAAATAACAGCGATTCACTATAATTATCAATCTTCAAACTTTCGGCTGCCCAAAGTCCTGTTTGAGGACCAATTTGCATCAATCCTCGCGCATTTTTATTTGATACAGCATCTTTGTTGTATTTACTTTCCACATTTATCATAGACAATACCAAATATGGATCTACTCCATACTCCTTAGAGTATTTATTTACAATATTTTTATATCCCACCGGATAAAACATGGTCACAATTAGACTTATTACAATCAGTAAAACAATTAATGAAGCTATCTTTTTTAATAAACGATTGATGATTTTGAACAATAGAGACCCTCCAAACTTTAAGCAAATTCCTCTAGTAAACTATCTATATTTTTCTTTAAACTGTCAAGATCTCCTGAATTATCAATTATTCTATCAGCATATCTCTTTTTATCTTCTAATTCCATTTGAGAATTAATCTTGTCTATGGCATATTCTTTAGAAATACCATCCCTTTTCATAAGGCGCGAAAGTTGAACCTCATAAGATGCATATACCAACCAGATCTCATTTAACTCAATATCGTATTTACCCAATTTATCTATTTCTTCTATCAATAAAGCTATATCAAGAAAGATGATATGATTATTAATGCAATCCCTCGTAATTTCATTTTTTATAGATTCCCAAACATACGGATGGACAATATCATTCAATCGATTTCTAAAATCTTCATTTGCAAATATCAATTTTCCAAGCTTTTTCCTGTCTATGCTTCCATCCTCAAATAAAATTATCGTTCCAAATACCTCTACTATTTTCTTATATGCCGGTTTCTCAGTCTCTACAACTTCTCTTGAGATTTTGTCTGCATCAATAACCTTATATCCTTTTTCTTTTAACATATCTGAAACTGTTGATTTCCCGGTTCCTATACCCCCTGTCAGTCCGATTAGGGTACAATCATTTTGTATCATACCAACTATCCCCCATCAAAATATCAACTTTCAGCGGAGCACATAAATCTATACAGTTTTCCATTGTGTCTTTCATAATTTCTCTGACCAAGTCTATTTCATCTACATATGTTTCGATAATCAGCTCATCATGTACTTGAAGGATCAATCTGGATTTCAAATTTCTTTTCTTTAATTCATTGTATACCTTAACCATTGCCATCTTAATTATATCAGCAGCACTTCCTTGAATTGGAGTATTCATGGCAATCCTTTCACCAAAAGAACGTACATTGAAGTTTTTAGCTTTCAATTCCGGTATAAATCTACGTCTATGAAGAAGGGTTTCCACATATCCTTGCTCTTTACCCTTATTCACTATATCCGACATATATTCTTTAACGAGTTTGTAATTTTCCAAGTATTTTTGAATATACTCCTTTGCTTCTTTTCTGGAAACATTTAAATCTCTGGACAACCCAAAATCCGAAATACCATATATAATACCAAAATTTACTGCCTTAGCTCTATATCTTAAAACAGGTGTAACTTCTTCCAAAGGAACATGAAAAACTTCTGAGGCTGTTTTTTGGTGGATATCATCATTGTTTTTAAATGCTTCAATCATTTTAGGATCGCCTGAAATATGAGCAAGGACTCTAAGTTCAATTTGAGAATAATCTCCATCAAGCAATTTATAATCCGGATTCTTGGCAATAAATGCCTTTCTTATCCTTCTCCCATCTTCCGTCCTGACGGGGATATTCTGCAAGTTAGGTTCTGTGCTTGATATCCTACCTGTTGTGGTTATCGTCTGATTGAAGCTTGAATGAATCCTATTAGTCTCTTTATTTATAAGATTTAATAACCCATCAATATAAGTGGATTTTAATTTTACGATTTGCCTGTATCTTAAAATATTATTTACTATTGGATGCTGATCCTTTAGTTTTTCTAAGACTTCAACATCAGTTGAATATCCTGTTTTTGTCTTTTTAATAATGGGTAAGTTTAACTTTTCAAACAAAACTTCTCCTATTTGTTTAGGAGAATTGATATTAAACTCCATTCCGCCCAATTCGTGGATTGAATTGGTCAAATCATTTATCTCATCATCATATTCTTTCCCTAATTTAATCAGTTCATCTTTATCGATTTCAAAACCGTAAAATTCCATACTAGCCAATACTTCTATTAAAGGAAGCTCCACATCAAAAAGTAGTTCATCCATATTCTGTTCCTCAATGGTATCTAACATAGTAGGTTCCAATTTGAAGACAGTATCAAGCATAAAGGATATATATTTTGATATTTCTTCTAAATCTATCTGATTAAAATTTTTAGCATTCTTTCCCTTCCCCAATAGATCTTCTTCGCTTATTCCATATGTCCCAAAATAATCCTCACTCAATTGATTTATTGAGTAATCCGTTTGACTTGGATTTATAAGATACTGCGCTATCATAGAATCAAACACAAAATTATCCATATGAATATTCAGTTTAAACAGCTGAACTATGTCCAGTTTGAGATTATGCCCAATTTTTTTTATAGTTTTATCTTCAAATATTGGTTTAAAAATAGAAACAAATTCATCCATATTATTTTCTAGATTGATATAATAGGTAGCCTCACCCTTGGGCTTTATACCTACTCCAATAATACTGCTTTCAATATAATTTGAATTGCCATTAACAAATTTAAATGCAAATTTCCCTGATTTTTGTATATAATTTGCTAAATCCTCAAATTTACTTTTATCAACGTTTTTAAAATCATATTCATAATTTATTTCTTCATTTTTTTGGGTAAATTCTTTAGGTATCTTATCCAGTAAACTTTTAAATTCTAAATCTTCAAATTGTTGTTTTAAATTATACCAGTCTGCTTCCTTTACTATTAGATCATCGACTTCCACCTCCAAAGGAACAGTGGTAATTATCTGACCTAATCTTTTACTAATATATGCTATGCTTTCATTTTCTATTAAGTTTTCCTTTAATTTTTTGCCGCTTACATTGTCTATATCTTTATATACATTCTCTATGCATCCATATTCTCTTATAAGCTTAAGTCCTGTCTTCTCGCCTATCCCCGGAACACCCGGTATATTGTCGGATTTGTCTCCCATAAGTCCTTTCAAATCTATGAATTGTTTGGGCTCTATACCATATTCAGAAATTATTTTTTCTCTATCGAATATTTCTAGCTCTGTGATTCCTTTTCTGGTAATTAGGACTTTGGTTTTATCACTGGCAAGCTGAAGATAATCCCTATCTCCTGTCACCAAAATAACATCCAAATCCTTTTGTTCTCCCATCTTTGCCAATGTACCTGCTATGTCATCCGCCTCATATTCTTGCATCTCCAATATGGTAATATTCATAGCATCAAGTATTTCTCTTATGATAGGAAATTGCTGAGCCAATTCGGATGGAGTTTCTTGTCTAGTCCCCTTGTATTCTTTATACTCCTTATGCCTAAATGTAGGTCCTTTTTTATCAAAGGCAACACATATGTATGCAGGAGTATAATCTTCTTGTATCTTATATAACATAGTTAAAAAACCGTATACGCCATTTGTATAAATTCCCTTTTTGGTTGAAAGCAACGGCAATGCATAAAAAGCTCTATGTAAAAGAGAACTGCCATCTATTATTACGAAATTTTTTGTATCCATTTACACCACTCCTCACTAGTCATATAAATAGTATACCTTATATAATGTGCTAGGTAAATATAAGTGGAAATTTTTATTGATTTTTTATTTGATATGTGTTAAGATGATTTTTGTAGTTACTTGCCGGTGTGTCGGAATTGGCAGACGAGACAGACTCAAAATCTGTTATCCGCAAGGGTGTGTGGGTTCGAGTCCCACCACCGGCACTACTTAAAAAAACTCTTTAGTCCATGGACTAAAGAGTTTTTTGTTATCTCCATCTACTCATAATTTTGAGCCTCTATCTGAGAAGAACACAGTAGAGTTCACAGCAAATTAATTTAAACATGCTCTTCACCTACAAAATACCCTGTTCAATAAAGCCAAAGCGGGTTACCCCCAAGTCAAGCTCATAAAGCCCATTTGATAGCGTGTGGTAAGCAATTCATACTCACCGTACCCCGTTTATTTCCATCGTCAATTATCCGAAAAATGTTGATATGAGATACAACAGGCCGATATGTGCCGGATAGAAGATATAAAAGAAGTTTTTCATTCCGCGCCCACGCTCTCCATTATATAATGCCATAGGAATTGTCGCTAAACACACGAGCCATTGAATACTACCAACAGGATTTCCTATATAGAGTATTACCGACAACAAAAGCAATATTAAAATCTGAACAAACCTGTGCTTTCTAAAAATGTAGTATAATAGGCCTAATATAACAAAAATGTAGGTACCTTCCACCGTCATTATATTTGGTATGAACATTCCAATCAGCACAAGAATTTGCGGAACAAAGAGCGGTACATTCTCATTGGAAGCAAGCATACCAGCGGCAAAAAGCGGGAGTGCAGATAAAATCGGTATTAACCCCAATAATATGGCTTTCATTATTTTTTTGGGTGATTTATTCCGTATACCCTCCACAAGCCAATCCCAAAACAGCATATATAATCCTGACACAAAAAAGGTGCTAAATGCATTATTCATCAACACTATATTTTTGTTCGGAACAATGCGCTCTAAAAGAGTTGTGAAAATTATCATTCCCCAACTGGCAAAGAGCAGGCGCGTCAGGTACTTCTTCTTACTGCGTGTGTAGTGGAAACTTTCAGCGGCAATGAACAAGAACATCGGGAAAACGGGTCTGCCAAAGATGTCAAGCCACATCGGGGCCCCTGCATGTGCCCCATTTGATAAATATGGTCTACGAACATTAAAACGACTGCAATCAGCTTAATGTTTGTTGCGTCTAATATCTGCCACTTTCGGCTATTTGATTTAATATTTAGAATTGTGTTAGTTTGCATTACTCACCGTCCTCCTTTGAAGCATTTCCACTTTTATCTTGTTGAGAATAGCTATCCGTTTCCCGTATTAGCTCCTCCGCAGATATGCCATAAAGTTTGGCAAGTGCCATAAGGTTAGAGGTACTTGGGTCTGATGTTCCATTTTCCCACTTTGAAACAGCCTGCCTGCTGACACCCAATGTTTCCGCGACAAACTCCTGTGTCATTTTGCACCTTGTTCTATTTTCTCTAAGCACCTGCGACAAGGATTTTAAGGTAACTCTTTTTTCCTCCCTGACATCTTTAGAACGAACATATTTTCTCAATGCCTTAATAATCAGTATAAATAGATATACCGCTGCAACAGCTAACACCAAAAAAAACAGTATACTTACAATGCCAGCCACTCGATAAACCCACAAGTCGTACATTTTAATTTCTCCTTTCGATTTTATGGCTCTATGATACTTAAAAAGGGTGGTTGCTTCCACCAACTATCACGCAATTATCGGTTGACAACAGTATCTTTGAACCTAAATTACCATTTATACATGACATTCCTTACCTGTTATGTTTCACTCGTACGTCAGCTCGGATTGTATCGTAAGCCTATATTTTTTTCCACTACGAAACTATATCTTTGTTGGATGATTATATTTTACCATACCATAATATTTTACACCATTCTTAGCATCGTTTCATAAAAAAGTGCTGGACGCAACAAACGAATATCCCTAATATGGACAAGCAACTCTTTCCAGTAGTTACCGCCGCCATTTCCTTTCAATCGTTCATCATCCATAGTAAAACCTTTGATCATATATTCTTTTAAGCGCTCCGTTGCCCAACGTCTAAAATTAGTCGCAATTACAGGCTTTACCCTATACCCAAGGGGAATAATCATATCAAGATTATAAAATAGCATTTCTCGTGCCACCTCACGATTGCCTTCTTTTCGAACCTGTCGGAAATTCCGACAGGTTGAATCTTCATCAAGTTCACCCTCTTCATAGATATGTTTAATATATTCTACCACATTTGTGCGAGAGGTCTGGAATAAATCAGCCATTTGCTGCTGTATCAACCATACAGTGTCATCATGGACTTTGACCTCGATATTTGTTAATCCATCATCCGACTGATAATTTAGAATCTCACCATAGTTATCCACCTACATTCACACCTAATCTTTATAATATTTCATTTTCAAAACAGGATTACTCTTGTCTTTGCATTCCTTATATTCGTAGATTTCTTTAAAATGTTCTGGAGTTAGTTTCACTTCACAAAAAAATTGGAGAACAAAATGTCCCACAAAATTCCATCCTCAAATAACAATTCGGCTATCTACAATTGTTAATAAAATACCATCTATCTTTAGCTTGAGGTTTATTTATCACCGAGCATTTCTCTAAGTTGTTCAAATGTCACAACCATCTGGATAATTTTTAAATTTTTTTCGATAATATTGTTTATCTCTCATTTTTAGTCAACTCTTATAATCATTTATCAGTGATAGATCTGACTGCGTAATCTAAAATTTGCGGTACCTTATCTGCAGTAGATAATAGAAATTCCTCCATGTCCCTCCTAATATCTCTCCAACGTGATTTATATTCATAAAATTGTGGTTTTCATAGGTGCTAGTAACTACAGGAAAGCATGCTCGTCATGCTTAAAGCTGCTTTTATGCAGGTTTTACGAGTTCTAAAGTTCCAATTTGTTCCACTGCATTCCAGATACTTCTAAATGACTTGTAAACTCAAAATCTGTTATCCACATGAGTGTGTGGGTTCGAGTCCCACCACCGGCACCACTTAAAAAACTCTTTAATCCATGGACTAAAGAGTTTTTTGTTGTTTCAATTAGGAATAAATAATCACAGATTCTTATATAAAGTTCACTTCGCTATTCCCCCATTTCATATTTTTTCCCCGAATAAATATAAAGAGGAGTTGCCAGTCATCAGCTTGAAAAGCGATTTAGACTATTGCCAAGGGAGAACTTCATTTCCTCTATATTAATCATACAACCTAAGAGGATATGAGTCAATTCCAACTTACTTTTTAATAATTCCTCTATTATTCTGGAACAATCATAACAATGCAAGTAGCGTATTTGACAACATGCATTGCAACTGATCCGATCATACTTACCCAGCCTTTACGTGTTGATTTAGTCATAACAATAATATCGGCATTTCCCAATTTTGCAGTTTCTAATATTTCTTCGCCGGCACGACCAAATGAAACATGCTTGCTAATATTATAACTTTTCAAAAGTTCTTCAGCCTCATCCAATATTGGCATTATTTCTTTTTTTGCATCTTCATACTCCATCTTTGAGCGTATCATATCTAAGTCTTCCCTAACTACAAGTAATATTACTTCTATGCTTTCCGGCATATATAAATCTTGAACAAGCTCAATTGATTTTTTACTTCTTTCTGTACCGTCAAGTGGGATAAGTATTTTTTTCATAGTACACACCCTTTCTTTAGTTAATGAATTATTTATATTTAATGACAATACTAGGCCATAGATTGCTCGACGGCAACAGCAACAGCGACAGTTGCACCCACCATTGGGTTATTTCCCATTCCTAAAAATCCCATCATTTCAACGTGTGCAGGCACAGAGCTGGAACCGGCAAACTGGGCATCGGAATGCATACGTCCTAAGGTATCTGTCATGCCGTAAGAAGCAGGTCCAGCCGCCATATTGTCGGGATGAAGTGTACGTCCAGTACCGCCGCCGGAAGCAACAGAAAAGTAGTGTTTACCTCGCTCTACACACTCCTTTTTGTAAATTCCTGCAACAGGATGCTGAAAACGTGTAGGATTGGTAGAATTTCCGGTAATTGAAACATCTACATCTTCCAAATGCATGATAGCTACACCCTCACGCACATCATCAGAACCGTAACAGCGAATTTCTTTACGTTCCGTATCTGAATAGGATATTTCATCAATTACAGATAATATTCCCGTATTATAATCAAATTGGGTTTTCACATAGGTAAATCCATTGATTCGTGAAATAATCTGTGCCGCATCTTTACCTAACCCATTCAGAATAACCCTTAATGGTTTATTACGACTTTTGTTTGCTGCACGGACAATTCCAATTGCACCCTCAGCAGCAGCAAAAGACTCATGGCCTGCTAGAAACGCAAAACATTCAACATTATCCTGTAAGAGCATGGCTGCAAGTTTTCCGTGACCAATTCCAACCTTCCTATCATCTGCTACAGAGCCGGGAATACAAAAGGACTGAAGACCGATTCCAATTGCATCTGCCGCTTCAGTGGCTTTCAAACATCCTTTTTTAATTGCAATAGCTGCACCAACAACATATGCCCAGCATGCATCGTCAAAAGCTATAGGCTGAATTTCTTTTACAATTGCCGCAGGTGAAAAACCATTATTCAAACATATCTGTTCTGCTTCATCTAAAGAGTTTATCCCATACTGCAATAAAACTGTATTGATTTGACTGATTCTACGATCATAGTTTTCAAAAAAAGTCATCATTTACCCTCCTATTCATGACGTGGGTCAACGAAAGTAATCCCTTCGTTAAATCGTCCATAAATTCCTGTTGCATCTACAATCGCTTGGTTTGCATCAATGCCTTGCTTAACTAACTCCATTACCTTACCCATATTAACAAACTCATAACCGATTATTAGACTGTTTCTATCTAACGCAATACGTGTTACATAACCCTCAGCCATTTCTAGGTACCTCGGTCCTTTATCCTTTGTATCATACATAGTTCCAATCTGGCTGCGAAGTCCTTTACCCAGATCTTCCAAACCAGCTCCAATCGGCAGACCACCTTCCGAAAAAGCTGTTTGACTTCGTCCATACACAAGCTGTAAGAACAACTCACGCATCGCTACATTGATTGCATCGCAGACAAGATCACTGTTGAGTGCTTCCAATATTGTCTTGCCAGTCAGGATTTCTGCTGCCATAGCCGCAGAATGCGTCATGCCGGAGCAACCGATGGTTTCAATCAGTGCTTCTTCAATAATCCCGATTTTAACATTCAAGGTGAGTTTGCACGCTCCCTGTTGTGGTGCGCACCATCCAATGCCATGCGTTAATCCGCTGACCTCGTGAATTTCTTTTACTTTGATCCATTTGCCTTCTTCCGGAATTGGTGCAGGACCATGATATGTTCCTTGTTTTACCATACACATAGCTTCAACTTCTGATGAATAAATCATATACTATCTCCTTTCCATTTAATACTTCATATAATCACCTTATATTTATTATTTCCTTCAGCTACAAGCAGATCAAAGAAAAACGATCCACAGCATCAATATACTTTTGATATAATATAGCTTTTACAATAAACTACACTTCTTTTTTCCATACTAACTTGCAACTCTTTACTGCGATCGCTACTGTAATTCTGTAATCATCTGATTATCTTCTTATAATATCAAAAGAAAGGGCTTCATTTATAAAATTAATTATATACTACTTAAGAAACCAAATAACTTACAGCCTGTAGATACAAACTGAACAAAATGGCTGCCAAAATGAAAACTCTGACTATTTTTATAAATCTATCAGCTCTCTTTATTTTAAGAGTGCTTTCAAGGAGCTGCAACAAATCGGATAATTCATTGATTAGTATCTTCGACAGCCTTATCGCAATAGGAGAGCTGTTCCTTATGAAAGATAGAAACAAATAAAACAACATAACTAAGATATGGTATTGTGACGTTTTCAATACTAGATATATCTTTGATTTTAGGCATGAGTATTTCCTCCTAAAAATATTACTTTATTATTTTAAGCACTTCTTTTTAATTGCCTTATGAGAAGCTTTTTGTAAGTCAAATCTATGCCAAATGCGCCAAGCGGAGCAGTAATTAGAATGGACAATACCGCCACAGTTAAGACAATTTGTCCGCAAAGAAGACCCATTGCCAAAGGCAGTGAACCAATTGCGGCCTGTACAGTCGCCTTTGGCGTATAGGCGATCATGCAGAAAAGGCGTTCCTTCATGTTAAGCTTCGTTTTAATCAGGCACACAAAGACACCAAGCATTCTAAATAGCAATGCTCCAAAAATGAGTAGAATCGTTGCGCCACCAGATACCAGTGCATATTGAATATCCACTGTCACCCCAACAAGGACAAACAACAAAATCTCCGCAGCGACCCAGAGCTTTGAGAATTTTGAGGATAGACGATCAGCCAACTCAGATCGTTGACGCTGAATTGCCACACCAACCGCCATAACAGCTAGCAGGCCGGAAAAGGGAACAAACCCCTCTAGCACACTTTCTGCCGCAACCAAAAGAAATGAAAGGCTTAGCAAAATAACCACCTTTGCAGAATCTCGCACATGTATCTTTTTAAAAACCACGGAAAGTAGCACACCAAGTAGTATTCCCACAACAAGACCAGTAATAATTGAAATGGGTATTTGTGCAAAGCTTAGAGCCGATATTGCTTCCCCTTTTGCAAGTCCGGTAAATGCCGTAAACATAACAATTACAAAAACATCGTCAACACTGGCTCCCGCCATAATCAGTTGAGGAATACTCATGTTCATACCATATCCGTTTTCCATTAAGTTCAGCATTTTGGGGACAACCACAGCAGGAGATACAGCGGCTACAACCGCACCCATTATAGCGGCTTCCAGCACAGAAATACCAAGTAGCTTTGGTGCCAGCACAATCATGCCTAGAATTTCAAAACATGCCGGAACAAAACACATAAGAATAGCTGGACGCCCGACCCTTTTAAGGTCGTTCAAGTCAAGTGAAAGACCGGCACGGGTCAAAATGATAATGAGTGCCAATTGTCTCAAGTCTGCGGATATGGATAAGATGGATCCATCCAACAAATTTAATGCATATGGCCCCAGAATAATCCCAGTAATCAGCATACCGAGCAAACTCGGCAACCGAAGTTTTTGAAACAGTGAACCTAATAACATCCCACATAAAAAAATTAAAGCAAGGCTTGTTAACATAATTTTGTCCTCCTAATTATTATAATTTTAGTTCGCTTCTCGATGTTCTGTGTTTAGGAAGACATATTTTTGTCCTTCCCTATCAAGTCGCAAAGCAGTTATGGTATTTCTGCCTCACCTTTAGATTCTTCTTTCACAAAAATTTTATGGTATAAATCGTCTCCAAACCCGGTTTGTGTAGGGGCACCCTCAATGATGCGGAAAGTACGGTACCCGTCAGAACGCCGTTCAGCCTGCAGAAAAGCGACATAAGATAGGTTCCGGGTATAGTAGCTGTAAGAAAAATCAAATAGGTGGCTGACAGAAAAGACCTCAATATCGCTATCTAACAGTGCATTCGTGCAAAAGTGGTTTTCCCTCCCTGATTGGGACCGGTAATTACGATAATTCGTTCCGACTGTTCCAGGACAAAATCATTTACCACTGCTTTTCCTTAAGGCCAAAGACTGCTCGCCGCGTGACAGTATTGCTCTGCATAATTCAACAGAGTTCCCTGGGTCAAGTAATTGTTGTTGAAGCTGTCATTTGAATAAAAATCCTTTTTGACGGCTGACATTCCACGATCCAATCTGCGCATATAACTAGAAAACTTCTTAATCCTTTGATGAAGTTCCGGATTTTGCATATCAGTAAGTATCTCCTGTCGATATCGAATTTCATCTGGTTCCTTTAATGCTGTGCAAAAAAGGGGGATGAGGTCAAAATCCTCACCTTTCATGCACGCATCCATAATTTGATCAAGGCATAAGTCCTTGAAATATTCTGGCTGAATATTGCTATGGAATTCATAGTCATATTCTCGATCTGGAAACAAAATACTATAATACATACTTCTTACCTCCGCTTATTTGTCACAGGGCACAAAAAAACTGATGCTACCTGCAGGACAAACATATTGTTTGTAAGCAGAAGTCATCAGCTTAATAAGCGATTTAGGCTATTGCCAAGGGAGAACTTCATTCCCAATGCTAATAATACCCTACTTAAAAATAAAAGTCAATATTTCTTTTTTATAGTGGAAGTAGGGTGAAATATATTATGAAATGAAAAGTCGAAAAATATAATTTAAAACTTTGGGCTCTCCCACTGGAATTTATATTGAAATCAATAGCATAATTTTCTTTTAATTGCATTGTGAAAGTTCCAGTTAATTGCTCGACAGGTTTCCTGTCTGTACCTATTGAAATAGCCCCACCACCAATACTACTCCAATTTTTGTCGCCTTCAAGTTTATAAATATTTATATTTAAAGTTATTGCCTCCTTTGGTGCATGAAAAGAAATAATTTGTGAATTATCTTCCATTCCAAATGATTGTAATATATATTTTTCACTTTCAGATAGTTCATAAGGTGCTATCCCTTCTTCTGTTAAGAGTTTAGGCGAATCTTTCTGATATTATTTTAAATTATCATAGCAAATCGGCTTTTATCTCTCTATGCAAAATATATACAGACGAAGTTAGTCCCATTATCAGTACAAATAAACACACGATTGGTTCCAGCCATGGTAATCCCGTTAATCTATAAAAGAAATTGACATTGCTGAAGGTCTTAAAGAATACCTTAAAGCTAATTAAACAGAATACACCAAATACGGGAATAAGTTTCATGATTAATACTACCAAGTTCTGGCTGAACCTTGAAATCACAAAGGCTACTGTCGCCGAACCTATGCTTAAAATATAAAGTAGCAAAATATAATATATAATATACTGACCATAAGTTAAATCAAACCAGAAAAAATCTACTGCTACATTCAAAAATGAGGTAAGTCCATTGTTCCAAAATACAAATGTACCATTTGCGGTATAAATAGCTCCAAATATTAAGACCAACAATGTAGTGATTATAAATGCTGAAATGATAATAGAAATAAACTGCTGGAGCAAAATCTTTCTTCCATTTTTGGAGCTATATTGCAACAAATGAATATTTCCTGAACGATCATTAACAACAAGTGGTGAAACCAATACAAGTGTTATTAAAATAGTCAAAATAGCTAAATAGATTGAGTATGAGACTGTATTCTCAAATGAATATGCATCCATAATATTTAAATATTCTTCTTTTTCTTTTATTTCCTGTAGACGAATCAGCTCTCTTCCAGGTGTATCATCTGAGTTTAAAGCTCTATCCAATACATATAAAGGATAATTATGATATCGCCCTTCAATCGAGTCCAAAGCTTGTATTTTAAATCTTACAAAATCACCTTCTTCTCTAAGCAAAGTCCAAATAGCCTCATGCTCCCTCTCGGTTTGATCATCCTTTTCATGAATTCTTTCATAGTCTTCAAAGCTATATATTCCAACCTCAGAAAAAATAGGGAATTTATCAATATATTCTTCTGCCTCAGATATAAGAACATCTCTTTCTTTCATAAAATCAGAGAACTCCGCATCCGTAATCTTGGCACCATATCTTTTTGACATTTCTATAGCATATTCTATTTCTTCAGTTATAGAATGTCCATTTTTAAAAAACACTATAAAGTTACTCATAAAAATTGTATAAAATAAGCCACTAATTATAAAAGCCACTAAAATAAGCTTTAAATCCCATATTTTCTTTATCTCGTTTAAAATTATTCTCATATGATATCCCTCCTTTTAAATCTAGCTGCAGCCAATATAGAAAAGGCTGTTAAAGCAAGTATTGATACACAAAGTCCCATTGTCTCAAAATATTTCCATAAGGTATCAGTATCTCCATCAGTAAACCACAGACTATGCTTTAGCCATAGCCAAACCGGTGATAACATAGAATAATATTTGATATAATAGCTAAACAATGTGGTATTTGGTATCATAAGTGGTATAGCAATCATCAGTGCGTTGATGATTAGAAATACGAAAAAGCTTATATAGCTGTTTTGTATTATAGTCCCTATAATAAATGCCACAAGGATAAAGGAACAAATTAATCCAATACTCATAGCTATAGTTGCAAGGAAATAAGTGAAAACACTATAACTATGCCATGTAACAAAGGGTCTTACCCCTGCAATAATATCATTTCTATAATTAAATATACTGGAAACACTACTGCCCCAAATTCCACTATAATCGTTCATACTAAAATAAATCAAAAAAGTAACCGTAAATAAAAGCAAATAGCCTCCAAGAGCTGCTGATATTGAGGCAGCAAATTTTGACCTTAGAATATTTCTCCCTGTTTTGGTTGAATATACAATGCCTTCAGTCCTATTGTTATTTTCATATCCTAATGAGAGTAAAATTAAAAGTGCGGAGATAAGCACGCCTTCGACAATCAGCCATCCCATCAAATCTTTAAATAGCAGTTGATGCATATAATAAGTAGCTCCTGCAAAATAAAGTGTCATTGCTTCATTACTTTCACCCTTTTTATTTACTACATTTTGCAAATCAGAGTATTTGTTTCGCATAATTTTAGCAAATCTCTCCGGCGCACCAGTTGCTTCTATATACCTTTCTCCTACTTCATTTATATTATATTCATCAAATACGTCTTCAACTTGGTACGTATCAAGTTGAAGCTGCTCTAAATAATCAGCCTCTATATCATTTGCCTGTACCTGTGATAATTTATTATAAAAATCTTCATTTAACACATATCCTGTTTCATGAGATATTTCCCCTATAAAATCAACATATTTATCACCGGAATTGCTTATAACCAGAAAAATATTGAATACCAAAAAGAGTATGATTAGAACCCATAATGTAACTGATGAATACAATTTCTTAAGCTCAAGTCTGTAAATATTCATGATTACACCCCATCATTATACACATATAAAAATACATCTTCTAAGGTAGGAGTTACTCTGCGTGCTTCACCATTATATTCTATATCTGTTGCAAACTTTACAAGGGTATTGTCCCCCTCCTGTCTCTGGGTTAACAATATATGAGGTGTCTTAACATTCTCAATATCCCACGTTTCATATACTTTTCCTTCCAAAGTATTGCATATATGGGATGGAGAATCATTGCAAAATAGCTTATGATCCTTAAACATAATGACCTGATTTGCAATTGTCTCTATATCAGAAACTATATGAGTTGATAAGATAACTATTCTATCCTTAGACAAACCGGAAATCATATTTCTAAATCTAACTCTCTCCTTTGGATCAAGACCTGCTGTGGGTTCATCAAGTATTAGAATCTTTGGATCATTTAATAAAGCTTGTGCTATTCCGACACGCTGAATCATTCCGCCTGAAAACTTTCGCATTTTCTTATCAAATACATCTTCCAATGCAACCAATTCCATAAGTTCTGTTATTTTTTCCTTTGAATCGTGCTTATCAATGCCCTTTAATGCTGCCAGATAGTCAAGAAACTGTCTCGGTGAATAGTTCTTATAATATCCAAATTCTTGTGGCAAGTACCCAATTATATCCCTATATTTTTCATCTAATGCTCTGATGTCTGTACCCTCCCAGAGTATCTCCCCTTTTGTTGGGAAAAGAAGTGTGGTGAGCATTTTTATCAAAGTAGTTTTCCCAGCCCCATTTGGTGCAAGTAACCCATATACTCCATTTTCAAATTCAAGATCTATATTCTCAAGTGCAGTAAAGTCATTGTATTTTTTTGTAACATTATTAACTGCCAACATAATATTGAACCTCCATTTTATTCATATTAATTAATTTCTTTATTTCATTTAGATATAAAATAAACCCAATTACACTTACGGTTAAAGTTATTCCTATAGGGATTTGTGATAATAATAATTCCCAGCTTTCACCGAGAATCAAAACCGGTAGAAGCACAATTGTTACCCATACTACTAGTGAAGTAAAATGCACCCATCTGCCATTAAAATTCCTCATAATGTATATGGTAAATGCTGCACATATAAATAGTGCACTTAGGGTAATGGAAACTGCTCTAAGAAAATTATATTTATCAGGTATACTTATACTTATGAAAATGCATATTACCATACTTATCAGCGAATAACACAAAATTCGAAAGATAATTACCTCCTGGATTGTATATTTAAAGGTCATCTTAAGCTCATACAGACTGCCATTTCTTTCAAAAAATTCTGTAAGGAATACGACTGTAATAAAAAACAATGGTGATACTGCATATAACGTGGAGTACACATTTCGCGGTGAAGATAAGGAGTAAAGCAGGAAAAATCCCACGGTTACAGCAACTGCCATTATTATTGCCTGCGATATATCAAAAAAAATAAATTTAAATCCAAGCGTTCGGTATATTTTATTTGAAAATTGCATAAGTCCATCGGGCTTGGATAACCCTTTTGATAAAATATTTTCTATTGCATTTTCTTTTTCGCTATTTGTAGGTTTAATAATATTCATCCTCAAACTCCTCCCTTATAATTTTTAATAACCTATAATAATTTGACTTTACCGTAGATTCCGGCAAGGATAAGATGCTGGCAATCTGGGGAAAGGTATACTCTGCAAATATCTTCAATCTAAAAATCTGCTGTGATTTCATGTCCAGAGAATTAATATAATCTTGCAGTCTCAACAACAATTCCTTATTTTCAATATCTATTGTAAACATCCTTTGATCCTCAATATCGTATTCTCCTAAATCAATTATTCTTCTTTCAACAGAGTTCTTTCTAAAGTAGTCAATGATTTTATTTGTACCAATTCGATACAGCCAAGTTCGAAAGCCAGCTTTCTTATTATCATAGGTTGAAATAGACTTAAGCATAGATATAAATATATTTTGAGTCACATCCATAGCAGTGTGCTTGTCTGACATCTGTTTATATACATAAGTGTAGATTTCATCATAGTATTTTCTGATCAATTCATCAGCTGCTTTTCTATTCCCTGTTCTTTGTATACGGCTTATTAATTTGTTTTCCTCCTCCAAAGCATCACCACCCCTTATTTATCCTCTCATTTATATGTTCGCATCACAAGAGAAAAAAGTTTCAAAAATAAAAAAATAATTATTTTATCAATACTATAGTTATTACCTAATTTAAAAAAACTTACTCGTTCTTAACAAGCAAAAGGATGTCCATTTCTGAACATCCTACAATCTACAATTTATAATTAAAATCATTATATTTATATTATCACCGGTCCATAAAAAAGCTGCTTTATGGCTATTTTCAAATCACATGAATACTAGTGCCAAGCATTTCCACCACATATGCAATTTCATCATCAGGAATACTGATAGCATAACATTCTTCTATAGCAACAAATTTAGCCCGGACTAAAGCAAATAACTCTTCATATTCACTTTTGATTTGCGAAATCTCATAATTTGAAAACGATTCTTTCCTTATGCTTCTTTCTATCATACAAGAACAGTGAAAGAAAAATTTTGTTATAATACTGTTGCTTATATCTACATTCAATTCATTTAATATTTCCTTTAAGACAGACATTAAAATATCACATACTTTCTGCGGATTTAAAAACGTCAAAGTGCTTTCGATTATTTCCACCATAATATCTTTATAATGTTCAGGATCACAATTGGCCAGATACTTATACGAATATCCCGCATAAGGAATTTCCCTTTCTTGTTTTTTACATGTGCTTATACTAATAACATCTTTATATAGGGTGTCCAAATCCATTCCCGGAACAACCGCTTTTGAAACCGCCTCCAGTACCATTGGCATACTAACCTTATCTATTGTTTTTGTTTTTATTCCCGTATTTGAAGTAATAAGGTGCCCAAAATTTATGGTAGATCCCATGTCAACTAAAATCAAAACACCCTTGCTGCAATCAATTTTTTTAACTAAGCACAAAACACGTTCAAAAGCATCTTGTATTCTCTCTTCCAAAGGCATGTCTATCGCATATCCGTAATCAATTCCAAGAAGACTGCTGGCAACATCAATCATAGTGCTTGCTGCAGATTGCCCATGCGTAATTACCAGCACGATTACACCATTATCATTTTTATTTTCACCTATGGTATGCAAGAACATTGTTAAAAAATGTATTTCATTTTCAGGTATCTGCACAGAATAAACATCTTCCATGGACCTAATAAGAGTTTTCGCCAAAACATTTTCATCTGTATATTCCTTCGAATATTCATCAAAACCGTTAGGCTGCATATTATTTCCATTTAATGTTCTTTCTAATATTGAATTCATATGTAAAGCAAGTCCGTATATCTCTCTTTCACTCATATGTGAATTAGAATACGTTTCCTTAAAGTTTCTGATAATATCCAAAATCCTCGGCTCAACAATTTTAGATATTGTATCCATAATCGAGTTTGATTTAGATAATTTCACCTTTGAAAACATAGCATCAAATTGCCTATTTAATTCAATTGTTATTTCCCTTCGTTTTTGCGTATCGTTTAATCCTTGACCGCTGAGCTCCTCCCATTTTTTTGCTATTGACTCATAAAATCCATCTTTTAAATTAAACTGCTCTTTAGGCTTATCGATTCCGTAATAAAAATAATCATCATTATAATTCGTACCAAGTATATCCATAAGCAATTTATTATTATTACGAATTCTGTAAAATCCATCCATTAATCTACAAGAGGCATATGAAAGTTTTACTTCCATATAATCATACTTATATCTAATATAGTCAAGAAAAGAAATCGCGCAGAGCATTTGAATATCGCTTTTTAATTGCCCGATATTTCCCGGACAGTCATACAATAGCAATGCCTGAACAATTCCCTTGGAAACCTTTATTGGCATATTTACTCTCAAGGATTCTTCATGAAAAAAATAATTTATAAAATCAAGTCGCTCATTAAGAGTCCTTTCCTCTAAATTTGGAATATTAACCAACACAGGGAACCTGCGAACAAATGTGCTCAGCATAATGGAATCTATATTTTCGGTTGTTGCCGCTATTAAAAAAATTTTCGCATGCCTCACGCTCTCTGCTTCTCCCAGTCTGCGGAAAACTCCCTTATCCATTAATAAAAACAGCATCTCCTGCCCTTCAGGTGGCAAACGATAAACCTCATCAAGAAATAATATTCCCCCATCTGCTTTTTCAACCAAGCCTTGTTTATCGTTTTCAGCTCCGGTAAATGCACCTTTAGCATGCCCAAATAAAGCAGAATTTAGCAATTCCGGATTTTCACTATAATCCGCACAATTAAATACAATAAACGGAGCATCTGCTTTCAATCTTCCAACTTCACAGGAAAACATATATATAGCCTCAGCGAGCATGGACTTGCCGGTTCCTGTAGCCCCAGTTATTAATGTATTTAAACCGTTGGGCGGATACAGGACAGCAGCCTTTACCCGATCAATAATTAGTTTTAAGCTATCCTTAGAACCGATGATGTTTTCAAAAGTATTTTTACTTACACAATCCGCTCTTACATAATTATCATTCCAATTACTCAATACTATTTGATCATCATTTTTTCCGCTATCTTTGTATTTAATTAAATTTAAAAAATCTTTCTGATTTTCGAAAAGATATGATTTTAATGCTATATCAAATTTATCCTCTAAATATCCCGAATGGAGAAAACATACTGTTTTCCCCATTATCTTTACTACTTTTTTTTCTCTGAAAAGAGTGTTTAATTCTTTACTTACATTGTTTCTGAGTATTCCTGTTTCCCTGCTGATTATGCTGGCTTCAAAGCCTATCTGCATGTCAGGTTCCAAATCGTCTGAAAAAAGATCCTTTGTAAGACCATACAATGCATCATATACTCTATCTTTTCTTTTAATCGTTATGTTATCAGAATTCATCGATGCACCTCCAATAAAACATAATACCCATGATTATATATATTTTACCAATATCTATGACTTTTTTCAATACTTACACTCTTTATCTTTTTTTCAATATTTCTATTAAATATCCATCCGGATCTTCGACAAAATATTTGCACTTTTCTAACTCCTTGGATACAACTATATTTGATTTATTATGTGCTGAATAGCATTCATCAAAATCATCAGTAAAAAAAGCAAAGTGAAATGATTTATCGCCAAGATTATATGCTCCGCTTCTATTTTTATCTTTAATCAACTCCAAAAAAAAGTCAGGAGCAGACTTAAACCCGATAAAAACCATTTGAAACCTTTCATTATTGATTTCATTCAACTTTTCCATACCAAAATTATCTTCATAAAATTTCATGCTTCTTTCCATATTAGATACGTAATGACAGCAATGATTAAATGTATACATATTTTTTCCTCCTCATAATCTCACAGTAACACGATATGCTCCAGGTGTTGCTGCGCATTCAAATGCCTTTTGTATTTCAGATAGCGAAAAACTGTTCTCCAATAGACATTTTAAGTTGATTTCTTTCCTAGCCAAAATTTTTGATGCTTCCATGAAATCTGAAATTGTAGCATCATATGTCCCTATCAATTCCATAGCTCTGTAATGTATTTGATTTGAATCGATATCCAACTCTGGTGCAGGATATCCTGCAGCAAAAAACAATACTTTTCCATTGTCTCTTTTTAGCATTTTTATAGCTTGTTTATTAGCACTTGTTGTGCTGGCGGCACATATTACCAAATCCGCTCCTTTACCTTCTGTTAACAAATTTACTTTCTCAACTGGGTCGTCTTTACTAATATCAATTACGTCAAACCCAAGAGACATTGCCACATCGATTTTTTTTTGCATCATCTCTGTTATTATTACATTGCTGCCATAAAAGCGATATACCTGAGCATTCAATAGACCCATTGTTCCAGCACCAATCACAACAACATTATCAAATCGAGTTGGCCGTACTTTTTTTAACCCATGAACAACGGTTGCAAGTGGCTCTAAAAAACATGATTCTTCAAATGGTAAAGATGGATCAACCTTTACAGCAATTCTTGCATTAACCACTTTATATTCTGCAAATCCGATAAAGCCGCTAACTCCATCTTCTGTCGGTTTAATTGCATCCAATATATGTTCACATTGGATAGTATTTCCATTACGACACTCTTCGCATAATCCACAGAAAGGTATGCTAAAACCAACACAATCTCCTATGTTAAATTCAGAATTAACTTTATCTCCCTTGTCAATAATAATACCTATATTTTCATGACCTCCTGCAACAGGAAATTGCTTTTTCCTTGAACCAGTCCACACTCCATAATCTGCGGTACATATATTGCAAGCATATAATTTTACCAATAGATCATTTTCCCCCATTTTGGGAACTGGTCGTTCAAAAACCTCAGCCTGTTTTAGATCGGTTACAGCTGCATATTTCATCATTTTCATTATGTCTCACCTCCTTCCTATGCCTTATTATCTGACATAAATATTTTAATGTAATGACACAGTTTATCTTTAAAACCCTGAATAAATGCCTGTTGTGCAAAAAACATTACACCCATTTTTTCATCTTTCATACATTCGTTAAAGGTTTCTGTTCCAGCAACCAATAAATCCGTAGACAGATTGACTTTACAAATACCACATTCAACAGCTTTATTTAAAAGTTCATCACCCGTACTGCTCCCTCCATGCAAAACCAGTGGAATGCTTACAGATTTACGCAATTCTTTCAATCTCTCAAAGTCAATATGAGGAGTCCCTTTATACGCACCGTGTGCTGTACCTACGGCCACAGCCAATGCATCAATACCCGTTTCTTCAACGAAACGAACTGCCTCCATCGGGTCTGTCAATGCATTCACACCGTCTTGTGCATAGTTTGAGCCTTGACCTACATGTCCCAATTCAGCCTCTACGGTAACACCAAGTCTTTTAGCTATTTCAGTTACTTCCTTAACCTCTTTAACATTTTCTTTATAAGGCAAAGTCGAACGGTCTATCATAACACTTGTAAATCCTGCCCTTATGGCTTGAAGGCAAATATCATAACTTCTTCCATGATCAAGATTGATAGCCACAGGCACTTTTGCACTTTCTGATAACATAATTGCAATTTTCCCAAAACGCATGATATCATCCGACATTATCTTGTTATAATCCAAAATTATCGGTGCATTTAATTCTTCAGCTGCCTTTAAGGACGCAACTATTGAAAATTCATCCCAAACATTGGGAGCCGCGACTGCATATCCCCCAATATGTGCCTCATCTAAAAGTTCTTTCATTGTAACTAACATAACCTGAGCCTCCTATTCTTCTATTTTATTTTAATTATTTATTAACCCTTTGATTTTCCACCTGTTATACTTATGGTTGTCCCCGTAATGTAGCTTGCATGATCCGATACAAGATAGCACGCCAAATCAGCCAATTCTTCCAAGCGCCCTAGGCGACCGAGAGGTATCTTTTTAGAATAATCACTGTGTATTTTCTTTGGATCCGGCTCTTGTCCTCTTGCATAAGACAGTTCTTCAAAATAACCGCCTCCACCTAGATTAGTTCGTTCATTCATTGCAGGCTCCAATCCCACAACTCTAACATTATAAGGACCTAATTCCTTTGCCCATGATAATCCAAAAGCATGTACCGCAGCTTTTGTACCCGCATAGATACTTTGAGCCTTGGAGCCTTCTATCCCTGCCTCGGAAGTTACATTTACAATAACTCCTCTTTTCTGATTCACCATAATCCTTGCCACTGCCTGAGAACAGAAAAACACGCCCTTTTGATTTATATTTACCATATAATCAAAATCATCCTCCGAAGATTCCATCTCCGGTTTTTTCCCATAATAATCAATCAAAAGTCTTATTCGTCCTACCCCTGCATTATTTATCAAACCGTCGATTCTTCCGTATTTTTTAAATACGGTTTCCACCATATTATCTATTGATTTTTTACTGGAAACATCGCATATAATACTGTCAATCAGTTCAATGTTTTTATATTCCTCATTTATTTTTATATCTGCAGAAATGGTTCTTGCTCCATTAGCAGCAAAATTTCTTACCATCGCTTCTCCTATACCGCCTGCTCCGCCTGTTACAATAACAACTTTATCACTAAGATTAATCCACTTGTTACTCATATAATTTCTCCTTAAATATTGTTTTTTTCACGCATTTTATTAATAATTTTTACCCCGGAAGTCGTTCCAATACGAGTTGCTCCAGCTTCAACCATCACTAGCAGCGTTTCTAAATCACGAATGCCCGCCGACGCCTTTACACCTATAGTGGAAGGCACATGAGCACGCATAAGTTTTACATCTTCTACTGTTGCACCGCCGGGAGCAAAACCCGTACTTGTTTTTACATATCCTACTTCAACCTCGGAAGCTATATCACATAACCATATTTTCTCTTCATCACTTAAATAATAATTTTCAAATGTAACTTTGCTGGCCAAATTATCTCTTTTGCATAATTTAACAATTTCATTCATTTCATTTTTAATATAATTATAATTCTTTGCTTTAACCTCAAGAATATTGACACCAAATCCAATTTCATCTGCCCCAGCCTTAATGGCTTCTTCAGCTTCAAACAATTTAGCTGCAGTTGAAGATTGCGACAGAGGAAAAGAAATAGTTGCTGATGCTTTTACTCCGGAACCCTTTAAAATATTTTTACAAAATCCAACACTTGCTTCAGTGCAATCCATTGCCGCGAATTGATACTCAATTGCTTCCAAACATAATCTTTCCAATTCTTCATAACCATTTCCGATTTTAGGCACATGCTCTATCATATGTGCTATATCATTGGCTGAATATTTCATCTTTTTCTCCTTTTATTTAATTAATTTTTTTGAAAACATATTTCCATATAGTTATCATATATTAGTTGATATAATATATTTTCATTTTCAATCTCTAAATTTAATCCGCAAATTTCAGGAATTGCCTGTTTTATACCTTTTTCCCTGATCATATTCTGCATTTTTATTGCTACCGTGTCTTCTTCATTATCATACATTAAAAGATATGCAGCACTGCGTGCAAGGAAATACGGTAGTTTTCCTCGCTTTAAGCACAGCAAAGCGGGTCCTATATATCTGTCGTCATAACTCAATTTTCTCATTGGATCAGCTGCTAATCTTGCTATATCGTCTTTGACCTTACAATCCCAAAAAACATCAAAATAATGCTTTTTATTTTCCAGCATTTCTTCCTGGGTAAACCCAAATTCCTCTCCTACACCAAAATCCGCCTCGTCAAATGCCTTGTCTATAATATTTTTAATATAATTATCTTTAGAACACTCTATGTTATATTTATATCCTTTATAATTACCTATTGCGCTCATGGTACAATGCAGCATATTTCCGCACCACACCTTTTTTGCAAGTCTTCCCTCCATCTTGTCCAAATATTCCATAAAAGGCATATCGGGTTTCTCTCCGATTATATTATCTCCTACTTTTAAAACTCTGCCTTCGGAAGACGAAACACATAAAGGATCTTCAGCTAGCATTTCATCAGTAGGCTTTACACCACCTCTTACAGTCAAAGCCTCTATGATGCCGACATTTTCCATGAAATAATTTTTTTCAATTTCCGAATCCAAACGTTCAGTAATCAGCTCTTTCATTTTCCTTGCTGTAAAAACCTTATTTGCAAAGAAAAATACATTAAGAGGTTTTTTATTATTATTTTTTATACGCAGCTTTATTGCTTCCGAGAGCTGATCTGCAACAGAGGGAAATGCACTTGGATATAAAGAAACACAAATTATATTCAAATCAGCTATAATTTCAACAACTCTGTCAAAATCCCTTTCACAGGAATAAGCTTCGTAATTTGATATTATTTTTTTATCAACCTTACCTTCTCCACTTATAAACAACGTATACTTTCCAGCTTCGTTAAGCTTATCTACCATTTCGGTGAAGGCATCAACAAATATAATATGATATCCCGCATCCCCAAACAAATCCGCCAAATATCCTCTGCCGATTTTACCGGCACCGATTATCATTACTCTTTTTTCCATATAAAGACTCCTTTAACAATAATATAGGGGCAGGCATTCATCTGCCCCTATAAGATTTAATTATGCAATAATTCCAAGTCCGCCCAATACGATTCCAATTATGAACAGAAGAAGGATTGCAACAACATAATTTTTGCTTACCTTATTAATAAACGCATATACTCCTCCAAGGGTTAAAAGCGGAAGTAACCCTTTAAGTATTGAATCAAATATATCTTGTATAGCATATTCACCAACGCCTGTTGTAATTACCAAGGGAGTTGTAACATTTACATATTCCGCAACCAAACCGCCTATCATTAATAAGCCGAGAATACTTGCTCCCATAATAATACTTTCAAACATACCTGATTTAAGTAATGTTAGGGCAGATTTCGAACCAAATTTATAACCAAAACGGAACAACCATAAACCGATAAACAGGGATAAAATTCCAAAGATTAAAACCGGAGCAATACCGGCAATAGGATTTCCCGCTTTTGCCAAAGGAACAAATAACGCCAAAATAATAGGCAACAATGTTCCATATGACAATGTATCTCCAATACCTGCAAATGGTCCCATCAAGCCTGTCTTAATTCCGTTAATTGCAGAGTCCGGAACGTTAGCACCCATCGCTCTTTGTTCTTCCATTGCAGCTGTAATTCCAACAACAACACTACCCCAAACTGATTCCGTATTAAAGAAAACCATATGTCTCTGCAGTGCTGCGCTGATATCTTCTTTTGTTGTGTAAAGTTTTTTGATTATTGGTGTCATAGCCATACAGAATGAATGCCCCAATAATCTTTCGTAGTTGTGAGTTGATTCCGCAAATGTCCACCACATTAAATATGATTTAGTTACATCCTTCTTTGTAAGTAAATGTTTTTCATCAACCTGACTTTCTTCATCTATATCGATTTTCTTTGCATTTTCGCCAATTTTCCCTGTAAAGGTCAAATGTAAGAACGCCATAACAGCGCCAAATATTGCCAATGGTAAAATCGGAATATCTAAATATTGGACAGCTAAAAATCCAACTGCGAAATAAGGCATAAGCTGTTTTTTACCTATAACATTAAGCATAATTGCAAATCCTAATGCCGGCATAATACTTCCGATTGTTGCAAACCCGTTAAGTAGCCATTGAGGAATAGCCTCCATTGCTGCTTCCGCAACTGTAGGTCCAAAATAAACTACTATTACCAGTGGAATTGTCAGTAAAAGCTTCGAAATATTCGGCAATAGTGCTCCTGACATAATCACTCCTTTGATGCTGCCTTCTTCCGCATATTTATCACCAAGATGAGTACATGCAACATTTATTGTATATGCCAATACGTTCAACTGTCTTCCAATTAATCCTGCAGGAACAGCAAGCACCACTGCCATTTCAGGCGCCATGCCTGTTGTTAACGCCACAGAAGTACCTACCATCGCGGCAATGGCAACATCACTTGGAGCAGAGCCGCCCGGGCTGACTAACCCAAGATATATAAGCTGAAGCTGTGCACCTACCATTACCGCCGTGCTTACATCCCCTAATACCAAACCTACACAAAATGACATAGGCAACGGAGAAAAGAAAAATGGCGCAGAGAATGTCAATCCAAGTTGCGTAAACCTAAACAAAAAGTATATCAACCCAATTATAATTGCTTGTACTATTGTCATTTAAAGTCCCCCTATTCTAAAATATCATGCTTTTTCTTTTTAACTGAAATTTTGTTTAACAATACTATCTAAATCCGTGCTGGCTGCTTCAGGAACCATTTGAAAATATATTTTGATCCCTCTATTGCTTAAATCAATTAAATCTGAAACTTCCTCTTGCGACAAACTAATTGTTGAAAACACTCTTTTTTTACCCTGTTTTGCGGCAATGCCTCCAACCTGCAATTCTTTTATTTCCAAACCAAAACCAACAGCCTTTTTAACTTGCTCTACGGTTTTGAACAGCATTAATATGTTTCCACTGCCAAGTTTTGTTTCTTTCCATTCTTTCGCTGCCTGTTCTGCAGACTTAATTTCTACATCAATACCATCAGGTTTAGCCAATAAAAATACACTTGATAAGAATTCGTCATTCACCAGCTCGTCATCAACAATAACAATAGTATTGCTTCTGGATGAATGTAACCACTTCGTGATGATTTGTCCATGTATTAATCTGTCATCAATTCGTACTAATTTCAAACCGGCCACCTTTTTCACCTCCTTGGTACAATATCAGCATAGCTCACAACCCCACTCATATAGTATTTTGCGATTTTTTGAGGCATGGCAAGCACCTCACTAAAATATGGTCTAAGCCGTTACTTACACTGTCTGCCATTAAGAGAATCGATTGATATATTTCTTATACCTTCTTTAGCCACTTCAGTACATCTTTCCGTCAATTGCTCTGCAGTTATATCTTTTTCCAGTCTTGCAATAAGTGCTTCTATAAGCATTGGAAGATTTACTCCTGTAATATAATAAAAATTTAACTTTTTTAAATTTTGTATAGCAATATTACTTGGACTACCTCCAAAAATGTCAGTAAAAACAATCAATTCTTTACCCTGGCTTGTTTTTTGTGATATGTAATCACATACAGTCGAAGCTAACTCCGAAACATCATCACCATGTTCAAGACCAAATGAATATATTTGCTCTTGCTTGCCTACAATCAATTCGGCACTCCTTATAAGTTCTTTACCAAATTTACCGTGTGTAATAATAAGTATTTCAATCATCAGTACGCTCCTTGTTATTTTGTTTTAACTCAATTTATTTAATTCTAATGCTTAATATAAGCAAATACTGTGCCAAGTTATGTATCAGTCAAACGCACCGCAAAAATGCCCATAAAATTAGTAATATAATGTTTACAAATTCATTTTTATAACAAAAATGATACGTGTATCAAGTTTTTGATACACGTAGATTTTTAGATTTAGAAAATTCACAGCTTCTAACTGTAACAAAAAATCTACAACCTTTCGGTTGTAGATTTTTTAATCATCTTTATTTACATTTCAGATTTATAGCAATTTCCCTATCTTATCTTCTACCTTATCGACTATCACATTGGATAATATTATATCCTCACATTGATTTATTTCAACATTCATTATTATATCGTCATGGATCATATCAACCTTTTCTCTGACTATATTGTATGCCTCATTGGTTCCTGCTCCTAAGCCTTTGTTTTCTCTTAAATCTATTGCTTGACATGCCCCGAACAGCTCCATAGCCAATACTTTTCTCACATTACCAAGGATTTCTCTTGCTTTTCTAGCGGCTATTGTACCCATCGATACATGGTCTTCCTGATTTGCAGATGAAGGAATGGAATCAACACTTGCCGGATGAGCCAATACTTTATTTTCAGAAACCAAAGCTGCAGAAGCATACTGAACTATCATAAATCCCGAGTTTACTCCGCCGTTTTCTGTAAGAAAAGCCGGTAATCCTTCGCTTAATGCCGGATTTACCAATCTTTCCAATCTTCTTTCAGAAGAGTTCGCAAGCTCTGAAAGCCCAATTGCAAGAAAATCAAATGCCTGTGCCATAGGTTCACCATGGAAATTTCCACCGGATATAACTTGTTCTTCATCAACAAAAATTAAAGGATTATCGGTTGCAGCATTTATTTCATTTTCAACTTTTTCTTTCACATATTTAAAACAATCCTTAGAAGCTCCATGGATTTGAGGAATACATCTCAATGAATAAGCATCTTGTACTCTTATATCCCCTTGTCTGGTAGTATTTTTACTTCCTCTTAATATGTTCAGAAGGTTTTTAGCGGAATTTATTTGTCCTTCCTGCCCTCTTACTTCATGAACCTTAGGGTCAAAAGCATCGGTTATACCATTTAACGCTTCAGTTGTTAAAGCTGCAATTACATCTGCAGTTTTACTTAAATTAATGGCATCATAAACAGCATGGGCGCCTACTGAAGTCATGACTTGAGTTCCATTTATAAGGGCAAGCCCTTCTTTAGAAGTCAATTCAATCGTTTTGATTCCTGCCTTATCCATAGCTTCTTTCCCTGTTAATTTTTCCCCTTTATAAATAGCTTCACCTTCACCTAACATTACCAATACCATGTGAGCTAAAGGAGCTAAATCTCCACTTGAGCCTAAAGATCCTTTTTCCGGAATTATCGGATGTACACCTTTGTTGAGCATATCTATCAGTGTCTGCAATGTTAACAATCTGATTCCGGAATACCCTTTTGCCAAAGCATTAACTCTAAGCAGCATTATACCTCTTACTATTTCTTCATCAAAAGGATTGCCAATCCCGCAAGAATGACTCATAATAAGATTTTTTTGCAAAGCCTTTGTTTCGTCTCCGGTAACAGTTACATTACTGAACTTTCCAAAGCCGGTAGTAATACCATAAACGACCTTACCCTCTTCAACATATCTATCTACAAGGGCTCTCGCCTTGTTTACTTTCTCAATTGATTCTTCTGTCAATTCAACACTTGCATGATTTCTAGTTACGTCTATGAACTGATCTAATGTCAAACTGTTTCCGTCTATAAATATATGCCCCATTTTTATTCCTCCAATTTTATTATCTATAGGATTATATTGTAATAATTTATTATACCTAATAATTATCCCCCACCAACTATTCACTAATTCTTTATCTGCACATCAGGAATTGTAATATAATCTATTCATTTAAACTTTTTGCTATAGTAAATTACAGTTCTACTGAATTTTCATTTCTTACTCAAGCACGTCTTGCGACACCACCCAAATTTCAAATACTTCTTAATCAAACTGTATTGCATCCAATTTTAAAATTACACTTCCTTTACACTCATCAATTGTCTTTCCATAGATCCTTTCACTTCTAACTATGCTCCACCAAAAGAAACTATTTTATCTACATGAATCTTAAGTATGTTGGATATTTAGTTGTTCATTTTAAATCATTAGCTTTATACATGTTCTTTAAGGTTAAAGAAAGTAGAATCATTTTAATTCCTACCCATGCTTAAATCTATTTATTGAGATTTTTTTATAATACAAATTATTGAAACGATATTGCTATTGCAATTACTAACATAATTAATTGTAAAATAAATAGAACTACAAATAGAGGCACATAGAATTTCCACCATTTCTCAATTTTGACTCCTGCAATTCCACAAATTATAGCTGCAGATGCTGTTGGCCAAATAATATCTGTTATTCCATCAGCAAAATTAAATGCTAATACAGAAACTTGGCGTTGAATGCCAAGTACATCAGCTAAAGGTGCCATTATTGGCATACTAGTAGCTGCTTGTCCAGAACCAGAAGGAATAAAAAAGCTAAGTATTCCTTGAACTACCAACATAGCAGGTCCAGCTAACAACTTTGGTATATTTATCAATGGGATTGATAAACCATATACTACTGTATCTATTATATTGCCATCCTGCAATACAATTAATATTCCCCTTGCTAAACCAATTACTAAACAAGATACTGCAATATCTTGAAAATGTATAGCTATTTTTTCTGCTATTCCATTTGGACTCCAACCCATAATTATAGCACTTACCAATCCCATAAGTAAGAACAAAGCACATAGCTCTTCTAAATACCATCCATACTGACTAGTACCATAAACCATAATCACAACTCCAACAGCGAGAACAAGCAAAACTAATTTTTCTCTAAACCCAAATGCTTGATTTATTAAGTCATCTTCTCTCATACTAATATTGCTAAAATCATCTCCATAAACTAAACTTTTTTCAGGACTAGATTGTATCTTTAAAGCATATCTAACAGTGTAAATTGATGCAATTATAATTAATATTATATGATCTAAAATTCTAAACCAACTACCGGAAAGAAGTGGTACACCAGCTATAGTTTGAGCCATCCCTACAGTAAATGGATTCATAAATGCTCCACAATATCCAAGTCCGCAACCAAGAGCTACAATTGCTAAACCTACTACTGCATCATAGCCCATAGCAATTGCAATACCAACGAATATGGGAATGAAAGGAAACATCTCTTCAAAAACACCAACCGTTGATGAAAGTGCTCCTATTAATGTTATAAAAATTGGAATTATTATAACTCTAGTTTTTCCTCTTAAAATTCTAAGTAAATATGCTACCAATCCATTAAATGCTCCACTATCAATGATAAGTCCAATAGAAGCATAAGAAATAAATACAAAAAATATTACATCTGCTGCATCCACCATGCCCCTATAAATAGATGTAATCATTTGGAAAAATCCTACTGGCATTGACTCTACTCTATGATATGTACCTGGCATTACAACTAATCTACCATTTTCATTCAATTGACGTTCAAATTCTCCAGCAGGAAGCACCCAAGTTAAAATTGTACATACAATAATAATACTAACCAACAAAGCATAAATATGCGGTACGCTAAATTTTTTCTTTTTAATGCTTTTTTCTCTCATACTTAATAATTCCTTTCTCTTTATAATTTTATTAAATAATACTTGCAACGTCATATGATTTTTATATACAAGTTATTTTATTATTTAGAATTTTGCAAACTCTAATATTTCTATCAAATTTTTATAAAAATATTTTAAGGAGCTAATACTAAATGCTTCCATGGGAGAATGAAAATTCCAAGAATTCGGTCCCAAGGACACAATATCCATTCCATCTTTTTTATGATCAAAAAAACCACTTTCTAAACCCGCATGAACGGCTACTATTTCAACTTGTTCTCTATTATTTTTCGTATAGACAGATTCAACCAAGCTCCTAAGTTTAGATTCTTTTTTGTATTGCCAATTATAATACTCACCATACGTTTTGTAATCTAATCCATATGTTTTTGCTATTATTTTTAACTTTTCAACTATAAAATCTCTTTGTGAATCATAGCTCGCTCTAATATCTGAAATGATGACCATTTTATCATCTCTAATGAATATTTCACCAAGGTTACAAGAGCAATCAACCAAGTTTTCAAAACTATTACTCATTATTTGTATATCTACAGGACTAGTTAATATATAATTTTTTATATCATTAAATGTTTTACATTTTATAGGGTTTTTATTTGACTTAGTTTCTTTTATCTCAATTTTTATAGAATCTGTACTATTTGGAAATTCCAAAATTAATATTTCTCTAAATTCTTCAACCAATTTTTCTAAAGAATTAGAATCTTTTTTAGAAATTCTTATTGTAGCAGAACTTTCTCTTGGAATAGCCAATCTAAAGCTTCCACCTGAAATATCTAACAAATAAAAATCTAAATCTGATAACAAATGTAATAATCGAAACAATAATATATTTGTGTTTCCTCTTCCTTTATGAATATCTTCACCAGAATGTCCCCCCTGAAATCCAGAAATTGAAATTTTACAATCTATAAATTCTCCTTCTAGTTCTGCATAACATAATTGTTTATATCCATCAAATGTTATTCCCCCTGCAGAAGCACATACAATCTGATTATCATTACAACAATCTAAATTGATTAAATATTTACTTTGTATTAAGTTTATATCAAAATTAGCTGCACCACTAAAATCCTCCTCTTCAGCACTTGTAAATATCCCTTCTAACTTCGGATGTTTTAGGGTATTGTCATCAAATAATGCTAAAATAATTGCCATACCTAAACCATTATCTGCACCTAGTGTAGTCCTCCCCCTTGTAGATACAATATCTCCATCTATAAAATATTCAATAGGATCATTTAAAAAATCATGTTCTACTCCTAAAGCCTTTTCTGCGACCATATCTGTATGCGCCTGAAGAGCAATTGGTTTATAGGATTCATAACCAAGACTTGCTGGTTTTATCATAAATATATTTTTATATTCATCACTTTCCACATAAATATTTCTTTCTTTTGCCCAATTATATAAATAATCTCTTATCTTTTCTTCATGAAAACTTGGGCGCGGAATTTTTGTAATAGCATCAAATTCTTTTAATACAGAACTCATAATATCTTTGTATGATATAGTCAATGACTAAAGTCATACTCTCCTTTCTTTTTTATTGTATCTATCCACTATAATTATAGACGATGCGGAATTTTTATAATATTCTATAGTCTTTTTGCCACCGTCTTTTTAATAACTTATAGCTGGATAGATTATAAACTTTTATCTCCTACACAAGGCTATGAGATTAAAACCAGATAGGAGTCAAAACAGTTGTTCAATTTATCTCTAAAAATATGATTTATGACTTATGTTGGCATTAATATTACAAAGTCATAATTCAATCTTTTAGCTTTACTAATGATTCTGAAGGTTTCTATTTACTAGTAGATAAGCTCAAAACCCTTGATTAAGAAAATCTTCTCATTATACTTTAATTAATTTTCTCATTATGAGAAAATTCCATTTGTTATCTTTACAATATAGTCTACCATATTACTGCTATTAAGCCTATTCAAACTGCTATTTTAATAAAGTTAAATATTCGTAAAATTAACTAATCTAAATGATATAACTGCCTTACAACTTACTTATTTGGGTAACCTTAAAAAAGACCTTCAATGGGTTACTTTTGAAGAAGGTATCTATTTAAAAGATCTAGTTAAGTCATCGTTAAACACCGGTGATGATGCCCATTTATTCACATAACTTAAACTATATCTCAAATCAAGTTACTAGTAATGCAAATTCAACTCTTGGTCATGTTGTTTATAAGTTGATTTTTATAATATTTAAAATACCAAAAGATAATGTTATCTTAAATTTAAAATGAATATATTCAAAATTCATATTTGAAAAAAACCTATTCTAAATATGCTTATTTAAGCACGCATTTTATTCAGCTAATACTTTTTCATTATTCTTTGGCATTTTTAATATTTTAGCTTAAAAACTCATATTCTCCTCCTCTTTAATCGATGGATCATTCCGTTGATTTTATACCGATTTCATTTTAATGCAATCTTAAATGCTTTTTCTGCTACAATGCCAAAATTTACTTTAGCTTTAAGATTGCAGTGGAGCATACCCCCTTTCAAAAGCATTTTTATTCAGCCTTATGCTTTAACTCGATGAACATCTATATTCTTTCGACTAAACTCGACTAAAACCCTCATAATGACAATGTTGCAATTTTCATACCAATATTTCAAACATAGTTAAATACAATATCCCCGTGATATCGCTTTCATTAGATAAAATAGTTAATATTTCATTGTGTGAAAATCAAACACCTTTATGTACATAACATGGATTTGCTCCGCTACTGATTTTACAACACTATGTCTTAAAATCGTACACTCTGGTCAGAAATTCCCTTAATTTCCTTTATAATTTCCAGTTTCTTAGCATATTTGCTTATATTCTATATATTTATTATCATTTAAACTTCCCATTATATCAAGCCATTTCTGTAATATTCGCCCATTTGTATGCAATCTTTCAGCTCGAAGTTCAAGTTTAAATTCAAAAAAAGATAGGAACTATAACACTCCTATCTTTTTGAACAAGGTTCATATTCTACAATGAGTTATGCAGAACATCTGCCGGCATATCCTTTGCTATGCGTTCAGCTGTCTCTATTATAAGCAGCCCTGTACCTGTAGAGAGATTGCATGAATCAACATGTACTATCTGCACTTAGAATAATTTTTTTCATTTATTCCACCTCCCTATGTTGAAATTTTAAGGTTGATTTTTTCCTTAATGTTTATTATACTTAATGAGATGTTATAATTGTAACGCCATATATGGTATTTTTCAATAAAAATTAAAGTAGATGTTATAAAAGGAGATATTATGTCACTTACTTCAAATTTAGAAATTAAAAAATTAACAAGAGAAAGTATTCAAACTGCATTGATACTACTTTTGCAGGAAAAAAAATGGGAAGATATTACCATAACCAATATTGTTGAAAGGGCTGGTGTATCTCGTATGGCTTATTATCGCAATTATGAATCTAAAGAAGATATTCTTAAGGATATCTCTGATGATTTTATGGCAAAACTTACAGAGATAACTCTTCCATATATTCAAGCAAAAAAGTGGTATGACTATTGGAAAATCATATTTGATTATATTGCTCAAGAGGTAGAAAGCAGCAAACTATTATTGGGATACAACTATAAAGTATTTTTTCTGGATTATTTAAATGATTTTTGTTCCAATAGATTAGAAGACTGTTCCATATCAGAGCATTATCGAATTTATGGGCAGATCGGTTTGTTTTTTAACATTATTGTGGAATGGATTGAAAATGATATGCCCATTAGTTCTGAGGAGCTAGCACAGATTTGCTTTGAATTAGTCAATATTTAAAAACTACAACCTCTCGGTTGTAGTTTTTGCTAAAATCTCAATACAGCTGCAATTTTTTCTTTATCAGGTATTTCATCTTGATGCAATGCAAATACCTTTCCTCCTCTGGATAAGGTTAGCAATGATGCAAATTCTATTAAATCCTCAGCATCATTTTTCTCCTCATCAAAAAGTTCAACTTGATTATTGTAAGATTCAAATTTCCCCCATTGATGATTTTCCTTATCAATGAACAAAGACTCTATTTGTCCGCTATAGGCAGCAGGGATAATTTCTTCTAATGAATTTAGATATAGATGATTGTTTTGCCCGGAATACTGCTTATACTTAGCTTCAGCTAAAGCTTTATCCTCATTGAATATAGGCTCTACTATATCCCATGCTTTCTTATGAAGTTCTTCAGGACTTAGAGTTTCAGGATTTCCGCTTATAAAATCCTCCACTATATTCGGATAGTTGCTCTTTTCCCTATAAATTGGAATAAGATATTCAACACCGGCTAATACCATTGGAATATTTTCGCCTTCATGGATACTTAAGATATAAGCATCAAGAGCGCGGAAAAATCTAGTTAATTCATTTCTCTCATAATCATTCTCATTATCCTGAGCTTGAGTATTGGTACTGTAGTTAAGCGTAGAAATAGACCTCGGATTAGATAGCCGTCTCTCCAATTTTGTCCTAGGATCATCATCCACTTGCATGTCAAACATGCTATCCGGAGAACCTTCAATAAAAACTTCCATAACATTTTGCCTTGTACATCTAAACAACCTTGACTTATTTTTGCTCAATGCCAAAATATTAAATTGCCCATTTCCTGTAAAGAACGGGAGAAGAGGTTTGATATAAATTCTATTGGATATAGTAACAGATTCCTTGAATTCAAAGGGAAGTCTAAAATAATTAAAACCATCTGAATGGATAAAAAAAGCCAACCCATCACTCTGATTTTGCCAAAATTTAATCTCTCCGACTAAATTGGATGCGGGTTTTAAAAATCTTTCAATTTCCGCTTTTTCCATTCCCATACTATAGAGTTTAGACTCCGCTACTCTTAATAATTGTTTAAATCTTATGGGATTCTGCCGTATATCAATGCCACTTCTAAAAGTAGGCATATAGATGGATACAAACAAATCTTCCTCCCTATTGATTAACTCCAAAAGTTCTTTTGTAGTCAAAATATCCATAAACATTCTCCTTTTTTGTAAATTATACTCAAATTAAATCCTATCTTCTAAATAGTGCTAATTAAAGTAATAATTAAAAATAAGAATATTTATAGTTTTAATTTACCCATTATGATATCTTCTATGAAGGGAATTTAAGTAAATAGTCTACTATAGCCTTGCCTTTTTCAGATTTTAAAAACTTTATTGTACTATTTGGCAGCAATTTATATGCTTCCTCTAATTTATTTTCTTTTAACAAATTTCTAACTGATGATGCGCTGATAGGCTCATCATCTGCTTTAATTCTATCTATTATTTTGACTTCAAGCCCATTGTTTTCAAGAATTTGTTTCAAAGAATAATTGTATGTATTCGTAACTATATCCTTAGGTTCGGATCCTAAAAATCTAACATCAATACTTAAATCTTTGGCAATTTTTTCCGCAAAAATACTAGCATCCAATTCTGTATAGATTTCAAGCATCTTGTCTTTTTGTTTTATAAAATAGGTTGGAAAAGTTCCTCTGGAGATAATATATGGTCCTCCTTTTAAAACTTTGACCCTCGGCTGGGCTTTAAATTCATTGGCAACAATTTTTATTCTATCTTCAAATGGAAATATGGATAGATCCTCTTCCACAACAAATACCAACAACTCATCTACTTCATTCAGTGCTTTTTCGATTAAGTATTTATGTCCCAATGTCATAGGGTTGCAGTTTACAATTACAGCACCTCTTTTCCCCTTTTTATCGCCAATAGTTTTTTTAACTTTATCTGCCCATTTTTGATAATTGTAAAATCCGCCTTCTAAGAGAAGTACTCTTTCTGTTGAATGTACCTCTTTAAGCCCTAAGGATTCAAAGATATTTTTATTGTTTGGAGTAGTAAATATGAAATATGATGTATATCCCTTTTCAAATATATAATTCAATAGGGAGTCATAGATTGTGCTTATAGCCCCCTCACCAACATAATCACATCTAGCAAAGAAATATTTCAAAATATTGCCTTGAGCAGAGCCCGTTGCTATTATTTTTCCATTATCTCTAATAACATAAGTAACATCCGGGTTATCGTATTCTACGTTAAAAGTCTCCAAAAATGATTTAATCTCATTTATTTCAATTGGATTGTTTCTGTTAATTTCATCGCTAAAAAACATATAATTCCCCTATTCTTTTGCTAATTATTCTTCACTTACCATAATATCTTTAACTGATTGAAATACTCTATAAACCTCTTCTGTTTTTCTGAATGCAGTTTCACTTTGGAATATAAATTCATTAATTGACACTTGGTTTTGTTCTAAAACAACTAATCTCTTTTCTACTCTGCCTACTTTTTCTTCTACTTTACCTAGTTTATCTCCTACCTTGTCTAAATTCTCTTCCACGTTATCTAATCTAGCTTCTACTCTATCTACTTTCTCTTCTACGTTATTTAACCTATCTTCTACTTTGTCTAATCGTCCCATTACTTCTTTATGGTTTCTATCAATTTTCTGATCCATAAAATCAATTTTATCTTGCATTTTGTTCATTTGGTTTTGCATAAATAATTGACTTTCTAAAATTTGCTGCAATACATTTTCAATATTATCCAATCTTTTCACCCCTTAGTATATTCTATACCGTATATCCATTAAGTTATATTTATTATATACTAATGATTATAAAAATAAAATATAATCTCCTAAATCACTTCTTCCGTTTCCTTATCAAATAAATAAAGTTTTTCTTTAGGAAAAATTAAGTCAAGCTTATCTCCGGCTTTTATATAATTCTCCGATGATATTTTCATAGTAATCCTTCCCCTTCCTACATTCATATGTGCCAAAGTTTCAGATCCCATAAGTTCAATCACTTCCACTATACCCGAAACATTGTACTTTTCATTCTCACCGGACAATCCGATATGTTCAGGCCTTATCCCCATAATAAGCTCCCCACTATTTTTATAGTTTTTTCCCTTTAAAATTTCAGCAGTTTTTTTAGATATAGGTATCTTAAATCCACCAAAGGTAATAAAAGTTTCCTCTTCTTCATACATTATTTTAACGTTTATAAAATTCATTTGCGGTGTCCCAATAAATCCTGCAACAAAGATATTTGCAGGAGCATCATAAAGCTCCCTTGGCGTAGCGACCTGTTTTATACACCCGTCTTTCATAACCACTATTTTGCTTCCCATGGTCATGGCCTCTGTTTGATCATGGGTCACATAAATAAATGTAGTCTCCAATTCGCTGTGAAGTTTTATAATCTCTATTCTCATTTCAGCCCTAAGTTTTGCATCAAGATTTGATAGCGGTTCGTCCATCAAAAATACTTTTGGATTTCTTACGATAGCACGTCCCAAAGCCACCCTCTGTTGTTGTCCTCCCGAAAGTGCCTTTGGTTTTCTCTCCATCAGCTCCTCTATCTGTAAAGATTTTGCCACGTTTTTTATCTTGCTCTTTATTTCAGCTTTAGGAACTTTTCTAAGCTCCAATCCTAAAGCCATATTTTGATATACGCTCATATGAGGATACAGTGCATAGTTTTGAAATACCATAGCAATATCTCTGCCCTTTGGCTGAACATCATTTATCAATATGTCATCTATATAAAGCTCCCCGTCCGTAATATCCTCAATACCCGCAATCATTTTCAAAAGTGTCGATTTACCACAACCTGACGGTCCAACCAACACAATAAATTCTTTATCATCCACATTTAGATTAAAATCCTGAACAGCGACTACTCCCCCAGGATACACCTTTCGTATGTTTTTAAAAATTAAGCTTCCCACGACTATACCTCCTCTTCCGCTCTTCTATGGATTTTCCTCATTCTCTTAGTGCTGCCTTTCATTTTCAAAGCCATTATAAAAATTGAAACAGAAAAAACAGATGATACTAAAAAACCTATAAATTCAATCCTAAACAATTTTTCATATAGCTTACGGTAAATCCCCCCATGATAATAATTCCTTGATTGCGAAAATGATTCAACATAAAAATTAAAATCAAATATGTCCTCAGGAGGTAAAACTCGCCCCGGTATATTGAATTTAAAATTGATTACAAATCGCAGTATAATTGCCCATAAAAATATAAGCAGCACCAACTTTATAGCTTCAAGCAAAATTGCATCCATATTGCCCATTATTATCTCTTTTGCATAGTAATCCTGAAGCTGCAATCTGTATTCTTTACTGTCATCCTTTAACTTCCTAAGTATTATAATTGTAATTAACACAAATATCAAAAATTCCATTAAAAAAATCGAACCCTCAAAGAACTGAGATAAAATTGTACTATAATCAGTATAATCAAAGATAAGCCCGGAATCTAAAGAGATATATGGAATCCCTTCGGAAATATATTCGTTAAGCCTCTCATTGAAGAAAAGCCTATCCCTTCCATCTTTTTCAGAAAACAAAACTCTATAGGAAACATCATCATCTATCTCTTTAATTGAGCTTGAAGGCATATAAATTATTTCTTCATCCAAATCATATGATTTTTTCAAAAAAGTATCTTCGTAAATACCGCTTATTATATAATTATCGCCTGAAATCTCAACAGTTTCACCCACCGGATTATCCATTGGAAACATCTTTTCACCGAAACGTTCGCTTATTACAATTTCATGCTCTCCCTCTTTGCATTCTCTTCCGTCTTTAATCAGATAGGGTTGAAATTTGCTGTAATTCTCATCCTTTTCTATGATAATCAGCTCATTTCCATTGTATTCAACTTGTTTTTCCAAAGTAAAGGATGTCAGATAGCTTTCATTCAAATAATCTCTATGATCCCATAATTCCAGATAATTAGTATCGTCACCTTCAAAAACCACCTCCATCCTTGAAGGGTATTTTTTAAATTCATTTTGCACCTTCCATTGAAATGTCATGGATATGCCGGCAAATAGTATCAAAATACACAGTGTCAAAATCTTTTTCCTACTTAGCATAATCTTATCTCACTTTCCTTCTATGTTTACAAACATTCCATCTGAGATGGATTTTGTAGACCACTTTATGATGCTGAATTCTTGAGCTACTCCCCCTGAAATGGCAGTTTCCACACCGTTTGTAGCTTCTATGGATACATTTACCCTTACTGCCTGTTTTCTCCGCTTACCCGAATTCTCTTCAAAAACTGCGTAAATATATCCGTCACTGCCGCTTCTATGCACGCATATATCCGGTATCACCTTGTCATGATATCCCAATGATTCACTCATTATATCGTTAGGATCGGATTTCAAGTCAGATTCTTTAGACTGAACAGTTTCAACTGTAGGTCTCATTATATATGTAATTTTTTGTGTTGCCAACGTTAGAAAAGCCATCATCACCAAAAATCTCACGGTTATTTTCTTAATTCTCCTCTTTTGTTTGTTTCCCTCTTCCTCAGATGATTGACCTAATAAATTCATTTCATTATCAGATACTACAGACAAATTTATCCCCTTAACTAGATCACCATATGTAAATTGATACACTAAGATTGGCAATATACTAAAAACTACCCCTGCCGCATAAAAGACTCGCTTAAACACACCGCTTTTATTGAGAGTAACAGCCAAAGGCATGTCCAACAAATCCGAAATAAAAATCAAAGGCTGCTCAACCATTGACCAGTAATTTATAAACAAAAGTATCGTTAGAGCAAAGATGACCGAACGGCACATAGGAGCCGCAATCTTTAGAAACAATTTAAACTCACTTAACCCATCTGTTATTCCCGCATAAAATATCTCTTTATCCAATCCTCTCATATATTGCGCCATAAGAAATGCTCCAAAAGTTGAAAAAATATTTGGAAGTATTACTGCGCTTGGAGTGTATATTATATTTAGCATTTTCAGTGTTAAATATTGAGGTACTATGGTAGCTTGAAATGGCATCATCATCAATACTATATAGAGCCAATACAGCGTTTCCTTTCCTCTAAAATTGAAACGGGTAAACCCATAGGCGCTAAGCAAGGATATAGGAATATTTATCCCTATTATAACGAAGGTATAAATGACCGAATTCCAGAAACCTATATAAAAATCTTCCGTCTGGAACAACAATCTCCCATATTGGGATAAGCTAAAGCCTCCATTACTTCCTTTAAATGAGTATATAATCATTATTAAAAAAGGAAGAATACAGACAAAGGAAAAAAGATATATAAGAATATTTTTTCTAATATGTTTTTTCATGATATTCTCCTAATCCGATTTTTTTTGAAAATGTAAAAATAAAGCTACTATGACAGACATTCCCATTATTATGACAAATGCAGAAGTACTTAGCCTTTGATAGTTCAGCTTAAAGAAATTATTGTTCATAAAATTTTGCAGCAAATAAACGCATTGTGGGGGATAGTCCCCATAAATAGCATAAACCTCCCTAAACATCTGAAAAGAATTTACAATGCTCAAGATAATTACAAAAAATATAATAGGTGCAATCAATGGAATTACAATTTTGATCGTATATTTAATATTCGAGGCAGAATCAAGGAAAAAAGCAGCTTTATAATCCTTGTCAATTGATGACAGTGCTCCTGTAAAAATGATGCTCATATACCCTATATTCTTTATAATAAAAATAAATATAACAACTGCCGCAGCATATTTTCCTCCAAAGAATTCAATTGGACTGTGTCCTAAGAAGGTAATCAATTTGTTTATTATCCCTGTATCTCCAAGTATTACACTCCAGCCCATAAGAGCGGAAGCAACAGGTATAATCATGGGAGAAAGCATTGCCCAACGAGGAAATTTATATAGCTTATCCTCCATCATAAGACTTAATCCCAAAGAAATAATTGTAATAATCGGAACACCTATTGCAATAAATTTGAATGTGTTCTTGGCTGCAAGTACAAAAGCAGAACTTCCAAACAGCTCTGCAAAGTTCTCAAGCCAAACAAAGCGTATCTCCGCTACACCTTTTGTAAAAGTATAATACCAACTTATTAAAAAGGGAATAATATAAAATAACAAAACTCCAATAAATCCCGGAAGAACAAATATCCATCCGCTATGACTTGTCCTTTTCAAAGGATCCACCTCCTATTCCTCCAAACTTATCATTACATTGCTCTGTGCTTTAGATATAGCCTCTTCTAAGGTTATTTTATCTTCTGTATACTCCTGCAATGGTCCTGCAATATCTGATACTAGGTCATCCACATCATAAAAATAATCTACTTTATGGGATATATCTTTAATATAGCCATTAAGCCGCTGTGCATTCTGGAATCCCTCAGGGTCATAATCTTTTGAAATTCTATGTTTTTTCATGCTTTTATCTGCAATTATATCAAAAGAACTCTCATTTATAGACACTCTGTTGTTAGTTGACAATCCGTTGATCTCCTCTGTCAGAAGAAAACTTATAAACTTCTGTGCACTTTCTTTTCTTCCGGAACGATTGTTGATTAAAACCATCAGTCCGCTTCCCCAACCTCTATTATTATTTATCTCTCCTTTAAATATTGGTATGTACATGCTTTTGTGATCTTTATTGTGTTTACAAAAATTTACCAAAAGGTCGCCATAATTGCTATCAGTTCCATCAACATAGAAAAGTGCACCCTGCAAATTATCTATTAGATCAAATTCTCTGTTTGGAGTGATGAAGTTCTGACTCTTTTGACATTCCTTTACTGTCTTTAAAAGTTCCATAAACCATTCCTGATTCAAATCAGCTTTTCTTTTTTCAAAGTCAACTAAATCCGGAATAACAGATTTCAATATAGTCTTTCCCAAAAATTTTTCCCAATTAAATCTTCCATCACTATCTGAAAATAGATATGTATTTGGAACCTTTTCTTCAATAATTCTCAAAAGAGCCAATGCTTCTCTCCATGTCATATTATCAAAATCAATATCCAGTCCAAGCTGAGACGCCAAGTCCATATTCACTTCTACAAATAAATAATTCACATTTAAAGGTATTGCTCTTATAGCCTCGCTTATTTTTAAACCATTTAATACTTCTTTGTTTAATTGATGATAACTTGGATCTTCTTCCAAAAATTCCTTTAAATCCATAAATGCATCTGTTCTAGCCGTATCCTTGTATTTGATAAGAGACCTTTCTCCAAATATTACATCCCCTACTTCTCCTGCTATCAAATCAAGCACAAATCTGGGAGCATAGATTTCATAGTGTTCATTATATGAAGATTTTTCACTGTAAGTATAATCATATTCTATCTTTTCATCCGGATACTTCTTTTCATATTTAATTATTGCTTCTTGTATAAAATCATCTCTGTAGGGTGCTGTAACAGTTAGGGTGATGGGCCTTTTTTCTTCTTCTCCCATTATTTTTTCGTAGTTATAAAAATAATGGATGTATTCCTCTTCATCTCTTATTGTAAATGAAAGATGTAAATTCCCCTCGTCATCCGCTAAAAAATCATTTATATAAGTATTCTCAACACTGTATGATGAATCTTTGATAAAATTGAATACCGTTTTTATATATGACCCTTTTTCAGCATCATAGGTTTTTATTTCCTTCGTTTTCATAGTATTTATACAGTAGAGAAGGTTTTCAGCCGGATTATATCGAATAAAATCAATCGCTGTATCTGTGTCCATCCTATATATTTCACTGCCGCTTGCAGCATCTATCTTTAGAAAACCATAAAAGTCATAGTCATATTTTGGTCCCGATAATACAGCAATAAAAAACTTTCCTTTATTGTCTATATCAAAATCTCCAATCCCTTCATAAACATTTTTGAGGTTCCCATTTTTCGTATATATCTGCAGTACAGGATTGTCTTCTGTAGAGCTTGATATATATACAAAGTCTTTATCTACCCTAAATCTGTAAACTTGTATATATCCTCCATCAAATATGTTTCCCTTAAAATCATCCAGTTGAATTTTTTTAGCTTCTCTCCCCTCATCATCATATGACTTTACAATAACTTTTTTTACTTCCTTGTCATAATCTACAGACCAAAATACACCTTCTTCATCTACACAATAACTTGAATTTAAAATCATATCTATATCAGGTATTTTGTACATGTATTCTTTAGTATTCATATTCATTAAATAATATTCATCATCTGAGCTATCATGGGTGATTTTAACCGGTTCGGATTTATAAGTAGCCAAGAACTCTTGACAACTGAAATCATGAAATTCTTCTCCAAGGAATTCTTCACTGAAATAAAAGGGTTCGTTTATATTGCGCGTTTCCGCAACCTCTTGATCAGCTATTTCAGTATCCTTTTTGCCCATATTGGTAAAGATATATATCCCGGATACTATTATTACAATCAATAAGCCAATCAAAATAATAGTTTTTGAATTCTTTCCTTTCATCCCACATCTCTCCTTTTTATCAACTTTTAATCTTTTATATAACGTTTATTTTGTCTTTATCTTATCAATCTAATTTATAAATGCAATAGTTTTGGAACAAACGACACTTTAAAGGGAACAAACGACATTTTTTTGTTTTTTACATACAAATCACCCATATATTATAAATTTATACAGGTGATGTCTCTCTACAGTCCATATAAAATAAATTGAGTAATAAATGTTAACAAAGATGATAACTCTATATTCATGAAATTAAAATCTTAAAGACAACATAGTTTTCATCATCGATGGTAATCGTACAATAATATCATGGGTTTAATAGTGTCAAAAATCATGGGATAATATCTCTACAAAGTACTTTTAATGTTGGCAATACATTTTGTCAACATTAGAACACTAGGGAGATGATAATTTGACAACTATGAAAGCA
>NZ_JACRTG010000011.1 GCF_014385195.1 Paratissierella segnis
CACATCTCTAAACATTTCCTTCATTGCATTCAGAATATCATCTGGGTTAGAAAAGCTTTGTTCCCTAACGTAATCTCTCAATAGCTCTTTTGAAACCTTTGACATAAAAATACTCCTCCTTGTAATTGGTATTTATCTATTCCAATTATTAACAAAGAAGAGTATTATTTATACAGTTTACACAAAATATTTTACAGGCTCGAAGCTAAGTGAATATTCATACAATTATCAAGTACCGCTTATAGTTGAAGCCACAAATCGCTATGAAACATCATTAGCTAATACTGTTGAAGAAGCTGTTGAATTAATAAAGGGTTTAGATAGCCCATATCTTCGTGTCTTACCAGATACTTATCATATGAATATTGAGGAAATTAACTTTAGTGAAACCTTATTCAAATATTTTAATTATTTTGATTCATTGCATCTATCAGATAATAATCGTTTTTACCCAGGTTATGGTTCGATAGACTTTTACTCATTATTTAGATTTTTAAAATGCCTTAATTATAAAGGAACTTTTGCTATAGAGGGAAATATCAAAAATAACTTTGAATCAGATTTAAAAGTCTCCTTGGACATGATTAAGTCAATAGTGTCAAGGCTTTAATTAGTCTAATATTAACGAATGTAACATTGGATTCTTCTTTAAAAACATTTAGTCCCTAAAAGGAGAATCCAAGTTTTTTAATTAGACAAAGACTTCTATCTAAATCTAATTAAAATACTTAAATAACTATTTAAAGAATTTGCTATAATTATTTACTATGTTAGCGAGATTATCCATGCCTTCATATATATGGACATTATAATACTCTTTTAGTAAATCAAAGTCCTTATTTAAAAGAGCATCTTTAATCTTCACATGCTCTTCTTGTATTTTGAAAAGACCTTCTCTAGATTCTATATTGGATAATAGTCTCAATCTGTTATAGTGCGGATTCCCTTCTGAAAGCTTCTTCCATATATTTTCTTTATTAGTAAGGCTAAATAGCATTGAATGAAATTCATTATCGGCTTCCAAAAATTTCTTTGCTTTATCATTTTTATCTATATCGCTATTCAGTATTTGTAATTGTTGCAATAATAGAACATTAAGTTTCACTTCCTGAGATTTAGTGATATGTTCCACATCCATCAATACAGCTAATTCCAATTTTTCCCTCATATACATTAAATCAGAGATTTCATCGATGTCTATTAAGGTCACAAAACTCCCATATTTAGGTTTTATAAGCACTAAACCTTCACTTTCCAAACGATTGAATGCAGCTCTAACAGGAGTTCTAGACACATTAAATCTCTTTGAAGTATCTACTTCAATAATTGATTGTCCGGGCAATAACTCCAAAAACATTATTTCTTCTTTTAATTGATTATAAACATATTCGCTTGCTGAAATCTTTGCTGAAACCAATTGAAAAGTCTCCTTTCATCTTTTCATCTTTTTTTCCATACAGTTCTACCATAGGTATTTACATCATTAGAATCAATTGTATTGATTTTATGCAAATAAATTCTTTTATCATCTCTAGTCATGCCTTCACTAATTGATGATTCTATTAAATCCCCTAATTTGATTTCTTTTTTGTATTGAATGTCAAATTCTGTAAGATAATAGTCATTATCGACCTCGTCGGGTATTACCTCCAACATCCAATTAAGGTATTTTACATTATTGACATGATTGTTGTAATCTATATCTGTTTTTCTTACATGAAAATCTATGCTGGTTTCTGTCGCAAACTCAAAGTTAAAATTATAGAAGTCATATGGTGGTTGGTTTTCATCGACTATATTGTATGCTTTATAAAACTCCTTAGGAATTCTAATGGGCCTTTTTTTTACTATATCTAAGAAAATCCACAGTGTTGTTGCCTGACCTATTATACTTTTATCAGTATCATAAATTACGAACTCTCTTGTAGCATAGAATTTATCAAATCCAGTAGCCAATGTTTCTACAAATATTTTTTCTCTTACTTTGGGGTATCTATGTAAGCTTACGTTCCATCTGTTAAGCATCCAGCCATAATTTTTTTTACGTAATTCATCAACCCCAACTCCTAAATCATCACTATGAAAAGAAGAGGTTTCTTCCATATATGCTAACAATGAAGCCGGATATGCTGTTCCGTTTTTATCCGAATCATAATAAGGTACTGTAAATTCTTTTATATACTTTCTCAAATAAATACACCTCCATAAAATATTATAGCATAAAAAAATCAGGAAAGGCTATGCCTTTCCCCCATTATTTTTACAATCTATACTCAATAATTACAAATTATAATTCACAATAGACCCTTAAATCTTCCTGCCGTATAAACCTAAATTTCAACTCCAAAATAATCTCTTGCGTTATAAAAGCAAATTTCCTTAATCATTGTACCTAACAATTCCATATCTCTTGGAATCTCTCCATCTTCTGCCCAAGAACCAACTAAATCACATAAAACACGTCTAAAATACTCGTGCCTTGTATAGGAAATAAAGCTCCTGGAATCTGTTACCATCCCTACAAATCTTCTTAATAGCCCTAGATTAGCAAGTGCTGTCATTTGCTCCTGCATGCCGTTCTTTTGATCATTAAACCACCATCCTGAACCAAATTGTAATTTCCCCGGTATACCTCCACCTTGGAAGTTGCCAATAATTGTTCCTAATATATAGTTATCACTTGGATTCAAACAATATAAAATTGTTTTTGGAAGTTCCTTTGATTTGTCCATTTCATTTAATAATTTTGCAAGTGATTCAGCTATATTTCCATCATTGATGGAATCATAACCTGTATCCGGTCCCAAGATATCAAGCATTCTAGAATTAGTATTCCTTAAAGCTCCTATATGAAGCTGCATTACCCAGCCTCGTTTGTTATACATCTTAGCTAAATTTATCAAAGTTTTAGTTTTATATTTATCAATTTCTTTGTCGGTCAGAGCCATGCCTTCAATTGCTTTTAAAAATATTTCTTCTATTTCTTTATCACTAGATGGTTCATAGAATATCCTATCTATTCCATGGTCAGAAAGTCTGCATCCTTCCTTATGAAAATATTCTACTCTCTTATCCAATGCTTTTATAAAAGCATCATAGGAATCTATATTTATCCCGCTAATATCTGACAGGGATTTTGTCCAAGGTACAAAAGTATCATTTTCAATATTGATACCTTTATCCGGTCTTAGTGCCGGAAAAACCCTAACACCAAATTCTTTATCTTCTCTTATTTTCTTATGAAATTCAAGAGTATCTGTTGCATCGTCAGTAGTACAAAGAGCTCTTACATTAGATCTTTTTATAAGTCCTTTTGCAGTAAAATCTTTTTCTTTCAAAAGCGCATTTGCCCTTTCCCATATCTCATCTGCAGTATCTCCATTAATAATTAAATCAATATTAAAAAATCTTTTTAATTCAAGATGCGACCATTGATAAAGCGGATTTCCTATACAATACGGAACAGTTTTTGCCCAAGCTTTGAATTTATCATAATCAGAAGCGTTACCAGTAATATATTCTTCATCTACTCCATTGCTTCTCATTACCCGCCATTTGTAGTGATCACCACCAAGCCATATTTCTGTAATGTTTTTAAAGCTCTTATCATTCGCAATTGCTTCAGGACTTAAATGGCAGTGAAAATCAAATATAGGCATGTCCTTTGCATAATTATAATATAATTCTACTGCTGTGTCAGTATGCAATAAAAAATTTTTATCTAAAAATTTTTTCATTTTAGTGCTCCTTTCTGAATTTATAGTAAATACATGAAAATTACTCAGTATTTGTAATTTGCTCTATTATATCTTCATGTGACTTAAAAGATTCATATATTGGTAATGCTCTTGACTTAAATTGCTCTCGCTCTTCAGCTGTTAACACAGTAATTATGCTTCCATTTTCTATGGCAATTTCACGAGCCTTTTCTTCCTCCTTGACCATTTCCTCTCTTTGATATAAAGCAGCTTCTTTAGCACATTCTTCAATGATTTGCTGTTGTTCTTCAGTTAACCTGTCATATGTTATTTTATTTATTATTACCAATTCTGGTATGCGGATATGTTCACCTATAGTAATATATTTAGCGACCATATTATGTGATGTGGATACATAGCTTGGCCAATTATTCTCAGCACCATCAATTATTCCGGTCTGAATAGCACCAAAGACTTCGCTAAATACCAATGGAACCGGTGTAGCACCTATATTCCTAACAAAATCTTTCATCAAATCCATTTCCTGAACCCTTATCCTTAAGTATTTCATATCATCAGGAACTCTGATTTCCTTAATGGAATTATAAAAATTTCTAGCACCTGCATCATACCATGCTAACCCGTACATTTGATTTGAAATTAGAGAATGACGAAAATCATCTCCCAAAGGTCCTTCCAATACCTTGAACATATGATCTTTGTCTCTGTATAGATATGGTAATGCCAGCACTCCGAAACTTTCATCAATTGTTACTAAAGGAGCTATACTTACCCTTGCCATATCTATAACTCCAAATTTTACCTGTTCTATTACCGACTCTTCATCTCCGAGTTTCCCCTCAGGATAAACAATAATTTTTATGTTTTCTTCAGTTCTCTCATATACTAAGTTAGCAAACAATCTATCTGCTCTAACTGTTGGATAATCCTTCACATGGTTTTCAGCAAGTCGAAGTATAACTTGACCTTCATGTGTATTTATATCTTTCTTTTGAAAAGCACACCCATTAAGTAAAATACAGAATACAAACAAAATTATTAATATATTGGATAGTTTAAACGTCATAGCTACATCTTCCTATCTATGAGAAACATTCTTTACCTCTTCTGCAGAAGGATATTCCAAACTTTCGTCTACAGATAAGTCTGCTTTTAACAATGTAATCATTTTATTTTGTAAGTCCGGAGTGATTTTGATTATTTTTTTCTTTGATACTTTTTTAAAAGCAGACTCATAATCAAGTCTACCTTCATCTATTACACGCTCCTTTACCAATATATAATGCATCAATAAATATTGTAGATCCTCATTTGGAAACAATTCAGATAAAATTGAAGATACCTTTTTTTTCTGCTCAGCACCATATGGAAATATCCTTTTGGAATAGTCATTATATTTTTTATTTCTTTCTTCTTTGCTGATAAATAGACCTTCAAACATATTAGACAAATAAATCACCTCATATCTTAAATATATCATTCATTATATCAAATCAAGTTTAATATAATCAAATTATATCCTAAAATATGTATAAATCCCCTGAAAATTTCAAGAGATTTATTTTTATATACTAGTTTCCTGTTGGATCAATAATTTGTTTTACTTCATCGCTATCAATGTTATCTTTGTCGACTACCATTACTCCTGTGTCAATCATTTTTTCAGATGGAGTCTTCCCTTCTGATAATTCTATACCTGCTTTTACTCCTTCATATCCCATTAAGTATTGTTTTTGTACTATTGTTACTACTTCAAATTCTCCTCCTCTTATCATTTCTTCTATTTCTTCTGAGAAGTCAAATCCTACCATCGCTAAGTCTTTTCTGTTTGATTCTTTTAGTCCTATTACAAATCCTACTGTACTTCCATTGTTTGGTCCAAATACTCCTTTTAGGTCCGGATATGTGGTTAGAAAGTCTTGTGTAAATCCTACTGCTTTTGAGATGTCTCCATCATTTACCTTTACATCGTTATTTAACACTTCCCAACTCTCTGGTGCATTTGCATCCCAGTATTCATTGAATCCTTTTAGTCTATCTATAATGGTTTGCGATCCACTGCTTCCGATTTGTATTGCTATTTGTGCTTTTTCGTCTTCTTTTACCCCTGCTTTTTTAAGTCTTTCTATCATTTCTTCAGCTGCCATTTTCCCGGCTTCTACATTGTTTGTCATATATGCTACATTGTAGTCATCTGTGTTTATCATAGTATCTACTATTACTATTGGAGTGCCTGATTTAAATGCATCTGATACTGGGTTTGCCAAAGCTGTTGAATCTGTTGGTCCTATTACAATTGCATCTGCCTTAGCTGATACTGCATCTTGCAATTGTTGTACTTGTTTTTCTATTTCTGCTTCATTTGCTAAACCTGTTACTACTAATTTTATTCCCAATTCTTCTGCAGCATCTTTAGCACCTTGCTCTACTACTGACCAATATTGATTTCCTAAAATCTTTGTTAAGAAATACACTGTCTTTTGACTAGCTTCTCCATCTGCGTTTGAAGGAGTATCAGCATCATTATCGCCTCCACATGCCACCAAACTAACTGACATAGCTAATACTAAAATCAATACTAATAATTTCTTCATTTCAGTACCTCTCCTTTAATTAATATTTTTATGATTAAGCTTTATTGCTTAAATCCTATTTGTTTTTCATATTACGTCTTGCTTCCATAGCTACTGCGCCAACCAGAATGATACCTACTACTACTTGCTGCCAAAATGAGCTTACACCCATTAGGTTTAATCCATTTCTCATTATTCCCATCATTAGTGCTCCTATAATTGTGTTCCCAATGCTGCCCTCGCCGCCATTGATAGACACTCCTCCTAGCACTGATGCTGCTATTGCCTCAAGTTCGTATCCTTGACCCGCCATTGGCTGAGCACTGGATATACGCGATGTAACCAAGATCCCGCAAATCGCTGCTGAGAACCCACTTACACAGTATGCAAACATACGAGTTCCTACTGCATTGATTCCTGATAATTTAGCTGCTTCTAGGTTGCTTCCACAGGCATATATTTGTCTACCTATTCTTGTTTTAGATAGTACTACGAATAATATTAGACCATAAACTAAAGTTATGATTACGCTATATGGCAGCCCACTAGACATACGCCCTCCACCGAGTACATAAAATGCTTTCTGCACGCTTTCACTTGGGATAGTATTTGTATATATTGGTTTACCATCTACCAGTACATTCGCCAGCCCCCTAAATATCCATTGAGTTCCTAATGTTGCCACAAATGGCACCACCCCTAATACCTCTATGGAAAATCCATTAAAAATCCCCATAAGTATCCCAAATATTAATGCTGTAAGTATGCTAAATACCAGCGGTACACCCCTTATAAGTAATGTTGTTACAATAATTCCTGATAATGCCATTGATGAACCTGCACTAAGATCCGTCCCTCCGCAAACTAAGCAAAATGTCAGTCCAAATCCTATAATGGAATATGTTACTACTTGTTGTGCTATGTTAATAAGATTGCTGCGAGCCAAGAATAATTTTGGCTTCAATAATGCGAATACAGTAAAAAGTAAAACTAAAGCTGCACCGGATAGCATTGCCTTTTTTGCACTTGTTCCTAATTTATGGCTTATATCCTCTTTGGGTTTTAATTTGTTCACTGTGTCAGTCACTTTTTTACCCTCCTCTTTTAAAAAATGTTCTCCCATTGCGCTTTTTTCTTCATTTTGTTATATCCTGCTGCTAAATATAATATTTCTTCCTGAGTTGTTTTTTTTACGTCTAATTCTCCGTTTATCGTACCTTCGTGAATTACTAATATCCTATCGCTCATGCCTAGTATTTCAGGTAAATCTGAGGATATCATTATAATGGATACACCTTGATCACTTAATCTGTTTAATAATTCATATACTTCAAATTTTGCACCTACGTCTATTCCTCTGGTTGGTTCATCTACTATTAATAGCTTTGCATCATTACACAACCATTTTGCCAATACTATCTTTTGTTGATTTCCTCCGCTTAAATAGCGAACCTTTTGCCTAAGAGAGGGTGTCTTGATTTTAAGCAAACCCTTATATTCTTGTGCGTTTCTTTTTCCTTCTTTATCATCTATAAATCCATATCTGGATATATGTCTTAAATGCGCCATGTTAGTGTTGTATTGAACATCTAAATCCAATGCCAATCCATCAAATTTTCTATCCTCTGTTACATAGCCTATTCCATTTGCAATTGCTTGTCCCGGATTATTCACTGTAATTGACTTTCCATCCATGTATAGTTCTTTTGAATCCGCTTTATCTGCTCCAAATATAAGCCTTGCCAACTCTGTACGTCCTGAACCCATTAGTCCGGCTATTCCAAGAATCTCTCCTTTTCTCACTTCAATTTTTTCTACGTTTACTATACCTTTTCTACTTAAATTTTTAGCTTCAAAACATACTTCTCCTATATTTCGAATCTTTTTGGGATATTTATCCTCTAGTGGTCTTCCTACTATCATATTTACTAGTTCATCTACTGTTATATCCTTGTAATTTCTAGTTCCTATATATTGCCCATCTCTTAACACCGTTACTCTTTCACATATCTCCTCTAATTCTTCAATACGATGGGAAATATATACCATCCCAACGCCTTTCTTTTGTAAATTTCTAATGATGTCAAAAAGTTGTTCGATTTCTTTCTCTGTTAATGCTGCTGTAGGTTCATCTAATACCAATATCCTTGATTTTTGGGAAATCGCTTTAGCAATCTCCACCATTTGTTGTTTGGCTACACTTAAATTGCTAACTATTTCATGAGTACTTATATTTATGCCTAAATCATCCAGAACGCTCTTTGCATCTTCGTGCATCTTTTTATCACTTATCAGATATCTTTTTAATGGAGGACGCCCCAAGTATATATTGTTTGCTACTGTCAAATGCGGACATAGATTTAATTCCTGAAAGATGATAGCAATACCCAATTCCTGTGCTTTAGCTACAGAATTGATATTTACTTCTTCTCCTTCAATGAAAATACTCCCGGAATCTTCCTTATATACACCTGACATTATCTTCATCAGAGTAGATTTTCCTGCCCCATTTTCACCTACAAGCCCATGAACCTCTCCCTTGTTTACAGAAAACGATACATCGTCTAAAGCTTTAACTCCAGGAAAGTTCTTACATATTCCCTCCATTCGAAACAATTCTTCTGACATGTTTTCACCTCTTTCATATCCATTTCTAATATAGTAAATATTCTTAGTATAATATTACCCCTTCTTGTATTCATCTGTCAATATGTTGTATACAACAAAAATTAATAATTGTTAACACCTTAATATTTTAAATTAAGATGTTCTCATTATCATATTCATTTTACTAAAAAACTAAGCCATTACTCAATGAATTTAGACGACATTTTCTTACTTTTTCAGCTATCTTTTGTGTTTAATTTAAATCCGCTATAAACTTTATTTATTTTTTTACCCTTTCATATTGAGTTGCACTTATTCCAACATATTTTTTAAATGCTCTGCTAAAATAATTTGGATCCGAATATCCTACCATATAAGCTATTTGTTTGATGCTAAGATCCCTTTGCTCCAACAATTCTTTTGATTTTTCCATACGCAAATGTATTAAATAGTTTGTAAATGTTTGCCCTTCAATCTTCTTGAACAACTTACCCAGATAATCGGGACTTAACCCTACATGTTCTGCAACCTGCTCAAGTGATATATCATTGGTAAAGTTCTCTAGGATATAGCTCTTCATCTCGTCTATAAATTTTATATTTCTATCTCTTTTAACCCAATCAACCTCTTCAGTTTTATTAATAACAACAGATGAATTAATCTTTTGTATAGCATCATTAATTGCGGAAATAAATTCGTCATTGTCGACAGGTTTCAGCAGATATTTAAATACACCGATGTCTATAGCAGATCTGGCATATTCAAATTCCGAATAGGCTGTTAATATGATTATCTGAATATTTTTATTTCTATCTCTAATAATACGAGAAGCCCCAAACCCATCTAATATGGGCATATGAATATCCATTAGAATTAAATCTACTTCATTGTTTTTTTCAAATTCCACTGCTCTCTCGCCATTTGAAAGATTAGCTGCAACCTCAATCTTATCCTTAAAATACTCTTCAAACAAATATGCCAGAGCCTTTCTTTCTATCACTTCATCTTCCACAATCATAACTTTAATCACTTACTTTACCTCCTTTAGGTATAGTAATTGTTACAGTAGTGCCATATCCATAGACGCTTTCAATCTTCAGAAGATCTTTTTGCCCAAAGCTTAATTCCAATCTCTTTTTAACATTTTTTAATCCAACATTGCATTTTTCTTTGCACTCTTCATTGGATTCACTGAAGATTTTCTTAAGTTTATCAGGAGCAATTCCCTCTCCATTATCCTCTACGTATATTGAAACACTTACTTCATTTTCTAATATCCTAACATTTATAATTCCGCCTTCTTCTTTATTTTTAAATCCATGTTTAATGCTATTTTCAGCTATTGGTTGTAAAACCATAGGAGGCATATTTATCTCGTCTAGATTTATATTCTCAACTTTAATGTCAAAGCTCATTTGATCTTGAAATCTTGTTTCTTGTATATATAAATAAGCTTGTACAATGTCCAACTCCTCCCTGATAGACACTAGATTATGAATATTTACTACATTATATCTTAAAATCTTTGACATGCTTTGCATCAATTTAACTATCTTTTCATTCCCATCAAACATGGCAGTTCTGGAGATTATATTCAATGTATTAAATAAAAAATGGGGATTCATTTGACTCTGTAAATTCGAAAGCTGAGACTCTTTTACCAACTGAGTCATTTGAGCATTTTTAAGTTTTTGTTCCATTAATTCGATTTCCAATTGTGATTTAGATTCCAGTTCAGACATATAATCTAAAATATTATTTTTCATTTTATTAAATGCAGTAGCAAATAAATCCAATTCTATAGAATTTTGCGGCTCAATATCAGCTATATACCAATTACCTAACGCTAATTTTGCAGCAGATTTACTAAAATCATTTAAATTTGATACTATGTCTTTAATCAAAGTTACTATATACCAAAAATTTAATAAAACAATGACAAATAAAAAGATATAAGCATTTCTTTCTACTTTTTTATATAAATGATTTATATTCTCATATCTACTTACTTGATACTTAATACATGCCTCTGTTAGATTGTTAGCGATTTGGTCTAAAAATGTATATAATCTTTTTAATTCCTGTTGGGTTCCATAAGTCTGAACATCAACGCTTCTTACTCTAAACAGACTATCAGTCAACTCTTCTTCATATATAAGTAAATTCTCCATAATTCTATAGTACATGCAACTGTTTTCATCCTGTTTAATATTGTCATATATGTATTCTGTAATAGAGATTATAGATTCTCTATTGTCATAATATTTTATAAAGTAGTCTTCATTGTCATTTCTATTAAAATAATTTGATACTTGGAAACTATTTTTATTAAGATATGTTTTCAAATTCGTTAATTCTATATTAAAATTTATTATTTCATTTAGTTCAAAATTAAGTCTTCTGCTGATGTACTGATTTAAACCTATAGCAATCCCACCAATTATAGTCATGGATAACACTATATAGAGAAGTACATATTTCATGGAAAACTTTTTGTTGCGTATTAGCATAATGATTCAGTCCTTCTATTAATTATATCGATTAATATTATAACATAAATAAGTTCACAGTTCACAATTCACAATGCACAATTCACAATTAAAAGATAAAGATTGTTGGGGTCGAGCTTTTGGGTCTTAAAAGAGAAAAGAGGAGATCTCTCGGCTTTAGCGCGAGATGACATTAAATACGTTTGTCATTCCGGCTAGTATAGAGCATCTCCTGTTTTCATTATCCATTGTCAATTTGTCGACTATCAATTAAATGTTCCCTAGTTTTCTGCTATACACTGCTCTTATAGCGTAACTCCTGTTTTCAGTATAGAAATCTCCTTAAATCCATTTTTCTCATTATTTACATATTCACCGCTTGCAACACTTATTACATAATCTATGAAGTCAGTTAATACTTCTTCCATGAGTTTATCTTCTAACAAAACTCCAGCATTGAAATCAATCCAATGTAGTTTTAACTGATATAGTTTAGAATTTGTCGAAACTTTAACCGTTGGAACAAAACTACCAAAAGGAGTTCCTCTACCGGTTGTAAATAGCACCATATGGCATCCCGAAGCTCCTAAAGCTGTAGATGCTACTAAATCATTGCCAGGTGAATTCAGAAGATTCAATCCTTTATTTCTGCTTATTTCTCCATATTTTAATACATCCACTACCTTGGATTTTCCTCCCTTTTGTGTACACCCCAATGACTTATCTTCTAATGTCGAAATCCCGCCTTCTTTATTCCCAGGAGATGGGTTTTCATATATAGGAAGGTTGTGAGCAAGGAAATATTCTTTGAAATTATTTATCAATTCTACAATATCTTCAAAAACTTCTTCGGATTCTGCCCTTTCCATCAATATGGTTTCAGCACCAAACATTTCCGGAACCTCCGTCAATATAGTAATACCTCCATTATCCACTATATAGTCAGAGAATTCTCCTAACAAAGGATTTGCAGTAATGCCTGAAAAGCCATCGGAACCGCCGCATTTTAATCCAATTTTCAGCTCAGAAATTGGAATTTCTACTCTTATATCATTCTTCATCGTTTCATAAAGTTCCTCCAATATCTTAACACCTTCTTCGATTTCATTCGATACTGTTTGAGTAATCAAAAACTTCGTTCTATCATTATCGAATTCCCCCAGTTCCTTTTTGAATTCATCTATAACGTTGTTTTCACAGCCTAATCCCAAAACCAAAACACCACCTGCATTTGGATGTTTTACTATATCCGCTAATATTTTTCTTGTGTTTTCCAGATCATCACCTAATTGGGAACACCCATAATTGTGTTTATATACCAAGCAGTCGTCTATATTCTCTAAATTTATTTTGTTTTTAAATTCTCTTACAATCATTTCTGCGATTCCATTAATGCATCCAACTGTAGGCACTACTAAAAGTTCATTTCTTATTCCTACATCACCATTTTTTCTTTTATAACCCATGAAAGTTTTAGGTTTGTTTATTCTTCTAATATCTTTAAAATTAGGATTGTAATTATATTCTAAAGTACCATCTAAATTTGTCCTTATATTATGCGTATGAACCCATTGTCCCTTTTTTATATTTTCAGTAGCATGTCCTATCGGATAACCATATTTTAATATGTTTTCGCCTTTATTTATGTCCCTTGTGGCTATTTTATGACCAGGTTTTATGTCTTCTAAAATTTTAGTAGCTTCAATGTCATCTAAAATAATGCCTTTATTTATTTCATTTAGCGCAACTACAACATTATCAGAAGTATTAATTCTTATAAAATCTTTCATCGCAGTATCTCCCTTACAGCTTCTTTCATTCCTTTTCTAACTATGCTGGTTAAGTCTTTTGTAACTTTTTCATTTAAACCCACTATAGAGTTTAAATCTATTTTCCACAAATCTACCGACCCCAAAACGGTCTTTACAATTGATTGTAAATTTTCATCTGAACCATCATAATTATTCCACAAATTTTTATACATTTCAAGGATTTCAGGATCATCTGATAAATTTATGCTTTCACCATTTCTATCTCCCCTATAGAAATATATTAAAGATGCTAAAGAAAATACTAATTTTTTAGGTAATTTATTTTGCCTGTTTTTATATTCTAAAATAGATGGCAATATTCTTGTTTCAAATTTACTCATTGAATTAAGTGAAATACTCATTAAGTAATGCTTAATGAATGGATTTCTAAATCTATCCAATACATCTTCTGCAAAATCGAAAAGTTCTTCTTCAGGCAAATCAAGTGTCGGTATAATTTCATCAAAAATGACAGACTTGACAAACTTCCCTATTGTTTCATCTTCAACAGATTCCTTTACTGTATCTATTCCATAAAGATATGAAACAGGAACCATAGAAGTATGAGCCCCATTTAATATACGAACCTTTCTTTCACGGTAGGGTGTCAAATCCTCTGTAAAAAGTACATTTAGCCCTATTTTGTCAGCAGGAAATTCATATTTGATTTTCTTTGGTCCTTCTATCACCCAAAGATGAAATATCTCTCCTTCAACTAAAAAGCTATCCTTATATCCTAATTCTTTTTCTATTTCAGATGCCGTTCCCTTTGGATATCCCGGCACAATTCTATCTACCAGTGTATTATAAAATATATTTGCTTTATTAATCCAATCCTTAAAGCCCTCTCCTAAATTCCATAACTCAACATATTTTAGAACAATATTTTTAAGATTTTCTCCGTTCTTATCTATCAATTCGCATGGTAAAATAAATAAACCCTTTTTCATATCTCCATCAAATGTCTTATATCTGTGATATAACCATGCAGTTAATTTACCAGGAAAGGATTCTTGCGGTCTATCTTCCAACCTATCGTTTTCATTAAATGCAATACCTGCTTCGGTTGTATTTGAAATTATAAATCTCATGTCCGGATTTTCAGCTATTTTTAGATATTCATCATAATCTCTATAAGTATTTAATCCTCTGGTTATTGAATTGATTACATTTTTTTCACTTATTTCTTTTCCTTTTTCAACCCCGTTTAATAGCAAAGTATAAAGTCCATCTTGTTCATTTAATTTATAAATCCTGTCACTACTTCTAGGTCCAACAACTACAACTCCTGAATTAAAATCCTTTTCTCTATTCATTTTGTCAATTATCCAATCAACAAAAGCTCGTAAGAAATTTCCTTCTCCAAATTGCATTATCCTTTCAGGGTATTCTTTATAATCTTTACAAATTGATTTGTTTAACTTTTCCATAAAATATCATCCTTTCAACAAATTAAATAATATCTTTAACTAAACTTGCAGATTCTTCATCTAAAAAAAGCGTCCATTTGGGATGACTCTTTAATATTGTGGCGGGAACATTATTATTAATATCCTCAAACCAGCCTTCTCCAACTTGTTGCATTTTACACTTATTGTCCAATTCTACGATTTTATATGATTCGTTAGTATCAAAATCTGCAGGCGGATCATTAAAAGCAATGTGCCCATTTTCCCCAATTCCTATTACACCAATATCTATAGGCTTTAGATTTAAATTTTCCGTAAGTTTTTTAATATTTTCTTCGATATTCCCATTTCCATCCACCAAATATGCATTTTTCAAATTGACTTTACTTACAAATCTTGCCATTAGGTATCTTCTAAAACTTGCAGGATGATTCTCATCCAATCCAATATATTCATCTAAGTGGAACATTTCTACCTTTTCCCAATCTATATCTTTATTTATTAGGGCATTGATTGTACTGAATTGGGAAGCTCCGGTTGATAAAAGTATTCTCGCCTCTCCTCTTTCTTTTATTGTTATGTTCAATAAGTCAGCAATCAGTGAAGCAGCATGTTTCCCCAACTCATCCGCATTTTTTTCAATATGAATCTCCATCTTTCAACCTCCTTGAACATTTAGTCTCCCCTATATCCCAGTTCATTTGATATTAGATGAGCATATTTTTTAACCTCATTGGCGATTTCTTCAATTCTATCTCTTGTAACTCTTATAGTAGGACCAGATACACTGATAGCTCCTTCTACAGATCCCGTGTGATTAAATACCGGAGCACCTATACATCTAACCCCCAATTCATTTTCCTCATTATCTACTGCATACCCTTTTTCTTCTACTTCCTTTAAATTTCTTTTAAATACTTCTAAATCAGTAATTGTATATTCAGTCATTTTTTCTATCTTACTATTTTCCCATACACTTTCAATTTCTTTATCAGGTAAGTATGCAAGTATAACTTTGCCGACTGAAGTACGATATAAGGGGCTTCTTCTCCCTATGGTTGAAGCCATTCGAATTGTATTATCGGCTTCTACTTTATCTATATAAACTATATCATTTTCATCTCTTATAACCAAGTGAACTACTTCATTTACAGTCTTCATAAGCCTCTCTGTATAAGGTTTTGAAGATTTAAAAATATCCACATTGGCTATTCTTTTACATCCCAATTCATATAACTTTAAAGATAATTTGTATTTATTAGTAGATGCATCCTGAATAACAAAACCTTTATAAATTAATGTACCTAGTAATCTATGAACTGTTGATTTATGTAAATTAACCATTACACCTATTTCCGTAACCCCTAAACCCTCATCATAATTAGAAAGTAATTCCAAAATACTCAATGTTCTATCTACAGATTGGACTACATCTATCATTTTCTCACCTCAATATTTTAGATTTCAAAATCTACAATAAATGCTTGCAATTGATTTCCTTATTTATTATAATATAAATGTATTAATTCCACAATACAAATTATTGTTTCATATTATGAAATTTATATAAAATGCTTAAAATGATATTATGGGAAAATTGCAACGATAATCCCCCTTATCCCATAAAAGAAAAAGCTAGGTTCAACAAACCTAGCTTTTTCTTTACTCTTCATCCATATATTCATATCTATAATTCTTCGGCGGAATGAAGTTTTCTTTTATATTTCTTACATTAACCCAACGCAAAAGATTTAACTTGCTGCCGGCTTTATCGTTAGTTCCGGATTTCCTTCCTCCTCCAAATGGCTGTTGCCCCACTACCGCTCCGGTTGGTTTGTCGTTTATATAGAAGTTTCCTGCCGAGAAATACAATACTTTTTGCATCATAGCCAAAGCTTCTCTGTCTTGTGCAAATATTGCACCTGTAAGCCCATACGGTGATGTTTCATCACATAGTTTCAATGTGCTTTCCAAATCCTTATCATCATATAGATAGATTGTGATTACCGGCCCAAATATTTCCTCCTCCATTGTTTTAAACTTAGGATTTGTCGTTAAGATAATTGTCGGATCAATAAAATATCCTACGGAGTCATCATATGTTCCACCCCAAAATATTTCAGCTTCATCACTTTTTTTAGCATAGTCTATATAAGATGTTACCTTATCAAAGGCCTTTTTATCTATAACCGCACCGACGAAATTTGTGAAATTTTCAACATCTCCAACTTTTATTTCGCTTAATTGTTCATTCAATTTCCCTTTCAACTCTTCCCAAATGCTTTTGGGGACATATGCTCGAGACGCCGCTGAACATTTTTGTCCTTGGAATTCAAAGGAGCCTCTGATAATAGCAACTGCCAAGGCATCTATATCACTTGAATTGTGAGCAAATATAAAATCTTTTCCACCTGTTTCTCCAACTATTCTTGGGAAGGATCTATATTTACTTATATTTTCACCAACTGATTTCCAAATTCCTTCAAATACCCTTGAAGAACCTGTAAAATGAATACCAGCTAAATCCTTATGTCCAATAAGTACTCTATCAACATCTGCTCCATTGCTTGGAACAAAATTGATTACCCCATCCGGCAGTCCCGCTTCTTTTAATACCCTCATAAATATATAATTTGAATAAACCGCATTGTTGGAAGGTTTCCAAATCACCGTATTGCCAAGCATTGCCGGTGCAGTAGGCAAATTTGCTCCTATCGATGTAAAATTAAACGGTGTAATAGCTAACACAAACCCATCCAGCGGTCTATATTCTAGCCTATTCCACTCCGTAACTATTGAATTTGGTTGATCAGTATAAATTTCATTCATATAATATGTGTTATATCTAAGGAAGTCTATTAATTCACATGCTGAGTCAATTTCTGCTTGAAATACTGTTTTGCTTTGTCCTAACATTGTTGCAGCATTTATAGCTGCCCTCCACGGTCCCTTTAACAACTCGGCTGCTTTTAAAAATACAGCGGCTCTGTCATGCCAGTCCAATTTTATCCATGCCTCTTTAGCTTGATGAGATGCCTCTATTGCCATTTCCAATTCTTTATCCCCGGCAACATGATATCTTGCTAAAATATGCTTATGATTGTGAGGTATTTTTACTTCTCTTATATTTCCTGTTTTGATTTCCTTGCCACCAATGATAAGCGGGATTTCAATTATCTCCTCTTTGAGTTGGGATAGCGTTTGCCTCAGTTCCAATTTTTCCACACTTCCAGGCTTGTACCCATAGATTGGCTCATTATTTGGCACTCTAACTTTAAAAATACCATTAGACATAATATAACCTCCTTCAATGATTTAATTAGATTATACATTAATTTAAAATGGTAAACAAGGAAAAACCGTTCTAAAATTTTTAGAACGGCTTTAGTTATTTATTTAAAAGTTCCATAAACTCTTCTCCGGTAATGGTTTCCATCTCCAGAAGATAGTTGGATAATTCCCTTAGTTTATCTATATTCTCTCTTAAAATCTCTGTTGCCTTTTCATGCGCCTTTTTTACAATGCTTAATACTTCTTCATCTATTTTAGTAGATGTTTCAGGTGATACAATCAAAGAAGTATCTCCGCCTAAATATTGATTTGTAACTGTTTCAAGACCCATCATATCAAAGGTTTCACTCATTCCAAATCTGGTTATCATAGCCCTTGCAATCTTTGTGGCTTGCTCAATATCGTTAGCTGCGCCGGATGTTACCGTACCAAAGACTATTTCTTCCGAAGCACGCCCGCCTGTTAAAGTTACAATCTTATTGAAGGCTTCCTCTTTGGTCATCAACACGCTTTCATCTTCAGCAACTTGCATTGTATATCCCAAAGCACCTGATGTACGGGGTATAATCGTAATCTTATGAACAGGGTCCGAATGAGTTTGCATTGCGGCTACTAAGGCATGCCCTATTTCATGATATGCAATTATTCTTTTCTCTTTAGTAGATATTACAGCCCCTTTTCTCTGATATCCTGCAATAACAGTTTCAACAGATTCTTCTAAATCTTCTTGAGCTATTCTGTCTCTATTCAATCTTACTGCCCTCAATGCGGCTTCATTGATAATGTTAGCTAATTCTGCACCGGATGCTCCCGCCGTTGCCCTTGCAATTGCGTTATAATCTATATTCGATCCTGTCTTTACATTTTTTGCATGTACCTTTAGTATTGCTTCTCTACCTCTCAAATCAGGTAATTCTACCGGTATACGTCTATCAAATCTGCCGGGACGTAAAAGTGCCTTGTCTAATGATTCAGGCCTGTTGGTAGCTGCAAGGATTACTACTCCTTCCTTGCCATCAAAGCCATCCATTTCTGATAGCAATTGGTTTAGTGTCTGCTCCCTTTCGTCATTTCCGCTAAATCCACTGCCATCACGTTTCTTCCCTATGGTGTCAATCTCATCTATAAACACAATACAAGGTGCTTTTTCTTGCGCTTGTTTGAATAAATCTCTAACCTTAGCAGCACCCATGCCAACAAACATTTCGACAAATTCTGATCCCGATATTGAAAAAAACGGTACATTTGCCTCACCTGCTACGGCTCTTGCTAAAAGTGTTTTACCTGTTCCAGGAGGCCCTACAAGCAATGCGCCTTTGGGCATATTAGCTCCGATTGCCGTATACCTTGATGGATTGTGAAGAAAATCCACTATTTCCATTAAAGCTTCCTTTGCCTCATCCTGTCCGGCAACATCATCAAAAGTCTTACCTGTCTTTGCCTCTACATATACCTTAGCATTGCTTTTACCAAACTCCATTACATTGCCCATTCTTTTTTGCATCGATTTAGAAAGCACTTGACCAAGTCCCCAAAATATTACTATAGGTAAAACCCACGTCAATATAAAATTCATAAGCGGAGATATTTGCTTAGGTTCAATTTCGGTAAAGTCTACTCCAGCTTCAATTAGACGATTTGTTAAGTCAGGGTCTTCCATTCTACCTGTAGTATAGATAGTTTTATCATCTGCTTTTGTTTCGATATATATCAGATTATCCTTGAGTTCAACCTTAGATACCTCTCCCTTATCTAACATGGAAATAAATGTACTATAAGCTATTTCTTCTATTTTATCTTCCAATATTTGCGGGAATACAAAAGTATTTAGAAGAAGCATAATTACCATTACTAATATATAATAGAAGATTATTGGCTTTTTTTGCTTAATTTTTTTATTCAAATAACATACACCCCTTTTTATAAAATTCACAGCTCATATTATCTTACCTCTAGTCAGTTTAATGCCTTTATCAGTAGTTTATAAGATATTTCTTTGGCTTCGTCAATGGAAACATCTTTATATATCCTGCGGTAACTTACATACATAGAGAAGCTTCCTATGGAACTGAGTAGTGCTATATTTTGATAATATTTATTTTCTTTTGTATTAATTATACCCTCTTTATAACCAACATCTAGCAAATGTTCTAACATTAAATCAATAGTAGATGCACAAGTATAAAAATAATAATCCTCATCTATCAAATATTTAAAAAAATCATTCATACCATTAGACGAAAATAATGTATTGAATATAGATAGATTGTTATTCGTATTTTCTGCTATTATATTAAGAGTTTCATCAAACTTCTCCTTAAAACAAGTCTTCGATTTAACCCTATTAAAGGATGATTCTATTTCCTTATTTATATTAAATAAAATAGCTTTGGATATGGCTTCTTGTTTTGAATCGAAATATTCATATATCGTTCCTTTTCCCACATTAGCAGCCTTTGCCATATCGGATACTTTTATAGAATATGGATTACATCCTTGTTTTATAAGGTCTAAAAGTCCATTAAATATTGCAATTTCTTTTTCTGAAAAATCAGATAACATCACTATTCATCAACTCACCTATCATATAATTGACTGACTGGTCAGTCGTACTATATTAGTATAACATCTTGTCCTGAAAAGTCAATAGAAAAGATGAGATACGGGCAAATGATAATGTCTGCCCATACTCTAAAAAAGCTTTATTATTTTAGAAGCGACCTGATATTTCCAACGATAGGTTTAAATATATTATCTAAAGCTTCATCATTATCATCATAGCCTTTGGATGGAATATTGCTTACAGCTTCGATCATAGGTATCTCACCCAATAATTCCAAATCCAATTCCTCTATCATTGTATCTGTATTTTCAGAGTTGAATAATCTTATCTTATTTTCACAGCATGGACATATTATATAACTCATATTTTCAATAACCCCTAATATTTTTATATCCAACTTTTTAGCCATATTTACAGCTTTCGCAACTATCATGGATACCATATCTTGAGGAACAGACACCATTACAAGGCCATTTATCGGAATGCTTTGCATTATAGTTATTGCAACATCAGCAGTCCCTGGCGGCATATCAATAATCAAATAATCTAAATCTCCCCAAAAAGTATCTAACCAAAATTGTTTTACTGCCGAAGAAATTAAAGGTCCTCTCCATAATACCGGTTGGCTTTCATCATCTACCAGCAGGTTAAATGAAATAACCTTTATTCCATCTTTTGTTTCAACCGGCTGAATAAGATCGTTTTTCATCCTTGCTCTTTCTTCTCTTATTCCTGCAAGCCTGGGAATACTTGGTCCGGTAATATCGGCATCGAGAATTCCTACTCTGTACCCTTCTTTATTTAATTGTTTTGCTATCACATAAGATATAGTTGATTTGCCTACTCCACCTTTTCCGCTCATAACACCTATTACATTCTTTATATTGTTTAAAGGATTGTTCTCAATACCGCAAGACTCAGCAGGTTTTGAACATGAATCCTTTGATGGGCAATTATTGCAATTTGACATAAATCTCACCTTGTCTTTCTAATTGTTATTTTTATTCTGTAAAGTGTGTTTTATTCTATTGATATTGTAACACAGAAGTAAAATTTTCAAAAATAAAAAAGGAGATTCCTCCGTATTAATCAAAATTACTAACAGGAAAAATCTCCATTGTTTTTTTATTACTTATCTCTATGAACATTCAATGTTTCTTTTAATACCGCTTGAGCTGCTGCTAATCTTGCGATTGGAACTCTAAATGGTGAACAGGATACGTAATCCAATCCCAACTGGTGACAGAACTCTACAGAACTAGGCTCTCCTCCATGCTCTCCGCAAATACCAAGATGTATTTTATTATTTGCTTTCAACCCTAAATCTACCGCAATCTTCATCAATTTTCCAATGCCGTCTCTATCCAATACTTCAAATGGACTCTTTTCAAATATTCCTTTCTCAACATATTCATTTAAAAACTTACCTGAGTCATCCCTTGAGAATCCAAATCCCATTTGAGTTAAGTCATTTGTGCCAAAACTGAAGAATTCAGCTTCTTTTGCTATTTCATCTGCAGTAACGCAAGCCCTTGGAATTTCAATCATGGTACCAATTAAATAATTAACTTTTGTCTTTCTCTCCTCAAAAACAAGGTTTATTTCCTCTACTATTTCAGACTTTACATATTTCAATTCATTGCTGTCCCCAACCAATGGAATCATTATCTCAGGGGTTATATTTTCATAGCCATCAATTTTTATGTCTATTGCAGCTTCAATTATTGCTCTTGCCTGCATTCTGTATATTTCCGGATATGTTACAGCAAGTCTGCATCCCCTATGTCCTAACATAGGATTGAATTCGGAAAGGCTTTCAATTCTCTCCTTTAATTCAGAATACACTATGCCCATTGACTTAGCAAGTTCCATTATATCTTCATCATTTGATGGTAAAAATTCATGTAATGGCGGATCCAATAGCCTTACTGTAACCGGTCTATCTTCCATTACCTTAAATATTTCGTAGAAATCCTTTCTCTGCATCGGCAACAATTCGTCAAGAGCTTTCTTTCTTTGTTCTACTGTATTAGATACTATCATTCTTCTTACAGCCGGTATTCTGGCATCATCGAAGAACATATGCTCAGTCCTGCAAAGTCCTATACCTTCAGCTCCAAATGCTACTGCTTGAGCGGCGTCTCTAGGAGTATCAGCATTCGTTCTCACTTTCAGTCTTCTTATATTGTCAACCCAATTCATGAATTTATCAAACTTGCCGCTTAATTCAGGTCGTACCTTTTTTATTTCTCCAACATACACCATGCCTGTACTGCCATCCAAGGAAATATAATCCCCTTCATGAATTTCTTTATATCTTGTCTTAATTACCTTGTTTACTTCGTCAACACGTATATCACTACAGCCTGCAACACAGCATTTACCCATACCTCTTGCAACTACAGCAGCATGAGAGGTCATGCCGCCTCTTGATGTAAGAATCCCTTCTGCAGCTACCATACCCTCTATATCTTCAGGTGAAGTTTCCTGTCTAACTAATATGCTTCTTTCTCCTCTAGCCTTAGCTTCCATTACATCATCCGCATGAAAATATACTTTGCCGGATGCGGCGCCGGGGGAAGCAGGAAGACCTTTTACAATTAATTCTGCAGAATTAAGAGCTTTTTCATCAAATGTAGGATGGAGCAGCTGATTCAATTGATTAGGGTCTATTCTTAAAAGTGCTTCTTCTTTCTCAATCAATCCTTCATCTACTAAATCTACTGCTACATTTACTGCTGCTTGAGCAGTTCTTTTACCTGCTCTTGTTTGTAGAAGATATAACTTTTTATTTTCTATAGTAAATTCTATATCTTGCATATCCTTATAGTGGTGCTCCAATTTTTGAGTAGCTTCTGCAAATTGATTATATGCCTCTGGCATTATCTCTTTTAGCTTGTCAATTGTATTTGGAGTTCTAATACCTGCAACTACATCCTCACCTTGAGCATTCATTAAAAATTCACCAAATAATTTGTTTTCTCCATCAGCTGGATTTCTTGTAAATGCAACACCCGTTCCGGATGTTTCTCCCATATTTCCAAACACCATGGATTGGACATTAACAGCAGTTCCTAAGTCATGAGGAATATCGTTTAACTTTCTATATACAATAGCCCTTGGGTTGTTCCATGATGCAAATACCGCTTTTATTGCTAATTCCAATTGTTTAATCGGATCTTGAGGAAAAGGTTTCCTTTGTTCTTCTAAATAAACCTTTTTATATTGCTCTACTAATTTTTTCAGATCTTCCGCAGTTAATTCAGTATCAAGAGTTACATTTCTTTCTTCCTTCATATCCTCCAATAAAGATTCAAATCTAACTTTTGGAATGCCCATAGCTACATCAGAGAACATTTGTATAAATCTTCTATAGCTATCATATGCAAACCTTTCATTTCCCGTAGATACCGCGAGACCTTTAACAGCCCTGTCATTTAACCCCAAATTTAATATAGTATCCATCATCCCGGGCATAGAAAATACAGCCCCTGATCTGACTGAGAATAAAAGAGGGTTTTTTTCGTCTCCAAAAACTTTTCCAATTCTTTCTTCAACACCATTAAGATGAATATGTATTTCATCTAATAGTTCTTGCCAAAGTTCTTGACCTTCTTCATAAAATCTATTACAGGCTTTGGTTGTTATGGTAAATCCCGGAGGTACCGGCAATCCAATATTTGTCATCTCTGCAAGATTTGCGCCCTTCCCTCCCAACAAACTCTTCATTTCCTTTGAGCCTTCACTAAAACTGTAAACATATTTGTCTTTCATTAACAATTCTCCCCCTAATCTGGTAAAATTTTTACTCCGCTTTTCTTCAAATGAGAAATAATGATATCCGCTGTCTCTTCTATTGCCTTGTTTGAAACATCTATAATAGGACATCCGATTTTTTTCATTATTCTTTCTGCATATTCAATTTCATCCAATATCCTCTGCATACTCGAATAACTGGATCCTTTTGGTAATCCAAGGGATCTCAATCTTTCTTCTCTGATTTCTATAAGCTTGACCGGTGAATTTGTAAGACCTATTATTCTTTTTTTTGAGACTTTATCTAATTCCCTTGGTGGTATAGATTCAGGGACCAATGGAATATTTGCGACTTTTAGATTTTTATTGGCAAGGTACATAGATAACGGTGTCTTTGATGTCCTTGATATTCCTATAATTACAACATCTGCCTTTAACACACCCCTTGGATCCTTACCATCATCATATTTAACTGCAAATTCAATGGCCTCTACTCTGCTAAAATAAGCTTGATCCAATCTTCTAATTATACCAGGTTCGCCCATAGGACTTAACCCTGATACTTCTCTAATAGAATTGATCAACGGACTAAGTAAATCTACTGCGATTAATTTAGAATCTTTTGTATAATTCTTTACATATTCTATAAATTCTGGATTTACTAATGTATAAATTAGAATAGCTTTCTCTTCTTGAGATGCTTTGATTAAAATTTCATGTAAAACTTCTATGTTTAAAACATAGGAAAATCTGTTTATTTCATAGTCCTCTACATGAAACTGAGATAAACAAGCCTTAACAACCTGTTCACCTGTTTCTCCTAATGAGTCAGATACTACATATAATGAAAGTTTCACCTAATCACTCCAATTATTTTTTTAATTCTTCTACGAATAGCCTTGCAATCGTTGTCTTAGAAAATCTGCCAACTACCCGCAATTTACCTTTTCCATCCTCATCAATCACTACAGGTAAACTCTCTACTTCATGGTCAATTATAAGTCTGCTTGCGTCTGCTATTGTATCATCCGGGTATATATAAATTACATTTGGAATTCTAGTCATAACCATTTCAACAGGAATATCATATATATCCCATCCCCCAACACAACTTTTTAATAAATCCTTTCTTGACACAACTCCTGTAAGACATTTGTTTTTAGTAATAAATATAGTACCCGCATCCTTTAAAAATAAAGTGGTTATTACATCGTGAATCGAAGAATTTGCTTCTAAAATAACCGGTATGCTCATCACTTCCTTTACTTTAATATTACTTATACTCTTCAATTCACTGGAACCGTTGGATATAAACAAATCCGCCACCTCCGAATTTAAGTATATCGGATATACTCTTATTATTTTAATTTTTTTATTGTTGTGTCATTAGAGATGAAATTAACATTCCACACCATTATATCAAAATTTCCCATTATTTGAAATATGAGATTACAAAAAAATTTAAAACCCAATAGAATATTTATCATCCATTGGGTTTAATTTTAACTACTTTTTATTTAATGCTTCCTTGGCTAATCTAACGAATAACTCGGATGAAGTGGTAGCTCCTGATACAGCATCCACATCATTTGGATTGTTTGTTGTAACCAAGGATTGTTCTAGCTGCTCAAAAGCTTCAGCAGGGGCAATTCCTGAAACATCTCCCATAGATTTAGCATATTCCGTGTCTTCCGATTTTCTTTCCCCTTCTGCATTGTATTCATCATAATCAACTTTTTGGATTGTTCCATTTGTAACAGTAATTGAGATTATGCCTTTGTAACCATGGTCATCTGCTTCAGATTCTGCAGTATAATCCCCATCTTCTAAATTTCCCGAAATATTATTGTTTGCTCCATTTCCTTCTGTTCCCGGTGTAGTATTTCCACCATTGCCATTCGTTCCATCATTTGTTCCATCATTTGTTCCATCATTTGTTGCACATCCCACCATTAAGGATAATACAAGAACAATAATTAACCCTAATGTCATGAACTTTTTCATATATACACCTCTCGTTTTTAAGTTTTAATAACTACCCCTATTATTGGGCGTTATTATAAAATATATACCAAGTAAATCACCAGCTCCCATAATTTGAATGGTCATTTCCCAGATAATTTACATTTGCATATATTCTGATTATATTTTCATCATCATGCCTAATTTTGATATCAGTTGGTATTCCATCATCTCCTCTGTTGTCTAAGTGATGATTCACTATTTGATACGCTATTTCAGTGTTGTATTCATTATAAGAGTTATTATAATCATCTTTTGAAATCTCAAGAACTAAACTATGTTGTCCATTTTTGACAATTCTTCTTTCAATAATATTATCGTAGATCATAATACCACTCCTAAAAGCACTAATTATTTTCTGTTAATTAGTTTTACCCTAAAAATTAGAAATATTCACAATAATTACTTATTTTATCTTTTCCATACACTATTCCAAATTCATTTAACTTAAATTCATTACCAATCCAGACAGGGGTACCATATTGAATTAAATCATATAAATTTTCTACATCTTCATTAAACATCCTTACACACCCTAATGATGCATATGTTCCTATGCTTTGCGGGGCTGCATTTCCATGAATTCCATATGTCCCTCCGCCCTTTATGCTTAACCCCAGCCACCTTTTCCCCAGTGGATTGTTGGGAGCTCCTCCGCGCACCGGTTTATGAATTCCTGCTCCTCCCCACGCCGGATTAATTGATTTTATTACTATGCTAAATTTGCCCTCAGGTGTATGAAGAGGACTTTTTCCGGTTGCTACGGGATATTTATTTATGACTTCATTTCCATTTAAATGATATAAGGTATTATTGCTTTTATTGATTATAATCCATTGTCCCATTGGTATATCTGCATTAAATCCCATTTCTTCATAGCATATATTTATTTTATTTATCTCCATGTCTTCATTTATTTTGGCATAGGTATTGGGTCCAATTATTCCATCAGAAACTAATCCCTTATCCATTTGATATTTCATTACAATATCTTTAAATTCATTATCAAAATAATAATCTTCTATTATTTCAGTATAACCCATTAACTTAAAAAATTTCTTAACTCTTAATACCTCTTCACTGGAAATTCCGGCTTTTAAATTCAATCCATTTACATTAAATTTTATAATATCTATCTTTTCTCCCTCTATATTCGTATTTTCATCAATAGGATCTTCAATTTTCTCTTCATCTATAAAATCTATCTTTTCATTTTTTTCGTCTGCTGCCGGATTAAGATCTATGACTTCTTCTTCAGATCTTATATGGTTTAAATCAGCAATATCTATTTTGTGCATACTTGATATTGGTATGAGCAATGCTAACATCAACGCGAAACAATTTATCTTCATGATAATCCTCCCCTAAAATAATCTACATCTTTACCATTGTATTCTTTAGATAGAGGATTATTTCCTAAATTAAAAATGTACTTTTAAGTGAATATTGGAAATTCATTAAAATATATCATACCCGAGTAAATTTGTAGGATTAATTTTTATTAATAAGGGTATATAATATTACTGAGTTATATTATTCAATATAAGGAAGGAGCACATTATGACAAAAAACTTATTAAGCATAAAGGACTTAAAGGTAAATATAGAAGAGAAAGAAATCTTAAAGGGCATTAACCTGGAAATCGGCGAAGGTGAAGTCCATATTATTATGGGACCTAACGGAGGCGGTAAGTCAACACTCGCTTATGCTCTTATGGGACATCCCAGCTATGAAATCGTTCAGGGTGAGATAAAATTTAAAGGTGAAATAATAAATGACCTCTCAGCTGACAAAAGAGCTAAAAAGGGAATATTTCTCTCATTCCAATATCCGGAAGAGATCCCCGGAGTTACTGTTGAAGAATTTTTGAGAACTGCAAAAACTTCTGTAACGGGTGAAACTCAAAAAATTATTCCATTTAAAAAATTATTAAAGGAAAAAATGGAACTACTGGATATGAAAGAAGAATATGCCTCAAGATATTTGAACCTAGGATTTTCAGGCGGTGAAAAGAAAAAGAATGAGATTTTACAGATGTCAGTACTGGAACCAAGCCTTGCTATTTTAGATGAAACTGATTCAGGGCTGGACGTTGATGCCATAAGAGTTGTAGCCGAAGGTGTCAATAAACTGAAAAATGATAAAAGATCCATACTTGTCATTACTCATTACAACAAATTATTAAACTATCTAAACCCTGATTATGTTCATATCCTACTGGACGGAAGAATCGTAGAAACAGGAGGATTGGAAATAGCTAAAGAAATTGATGAAACAGGCTATGAAAACATCAAATCTCAATTCTCCTATGACGGAGGTCAATAATTATGGAAAAAAAGAAAACATATATTGCAGATATTGACAGAGGTATTTACGATATCAAAAATGAATTTACCTATGCATATAAAACTGAAAAAGGACTAACTCCGGAGATTATCAGGGAAATTTCTCAGGAAAAAAATGAGCCTAAATGGATGACGGATTTCAGATTAAAATCTTTAGAAATCTATAATAAAAAGCCGATTCCAACTTGGGGTGTGGATTTATCCGACCTTGATATGGATGAAATCATAGCTTATATCCGACCTAATACAGAAATGAAAAATAGATGGGAAGATGTCCCGGAAGAAATAAAGGATACCTTTGAGCGATTGGGACTTCCACAGGCTGAGAGAGAATCCTTAGCAGGAGTTGGCGCTCAATATGATTCCGAAGTTGTCTATCATAATATTAGACAAGAATTAGTAGACCAAGGTGTAATATACACTGATATGGAAACTGCTTTATCAGAGTATGAGGACATCGTAAAGGAATATTTTATGACTTTAGTTCCTCCAAGCGATCATAAATTTGCCGCATTGCATGGTGCAGTATGGTCAGGTGGTTCCTTCGTTTATGTTCCTGAAGGTGTAAATGTTGACATCCCCTTACAATCCTACTTTAGACTTAATGCGCCGGGAGCAGGTCAATTTGAACATACTTTAATAATAGTTGAAAAGAATTCATACCTTCATTTTATTGAAGGCTGCTCGGCACCCAAATATAAGGTGAATAATCTTCATGCAGGTTGTGTTGAATTGTTTGTAAAGGAGAATTCCCGACTTAGATACAGTACAATCGAAAACTGGTCAAGAAATATGTACAATTTAAATACAAAACGAGCTCTTGTAGATAAAAACGGCAGTATTGAATGGGTATCCGGATCCTTTGGTTCAAAAGTTTCTATGCTATATCCGATGAGCATATTAAGAGGCGAAGGTGCAAAATCTGAATTTACCGGTATTACTTTCGCGGCAAAAGGTCAGCATCTAGATACCGGAACAAAAGTAATCCATGCAGCACCCCATACCACTTCGACTGTAAATTCAAAATCTATTTCTAAAAATGGCGGATATGCATATTACAGAGGACTTCTTAAGGTAGCGCCAAATGCCTATGGGTGCAAATCCACTGTATCTTGTGAATCTTTAATGTTGGATAATCAGTCTAAATCCGACACATTACCAACCATTGTTTTGGAAAATGATAATATCGATATTGGTCATGAAGCCAAAATAGGTAGAATTAGTGATGAAGCTATCTTTTATCTAATGAGCAGAGGGATAAGCGAAGAAGAGGCTAAGGCTATGATTGTCAGAGGTTTTGTCGAGCCTATAACCAAAGAGCTTCCACTAGAATACGCAGTTGAACTTAACAATCTTATAAATATTGAGCTTGAAGGCTCTATTGGTTAGGAGAGATAATATGCTTTGGAACAGAATAAAATTAGATGATTTTGATTTTCCTGAAGTAGTTGACTATAAAAAAGAATATGTTGAATTTAATAATTTACCAAAAGAGGTAATTATAGAGAAGATAAATAAAGATAATAACCCTACTGTGGACAATATGGATGTAATAGAATACAGAGGTCTTGGAAGAAAATTTACTGACTTTGTAGAGAAATCACATAACTGCGGTATTTATTTGAACATCCCAAAATATGTGAAATTTGATGAACCCATAAAAGTCAATTTCCGCATGGATAATGAAGATTCAAGTGTAATTGATAACAACATTATAATAGTAGGTGAAGAAAGTGAAGTTACTATTGTCTTCGACTATGAGACTCAAAATGAATTTAGGGGATTTCATAATGGAATGACAAGGATTTTAGCTAAGGAGAACTCAATTGTAAATATTATCAAGATACAAAGAATGAATGATGTATCCCAAAATTTCGATACAAATATGGCTTTTGTAAAATCAAACGGAAAAATAAATTGGACATCAGTAGAGTTAGGAAGTAATATCAGCGGATCAAGCTACACAACCTATTTAAATGAAGAAGCCAGTGAGTCCGAGCTCAATTCAATCTATTTAGGGGATGGGGCTCGTAAATTGGATTTGGAATATTCTATGATTCACAAAGGAATTAGGAGTATGAGCAATATAAGAACCCATGGTGTCCTCATGGATGAATCCAAAAAGGTTTTTCGAGGTAATCTTGACTTTAAAACAGGTGCTAAACGTTCGAAAGGAATAGAAGAAGAATATGTAATATTACTTGACCCCAATGTAAAATCAGATTCTTTGCCTGCACTTATGTGCGATGAAGATGATGTACAAGGTGAACACGCTGCAAGTGCCGGACAAATTGACAAGAATAAATTATTTTATCTAATGACCAGAGGGTTGAGTGAAAGAGAAGCTAAAAAACTTATAGTTGAAGCTCAATTTAAACCCATAATAGACAATATACCCATAGAAAATTTACGTAACATAATAAACTCTGAAATTAGCAGGAGGCTTACCAATGCATAGATTAAATCCGGAGGAAATCAAAAAGGACTTCCCCATATTGAGCCAAAAAGTAAATGAACATAGATTAATTTACTTAGACAATGGAGCTACAACACAAAAACCTATTCAAGTCATAGATGCATTAAGGGATTATAATGAAAAATCTCATGGAAATCCCCACAGAGGAGTACACCGATTAAGTATAATGGCAACTGAAAGTTATGATTTAGCAAAGGAGAAGGTCAGAGAATTTATAGGCGCCAAGTCTATTGAAGAAATAATCTTTACCAAAAATGCAACAGAATCCATAAATCTAATATCCAATACCTATGGAAGAGAATTTATTAATGAAAATGATGAAATAGTCTTGGCTATATCAGAACACCATAGCAATATACTCCCATGGCAAAAAGTATCAAGGGATAAAAAAGCTATTTTAAAGTATATGTATCTAAACGAAGAAGGAAGAATTAGTAGAGAGGAATATAAAGCTAAAATTACTAACAAGACCAAACTTGTAAGCTTAGCTCAAATGTCCAATGTCTTAGGTACTATAAATCCTATAGAAGAGATAATAGACTATGCCCACAAGATGGGCGCTGTAGTTGTGATAGACGGTGCGCAGAGCACACCCCATATGAAAGTAGATGTCCAAAAATTAGATGCCGACTTCTTTGTATTTTCTGCTCATAAAATGCTAGGACCTATGGGAATTGGCGTATTATACGGCAAAAAAGATTTATTAGAAAAAATGCCTCCCTTCTTATTGGGCGGCGATATGATTGAATACGTATATGAACAAGAAGCAAGCTTTGCTCCTCTTCCCTTCAAATTTGAAGGCGGTACTCAAAATGTTGAAGGAGCGGTCGGACTTCTTGCAGCTATAAAATATTTAGAAAATATAGGGATGGATAATATCTTTCAGCATGAAAAAGAATTAACGGAATATGCTCTTGAAAAAATGCTTAGTCTCAATTACTTAAATATTCAAGGACCTAAAAATATGGATAATAGAGGCGGTATCATTTCCTTCACTATTGATGATATCCACCCTCATGATGTAGCTACTATTTTGGATTCCTATGGAATTGCCGTAAGAGCAGGTCATCACTGTGCGCAGCCTCTAATGAGATTTCTTAATGTGCCTGCCACAACCAGAGTCAGCTTTTACCTTTATAATACTAAAGATGATATTGATGAGCTAGTTAAAGGCATTAAAAATGTAAGGAAGTGGTTTGGATATGGATCTTAATTCCATATATACTCAACTTATAATGGAGCACAATAGAAGCGGGCACAACAAAAAAGAATTAGACAATCCGGATCTAATCGAGAGAGGTCACAACCCCAGCTGTGGAGATGATATTACGCTGGAATTAAAACTTGACGGAAATAAAATAGCCGATGCATCCTTTACAGGTCAAGGCTGTGCCATATCTCAAGCATCTACCTCAATCATGATTGACCTCATAAAAGGTTTAGAGATTGAAGATGCTTTAGATTTAGTAGAAACTTTTATAGGAATGATCAAAAAGGAGATAACAGATGAAAATGAGTTGGAGAAATTGGAAGATGCTATTGCCTTTCAAAATATTTCAAATATGCCTGCAAGAGTAAAATGTGCTGTTCTCGCATGGCATACGTTGAAGGAAGCCTTAAATAAAAATTCGAACTAGAATTGATCAATCAAATGAAAAAGCAATAGATGAACCATGTATTGATATCTTTGTAAAAGCCTAGCAATGTTAGGCTTTTACTTATACATAGGATACCATTATCTTCAATTTCCCTTTCAATTCATATTTTGGCACTTTTGATGACAGCATAAAATGATCCCCTTTTTCAATGGAATATCTATCTTCTTCCACGGTCAATTCTCCATCCCCGTCAACAACACTCATAAGCATAAAGGGATGTTCATTTTCTAAAGACACACAACCCTCTATTTCAAACTTCTCCACAGTAAAATATGGCGACTCAATAAATTTGATTTTCGTCATTCCATCTATATAATCTACTATTGGCTTAGACTGTCTATTGGAAAATTTAAGTTCAATCACTTCTTTAGATTTTTGAATGTTAAGCTCTCTTAGATTTCCTTCATCATCTCTTCTATCGTAATCATACAACCTATAGGTAGTATCTGAATTTTGTTGTATTTCCAAAACTAAAGTACCTGCCTTAAGAGCATGGACAGTACCACTAGGTACATAGAAAAAATCTCCTTTTTTGATTGGAATAATTTTTAATAATTCCTCCCATTGTCCTTTGTCTATCATATCGTTAAGCTCTTCCCTGCTATTTGCATTGACTCCGTATACCATCTTTGCATCTTCGCAACAATCCAGAATATACCAACATTCCGTCTTACCTAGTTCACCATTTTCATATCTTTGTGCATATTCGTTATCAGGATGTACCTGAACAGATAAATCTTTATTAGCGTCAATGATTTTTACCAGCAACGGGAATTTGTCTCCTGAAATTCCGCCAAATATCTCCCTGTGATTTTCCCATAGCTCTCCCAATGTACTGCCTTTATATTCACCGTTTTTAACTATACTTTGACCATTAGGGTGAGCTGAAATTGCCCACAGCTCTCCTGTTTTATCGGAAGGTATGTCATAGCCAAAATCCTTTAATTTATCTCCTCCCCAAATTTTTGTCTTAAAAATAGGTTCAAAAAAAAATACTTTTCCAGTCATTTATCTACCTCTTATTTTATTATTTGTGCACATCGCTTTATAAATTTTGCTTAGCCAAGATCAGTCCTCCGATAATACCTGCATCATCACCTAAAGAAGGTAAAACTATATATTGATCTATCATGGGTATTTCAACATAATCTGCTAATAGTGCCCTAAATTCTTTTTTAATTAACTTAAGCATCTGAGTTTGCTTCATAACTCCTCCGCCCAGTACAATTTTCTCAGGTCGTAGTATCAGAGTATAGTTGACTAAAGCCTGAGCTATATAATAAGCAAGGATTTGCCAAATTTCATGATTTGGATCTAAATCTTCAGCTTTTATACCATATCTTTTTTCCACAGAAGGTCCCGCAGCTAACCCTTCCAAACAGTCACCATGATATGGACACCAGCCTTTAAAATCTTTATCCTTGGGATGTATTTTCACTAAAATATGACCCATTTCCGGATGTCCAAATCCTTCTATAAAGTTTCCATTTGCTATAGCGCCTCCGCCTATTCCTGTTCCTATGGTTAAATAAATACAGCTGTTGTCCTCTTTAGCGCTGCCCACTTCATATTCCCCCAAACAAGCAGCATTCACATCTGTAGTCCACCCTACGGGAATATTATAACGTCTTTTAATTTCACCTAGAAAATCAAAATCTCTCCAGCCTATTTTAGGTGTTGATGTGATATAGCCATATTTAGGAGAATTTTCATTGATATCTATAGGTCCAAATGAGCCTATGCCTATAGCTTTTAATCCCTCAAATTTATCAAAGAATTCATAGACATTTTTTAATGTTTCTTCTGTATTGGTCGTAGGAAAAAAGTATCTCTTAACAATATTCAAATTTTCATCACTTACTGCACAAACAAATTTGGTTCCTCCTGCTTCTATGGCTCCTAGCATGATTATTCCCCCAATCAATTACTATTTTTATCAAGACAGCGCAGCTACCACTGCTCCATAATCTCCTATTTGTTCTCCAAGCTGAGCCGGAACTATTTGAACTATACTTCTGGAGAACTTCAAAGCCTCTCTTTCAAGTTCTCTATACATAGTATCATTTAAAAATTTTCCTGAACGTACATATATGCTACCTACAATTATCAATTCGGGATTTAATATATCAATCAATATGGCCAATCCCCGCCCAAAATATTTTCCGGATATTTTAAAGACATCCAAAGCATCCTTACTATCCATTTCAGCTGCTTCCGCCACATCCTTAGCCGTTATATTCTCGATATTATCTTTTAGGAAAGATGCTTTTAGACCATTCTTGTCAAGGTCATATGCCTTCTTTTTTGCAATCTGCGCAATACCGCCTCCGCTACAAAAGCCTTCAAAACTTCCACGCTTTCCATAGCCAAGAGGACCTTCGTCTTTTAGTCTAATATGCCCTACCTCTCCTGCCATATTATTAGCTCCTTTATACAATTGCCCATTTAATATAAGTCCTGCGCCTAACCCGGTACCAAAAGTCAAAAAAATAATATTTTTATACCCTCTGCCTATCCCATATTTCCATTCTGCTAAAGCACAGGCGTCCGCATCATTTTGAAGTTTAGGTCTTACTCCCAATCGCTTATATATATAATCTGCAATAGGAACATTCTCCCATCCGGGAAGATTTGGAGGCGATATAATGACTCCTTTGTCGCTATCCAAAGGTCCTCCGCAGGAAATACCTATTTTGAAATTATCATAATGAACATTGATTTGATTAAGCATTTTTTTACCTATATCAATCAATTCATCTATTACACTTTCCCAATTCACTGTTGTTTTTATTTCTACACGATCATGAAATAAGATTTCTCCATTGATTTCTTCCGCTAAAATTACTGCTGATTTTGTTCCGCCAATATCAAAACCCAAAACAATCATTTTTCTTCTCCAAACATTTCATATTCTACAGCTCTACAAATAAGATGGTATAAAGGCAAATGATACTCCTGTACCTTAAAGGTTTCCTGTGATGGAGCATTAAGCAAAACATCGCTTACCTCATTTAATTTACCTCCTGTTTCTCCCGTAAGGGATATAACAAACAGTCCTTTTACTTTAGCTACTTTAGCAGCATTGTAAACGTTGGTAGAATTTCCTGAAGTGGATAGTCCAATGAATATATCATGTTCCTTTCCATAGACATAAACCTGCTGAGCATATGCCATATCAAAGCTCACATCATTCCCATAGGCACTCAAAAACCCTGTTTGAGATACCAAAGATATTGCGGGGATTCCCTCTTGAAGGTTTTTCAATATATCCTTAGAATCATCTTCAGGAAAATATTCCAAATATTTTTCTTTGAAATCCTTATTTAAAGGTCTTCTAATATAAAATTCCTTTAAGAATTCCCCTACTATATGTTCGCTGTCGGAAGAACTTCCTCCATTTCCACAGACAAGTATTTGTCCACCTTGTTTTATTTTACCTGTCATCTCTTCTATAATCAACTCCAATTTTTCTTCCAAATAGTCCATTATAGGATAATCGTCTATGAAATCTTGAATTATAATCAAAGTATTATCTTTCAAATATGTTCTCCTTTCTTGTAATTCTGAAATACTTCCCCTAACAATTCTCAACTATCCTTTCAAAAGCGGAGATCCTTCGAAGGCAATGCTCATACTGCCCGCCTCACACTTAGACTGCAAAGGGTACACGGCAGGACGACCCAAAGGTCGATTGTGAATTGTGCATTGTGAATTGTGAACTGTGCATTGATTTAAGTTGTGCATTGATTTAAAGAGGTTACATATGTAACCTCTTTAAAATTTTTTATTATGAATTTTTATACTTTATTTTAGTCTTTTTTTAGTACGGAAACTCCTGTATCTACAACATCTTTATCTACAGTCTTTCCTTCTAACGCATTAACTGCTGTTTTCATTCCTTCATAACCCATGACATCTGGATTTTGTGCCATAGTAGCAAGTAAATATCCTTCATCGATTAATTGTAAGATAGTATCGGATTTATCAAATCCAACACCGATAACTTCTCCGCCAACTTCCTTTATGGCATTTCCTATACCTACTGTGGAGCCTTCATTCCCTCCAAAGATTCCTACAACGCCTTCAGTGATAAAGTTTGCTGCAGCGTCCTTGGATCTTGCAGCATCTCCTTCTGCATATTGAGTTTCAAGGATTGTAAAATCTGTGCCTTCAAAGGCGGATCTAAATCCTTTTTCTCTTTTTACAGTAGAATCTGTAGAAGCATTAACGCTTACAACACCAATCTTGCCTGATGTTATACCTTTTTCTTTTAGAGCATTTAACATCTCTTCTCCTGCAGTTTTACCAGCCGCTTCGTTATCTGTAGCTAGAGTTTGTACTGCTGGAAAATCAGCAGGGGAGTCGACATATACGATCTTTATACCTTCGCTATCAGCTTCTTTAAGTGTAGCTGTTACAGCATCCGGTCCATTAGCTGCAAGCAGTATTGCATCTGCGCCGCCTGCTATGGCATTGTTGATAGACTCAATTTGTTTAGCATCATCTTTTACATCAGGTGCCAGCCATTGATAATCTACATTTCCTAATTCGTCAGCAGCCTTTTTAGCTCCTTGATCTACAGTAACCCAGTGTTGATCCATTTGGTCCATGGTGATAAGATAAACTTTATATTTATCTTTCTTGTCTGCACCGTTATCATCGCCATTATTACCAGTATCAACGTCTTCTGCATTTTGACCATTGTCACTAGAAGTATCTTTTGGTGCGGAACATCCCACTACTGTAAAGACTAATGATAAGACTAAAATTAATGTTATGAATTTTTTCATTATAAATAGTCCCCCCTATATTTTTATTTATTTCAAAGCATTATGCTTTAAAAACTTATTTAAGATTTTCCTTTGGATTTTGACTTGGTCACATTTTTATTTGCTCTTACAACAATATCCAAAAGAACAGATATAATAACTATAATACCTATAACAATATTTCTTATAGCAACCGGTGCTCCGGCAAATTGGAGTCCATTTTGCAGTACGCCCCAAATAGATGCACCAACTATTGTTCCCAAAAGTATGCCCTGCCCTCCCAAGGTACTTACTCCTCCAATAACCGAGGAAGCTACAGCGTAGAGTTCATATCCATTTCCGGCATCCATTGTCCCCATACCGCTGGTAGCAGTGATAATAAGTCCTACTGTTGCTGAACACACTGCGCTAACCAAATATGCTTTTGTTATTGTACTGGAAATATTGACTCCCGATAGATTGGCTGCATTGATATTGCTCCCAACCGCATAAATATGTCTCCCTGTTCTGGTTCTGCTTAATATAAAATTAAAGACAAGCCACATTACAAGAGCAATCCAAATCGTATTATATAACCCTAAAGTTTTGCCATAATAAAAGAAATTTCTAAATCCCTCTGCTTTAGCTCCTATGGAGTCTGTATTGTAGTTATTGTTTACAATCTGTGCAATACCTCTCGCTATGGTCATAGTTCCCAATGTAGCTATAAATGCCGGAAGTTTTGCTTTGGATATCAGCTTTCCATTTAGTATCCCAATGAATATTGAAGATATATAAGAAATACATACGGCAAGCCACGGATTCATACCCTTTGTCATTAACGTAGCAGAAATCATACAGCTCATACCTACAACAGATCCTATAGATAGATCTATATTTCCTGTAATCAGTACATATGACTGACCTACTCCAATCAGTATAATAGGAGCAATCTGTCTAAGTAAGTTGGAAATATTTCTATATGAAAAAAAATTAGGATTTAAAAACCCGAATACAATAATTAGCATAATAAGTCCAATACTTACAGTAATTACTTGACCCATTCCTCTTTTAGAAAAGATCCTTTTAAATCTTTTGGATGAATTATTACTTTCCATATCAACTTCCACCTTTCTCGTTAAGCCTCTTTTTTCATTTCAATTTTTCTATCAAATTTAGTAGCATACTCTAGAATAATATCTTGTGTTGCTTCTTCTATATCTAATTCCTTAGTAATCTTTCCATCAGCCATAACCAGAATTCTATCGCTAATTCCCAAAATCTCCTGCATTTCGGAAGAAACAAATAATACCCCAATGCCTTGGTCCTTTAATTCATTCATAAGATTGTAAATTTCCACCTTTGCCGCTACATCAATACCCCTTGTAGGTTCATCAAAGATTACAACCCTTGAGTCCCTTGCCAGCCACTTTCCAACTACTACCTTTTGTTGATTCCCTCCCGAAAGACTTTCTGCATTTGCATCTGAATTTGTCAATCGAATTGTGAGATTTTTTACTGTTTCTTCAGTAATTTCATTTTCTTTCTTCCTATTTACAACACCCATCTTCGATGTAAGTAAATCCAAATTAGGTAGTGAAATATTATCTTTTATGCTAAGCTTTGTACAGAGTCCATCCCTTTTTCTATCTTCAGGAACTAGTACAATTCCGGATTTAATTGAATCAATCGGTCTATTTATTCTTATCTCTTCTCCGTCAAGAAAAATATCACCTGATTCCTTTGGATCAGCTCCAAATAATGCTCTAGTCATCTCGGTCCTTCCGGCACCCATCAATCCGGCAATACCTACTATTTCCCCTTCATAAAGCGAGAAGTTGATATCCCTAACATGACTTCCTGCATTTAAGTTCCTTACTTCCATTATTTTTTCCCCTACTTCCTTTTCGATGCGAGGGAACTTTTCGGTAATTTCACGGCCTACCATATAGGAAATAATCTCTTTAAGGGTGGTGTCTTTATAATCCATAGACGTAATATATTGACCATCTCTCAAAATCATAACCCGATCAACTATATCTTCAAGCTCCTCCAATCTATGGGAAATATATATTATACCGTGACCATCATCCCTTAATTTTCTAATAATAGTAAATAGCTCATCTATCTCTTTAGATGTTAAAGCAGAAGTAGGTTCATCCATTATGAGTATCTTGGCATTAGTAGACAAGGCTTTTGAAATTTCAACCATCTGTTGTTTAGATACGGATAAATTTCCAACAATGGTTTCAGGATCAATATCTATATTTAATCTATTGAGAACCTTTTTAGCCTCATGATTCATTTCTTTATCAGATAGAACACCATTTTTCGTAACCTCTCTACCTAAGAAAATATTTTGTGCCACAGTAAGATGCTCACACATATTCAATTCCTGATGAATAATTGCTATTCCTAATTCTTGGGCTTTTACCGGATTTATATCTTCTATTACTTCACCAAATACTTTTATAGTTCCCTTATCCTTGGTATAAACACCCGACAAAATTTTCATCAAGGTAGACTTTCCGGCACCATTTTCTCCAAGCAGCGCAAGAACTTCTCCTGATTTCAGTCTTAAAGAGACATTGTCAAGTGCCTTTACTCCCGGGAAACTCTTGCAGACGTTTTCCAATTCTACCATATAATTGCTCATTGGAACCACCTCGATATATAATAAATTTTTACAGATACTTTTTTCTGTACTCCTTGAATTTATAATACCATAAACAAAATAGCGGTAAGGGGGATAATCTTTTGAATAGGGGGGACATTTATTAGATATTTAAAATTTTGCCATCTTCCATTATCAATAGTCTGTCTGAAACGAAAAGCGTATCCGATATGCTGACTGCTAAAATAACTACTCCAATACCTTTCTCTTTAAGCAAATTTATAAGTTCAATAATACGCCCCCTTAAATACATATCTGCATTTGAAAAGGGCTGCATAATAAATACAATTTTAGGATTTAACAAAATAATTCGCATATAAACCAAATTATATAAATCCTTCTTATCAAGTTTTCTGAGGTCAGCAGCTTCTATATTTCCGCCTACTATATTTCTATATTCCTCTTTAATATTTTTCAGTATTTTTTTATTGACTATACTTTCATCAAATTTATAATCCATTAACAAAAAAGTCAAATTTTCTAAATATGACATATCATAAAACAGCATTTTATCAACGGGCTCTTCAGGAACAAAAGCAATCTTATTTTCTAATAAGCTATGTGTGTCAATGATATCAATCCTTTTATGATCTAAATTTATATTCCCTTCTATAGGCTGAATCTTTCCCATGAGTATTTCGGCAATATCTTGAATTCCTTTATTGTTTATATCCAAAATAGTGATGCACTCTCCCGCCTTAACGGAAAAACTAATTCCCTTAAGATTTTCGGATGTAAAATTCTTAAATTCAAAATTTCCAGAACTCTCATTTTCATCTTTCAAGCCTTCCCTATTTTCAAAGGTAATAATATATGGTTTTAATATATCATCAGAAAAGTCCTTCTTTTCAATCACCTTTATTACTCTTCCATTTTCAAAGAGACATACCCTGTCGCATATCTTAAATGCCTCTTCGTGATGATTGGCAATATATAAAAATGAAATTCCTTTTTGAGTGTAGTATTTCATCAATTTTTGAAAATTGATTAACTCTTCGATGCTTAAAAAATTTGATATCTCTAAAATAATAATCAATTGTACTCCACTTGTTATTGCTTTGACAATTTCAACAAGGGTCTTTTCATAAAGCGATAATTCAGAAACATATTGACTGGATTGTATATTGATACTAAGCTCTTCCAACAATTCATCGGTTTTTTCCTTAAGTTTTTTTTCATTTATTACATAGCTATCAAATTCATGATTGAGGACATATATATTGTCGATGACCTTAAGGCTTTCTATTAGCTTTACTTGTTTATCTATTAAATAAACCTTATTGTTTCTCATATTGCTATATTCGTAGTTATTAACTAACCTCTCATCAAAATATATCCGTCCAAAATCTATAGAAATATTTTGAGATATCAATTGTATTAATTGACTTTTCCCGTGATTATTTAAAGGAAGCAATCCCATAATTTCTCCCTTAAATATCTGAAAATTGATATTATCAAGATAAGTATTTCCATCTATTTCTTTACTAACGTTCTCAATCCTTAGTATTTCTTCTTTCATTATTTCATCATCCTAATCTATTATAAAAGGTATGGTTATTTCAACGTCTGTTCCCGCATCAATTTTACTATATACGTAAATCCCATATTCATCACCGAATATAAGTTTGATACGATTGTTGACATTGAGCAGAGCTATGCCTCCCTTATTTCTATCCTCTTTCATATATTCAAGTGAGGTACCTCTAAGCTTTTGATTGAGCTCCTTTAATCTTTGTTCATCTATTCCGACACCATTATCGGAAATTATAATAATCAACCTTTTGTTTGTCACAAATACCTTCAGAGTTAAAATGCCTTTCCCCATCTTTCTCTCCAAACCATGAAAGATAGCATTTTCAAATATTGGCTGCAGAGTAAGTTTCGGTATTTTTGCTTGTAATATATCCGGAAGATCTTCTTCTTGAAAATCAATATTTAATTCCAATTTATCTCCAAATCTAAATTCTTGTATTTTGTAATAAGTCTTAACATTATTTATCTCTGCATCTAAAGTTACAAGCTTATCAACATTGGAAATAGTATATCTAAAGAAAGTTGCCAGAGCTTCAGTCATATTAGCTATGCTATCGACCCCTTCAATCAACGCTTCACTTCTTATACCTTCCAAAGTATTGTATAAGAAATGGGGATTTATTTGATTTTGTAAAGCCAAGTACTCTGCATGTTTTTTAGACCCTTCTATCAATGTCTTGGTGTCAATTATTTCCTTGAATTTTTGAAACGCAAGATAAGTCTCTCGATTGAAAAATATTCTCATATCAAATACACTCATCAATATAGAACCTTGATAAAACAGCGTTAAAACTTTGTTTATTTCCTTATAGGGTTTATATATCCATTTATAAAAATAATATAAAATTCCTGCTACAAAAATAATATATATAAATAAGAAAATATAAGACACATTATTTTGATAATTGTATATTAAATGAAATAGGGTTATTAAAAAAACAATCCCTATCAATATGAATACAACAAAAATCCTATTAAATAGATAAATAACTTTTTTATCCTTCATTTCAATCACCTAAATAAATATTTTTCTGTAATCTTTAGGCTTAAGTCCCGTATATTTAACGAATAATTTAGAAAAATACTTAACATCGCTATAGCCTACCATAAGACAAATATCCTGAACTCTCAAATCGGATTCCTTTAATAACACCTTAGCCTTTTCAATTCTTATTTTTGAGAGGTATTCCACAAATGAAGACCCAGTTTCCTTTTTAAAAATACTGCTAAAATAGCTTGGATTAAATCCTATATGATTGCCTACATCTTCCAAGGTGATATTGTTCATATAATTTGCCTCGATATATTCCTTAGCTTGGCTTATCTGCGCTAAATTTCTATTAGTGGAATCGTTATCCAGCAAAGTAAAGAATGAATTAATATAATCCATTAATTCAGTAAATAGCTTATCCATAGAGTAACAGTCTGCAACAGAATTCTCTAATTTCTCGTATTCCTTAGTTTCGCTTTCTATTTTTGTGATATTGCTTTTTAAGGTTAAATCAAAAATATTTGCTATATCTAAAATAAGAACTTTTAAATCTCTTCCGCTTATAGGAGACAGCCTTATTTCTTCCTTGAGTTCAATCAAAGACTTTTTTATTCCCTCAAGATCCAATCTTTCAACTGTTTTTACAAATTTCTTTGAAAACTCTACAAATTTTTCGCTCTGTACCCTTTTATTATCATTTATTTCATCATAAAGGATTAATCCTCCTATCCCTTTTATAACTCTATCGTCAATGGATAATTTGCTGCTTTCACATGATGCTTTTATATCTCCTATTTTCAAAACTTCTTCTCCATATCCTAAGGTTAACTTGAACTTATTTGTTTTGTAAGTTCTATTGAAGTCATTTAATATGTTTAAAAGTCTATCCTCAATAATTTTATTTTCTTCTTCCTTATAGTTGATTAAAATATAAGCTTGATTTTTCTTTATGATTCCCTCGATATCACAAACCTTATCCTGTAGTTTTGAAGAAATCGTATCCAAAGCACTTACCATTATATTTCTTATATCCAACTTATCATCTTCATTGATCTGATCCAATATCAATATCATTATTCTAAAACGATAAGGCTTGAAACTAAAATAATATTTTTCATTTATTTCCTCTAATGTATAGCTGATAAAATTGTTCCCATCGGCTGTGATGAGATTGTCCAAAAAAGACCTCCTAATTATAGGCCTATCATTTGTATGCGAAAGCTTATATTCATTTTCTAAATTAATATAACCCTTTTCTCTGATAATGTCCCCTTTAACCCTTAAAAGGGCATTCAATAACTCCTCCTGATTAATGGGCTTTAGGAGGTAATCTTTTACTCCAAAACCTATGGCTTTTTTAGCATATTCAAATTGACCATAACCGCTAATTATAATGAATTCTAAATCTTTATTTATGGCTTTAGCTTTTTCTATCAGTTCTAATCCGTCATACCCGGGCATTCTAATATCTGTAATCACAATATCCGGATTTTCTTTCTCAATCAATTCTATTGCTTCCAGCCCATTGTTAGCCATTCCTACAACAAGCATACCAATTTTCTCCCAATCGATGAGTCTTTTAATTAGCATACATATTCTATTTTCATCGTCTGCTATGATTACTCGAATCATCCACTTCACTCCTCATCTTTTGTACCTTTTGCGACCGTTTACCTTATCTTTAGTATACTATTATTGATATTTGCATACAAGACAAAGAAAATTTAAATTAAGGTGAGCTTGACAAGGAATAAATAAGCCTTACATAGGATTTAAACCCTTATGTAAGGCTAGTTATCTTCTCCATCACAATTTCTCCAATAATATCATTTTAACACTTTCTCTTTTATTATTTCCAATACTCCATTGTCCTCATTGCTATTTGCTATAAAATTCGCAGCGCGTTTTATTTCTTCAGGTGAATTGTCCATAGCATAGCTATGGTATCCTTCCTTTAACATTTCAATATCGTTATAAAAATCACCAAAAATCATGGTGTCTTTCTTTTCTATACCAAATTTTCTTTGAATCATATCCACTGCTTTACCCTTGTTTATTCCCATATTATAAATATCAAGCCATGTAGGAGTTGAATCTACAAGCTGCAATTCGTTCTCCCATTTATCGCAAAGTATCTTTTTGGAATTAACCCCCGAGCCCTTTAAATCAAAAATCGCAATTTTTAATATATCATCTTTCACGTCATTAAAATTTTCAACTATTTGATAATTATGATAATATTTCATAGTTTCCTTTAAGAAGAATTCATCTTTGGTATTTATATAAGCCGATTTTTTTCCGCAAAGTACAATATATATATCTTCAATCTTTAAGGCATCTTCAACAAAGCTAAAAACAATTGACTTATCAATTGAATTTGCATATAACTCCTCACCTTTATAGACTACCAGTGTGCCGTTCTCAGCTATATACAACAATTCATCACTTATTGGTTCAAATAAATTGTATAATTGGTAGTATTGCCTTCCGCTTGCAGCTGCAAATTTTATATTTCTTTCTCTTAACTCTTTAAATAAGCTGAAGAATTCATCGTTTAGACATCCTTCTCCATCCAGAAGAGTCCCATCCATATCACTTACAATTAATTTTATCATCTATCTAACCTCATAATTATTTGAAAAATAAAGAGGGAACTTAAATACCGTCCCCTACTTTATCTTGTTCCGCAACCTTCTCAACTACCTTTTCAAACTTAATAGTCGATTTCTTACTTGATTCCACTATGAATTTTGCCAAATCTTCCAACGTAAGAACATCTTTTTTAAAGCTACCTTCTATAATAGACATAACATTACAACCTGCCACAACCTCAATATCTTCATTATCGTTAGCAATTTCAGCTGCTAATTTAAATGGTGTCCCTCCCATTATATCACATATAAATAATATTTGGGAATTTGAATTTTGCTCAATTGTTTGGAACATTTTTTCCCTTAGAGATACATCATTATCATCTTCTAAAAAATCTATATAATGTAAATCTTTATTTTTACCAAGCAATAACTCTATGGTACTTTGTAATGCAGTGCCGTATTGCCCATGCCCACAAATAATAAATATTTTATTCATTTTTATAAGATTCCCAATAGTGATAATAATATAGCCAATCCAAATGTAATCAATATCAAAACTGTTGGATTAACCTTCTTATTCTTTAACAGGTAGTACATACCCATAGTATAACCAAAGGGTAAAATATTTGGGAATATTTTATCAAAGAAATCTGATTGTATGGAGACTACATTGTTTGCTGAGATTGCTATTTCTGCTATTACATCAATACTGACAAAGGACGCTATTAGCCCTCCCACAACGGTTACACCTAAAATCGTAGCGGATTTGGAAATTGCTTGAGACCTCTCCTGCAAGCTGCCGATTGCTTTAGTTCCTAAATTATATCCCAGACGAGTTATAGGTATTCTGGCAATAAACAAAGCAAGATACACCACAAAGAAAATTATTGGGCCTAAAACGTTCCCTTGTGAAGCAAATGATGCGCTAATTCCAGCTACTATTGGCAATAATGTGAACCAGAGTATTGCATCTCCAATTCCGGCTAAAGGACCAAATAAAGCAATCTTTAACCCTCTAATCAATCCTCTGTCTTCATTATTTTCCTCTAATGAAAGCAACATACCCATTAAAAACCCAACTAAAACTGGATGCGTATTAATAAATTCTGTATTGTCAGTCATTGCTGCAGATAGCCCTTCTTTATCATCCTTATAAATTTTCTTTAATGCAGGTAACATTGATAATGTCCAACCACCGGCCTGCATTCTTTCATAGTTAAAGCTGGATTGCAACAATACATTTCTGATGCCTAAGTCGGTTATATCTTTTTTTGTTAAAACCTTAGTCTTAGATTCCGTCACTATAATCATCTCCCCCTTTTTGAACTGCGGGTGAACTCTTAGAGTTAAAATAATCAATTAGAGCTATAGCTGTACCTATCAGTGCCACCGGTAACAAATTGGAATATTGAATAAATGAAGCAAACAAGAAACCAATTAATAAATAGGGTATATATTGTTTTTTGAGCATTACCTTAAGCAGCATACCAAATCCAACGGCAGGGAGCAACCCACCTGCTACTTCAAAACCATGGGTTAACCATTCAGGCATGGAATTTACCAACGCCCTCATAGCATCTTGAGCTACATAAGTGCTTAAAAATACAACTATCCCATAGGTTATAGCCACAATAAACATTGGTATAAGATTAATTCTGGTAAATGCTTTTGTATCTCCTTCCGCTGCATATTTGTCTGATTTAACCATAAATAGTGAAAATGTAGAGTAATAAAATAGTAAAATGTATTGCATTAAAAAACTAAAAGGCAGTGCTAATCCAATAGATGTCTCAGGCGCAGTCTTTGTAGTATATGCTATTACTGTTGTCATAATTCCGGCTAATACCGGATTTGGAGGCTGAGTCCCCCCTGCAGGCGTTAACCCTGCAAATGCTAATTCTGTCAATCCTCCTGCCAGCAATCCAAGCTTTAGGTCCCCAAGGATTAGACCCGTCAATGTAGATACAATAATTGGTCTAAAGATAAATAAACCTTCCAACCAAAAGTCTATACCTACAATGACAGCCATCAAAGATAATAAAATACCTTGTCCTAAACTAATGTCCATAATGAAATTCCCTCCTTTAATCTATATATTCTATTGCATCACCAGGTACATCCTGGATAAATACATTGATGCCTTTTGATTTTATATAATGTAAGTCTTCCAGGTCTTTTTCATCTACATATACCTTTTTGCTAATTTGATGTTTGCCTTTATTAAAATGCATGTTGCCAACGTTTACATCTTTTATAGGAACTCCTCCATCAACTAATTGCCTAATTACCGCCGGAGTTTTGCATATAATAAATATCTTCTGGGACGGAGAAGCCTTGTGAATAATATCAATAGTATGTTCCACAGTAAAAAACCTAATACCGGCACCCGAAGACTCAACAACCATAGACATTAATTGTTGCTGCAGCTTCTCATTAGCAGCTTGATCATCAACTACTACTAATAAATTTGCACCAACAGAAGTCAGCCATACAACTCCCACCTGCCCATGAACTAATCTATTGTCAATACGAGCTAATAAAATATTTGGACCTTCCATAATTAATCACCCCTATAAATTTATTCAAATTTATAAATTTTTATTCCTTTAACGCCCTATTTAATTCCTCAGTATAGAGCCAGATAACTTCTCTATTACTATTTCTCCAATAATATCACTTAGATTATCATGGTTAACTTTCCCCGTTTCATGTTCCATGGCATTTGAGGTGCCACAAGCAGTTCCTAATTTTAGCATATCTTCAAAGCTTAAATTCCTATTTAATCCTACAGCAAGCCCGGCTATCATTGAATCTCCAGATCCTACAGAATTTACAAGTTCAATTGGGGGCACCCTTACTCTGTACATATTGCCCTTATAAAATACAATTGAACCTTGACCGCCTAAAGAAATAACTACTATTTCAATATTTTTATCAAGTAAATAATTTGAGGCTTTGATTATGCTTTTCTCATCTGCGATGGATATCCCGGTCAATTTTTCTAATTCGTATTTATTGGGCTTTATCAAATAAGGACTGGCTTCAACCCCATATCGTAATGCATCTCCACTGGAGTCAAGAATAAATCTTTTCCCCTTATCTTTTGCTAATTTGATTAACTGTTTATATGTATCAATTGGGATCCCATCCGGTAAGCTGCCTGAAGCGCATATGATATCAACTCCGTCTAATAACCTATCATACAAAGCTATAAAATTGTTAAAATTTTTTTTTGAAATATACGGGCCTTTTTCTAATATCTCAGTTTGACTACCATCATCTGAAATAATTGCTATGCAGCTTCTATTTTCTCCTTCAATTGGGATAAATACATGATTTATTCCAATACCATTCAAATTTTCTTCAATAAATCTTCCGGAATATCCTCCTAAAAATCCTGTTGCCAGAACATCTTCATTAAAACTTTTAATCGCTCTTGTAACGTTTAGTCCCTTCCCTCCAGCTGTATATTGGTAGTTTGAAGTTTTATATATATTTCCTTTTTCAAAATTCTCAACATTATACCGCCTATCAATAGAAGGATTCAAAGTTATGGTCAATATCATATTCTGTTCCTACTTCCACAGATGTTAATTTTTTCTTTAACTACATTTTTTGCTATTTCTTTAGCAGGACTTAAATAATTACGGGGATCATCGGCGTCAGGATTTTCTTTAAAGTATTTTTTAATCGCTTCTGCAAATTGTATTTTTATTTCTGTTGCAATATTTACTTTACATATTCCGTATTGAATAGCTTTCTTTATATTTTCTTCACTAATACCCGAAGCACCATGAAGTACCAAAGGTACGTCAATTATTTTATTCATTTTTATAAGCCTATCGAAGTCCAGTTTAGGTTCTAATTTATAAATCCCATGTGCAGTACCTATGGCTACCGCCAAAGAATCTACACCTGTTTTTTTAACAAATTCTAAAGCCATAATTGGGTCTGTCAAAAGAGCATCTCTTTTGTTAATTACTATTTCTTCTTCCTGCCCCCATATATGCCCTAACTCTGATTCTACAGATACACCCAATTTATGTGCAAAATCCACCATTATCTTTGTATTGTTGATGTTTGTATCAAAATCCTCCATTGAGGAATCTATCATAACAGACTTATATCCTCCCTTAATACAATTCTTTAAAAAATCTATATCCGTACAATGGTCTAAATGAAGAGCTATAGGAATTTTATATTTTTTAGCACCGGCTTTCAAAATAGCCACAAGATATTCTAGTCCGGCATAATTGACAGTACCGGGAGTTGTAGCAATAATCACCGGAGACTTCATCTCCCACGCACCTTCTATAACTGCCTGAATAGTTTCCAAATTGTGTACATTAAATGCAGGAACTGCATATTGATTCTTTTTGGCATCTAAAAGTAACTCCTTGTTTGATACGATATCCATATAGTCATTCCCCTTTATAATTATAAATAGTGACACCTTTAACTACTCTATTAACCAATCCATATGGATTAGGGTTATCAGGTTCAACCTTTAACTTAACAGAAGATTTTAATGCAAATATTTGTGCATACAATATATAGAGTAAAGATAACAAGCTTTTATTTTTGATATCGTTTTCATCGTCTGTAAGATAAAAGTTGTAATCAGATGCAATCTCAATTTCTTCCCTGTATTTACTTGTTATTGAAATTACCCTATGAGCTCCTTTATCATTATAGAGCTCATTGAGCAAATCCAGCTCATATTTTCTGGAATACTCGTCATCTGATATATAAATAAAAACTAGAGTCCTATCATTTAACATTGATTTAGGACCATGTCTAAAACCCAATGGTGTCTCGCTTAAAGTAATTACCTTTCCCCTAGTCAATTCTAAAAGTTTTAGTCCGCTTTCTTTAGAAAGACCGTATAGACTACCGGAACCTAGATAAACTACTCTTTCAAAATCTATATCCAGTAATTGATCTACGTTCATATATTTATTTTCTAATATATCTCTACCTAAATCAATCATTTTGAATATCTGAGTCTTATTTTTCTCAAAACATTCCATATCAAAGATTAAAGAAGCTACTAGTGTCATACATGAAAAACTGCTAGTCATGGCAAATCCTTTATCATTGGATTCTTCCGGCATGATTAGATGTAATACTTTTTCATCATTCTTGGATATGTTTATTAATTCCCCTTCCTCATTACAAGTGATAATAATATGATTTACATCATCTATAAGTACATTAGCAAGATCATATGCGGCAATACTTTCAGGGCTATTTCCTGAACGAGCAAAGGATACCAAAAGTGTAGGAATATCTTTTTTAAGATAATCCTGAGGATTAGCAACTATATCGGTGGTAGGAATTGATTCAAATATATAATTTTTTTTACTATTTAACTCCGGCGTAATAATATCACCTATATAAGCAGAAGTTCCGGCACCTGAGAATATCACTCTGATATTATTTTTATTTAAATTTTCATTAATAAATTTTTCTATGATTGTCTTCTGTTTCTCAATGGTAGCCAAACACTCACTCCAAATCTCCGGTTGCTGATAAATCTCTTTAGCAGTATTAAAACCATTCATCTTCTTCCAATTATCCACACTTAAACCAAACATTCAATCACTCCTTCTTGTGGTAATGTCATAGTGTTGTCATTACCAGTATATTAAAAATTATTTTTTAAGTATAACAGAATATTTAAATCTATCACCTCTTGCCACACTCTTTGTATATTCAACTACACTCTCCGTCTCATATGTTGTTCTTTCTATCATCATGCTTGGTAAATGTAAAGAGTATTTCAATAGTTTTGCCTCGTTATCCCTTGTAACAACAGTTTGGAAGGTTTCCTCTGCAGAAGTGATGGAAACACCATATAACTTAGAAAATATATCGTACATTGGGTTTTCTTCAAGTAGTTCTTTTGTTAACCCGGGAAATCTGGAACAAGGCACATAACTGGTTTCCAACATCATCGGTTCATTATCTGCTAATCTCAGCCTCGTGAAGATGTAGACCTTATCACCTATATTTAACCTCATTTTTTTAGCCAATTTTTCGTTGGTATTTATAATATCAAAATCTAATACCATAGACGATGGTGTTTTCCCTAGTTTTTTCATCTCTTCAGTAAAACTGTAAAATTTTAATAAATTTTGTTTAAACATTTTAGGGGAAATATATGTACCTTTGCCATGTAACCTATAAATATATCCCTCTTTTTCTAGTTCTTGGATTGCTTGTCTAACAGTTGAGCGGCTAATGTCATACGTATCACATAACTCACGCTCAGATGGAAGTTGATCATCTTCCTTTAGATTTCCTTCTTCAATCATCTCGACAATTATATCCATAAGCTGTGAATATAACGGCATACGATTTTGTTTATCTATAGTTCTCAATGTAAAATTGCACCTCAATATCTAATTATATGTGGTACGTACCACTGATATAAGTGTATAACATACTGAAATTAATGTCAAGGCAAATTTTCAAATTTTGTGATTACCTTTTGATAATGTCTCCTTATAATTTCTTATAGCATAACCCTAAAAGCGGAGATCCTTCGTTGCACTCAAGGATGACGTAAGCAGTGCATTGTGAATTGAACATTTAACTAACCTTATTTTTACCTATTCCTTTGGATTTATATAATTTTTCATCAGCTCTTTGAAACATGTTTTCTGCTTTTCCTACTTCATTAAAAGAAGAAACTCCCATACTAACTGTAACCTGTATTTCATTATCCATAAATCGGATTGGATTCTTTGCTATACTAGTACGTAGCTTTTCTGCGACTGTCCTTGCACCATCTAATTCCGTGTCATATAAAATAATTGCAAATTCATCTCCGCCGTATCTAAAACATTTATCACTGGATCTAACTCTTTTAGCAATCGTTTTCCCAACATGTGCTATAGTATAATCTCCCATTAAATGCCCATATTTGTCATTTATATTTTTAAAGTTATCAATATCTAATAAAATGAGTGAAAAACCATTTGTTTGGCATATTTTTTCTCTTCTTTTATATAATTCAAATGTTTTATTCAATTCTTCAAAAAAATATCCTTGATTATAAAGTCCGGATAGGCTGTCCTTTACTGATAATTCTTTTAATTTTTGATTTGCTTCTTCTAATTTCTTATTGACTAGCTTGAGTTCTTCTTCAGCATTTTTTAATGAAGTTATATCCCTTGATGTTCCCCAAGTTCCAATAATATTACCTTCTTTATCATATAGCGGATACTTTGATGCAGAAAGCCACATAGTGCTCCCATCAGGTCTAATCAGCTTTTCAACGGTGCCTAAAATCGGGATTTCTGTTGCCATTATTTCCTGCTCAATATCATAAGCCTGCTGAGCAAAATCTCTGGGAAAATAATCAAAATCAGATTTCCCTATTACCATCTCCGGGTCATCAACCCCCCAAAGTAAAGAATGAGCCCTGCTGCTAAATAAAATTCTGGAGAATTTGTCCTTAAAGTAAAATGTATCTTGCGAATTATTCATTATAGTATTAATAATATCAAATTCATTAATATCTATATTTCCATACTTCATCACATTATCCCCTATCAGAAAATTCCAAATACTATTATTTCAACTATATAGTATCAAATAATTCCTATCCGTACAACATATTATAAAGGTTTAAAAAATAATTTGTACCATATATCAGATGTATATTTATATAAATTAAAAACATTCCCAAAAAATTGAGAATGTCATAATTTACTATAGCTTGTAATATCCAAAATCTTTAAAACTATTCAAAAAATCCAAGTATAAATATGCCTACCATAACCATTGCAATAATTAAATATTGTTTCGGAAGAAGTTTTTCTTTTAAGAATATCCTCCCAAGAAGAACCGATACTATACTATAGCTTGCAATCATAGGTGCTGCTACTACAGAATTAGTATTCAATGCATAAACATAAAAATATTGTCCTGCAGTCTCAAATATTGCTGCTAGAGCTTTATCTTTTTCCTTTAAAAGTGTAAATTTTTCTTTTTTTACAATCGTAATAAAGATAAGTGAAATAATTCCACAGACAAGAAAAGTAAGTTCATAGGAGATCAAGGCTTCTTCAGGGGTCATTAGGCTGCTCAGATATACATCATCCAAAAATGTGCCTAAAGCATCAATGATTGCATATAGTATCGGAAAAATAAGTGCCATAGCGCCTAGCTTATATTTTAAATCTATATGAATATTGTCTTGTTTTTGCTCTTCTTCGGCAAGTTTCCTTTCAATTACCGCAATTGCTATAAGCCCAATAGTTATTAGGATAATCCCAAACAATTGCCAAGCATTCATCCTCTTTTTTAACACTGCAAATGCTAAAATTCCAGCCATTGCTCCAGAAGTATTGCTTACAGGCGAACTTATGGAAACTTCCAAATATCTTAACCCGACGTAACCTAATGTCATGGAAAGTATATACATTGAAGAAACAGGTAAATATTTTATAATGTTAACAGGATTATACTGCCAATTCATCTTATAAAGCTCAAAAAATGCCTGAATTCCCATGATTAAACCAACCATTACAACGATTCTCAAGTGACTATATCTATCGTTAGGATCTGTGCCTTTCTTGTAATAAAGATCTGCTATGCCCCATAATAAAATTGTCATTACTGCAGATGTGTACCATGAAAATATCATTTTTTCCTCCTCATTATGCCACTGTTATTTGCAATTCACTTTAATATTTTATGATACAATCCCTATAACTGCAAGCTTTTTATAATCACCATCTATCGAAATGCACTTTTTCTTCATTGTATCTATCAATCGGTTCCTTTTCCTCATCTTTAACCCCAATTGCAATCATACCTACAGGTATAATGTAATCAGGCAAATTTAATGTTTCTTTCATAGCTTTTTTCATATAATCCACTAATTCTCCTCCGGAATATAGTCCGCACCATACTGCTCCCAAATCCAATCCATGTACTGCTAGTAACATATTTTGAATTGATGCAGAGCAATCTTCAACTAGGAACCCTATTTCCTTTTGTTTTCTTGTGTCACCGCATACCACTATACAACAACTGGCACTGGGAAGCATCTTAGCATACCTATGGAAGTTTGAAATCTTATCTAACGTCTCCTTATCTTTTACCACCACAAAATCTCTAGGTTCGAAGTTGTGTGCAGATGGTGCCTGAAATCCGGCCTTAAGAATAAGCTTTAAATCCCCTTCACTTATAGGTTCCCCTGTATATTTTCTTATGCTTCTTCTAGTAAATATTGCATCTAATACATCCATGTAATCACTCCTTAAAATAATAATATCCGTTCCCTCTATAAGTATTATACTATTTTCTTAAAACATATCAAATAGGTTTACTTAAAACAAAAAAGTCCCTAGGGACTTTTTTCAACATTATAAAGGCTTTAATGATATAAATTAGCCTCCTTATTAGGAAAGAGCTAATTTATATATGAATATATTAAGATATTCTACTTATTTTTGGATTCATTATGAATCTTTTCTAAATAATAGATATATGCAGAACAAGATTTTTCATTATCTATCATTCCTTCAATAGTAAACCATTCATCTGGTGCATGAATCCTTCCAGATTTACCTAGACCATATGATACAAATGGAATCCCGATAGGCTCGCTTGTAAATAAATATGCTGGCCCATGTCCTGGAAAAATCGGCCATGGTGAGCCTCCTTCCAATCCTGAATTATCCATAGCCATTATAGCTGCTTGAGCTGCCTGAGTTGATGAGTCAGTTTTTGCATATTTACCGCCTTGTCGTTGTATAAGCTTAACATCCTCAAACCCATGTTTATCTAAATGAGCCCTTATTTTGTCATAGATATCATCTGCATCTTGATTTGGTAATAAACGAATATCAAGTTTGGCATTTGCCTTATACGGAAGTACAGTTTTGGTAGCCGGTCCTTGATAACCTGCCCATATGCCAGCTATGTTAAATGTTGGGTGCCATAATAATTCTCTCAAAGCATCTCCGCCTGATAAGTCTTTCATAAATTTCTTTGCATGCAGACGTTTATTTAAATACATATTTTCATCAAAAACATCTATCATCCTTTGGGTCAAATGTTCATCTTCTTCTGTTAGCGGAACCATATCATCAAAGAATCCATCCACTAAAATATTATCTTCCGCATCCCTTAAACAAGCCAATGCATGAACTAAACGCCAGGTAGGACTACCTACCCATGCTGCATTTGAACTGTGAAGATCTACTTCGGTTGGTCCTCCCCAATCTCCACCTGTTACCTCAACATCTAGGAAAAGCATCCCCTTATTACCCAGAATAATAAATGGCTTACCGTTTTCATCTTGTCTTGTTCCATTTAAAAATACAGCATCAAATTTGGATAATTTATCAGAATACTTTTTAGTGTATTCAATCAAACTTTCACTGCCCATCTCTTCTTCACCTTCAACTATGAAGAAAATATTTATTGGCATATATCCTGCTACTTTTTTAATAGATTCGACAGCATTTATAAAACATACAAGAGGTCCTTTGGAGTTTGCTACTCCTCTTGCTACCATAGATTCTCCATATGGAGGAAAATCTTTAATAACACCCTCAAAGGGTTCTACCGTCCACTCATCATATGGATCGGCTGGCTGTACATCATACATCCCGTACATGATAATACTTGGAGCATCTTCCACATCTGCTTCTAACATCCCTGTCACAACCGGACTATGGACGAAGTATTCTCTGTCAATATCTTTACAACCTAATTCTTTTAGAATGTCCATTACCATTTGTGAACATTCTTCTATTCCTTCTCCCGTGCCAGCTATACTCGGTTGTTGTACCAATTTTTTTACACGAGGAAGGTGTGTATCATAAAAATTTTCTTCAATATGATTATATACATCTTGCAGCCAATCTTTTTGTTTCATATACTTATCCTCCTTATCCTTTTATACTACATATACTATATTTGTAGATATTGATTAAACCATCCTAAAATCTCATTTAATCTATTAAGCCTATTAAAAGGTTTACCGCTTCTACTAAGTTCATGACCCTCTCTTTTAAAGATACAAAGCTTACTTTCAATTCCATTATATTTTAATGCCAAAAACATCTGCATACCTTCAGAAATCGGACAACGATAATCTTCTTCAGCATGAATAAATAAGGTAGGTGTTTTTACATTTTTAGCATATCTTAATGGGGAATGTTGCCAATATCTATCTATGTCCATCCAAATATCCGTTTCAAACTGCCACATAGGAAAATTATAGCTTGTATCTGATGTACCAAACATAGAAATAAAGTTAGATATACCCCTTTGTGATACAGCACATTTAAATCTATCAGTATGACCTATAACCCAATTTGTCATAAACCCTCCATAACTTCCTCCTCCAACACCTAGGAGGTTTTCATCTATTTCCGGATAGTTTTTAAGGCAGAAATCTGTAAATTCCATAATATCATCATAATCTGCATATCCATACCTACCTATTATATCAGCAAATTCATTTCCAAAGCCATCAGAGCCCCGTGGGTTACAATACATAACATAATAGCCTTCGTTGGCAAAGAGTTGTAATTCATGATAATAAACAGGGCTAAAGTTCATTTTATGCCCACCGTGAATATAAACAATTCCAGGGTATTTTTTACCTTGTTGATAGTTCGTTGGTCTTAATACATACCCTTCTATAACAGTACCATCCTTATTTACAAAAGAGATTTTTTCTATTTTGCTTAATGTTCTTTCCTTTACAACCCAATCATTAAATGAGGAAAGTTGTATTTCATTTCCATCTTTTAGTGAATATATCTCTTGAAGCTTATTATCCCTTAGTCCTATAAACATTATTTCTTTATCTAGAACCACAAAAGAATCCACTGACCCAATTTTAGAGCTTATCTTTTTATGAGCACCATCTAGATCCACTTGGTAAATCTGGGCATTTCCTCCATCCATACCAACATAATATATAGAATTGTTATCTGTTTCCATTTGATAAAACTTACCAGTTCGTATATCCGTACATACAGCATTGCTAGCACTGTCGTCGTTATAATAAAATATTTTCTTTTTACCTTCCTTATCGATAAAGAAAAAATCCGGATTTTGTTGATAACCATATTTAATGCCATCGGATCCCATAAAAATAGGTACTTCACCTATAAAGTCACAGTATCGCATCCTATATGTAATATCATCAATATAGGTTCTGTTTTCCTTATCCTCTACATCATAGATTGAAATTCCACTTAAGAATTTTTTAGGTTTATTCTTTATAATTTTCTTTGGACTATAAATAATTTTGTTTCTCTCTTTATTCACTTTGATAAATTCAATTGTGTCCTCTTTATCTGATATAAGAATATATTTATCATCTTGTGGATTATAAATGTATAACCCCCAGCGTTTATTGTTGATAATACCTTGTCCTTCAAATCTATAGGGTATTTCATCAGCTATAGCATAGCTTTCTTCTCTTTTTTTCTTTTCTGCAAAATATTTACTACGTTCTTCTTCTCTCATTTTGCTAAAATCAGGTTCAGCTATGGAATGTTCAGCTACTAAGGCAAAAGTACCATCATAAAGGGGAAATAATTGTTGTACTTTTCTAGAAATTTGTAAAAATGGTTCTGCTTCTCCTCCTAGCAATGAGAGTTTATAAAAACAGGTCCAATCTTCTCCTGCTTTAATTCTTTCATTTATATGAGCATCTCGATTAGAAACAAACAAGATATTTTCATCATCCAGCCAGACAATATTTTTTCCCTCTCCCAAAAAAGTAATTTGATTAATTACTTTTGTTTTAACATCTATAGTATGAATATAAGATTTATAATTGTTTTCATCCATATTACAATGTGTTGTAACAAAAGCACATTTATCTTTTTTTGGATTTGACACTAAATCTGAAATATAGGTATATCTTAAAAAGTCATCTGCTTGAAGCCTTTCCATGGATTACTCCTTTCTAAAGTATTTCATCACTAAAATGACATGCTACAATATGCGAGGATGATTTTTCCTCTAATACAGGCTCTTCATTTATACATTTGTCCTTAACATAGGGACACCTTGTATGGAATCGACAACCACTTGGTGGGTTTGAAGGACTTGGTAACTCCCCTTTTATACTCGCATGAACTCTATTGACTGTTGGATCTGGAATTGGAATAGAGGATAATAAAGCTGCTGTATATGGATGCTTCGGTCGTTCAAATAACTCTTCAACATCCGCAGTCTCTAGAACTTTCCCAAGATACATAACACATACTCTATCAGATACGTGCCGTATAACATTTAATGCATGAGACACAAAAATATATGTTAAATCTAATTGTTTTTGTAAATCATTTAATAAATTTAAGATTTGTGATTGTATTGACACATCAAGAGCTGATACTGGCTCATCGCATAAAATGAGTTTTGGCTTTAACACTAAAGATCTTGCTATGCTCACTCTTTGACGTTGCCCTCCCGAAAACTCATGCGGATATCTATAATAAAAATCCTCCAACAATTCAACATATTCAAATGTTTCTAAAACTCGCCTTCTCCTCTCAGCTACATCTGTTACACCATGAACAATTAGGGGTTCTTCGATTATTTCACCAATTGTCATACGTGGATCTAAAGAAGAAAATGGATCTTGAAAGATTATCTGTTTATCCTTTCTAACCTGTCTTAGTTCTTTTTTATTTAGAGAAAGCACATCTTTACCATCAAACTCTATTCTTCCTGATGTAACAGGTACAGTTCTCATAATGGAATGTAATAATGTACTTTTCCCGCAACCTGATTCTCCCACAATCCCTAAAGTTTCTCCTTCTTTCACATCCAAAGAAACATCATCCACAGCATAAACATACTTTTTTTGCCTTGAAATAAATCTTTTGTCAATTTCAAAATAAGTTTTAAGGTTTTCTACTTTTAATATCGTCCTTTGATTCAAATTAGTCATAAGCGACACTCCTTTGCTTTCTGAGTCACTAAATGACAAGACACTCTTCTATCACCCAATGTAACTTCCTCAGGTACTATTGTTTTGCATATCTTAATTGCCTCTTCACATCTAGGATGAAATCTACATCCCGAAGGAAAACTTGCTGGATTGGGAACAATTCCTTTGATATCATCAAGTTTATCCCTTTTTTCATCAACCCTTGGAATACACTTTAATAATGCTCTAGTATAAGGATGCAGAGGATTAGCAAATAAATCCTTTACACATGCCTCTTCTACAACCTTGCCAGCATACATAACAACTACTCTATCAGCTATTTCTGCCACCACACCCAGATCATGGGTTATGAACATTACTGTCATACCTGTTTTTGTTTTCAAGTTCTTGATAACATCTAATATTTGCTGTTGTATAGTGACATCCAAAGCTGTTGTTGGTTCATCAGCAATAAGCATATTAGGATTGCAGGAAATAGCCATAGCTATCATTACTCTTTGACGCATGCCGCCTGATAACTGATATGGAAAAGAATTTGCACATCTTACAGGATCGGGTACTCCGACTATTTTAAGCATTTCAATAGATTCCTTAAATGCTTCTTTTTTATCGTATCCTTCATGAATTCTCAATGCTTCTCCAATTTGTTTGCCAACCCTATGAACAGGATTCAATGCTGTCATTGGTTCTTGGAATATCATGGAAATCTCTTTCCCTCTAATTTTTGTCATTTCATCAGTGGAATAACCCAATAAATTTTTTCCACGATATAGAATTTCTCCATTCAGATATCTACCAGGGGGGGTTGCAACAAGTTGCATGATTGAAAGTGATGTCACGCTTTTCCCACATCCTGATTCACCTACAACGCACAGTGTTTCTCCTTCATAAACATCAAAAGACACACCATCCACTGCCGGAATTGCAGAATCTAAGTAGAAACATACTTCTAAGTTTTTAATCTCTAACAATTTTTTCACTTTCCACCCTCCTTTTTCCTATTTAATCTCTATACAGCGACTATTCGCTGTATAGAGAGAGTAATTATTATTTTTCTATAACATCCATATGAACTGCTTCAATATAATAATGCTCATTTGGTGACCAATCTAGTCTTTCACTAATAGCAAAGATTTTTTGTAATTGTGGAAGGTATAAGAAAGGTGGATCATCTACCAGCATTTGTTGGAATACCTTTAAATGCCCTTCATATTCTTCAACTGTTTCCGAATTAAAAATTGCATCAGCTATTTCTTCATAGCCTTCAATAGCGTTGTATGAAGTAATACCAGTACGCTGTATTAAACCTGTAATCCAGTTGCCTACCATACCTGGCTTAGAAGCCCAACTCCAGCTATAAAGGCCTTCAGCTTTTTTTGCGTCTTGTCCATTGATAAGAATATTTCTCATAGCGCTAAACTCTTCAGTTAAAACTTCACATTTTACTCCAACAGCAGCTAAGTCTGCTGCAACAGCTTGACTTATTTCATGACCTTTTGCAGTGGATCCTGTATTTGATTGTAATTTTATACTAAATCCATTTGGATATCCCGCATCTGCTAATAACTGTTTAGCTTTTTCAGGATTATATTCAAATCCTTTTATATTAGGATCATAAGCTGGAAAATCTTCTCGATACCATGTTGCTAATTGCCTACCATAACCACCTAAGATATCATTAACAATAGCCTCTTTATTAACAGCATAATTAAGAGCTTGTCTTACTCTAGAATCTTGTAATTCCTGATTTGGCGACCAATCTAAAGTATTAAATCCAAGCCAAATAACCCTAGTTTCATAGCGGCTATCAATTTTAACCCCTTCTTCTTTTTTGATCATTTCAAGAGATTCAAAATTTAATCCTTCTATTATATCCAATTCACCACTTAAAAATTCAGCTATTTGAGTTGATTGCTCAGGAATGGTTTTTATAATATACTTGTCCACATTGGGCTTACCACCCCAATAGTTTTCATTAGCTACTAAAACAATTTGCTGATCTTTTTCCCAAGATTCCAATATATAAGGACCTGTACCTACAATATCCGTACCAATTGCTTCTTCACCTATCTCTTCTGAATGCTTTGGCTCTAACATGGGAATATCTGATATTTGTAATGGAAAATTAAATGCCTTTATTTTTGTATAGATTTTTAATGTATGCTCATCTATAGCTTCCCATTTATCATAATAAGGAGCATAATCCCAAGCCTGTCTTGGATATTCTGTGTCAACACCTCTATCAAGATTCCAACCAACTACTTCTGAAGTAAATGGTTCTCCATTTGAGAATTTTACACCTTCTTTTAGGTAAAATACCCACTCGAGATCACTTACTTGCTCATATCTCTCTATTAGCTTTGGTTCCAAATTCCAATCAGAATCATAAGTAAATAATGTCTCACAAATATTAATATATACATTTCTTCCTTGATCACCTGTTGCTCTGTGTACATCTAAGGTTGTTGGATCCATTATTTGAGCATAAGTAACAACTTTTTCATTTACTGAATCTGTGTTTTTACCACAAGCAGTAGTAACTACCAATAAAACTACAATCATTAATAATAGAATACTTTTAGTTGTTTTTTGAGAAAACACCCTTATTCCTCCTTAATTTGTGATTTTTTATTACATACTTTTTATGTGCTTCTTAACCTCGGATCTCTTACATCGCGAACCCAATCTCCCACAAAATTTATTGCTAAGCAAACTAAAAAGATGGCTAAACCCGGTAGTGCTGTAATCCACCAAGCAGTATAAATATACTCTCTTCCAGATGCTACCATACTCCCCCATGTCGCCATAGATGGCGGAATACCCATACCCAAGAATGTCAATGATGCCTCTGACAAAATAGCCGAACTCATTTCCAGCGTTCCTAAGATGATAGCGGAATCTATAATATTGGGTAAAATATGTTTCAATATGATTCTCATATCATTGCAACCTATAGTATCTGAAGCTGTTATAAATTCTCTTTCCTTCAAAGATAAGGTCTGAGCTCTTACCGTACGAGCATATGGAACCCATCCAGTAATTCCAATAACAACAATAACATTTGTTAGACCTGAACCTAAAACAGCCATCAATACTAAAGCCATAAAAATAAAAGGAAATGATAACATAACATCAACTATTCTCATAATAATTGAATCAACCCAACCTCCATAATATCCTGCCAATAAACCGAGCGTAGTTCCTAATATTAGTGAAACTACAACCGCCATAATACCTACTATTAAAGAAATCCGTGATCCATAAATAATTCTAGTTAGTACATCTCTTCCCATTTCGTCTGTTCCAAGAATGTGCTCATTTGTTCCTTTCTCAGCAAATATCGGTGGGATAAAACGCTTAGATGTATTAACCTCGTTGGGACCATAAGGGGCTAATAACGGAGCAAAAATAGCACAGAATATCCAAATAGCTGTTATTATTAAACCAAGTTTTGCCGTTGCAGTGCTTTTCTTTAAAGTCTTAATTAATTTTTTCATCCCACCCCTCCTATGATTGTCTTATTCTTGGATCTATAAATGTATATAATATATCAACTATAAAATTTAAAAATGTAAATATTACTGCCATAACTAAAGCACAAGCTTGTACTAACGGATAATCATAATTTGTTATCGCCGTTACCATCAGTCGACCTATACCCGGCCAAGCAAAAATGGATTCCACTACCACTGAGCCGCCTAATAGATTCCCTATTTGTAAAGCAACCATAGTTACAACGGTTAATAATGCATTCCTTAGACCGTGAAACACAATTACTCCTTTTTCTTTCACACCTTTAGCCCTTGCAGTTGTCATATAATCTTGCTGCAAAACATCTAGCATAGAAGATCTCGTCAATCTGGTTGTGCTTGCAAGCAAGCCCATACTTAATGTAATAGCAGGTAGAATTATTTGTTTAAATTTTCCATATCCGGATGCTGGAAGCATTTTAAGCCAAACTGAAAAAATAAGTATCAGTATTATACCCAGCCAAAAAGATGGAACAGAACGACCAGCTATAGAAAGTGTTGTTACAATAGAGTCTATAGGTGTATTCCTTTTAACAGCCGAAATAATACCACTAAATATTCCAAATGGAATTGCTATAACAATTGCAGCAAATGATAGCTGTAAAGTTGCAGGTATATGCTCTTTAATAAGGTCAAGCACAGGCCTATTATAAAAAAAAGAGTTCCCAAAATCTCCTTTAACAATACCAGATAAATAATCCATATATTGCCCTATTAAAGGTTTATCCAAGCCAAGCATTCTTTGCAAATTTTCGTAATCCTCAAAGGTCCCTTCGGGACTAACCAAAAGTTTAACTGGGTCGCCAATACCTCTTAAAAGTATAAATACCACAGTTGTGACAACGAATAGTACCAATAAGGCTTGGAGAACTCTTTTTACTAAATAGTCAAACATCATCAAAACCCCCTTATTATTATAAACATAGGAGATTATCAAAATACTATTAGTTCACACGCTTTTCAGCATTGGCTAAATTGCCAACAATATATGCATAATCTCCCGGTTGTACTTTAGTCATAAACCCTCGCATTTGTAAAAATACTGTTTGCTCACATGGAGCTAGGATTTCTTCAATAACCTCCATTGTCTGAATATGTCTTATCTCTGCCATAACTGTTCCTTTTTCAACCCATTTATTTAGATATTCAGGTCCGCATAATGGATAGAACATACCGCCTTTTTTAGGACGTAAAAGTGGCCTTTCTTTAATTAAATACTGTTCTTTTGGAAGTATAAGATCACCTTCAATCATCCCCATCCACTTCATTATGTTTAGATTACCTCTTACACTGGTCTTTACAATATCTATATCTAAAACAATACCCGCTCCGACTTCTGGAATAATAGCGGGTTTACCCAAACTAATCATATAGTCAGTTAAAAAACCTGCATATTGATTTGATGGACCTGCCGGCTTCCCATCATAAACAAATTCTAATCCATAGTTAAATGCCATTTCCTTTATCTTTTTTCCTAATTCTCCATCTGCTTGACTTGTTAATATATAATTGATAGCTGCTCCATAACCTGCACTATGCCAATCTAAGAGAGCGTCCGCATAATCTAATATTGGTGTTATTACTGATGCAAGCATATCTGTAAACCAGCCATCTGGCTTACCTGGATGAGCCCTATTCATGTTCTGCATATCTATAGGCGTATTTCTTGAATCCCATTCAAATGCGATTGGGTTTAGACAAGGAATGGCTAAAATAGTTCCCTTAAGTGTATTTAAATCAATTTGTTCAACCGTCTGTCTAATGACTTCAAATCCTGTTATTGCATCTCCATGTCCTAAAGCAGACATCATAAGTGTGGGACCTTCTTCTTTTCCATTGTATACATGAATAGGTATGGTCAATTCAAGTCCACTGGCCAGATTTGTAAAAGGTAAATTTATCTGTTTATGCTCACCTCTTTTAACTTTAACGCCATTAATCTCAAACATAAAGTGCCTCCTTTTTTATCCTGTTTAATCATTTTCATGGACTTCTGCAGTAGATAGATCCCCCAGAATATATGCATAATCCCCTGGATGAACCTTAGTCATTAATCCGCGCATATTCATAAAGACTGTTTTCTCACAAGGCGCAATTATTTCTTCTATAACCTCCATTGTGCGTACATTCCTAACCTGTGCTATAACTGTTCCTTTCTTAACCCATTTGTTTAAGTACTCAGGACCACATATAGGATAGAACATTCCTCCATTACTTGGTCTAAGCAATGGTCTATGTTTAATTAGATATTGTTTTTTAGGAAGAATGGGCTTCCCTTCAATCATACCCATCCATTTCATCGTGTTAAAATTACCACGAACACTGCTTTCAATAATATCTATTTTCAGACCCATACCTGTACCTACTTCCGGGATAATTCCCGGTTTCCCAAGACCTAGCATATACTTTACTAAAGACCCCTCATATTGATAGGATGGACCTGCGGGTTTACCATTATAAAGAATCTCCAATCCATAATTAAAAGCCATTTCTTTTACCCTTTCACCAAGCTCCCCTTCTACATAGTCATACAGAACATAATTTATAGCTGAACCATAGCCTCCTCCATGCCAATCCAATAATGCATCTGCATAATCACAAACTGGTGAAACAGCTGCAGCTAATCTATCAGTCAGCCATCCATCAGCTTTACCCGGAAAAGCTCTATTCATGTTTTGCATATCTATAGGTGTATTTCTTGAATCCCACTCAAAAGCAATGGGGTTTAAGCAAGGCATTGCCAAAACAGTTCCTTTAAGCTTATTTAAATCCAATTGTTGAACTGTTTGTCTAATAATTTCAAAACCTGTAGTTGCATCTCCGTGAGCTAAAGAAGTCATCAACAAAGTAGGCCCATCTTCTTGTCCTCTATAAACATGCAGCGGTATGGTTAATTCAAGTCCATTAGCAAGATAGCCTATAGAAATATTAATTTGTTTATGCTCCCCTTTTTGTACTTTTGCACCTAAAATATCACGCATTTTTATCCTCCTATCATATTGTCATAAATTCTTTTAAACTATATATAGTTTGTGTACTATTATGAAAATTGAGAAAATTTCGCTTATCACTATTCACATATAAATTTATTCTATTTTTAATAAGCGTTTAGCGTTTCCAGCAAATAATAAATCCTTATCTTCCTTTGGAATATCCATAGAAAGAAGTGGATTAAGGTTTTCAGCAAAACGATAAGTTCGTAATGGGTTTGTATCTGTTCCAAAAATTATTCTGTCGTTCTTTCTCATGCGCTTATATGTCAACTTTGCAATTTGAGGAAAGGCCTCTACATATTCGGAAAATACAATAGTTGTATCCATATAAACATTCTCATGTTTTGCAACTAGAGTTGGATCTATTCCAAACGGATCTCCATGGGCAATAACAAATTTTGCTTCAGGATATCTTATAGCTAAATCATCTATTGGTAATGAACTGGCAAGTGCCATACGGCTTGTCCTTGAATTAATAGGACCAGTGTGTATTAAAATAGGTACATCTAATTCAATACATTTTTCAATAAGTGGTGACATACATGGATCCTCTAATGAAAAATTTTGTATTGGTGGATGCAATTTTAATCCTTTCAAATTATAATCAACAATGGCTCTTTCAAGCTCATCTGCAGCACCTTCTTCATATGGTACAACACATGCAAATCCCATTAGTCTATCAGGATATTGTTTTACCAGTTTACCTACAAACTTATTGTCTGAATACCCTAAATCATCAGATCCTGGCACTATTGGATGCACAACTGCCATATCAATATTATTAGCATCCATACCTTTTAAAAATTCTTTAACTTCTCCACGTCCTTCTCTAATATGCACGTGAAAATCAATAATCATCGTTCTCTACCTCCTAAAGTATTATATTTTTGTCTTGTATTTGTTTAAAAGTCTATCCTCCTTCCTTAAAAATTTAATAATGAAGCTATTAAACTCTTAATGATAAGTTCAATAATGGCTAAATAGTGGTATCCTTAAAAAAATTTAATAGTGTGCTAGTTACTTAAATAGTATGATAATGGAATTATTCGAAGGGTTAAAAAACTGACACCTTCAAAGAAGTGATATTTATTAAAAGCTGATAATCAGATAATTTTTTGCAACAATATATTATTAATATCTAAATTATGTAAACTGTGTAAGATTCTTCAATGTGACTATTTCTCTTCATTTCTTTTTAGAAAGTATACCAGCAATAAATTCCCATGTCAAGCAAAATATAAGTAATATTTATAAAATATATCTTTTAAATAATTAGTCGAATCATAAAATCCCATATTTTCAATGTTTATCAGGAATATTTTAACATTAAAATAGAATTTATTTGATATGTTATAGGTTATTTGCTATATAGTTGCGATTACCTATATGATATAATATAATTAAGAGTGAAATGAGCAAATAATATATTGGAGGTTAGTTTATGAATAAAAATAACACCACAACTTTTACTACCCTGCGTTATGTTGTAACTGTAGCAGAAGAAAGAAGTTTTACTAAAGCAGCAGAAAAACTCTTTGTTACTCAACCTACTATTAGTCAAAATATTAAAGCATTAGAAGATAAATTAGGTACCCCTCTCTTTGATCGTTCAACATACCCTTTAACATTAACCTATGCAGGTAAACTATATATTGAATGGGCTCAAAACACATTACTCTCCCAGGCACAAATTACTAAAGAATTGACGGCAATTAAAAACCCTGAACAAACTAGACTTGTAATAGGATCTTATGCTCATCGAAATACATACATATTTCCTGAAATTATAGAACAACTTTCATATGATTATCCCCATTGTAATATTGTTGTAGAAGAAGGTTTGCCAAGAGTTTTGTATAGCGGGTTAGAGGATGGAGAAATAGATATAGTTATTGCAGAGGCTTATTCTGATACAGTTAGATATGAGAATATCTTTATTAGAAATGAAAATTTACTTATAGCGGCACCTAAAAGTTTTGATATTAAAAGAAGAGCGTCTGAAGATAGTAATTTCCCATTAATTCGTTTAAAAGATATTGAGCAACATCCCGTTATAACCTTATCACCAAGACACGATTTTGGAAACATCATTAGGACCCTATTTGAATTAGAAAATATTGTCCCAAATCATGTTATTGAATGTAGGAGAGTTGAATTAGCCCACAAATTTGTTGAAAGAGGTTTGGGAATTACATTGCTACCTGAAATGTATGTCGAACAACTAGGTCAAGAAGATAACATAGAATATTTTATTATTGATAAGTATAGACCTACTAGAAATATCTCTCTTATTTATTCCAAAAACAGATTCTTAATTGAACCAGCAAGCAGATTTATTGATTTATTCCTAAAAAAATTTGCAACTCCTGAAACTCTTCCAAATATAAATATATAGCCCGGATTCTATATCTTCGATTATCTGCATTGTACCTATTAAGCACCGAAAGCTACATACCAGATTTGTGAGCTAAGATAAACTATCTTTTCATTTTTATAGGCTTCTGTTTGCTTTATGATATCATTATCAAAGATTTGTTCAGCAGATGTATTGCCAACGGTAATAGCAGCTCTGTCGATTACGAAAATATATTGGGGGTTTTTCTAATGTTTTCAAAGGTAGCTTTAACATAAAAGAAGGGATTTTACTGTGAAGAGAAATTGCGCTTACTGTAGGATATAACAATCAAAATTATTACAATATGTCATTTAAACGGCATGTAGGTATACACCATTAAATTGTAGAAATAAATATAGGGGGCTTATCTATAAACTCCCTATATACTATGTTTTCAATGAAACTTAATATTATAGTTTAAAATTATCGACCACTGTATTTAGTGTAGTAGATATACCCTCCAATTTAGTTGATAGCTTAGCAATTTCATCGATTGTTGCCGATTGATCTTGAATTGAGGCCGCGATCTGTTCAGTAGCCGCTGCTGACTCTTCCGTAACAGATGACATATCTTCTATGGTTTTTATTACAATTTCTTTACTCATTGCAGTATCTCTAATGCTATCAATTAAAGTTCTAATTTGTTTTATAACACTGTTAACGGACAAATTTATATTTTCAAATGATTCTTTTGTCTCCATGGATTTTTTTGCCGTCTCTTCCATAGAATTTTTGGACGATGCCACATTGCTTTTCGTATTTGAAATTTCATTTTGAATATCCTTTATAGAAGCTTCTATAATATTTGTATTTTCCGAAACTTGATTTGCTAATTTTCTTATTTCATTAGCAACTACTTCAAATCCCCTTCCATGCTCTCCCGCCCTTGCCGCTTCTATTGAAGCATTTAATGCTAATAAATTAGTCTGCTCTGCTATGCTCCTTATTGTATCTATTATTTTCCCTATCTCTATAGATTTGTCATCTAGAATATTTACCTGTGAATTCATATTTTCAATAATAATATTGTTATTTTTGACTTGCGTTTCCAATAATCCAATGGATTTAATTCCTGCTTCATTCACATTAACAATCTTTTCAATATCCTTATTGATTAAATCTGTATTTTCATCCATCAAATTGATTTTATTGTCCAAAGCCAAAAGCTCTTGAAACCCTTGCTCCGCACTTTTAGCTTGATCACTGGACCCCTTTGCCACTTCATCTATAGAAATTGCTATTTGCTCTATTGATGCTGAAGTCTCTTCCATTGAACTTGCCAAATCGATTGAATCATCTTCTATATCATGGGATATAGCTTTTATCTTTTTAACTATTTCCTGTAAATTGCCTTGCAATTTATACATTGCTTTTGCCATATGCCCCAATTCTGTGCTACTGTTGGCTATTTTAATATATTTGTCATTATGAATTAAATTGAAATCCGACAAATCTAATGCTAATTCGGTCAGATTTTTCACCGGTTCAATTACAAGCTTGTCCATAGCAATAAAAACAATCATAAAAATAATTATTATAATTATATTTATACTTATAATAGCAGTAGTTTGTCTTTTACTTGACGCTACTGACTCTTGAACGAACATATTTGTGTTTGAGCCTAACTTATTACTTATAGCATTGGATAAATTCAATACTTTGTCTAATCTAGGCTCTATGTTTTCATAGTAGCTGTCTATTCGATCCAAGGTAGATAAATCATTTATATTTTCTGCTGATTTGTGTAAATCTCTATGATATTCGTCTATCTCCACCAAGAGAGATTTTACATCTTCAGGCAGTGCATTATAATTTCGAGAATTCATTATATCCCTATACTTTTTGCCAAAAGCACAATTATCCGAATCAAGCTCACCTGTAAAATCTTCATCTCTTAAGATGGATTCCAATAGATTGTTTTTCCATACCAGATGACTTTCTTTAGCATCCATAAACACTTGATTCATATTATTTAGTTCCCTTACATTTAGTGACCATTCTAATTGTTTTCTGGCATTAATAAAAGTCATTACACTCCCTGCGATAAGTACTATGATTACGAGTATAAAAATCAGATATGTCCTTTTCTTTAGTGTCATATTGTTCAAATATAAAACCTCCTTGTAAATATATAAGTGTAAATAATTACCAGTTTGCCAACAAAACAATTAATACCCTTCAAAAATCAAATATAAACATAGTTTTATAAAGTTATTTTTAGATGTATAGTCTAATCTCAAATATTTAACCTTTTTCTTATATTTGAATATATTAATTAATGGAATATTTATCCCACAATATATTATATGAAAGAAGGATAATTCTAATGGAAATTGTAAGATACAAGGAGATTCAGAAGGTTCAATTTATTATTATATTATTAAATATCATAACATCAATATCAAAACTTTTTACAGGCTTTATAATAAATTCTGCTTCAATGATGGCTGATGGATTCCATTCCATGACGGATGCCTTAAACAACGTAGCAGGTATGATAGGAGTATATTTTGCATTTCAGCCTGATGACGAAAGGCATCCGTATGGTCACAGAAAATTTGAAACCATGGCTACACTGTTAATTAGCGGACTTCTATTGTTTACATCACTTAACTTATTAAAAGGTGCATTTGAAAGAATTGTTAACCCAAAAGTACAAACCGTTACAGCTAAAAGCTTTATAATTATGATATTCAGCATAATAGTAAATATCTGTGTAACTACTTACGAAAGGAAAAAGGGTAAGCAGTTGCAAAGTGACTTTTTAATTTCAGATGCAACTCACACTTTAAGTGATGTGTTCGTATCCATATCTGTATTGGGAACTTTGATAGCAGTAAAGCTTGGACTTTCTTGGATGGATGTACTAGTGTCAATATTTATTGCATTAATTATAGCAAAATCCTCTTTTGATATAGTTAAAATGAGTGCAAATATACTCTGTGATGCAATAGCATTAAATCCCGAAGATATTTCCAATGTGGTATGTGAATTTGATGAAGTTCATTCTTGTCATAAGATACGTTCAAGGGGTCGTGCAGATGATATACATTTAGATTTGCATGTAGTTGCTGCCAATGATATGAGCCTTGATAAAGCACATAGTCTGGTACATAATATTGAAAAGCTTCTAAAGTCCAGATTCCCTGGAGTAACAGACGTAAACGTTCATGTAGATCCTTTAGACTATTATATGAACAAAAGTGCAAATAAATAATCATAACAATTCATACCCACCCAGTGAAATATAACTAGGCATAAAACCTTGGATATTTCTACTGTCGGGCACACAGCAATGCACAATTGCTGGGGTCGAGCTTTCGGGTAATAAAGACAATTAGCAGTTGACAATGGACAATTAAAAAATAGTGGAGAGTTAAGAACTATGAATGAAGAGTACTTGCCCCCTATTTACCTATTGACAATTAGTGATTTAAAGTCTATAATTTATTTTGTAATGATTACAATTCAGTAAATATTACAAAATTATTAATCTTAAAATAAAGGAAAATGCTATGGATATATCTATTAAAAAAATAGCTCATTCATTATCTGCAAAAGGTATAAAACCGTCTCATCAGAGAATAAAAATTATGGAATATCTATTGAAAAATAGATGCCATCCTACAGTTGACATGATCTATACTGATCTTCAAGAAGAGATACCCACTCTCTCAAAGACCACAGTATATAATACATTAAATTTATTTACAGAATCAGAATTGGTAAGAGTGCTATCTATAGATGGCATTGAATCCAAATATGATATCAATGTAGAAAATCACGGGCATTTTATATGTGAATCCTGTGGGAAGCTTTATGATTTTCCAATAGATATAGATAAATATGTAATTGATGAACTTATTGATTTTAAGATTAATGAAAAAAATGTTTATTATAAAGGCATCTGTCCTAGATGCTTAAAGAAATAAAATAATTTTAAATCAGGAGGAAAACAATGAAAAACTTAAAGGGGACAAAAACAGCAGTAAATTTAATGAAGGCATTTGCAGGAGAGTCACAAGCTAGAAACAGATATACATACTATGCTTCTGTGGCTGATAA
>NZ_JACRTG010000005.1 GCF_014385195.1 Paratissierella segnis
TCTTTTGTGTCAATATAGATTTCCTTGCCATTTACCAATGCTTTTGCTTCGTTTATTGTTATTTCAATATTGGTATCATCTTTATTTATAGTTACTTTCTTAGCTTCGTTATCCCAATTAACACCAAAGCCTAAGTTCTCTGATATTATTCTGATTGGAACAAAAGTCCTTTCAGTTGATAACAGCAATGGATAGCCAAGATTGTCATTAAAGTTTACTTTTTTGCCATCTATTGTAACAACAAAGCTTTGGTTAGGTATGATTTGAGTATTAGCATATGTGGTACAACTAGAAATAATGATTGTTATTAATATTAAAAAACTAATTATTAAATTTTTTGTAGATCTTCTCATATTTGCCTCCTGAACAAACTGTAATTTAATACCAGTATATCATATTTTACAAGATGTAAATATATATGTATATACCACCCATATACTTCACTATATGCGCTATAAGCATATTTAATGGATTGCTTATAGCATATCTTTGTTGTACAATGTTATTTAATAAAAGGATTTATTGGTGGTGGAGACTGTTGTTCAAAAGGGCTTATTTATTGAGATTATTTCCGATATCTTTTTTGTGGCTGGGGGCAGGATTATTTTCGGGAACCCTATCGTTATATTTGTATAGAACATATGAGAAAAGTGCATTTATGAATGCATATCTAGCTATTCAGGTTTTACTGTGGCTATTATTAGGATATTTTTTTAAGAAGGTATATATATCTGCGTACCAAGATGAATTGACTAATTTATGGAATCGAAAATATTTGTACATTAGGCTTAAAGGTGAAATAAAAAGACTAAGACATAATACCATCCTATCGCTTGCAATAGTGGATATAGATGATTTTAAGAGCGTAAATGATACTTTTGGGCATCTATTTGGGGACAAGGTATTAAAAGAGATAGCTGACATATTAAAAAATAATCTCCGGAAAGATGACATTATTGCCAGATGGGGTGGGGAAGAATTTATCATAGTACTGCCAAATACTGAAGTAAAATCAGCAAAAGTAGTTTTTAATAGGATAAGAGAAAAGATAGAAAAATATGATTTTGGGTGCAAAATTACTGTATCCGGAGGTATTGCCTTTGTTAATGAATATATAGAACCGGAGAAACTCATAGAGATGGCTGACAAGGCACTTTATAAGGCAAAGAAGAGAAAAAACCGAATAGCTGTATATGCAAAATAGATCAAAGATTCCTTGGAAGAAATTTTATAACTTCATTTTTTCATAAGACTATAGGCATCATCATATCCTTTATTATGGAAGTGATGATATGCCTATTTTTTTTGTAAGTTTAATACAAAACTTTTTTATTGCTTTTGGTGTAGTTATCGGAGGAAGTATTTTTGCGGGGATAGGAGCGATTATAACCGATACACCACCCCTTAGAACCATGATTGATATAGCCGGTTCAATCAAAATATGGGCAATGGCAATTGCATTGGGCGGTACTTTTTCCTCTTTTGCCATAATAGACAAGGGGTTATTTGAAGGCGAGATTAAATCCATTATAAAACAGATAATATACATAGTTGTAGCACTTCTAGGAGCAAATGCAGGTTATAGTGTAATGAAACTTATACAAAGGTGTAGTGAAATATGGGGAAAATAAAAAGTAAAAGCTATGGATTCTGTATATGTTTTATAACCGGACTGTTGGTAGGAACATTGATTGGAACAGCTATTATTACCGTTTTAATAAGCTATAGAATGGATGAACAGTATAAAAAAATAATTTCTTTAGAAAATACTATTCAAGATAGGGATGCAAAACTGGAAAAACTAGAAAACTCAATCAATTCCTATGCTGTTGTACTTAAAAATGTTGAAATCTATATTTTAGATAATGAAGAGATTGATGAGCTGGATAAAATAGATATTGAAAAAGCAATAAAGGAAAAGTACGCTACATTATTAGGTAAAGAAGTAAAAACTATGGATCCGGATATATTGGTAGAAGTAGTTGATAAAAGAATCTTAAAAATTGATAAAAAGGAATATAGAGTAAATATTAGGAAGCTGATATTGACAGAAAGCTTAAAGATTTATGTGGATGTTCGTGTTGTTAATAGTTAAAAGATATAATCTGCCCCTAAATCCATAAATGTCCTATAAGTGAATTGACACCGTAGGTGTTACCCGACCAACGTGGAGGGGTCTCTAATAAAGGCAAAATAATCACTGCAGGAGTCATTCTGGAACGGAAGTGAAGAATCTATGTTAATGACCCTAAAGCTTGACTATTAACTGTTTTTCACTGTGAATTGCCGTGTGCCCGACAGTAGAAATATCCAAGACAAGATTTTTGTCTTGTGATATTTCACTGAGTGGGTATGAATTGTGAATTGTGCATTGTGAACTGTGAATTGTGAATTGTGAACTGTAATGCTATACTAAAATAAATATTGTAAATTATTTTTAAATTGGAGGGTAAATATGTTTGAAATAAAAGAGATTACTCCTGAAATGACATATGATATAAGACATAGAATATTAAGACCTCATCAGACAATGAATTATTGCATATACGATACGGATAAGCAGGACGGATCATTCCATATCGGAGCATTTTATATGGACAAGCTAATAAGCATTGTATCTTTTTGCATAGAGGACAACCCTGATTTTTCAATTGAAAAACAATATCGCCTACGTGCAATGGCTACTCTCCCTGAATTTAGAAAAATGGGAGCAGGAAGAGAAATAGTAAATTATGGTGAAAACATAATAAAAGTCAAAGGTTATGATATTCTATGGTGTAAGGGCAGAACTACTGTACAAGGATATTATGAAAGATTAGGATTTTCGCCTTTTGGCGAAGTCTTTGATTATCCTCCTATAGGACCACATATTGTAATGTATAAAGACTTAAGATAGTGTTTTGATATTAAAGAAATAGGCATCCTTTTGAGAATAGCTGTTGTCCAGCTAATTAAGGATACCTAAATATAAAATATAACGCTAGGCATTACCCTATTACGCTAAATTATAAGATAATTAGAATGATTGTATGAGTATAAATAATCGATCATTCCTATTTATTATCATTCTATACTATTTGGGACTATTATTCAAGTTATTCTGTAATATTTTATTGATAATGTTATAATAACAATCAAGAGTAGGAATAAATGATAATAGTTAGCGAGGTGTTTAGATGTTTACTGAAGAGAGACTTGAACAAATTTTGGATATACTTAATGAAAATGGTAGAGTCAAAGTTAAAGAACTTAGTGAGCTATTCAAGGTTTCGGAAAGCATGATACGAAAAGATTTGAAAAAGCTGGAGGTAAATGGGACTATTCAAAGGACATACGGCGGAGCAATTCTTAACAGAAGATTTTCTGAAATTGTCCCTATTGACAATAGAATAAAAGTAAACACAGACACCAAGGAGTTAATAGCTAAAAAAGCCTTCACTCTTATAGCAGATGGAGATGTAGTTTTTTTAGAATCCTCAAGCATTAACTTTTTTCTGTCTAAATTGATAGCAAACAGCAATAAAAGGATTACGCTAATAACCAATATGTCAATAATACCTTCACTATTTAACGATAATACAACTGTAAAATTGATATGCTTAGGCGGGATATATGATAAAAGGTCCGGCGGTGTTCTGGGCTCGGAGGTCAATAGAAGCATATCCAAATATAATTTTAATAAAGGCTTTGTAGGAAGTTCAGGAGTCAATTTAATTACAAACAGCGTATATAGTGGAACGTTAGAAGATGGGAACGTTAAGGAACTTGTAATTTCCAATAGCAAAGAAGCATATTTGCTTGTGGAGAAGGAAAAGTTTAATCTGGACAGCACTTATAGATTTGCGGCCTTAGAGGAATTTAGCGCTATAATTACTGATTCGGACATTACAGACGAGATCAGATATAAGCTAAAAAAATTATCTGTGAAGTTAATATAGTTATTATTTAAAAGGAATTATTTGATAAGATAATAGGTGAAGAGATGAATTTTTCTTCATCTATTTTTTTAAAACTTGAAATATGTCACAAAATCATTATATAGATGGTTATAAAGGTACAGTCGACTGATGAGAAACGAAAGAGGTGAGGCCATGGAGGATCTTGGCAAAGAATTTGTGACTGGTGGCGAGGATACATTGGAAGAAGTAATCAATTTCTATAGTGAAAAACTTCTTCGCTATGCAACTGCAATATTATGCGATTATCAGGAAGCAGAAGACATAGTACAGGAAAGTTTTATTGCAGCATATCAAAATCGAGATAAATTTGATGGAAATAATCTTTCGGCGTGGCTATATAAGATCACATATAATCGAAGTTTAAACCAGCTAAAAAAGCGGAAGATATTCTATTTTAGTGAAATAAGAGGAGAGGCAGTTTTGCCGGAGAGGGATGAAGGCTTGAGTGATGAAACTCTTCATGCTTTACGAAAGCTCAAACCAAAGGAGAGGGCATTATTGTATAATCGAATAATGGATGAAAGAAGTTATGAGGAAATATCTCTTATAACCGGTATTACGCCTTCTACTTTACGTAAACAATATCAGCGAGCTAAAAATAAATTAGCCAAGTATATAAATTCTGAAAATGGGAGAAAGGAGTCTAAGTATGAGCAAATTTGATATTGATGAACAAAATATATATGATATGTTTTCCCAAATCGCTGTTGATTCAAGTAAAATTGCAGATGGAGTTAAGATTAAATTGCACGAAGAGAACGTTAAAATACCCATTAAGAACCATAGACGCTGGTCAAAGTCAGCGGTTGCAGCTATAGTGATGTCAGTTGTGCTGGTTGCTACAGCAACAGCTACGGCTTTGGGAGGCTTTGATTGGTTTATAGAGAGATTTAATCCCGACTTTGGTAAGATTGTAGAGCCGGTTGAAAACTATAGCGAAGATCAAGGAATCCGAATGGAAGTAATCGGCGCACAAAAATACGGGAATAAGGCAATTGTTTATTTATCACTTCAAGATATGACAGGTCAAAATCGGATAACGGAACAGACTGATTTTAGAGATGGGTTCAGTGTAAAAATGAATCCACGGGAAATAGGAGAGGACGGAGAAACCTTATCGAGCATGTCATGGAGAGAAAAGATGATTTATTTTGATAAGGATACAAATAAAGTTTATTATGAATTTAATATAACGGCTGATGCAGATTCACCCATGTCTAATCCACTAGAACTTGGTAGTTTTCTAATTTATTTAGGTAAAAAATCATATGAAGAACCTATTGATATATCTCTTGCAGAAATCAAAGAAGGTGAAACTACTCCTATCATAGAAGATAATATTTGGGGGGGAGTTGGTATAAGATTTGATGATTATAGTTCATTTACAGAAGTGCTTACACCGGGATACTATACTGATATGCCTCACGGTGAAAAAGAACAATGGGTTTCAAATGTTGGAATTATAGACGGAAAACTACATGTTCAAATAGGAAGATTTTCCGGAGGAGAGTTTGGTCCAAATGATGCGAATCTTGCTCTTGCAGATTCAAAAGGGAATATAATTTCTCCTGATTATGAATTGATGCTATATGGGGATAAAGACAATCATCTGTTAGGCGTTAAAGAGGATGATGCTTATAATACGGAATACAAATACAATGAATATGTATTTTCTGTAAGTAAAGAAAATCTAAATAAATATACTCTTTATTATTCAGGTTCAGTTTATACAGGAGTTGAAGGAAGATGGAGGGTTGCGGCAAATTTAAGCGATTCAAACAAAGACATTCGCACTTGGACAAATGACATTCCGGTTGAAGGACATATCTTTGAATATATAACATTGAGTCCTTTAGGATTGCAAGTGAGAGGTACCTATGAGGGAGAGAACTGCATGGCAAGCAGTATGAAAGTTGAAATTGAAACTGCAGATGGTATTATTCCGTTGGAAGGCGGAGGTGGAAGTGAGGACCCTGAAAAGCATACCTTCAATTCTAATTGGAATGTTAAAGAGCCGCTTGATGTCACAAAGGTTTCAGCTATAATTATAGAGGGCACTCGAATTTCCATTAAATAATCAGATAAGATTGTCTATTAAGAAGAAGGTCTAGGTCTTGAATTAGTAACCAATTAAATTTATCAAGCTTTTTCTGAAATCCTCATTAGCTTGAGGATTTCTTTTTTTGAATTTTGTATAGATACTTTTTTCTCGCCTCATCTTTTGATTTATATAACGTCTATTCAGCATTCCGTCTATGTTGTCGGAATTGATAATCAATCCATTTTGATTGATACATTTAGCACCCCTTGCAAGGCACATTGCAGCAAGTCCATGATCTTGGGAGATGACTATATCACCCTTTTTTATTCTATTAACAATATAATAATCTGCACTGTCCTGTGATATATCTACAGTAACTATCTCCGCATATCCGTCATCAATTTCTACTGCAAAGTTTTTGACAACGACAATATGGATATTATATTTTTTAGCTACTTCAATAGCTATATCGACAACGGGACATCCATCTGCATCTACAAATATTTCCATTTAAGTCACCTGATTTTAAAATATTAGCATTAACTAACAATTATTATCATATCATAATTTATTGATATAATATACTATACTAGTCTATTTACAGTGGGGAATGTAATTTTTATTATTTTACGATGCTGTCAACCTATGGTAGAATAATAGCATATTGAAAAGATAAATAGGGGGTAAATAATGGCAAAGAAGAAAAGGACATCCAATGGTTTATCATATTTAATAATAATCGCATTTATATTAGGAGGATATTTGTTTATAACTCTTCCTTCAAAAGGTCAGCATCAAGAGCCGATAAGCGATTCAGTCAAAAGTGAATTAACAGTAGAATTTATCGATGTAGGTCAAGGCGATAGTATTTTAATTATGACTCCAAATAAAAAGACCATATTAATCGATGCAGGAGAATCAGGGAATTATGAAAAGATAAAAGACACATTATATAAGTATAATATAAATAAAATAGATGCAGTCATAGCAACTCATCCTCATGCCGATCATATAGGCGGAATGGAACAGATAATAAGAAATTTTGAAATAGGGAAAATATATATGCCGGATAAGATACATACATCAAAGACCTTTGAAAACCTATTGTTAGCAATAGAGGAGAAAGGATTAGAAATTGACATAGCGGAAGCCGGAGTAAAAATGGATTTGGATGAGGCTCTCAATTTAACTTTTGTTTCTCCCAATGGAGATTTTGCTGATTTAAATAATACTTCAGCTGTTTTAAGATTGATATATAAAGATACATCCTTTTTGTTTACTGGAGATATGGAAGCAAAAGCCGAAAAATTAATAGATGCCAATATAGATGTGGATGTTCTTAAAGTTGGGCATCACGGAAGCGATACATCCAGTTCTAAAGAGTTTTTAGATAAGGCTTCACCACAGATTGCTGTTATCTCGGTCGGAAAAGATAACAAATACAATCACCCATCATCAGAGGTCATAAAGAGACTCAATAACATTGGGGCAAAGATATTAAGAACTGATGAGAGTGGAAATATTACCATAACTTCCGATGGAGTAAATTTGGATATAAAAACTGAGAGGTAGATGAAAACATGAAAGTTACAATTGATAGACTTGAAGGCGATTTTGCCATAGTTGAATTAGAGGATGGAAGGTTTATTGAAGTATTGAAGGACCTATTTGAAGATGTGAGTGAAGGTGACATATATGAAATTTGTAAGGATGAGGCCGCAAAAGAAGAAAGAACAGAGGAAATAATGAGCCTGTTTGAAAGGCTTAAAAGAAAAGAATAAACCAGCATTTGCTGGTTTATTGCTCATTTATAGAATCTTTAAAAATGCCAATATTATTAAAATCACACCTGCTAACCATGATAGATTTAACTTGCTATTTTCAATAAGTTTTCTACCTATTAATTGACCGCTCCATACAGAAAATATTCCAAACAAAAATGACAGACCCAAAATATATATGCCATTTACATTTGATAAGCTACTGCCAAATCCAATAGCCAATGAATCTATAGAAAGAGTAGTGGCAAGGGCTATAGCTTCTATTGAATCTAGCTTTTTTGATTTATTAAAATCTGCCTTGGTTTCATCAAGATATATATCTACAATTATATATATATTAAATATTTTTAACTTGATTTTACTTTTAACAGATTTCTTTTCTATATGGGATTTAATTAAGCCTTCAAATAAATAATATAGTCCCATTAAAAATAGAAGAGCAAAACTGACTATTACAGCAATGTTTCCCGGTAAGATTTTTCTAATTTGAGAACCTAAGAGTAATGAGATTGATAAGAAAAATGTGCAGACAATGTTTATAATTATAATTGAAGAAAAGGGGATTTTGATTTTGTTTGTTCCATAGGCTATACTGGTTAAAAAAGAGTCCAAAGATAAAATTAACACCAATAATATAGTTTCCAAGGGTGTGCTCCTTTCTAGTATGATATTAACTATATTATTTAAATGGATATATAAGTGTTACATAATATAAAAGGGGCAGTTTAAAAAACTACCCCATGGATATATTAAAATGTTACCTCATCAAATGGTTGATCTATACCATAGTGACCCATCAAAGATTCTGTTTTTTCACCATCTAATAAAAATTGAACCTTGTCTATATTATCTAATTCCAAAAGGCTTGCAACAATTTGATTGATGGTGAATGCTTCTTGCATAGAACCACCATTCATGCCCTCAGATGCAAAATTTACGGAAGCTAGGCTGTCTTCCACCTTTACATCAATTAATTTTGCTGTAGGAGGGATTTCTGTATAGAGATTATCTTCATCTTCAGGTCCCTTCATCAACTCTGCAATTATTGCTTCTTCTAATGATATATCGCTATATTTAATATTTCTTTTTTCACCAATAAGTTTTTCAAGGCTTTCATCAGCAGTATCTGCATATTTTTTGTTTGCAAAATATAATGTTACTTCCTTAGATTCTGTCGGAACGTCTTCTTCATCCTCATTATTTCCCGAATCTTCGGGATTTTCACTTGGAGGGTTGACATCATCATTTGGTGAATTTTTTGGTGAACATGCTACGGCAAATGTTAAAACCATGATTAAAGTTAGCAAAATACTGATATATTTTTTCATCTTAATCTCTCCCTTCATTTCCAGAAAAGCTTCTATTGAAGCGTTATAAGATTTAGTGAAGCCTTTCTTGAAATTCATAACGTAAAGTTCCATAACGTTTAATTAAAGTAGAACTTTCAGTGGAATTTTCTTACTCATATAATTATAGTATATAATGTTAAAATCGTCAAAAATATACGCATTATAACTTTATACAATATATGGATATAGTGGAATAAGTAGTAAATTAGTAATCTAAGAGTAAACTTGCCAATTCTTAATAATTATGAATTATAAACGACAATTATATATCAAATAATTAGATAATCATCTAATTATTCTATTGACATTTGATAATCATATCATATAATGATAATAAGGCAATTAGTTATTTTACTATCAACTATCAACGCAAATTGTCAACTATTAAATGGAGGTAATTTAATGAATGCAAAGCTAATCAGACAAAAAGATTTTGCCTTGCTTATATGTGGTAAATTAGTGTCACTATTGGGAAGCAATATGTTACAGTTTGCCTTATCTCTATACGTCCTAGACCTTACCGGGTCTGCGACTGTTTTCGCTTCTATTTTGTCAATACTGATAATTCCCAGACTAATATTTTCACCCTTTGCAGGAGTATTTGGGGATTGGTTTGACAGAAAGAAGTCCATAGTTACGCTTGATATGTTAAATGCATTTATCATAGGGTTATTTGCATTGACTTTCATAATTAAAGGTAATTTAAGCATAGCTATGATTTATGCTCTAGTTATTTTATTGGAGACGACAGAGATATTTTTTCATTCAGCAATGGCAGCAGTATTACCAAGCATTGTTTCCAAAGAAGAATTATTGGACGCAAATTCACTTAATTCCATGGTTATGAATATTGGGAATTTATTGGCACCTGCCATAGGCGCTTTAATCTATGGTATTTTTGGGATGAAAGCAATTTTGATTTTTACCTCTATTTGCTTTTTATTGTCCTCAATAAGCAAAATGTTTATTAATATTCCCAAGAATCATAATAAACCTGAGGAAATTGATTTAAAGTCCTTTAAATATGATCTCATTGAAGGTACAAAGCTTATAAAGGACAATAAATTCATCAGGATAATTATTGCTTCCGGAGGCATTTTAAATTTTTGTATTTCTCCATTAGCTTCAATTGGGCTATTATACATAATTAAGGAAATAATGAAAGCTTCTGATTTTCAATTTGGATTGTTTCAGATGATTTTATCTTCATCATTTATTATAGCCCCGCTTATTGGCGGCAAGCATATTGGAAAGATTAAAGTAGGCAGATTATTGTACTTAAGTTTCATTTCTGTAGCGGCTATAGTTTTGGCTATGGCATTGATACCATTTAATTTTAAGCCAAGTATAGTTCCTTATATATTGATTTTATTGACCTCATTCTTGATCGGAATGTCAACTACATTTGCCAATATTGCCTTGGGGACATTTTTTGACCAGATTGTACCTTTAGAATTGATGGGACGCATTTCCACTATTATGAATCTTTCAATGACTATATTAATTCCTATAGGTCAAATGATATTTGGATACCTTTATGATATAATAATACCTAATTATGTTATAGCATTAGCAGGTGCAATCGTCCTAATTACTACATTAAAATATAGAAAACCCTTAATTGAATATGGAGATGTTACTTATACCAAGCCAATGGGAGATGTTCAAGATGAAATTTAGATTTTATCCTAAAGAAAGCAAATTGTATGATTTTTTAAGGTTTCCAAGGTTGTTATTTTACAAAGAGGAATATGAAAAAGATGAATATAAAGAATCGTTAACCGGTCAAAATTATAGAGAAGTGTCTATGAGCAATTATTTGGATTTTGCTCAAAGAGCTGAGGATAGATTAAAACCCTTTGCATTAGAAATAGAAAAATTTTATTTTAAGCCCTTATTACTTAACAGCAATAATTTCATAGATTTAATCACTAGAACGGAGACTATTTTCGGGTATAGTAATGAAAAAGAATTTTTATATTCATTATTAGACTTGAAAGACCATGAAATTAATAATAGCATAGTTACCTCTTTAATATTAATCTGTGAAGAGAATGAGCCTTATATCGAAGAGATAAAGGATAAAGCGAAAGAAATAAGTTCAAACAAAGAAAAGATAATATCCTTTATAAAAGATTTACCCATAGATTCTGCTCTTAAATGGAATTTGTTTATGATGATAGAAGACCCTTTAGACTATACAAAGAAATATGTTGAACTTATGCTGGAGATAATTCCAATATTTAATGAGTTTTATAATTCCATAGAGAGGGAAGTATGTGATTATGGTAATCATTTGGAAGATTACCTAAATAAAAATGGCTCCAATGCAGTAAGTGAATTAACTGATTATATATTAGATCCTAAGATAATTGAACAAGAAGAAGTAAGTATTTTGATTTCTGTAGTATTTTCCTATGCTATTTCTATTTCACTTAGAGGAAAGGACAACTATATTGGTTGGGGATTGAAGGTTGAAGATGCCATTAGACAATTGAAAGAAATCAATGAGAATAAGATCAATGAAAGGGTTCAAATATTTAAAAATCTAGGAGACAAAACCAGATATGAGGTATTGAAATTAATCTCATCCGGGGAAACTTCAACTAAAGTAATTGCAGAAGCGTTGGGAGTGTCAAGTGCTACGATCTCATATCATATAAACAACTTTTTAACGTCAAAAGTGGTTAAGATGGATAAGATAGATAATAAATATGTATATGTAGTTGATTATGAACTGCTTAATAGAACAATAGAAGAATTTAAAGAGGATTTAAAATTTCCAGAATAATTTAAGGAGGATGTAATGGCAACATTTGATGATTTTCAAAAACTTGATATAAGAGTTGGTGAAATAATAGAAGCAAAAGTTTTTGAAAGGGCGAGAAATCCGGCCTATAAGCTTATAGTGGACTTTGGTGAGGAAATAGGCATAAAAAATTCCAGCGCTCAAATTACTGAATTTTATACACCTGAAAATTTAATTGGCAAACAGGTCCTTGGAGTAGTAAATTTTCCGCCAAGAAATATAGCAGGTTTTCAATCGGAAGTATTGATATTGGGTGTATATGCGGAGGGTGGGGTAGCATTAATCCAACCTGAAAGAAAGGTTAATAAAGGTGATAAATTAGGGTAGAAGTTTATTTATTTAGAACCAATCCTTTTTATTTGAATATATTATTATAGAGAATCTATTTTATGTATCAATAAAAAGGAGGTTAATAATATGGCATGTCCATCAGGAACTTTTGCCTATACTATAAGGGCAGGAGATACCTTTTATTTAATAGCTAGAGCCCATGGAGTTTCATTAGATGCTCTAATCGCTGCAAATCCGGGAGTTAATCCGGACAGATTACAGATTGGGCAAGTAATATGTATTCCAACATCACCGGGACCGGGACCACAACCGGGTGCTTGTCCTACCCTTAGATTGGGAAGCCAAGGAGCATCTGTAAGGCAACTTCAGACTCTATTAAGAAACAATGGGTTTGACCCGGGTCCTATAGATGGTATTTTTGGCAATAGAACTCATGCGGCAGTAATAGCATTCCAAAGGAGCAGAGGACTTGTACAGGATGGGATAGTTGGAGTATTGACTTGGACTGCACTTGGTGTAAACTGTGGCACTACACCTACACCACCACCTCAGACCTGTCCTCCGGGAACAAGAAGTTACGAGGTAAGGGCAGGAGACACCTTCTATACACTTGCAATCAGGTTTAATACTACTGTGGCAGCTATCCAAAGAGCAAATCCAAATGTAAATCCGAATGATTTGAGAATAGGTCAACGAATTTGCATACCATAATAAATATGATACCCCCAATTTTGGGGGTATTTATATTTTGAAGAGGAAATATGTTGGGGAAAAGTGCGTTTATGGTATAATAAAAGGTGGGCTTTTTATTTATTTAGGAAATAATCAAAATATTGAAATGATTTATATAAATATAAATGGCGGTGGAATATGCTAAAACTTACAGATAAGATAATTTTGGATAGAGTAGGTTATTTTGATTCCTATAGAAAGGGAAAACAATATTATGAGGCTGGGAAAGTTAAAGAAATAAGGACAAACAAAAACTACGATTATTATGTTGGGAATGTTCAAGGGAATTCTATATATGAGGTCTCTGCCAGTTTTGACGAAAATGGATGTATAGAGGATACTTCCTGTGATTGTCCGGCATATTGGAAATATAATGGGGACTGCAAACATATTGTTGCTTTATTGCTTCTTTTAAGGGATCTTGATAGAACGGGTAAGTTGTTGCCAAAGGAGAGTTTTGGGAGAATAGAAAATATTTTAAGTCAGTATAGAACTTACGAAGATATTCAAGAGAAAACGGTAAATCTTGAAATAACTTATGGAGTCGAAGATACAAGACCATATGTTACTTTGAGAATTGGAGAAGACAGGTTATATATTGTTAAAAATTTAGGAAATTTCATTTCAGCAGTAATTGACAATAGAGAAGTTGAATTTGGTAAATATTTTACCTTTCCAACGGAAGGTTATAAATTTAGTGACGAAGACAAGGAATTTATAGACTTTTTAATCCTATTGTATGAAAATTATAAGTCAAATAGCAATTATGGAAGCAGGTGGAACAGTACATTTGCAGACAAAAAGGTGTATTTAGAGCCAAAATCCATAGAAAAGTTTTTAGATTTAATGCACAATAGAAAATTTAATATGGACTTTTATGATCATAAAATTAAGGATATTTATATTTCGGAAGAACCTTTTGAATTTAAAATGGGTATTAGTCAAGAAGAAGATGATTTAATCTTATATTCAGAAGATGACTCTTCCATTATGCCTTTAACACCTAATGGCAAATACTTTTTTTATGATGATATAATTTATAAATTATCCGATGAACAAGTTGGCGCTATAATGCCAATTTACAATGAGATGATGTATAAGGATATAAAGGAAATAAAAATAGATAAGGATTTAAAAGAAGCATTTGTTTCTGAAGTTTTGCCAAAGATTAAGAAACATTCAAGGATTAATTTGGATAAAAACGTGGAACAATCTATTTATACACCGCCATTAAATGCCTCCATATATTTCGATAGAGTTGAACAAACAGTTGTGGGGAAGCTATATTTTAATTATGGAGACATTGAAATCAATCCTTTTTCGTCCAATAGCCCTAAAAGAGATTTAGGCAGAATATTATTGAGAGATATGGAAAAGGAAGGAGATATATTATACTTACTTGAGCAATGTGATTTTAAAGTGGGAAATGGAGGATTTTATCTGGAAGAGGAGGAGTTAATTTTTGATTTCATCAATGAAATAATTCCCCAATTACAGAAATATTGTGAAATTTATTATTCTGATAGTTTTAAAAGGATCAAATTGATCGGTTCAGAAACATTTTCCGGTGCCGTTAAATTGAATAGCGATCTAGATATGTTGGAATTCAGTTTTGATATAGATGGGATAGATGTTTCGGAATTAGATACTATATTTAATTCAGTAAAAGAAAAAAGGAAATATTACAAATTAAAAGACGGATCCTTTTTATCGCTGGAAAACAATGAATTTGCCGATATTGTGGATATGATGGATTATTTGAATATAGGCGGAAGAGATCTAAAAGATGGGCATACTGCCATTCCAAGATTCAGGACTATGTATCTTGATAAATTTTTAAAGGATAGAGAACTGGATTTTATTAAGAAAAACAGTGATTTCAGAAAGATGGTTCGGGATATAAGCGATCCTGAAGATATGGATTTTGAGATACCTGAAGGACTAAATGGAAATTTAAGAGATTACCAGAAATTTGGATTCAAGTGGTTAAAAACATTATCAAAATATGGATTGGGAGGAATATTGGCTGATGATATGGGGTTGGGAAAGACCATTCAAATGATAACCTTCCTACTGTCTGAGAAAGAAGAAAAGGGACAGGAGGCAAATTTAATTATAGTACCGACGTCTCTTGTATATAATTGGGAAGAAGAGGTTAAAAAATTTGCACCAAGTTTAAAAACACTTATTGTAGTCGGAAGCAAAGATGAGCGCAGAGACCTCATAAAAACAGCAAATGAATATGATTTGGTTGTAACTTCATATCCCCTAGTAAGAAGGGATATAGAAGAATATAGTAATATAAGTTTCAGGTATTGCGTACTTGATGAGGCGCAATATATAAAAAATTATAATTCATTAAATGCAAAGTCTGTAAAATCAATAAATTCTAAAAATAGATTTGCGTTAACCGGTACTCCAATGGAGAATTCACTTTCAGAGCTTTGGTCTATATTTGATTTCCTTATGCCTGGGTATTTACTTACAAACAGCAAGTTTTCCGAAAAATTTGAAAGACCAATAGCGAAGGAACAGGACAATAAAAAGCTGAAGGAATTGAACAACCATATAAGGCCTTTTATATTGAGGAGAATGAAAAAAGATGTGCTGAAAGAATTGCCTGATAAAATTGAACAAAAAATAATAGTGGAAATGACGAAGGAGCAGAAAAAGCTGTATTTAGCATATTTGCAGGCAATAAAGGGAGAATTGAGTGAGGAGATAAGTACAAACGGTTATAACAAAAGCCAGATCAAAATATTGGCGGGATTAACGAGACTTAGACAATTATGCTGTCATCCGGGTATTTTTATAGAGGATTATAAAGGGGATAGCGGAAAACTGGAAACCTTAGGTGAAATAGTGGAAGAAGCCATAAACAATGGTCGAAGGATACTTATATTTTCACAATTCACTTCAATGTTGGAAAAGATTAAAAAATTATTTATCTCTAAAAATATAGAGTATTTATATTTGGACGGCAGCACTCCAACCATTGAACGCGGTAATTTAGTTCGAGATTTTAATAGAGGAGTCTCAGATGTATTTTTAATTTCTCTTAAGGCAGGCGGTACTGGACTTAACTTAACTTCAGCAGACATGGTAATCCACTTTGACCCATGGTGGAACCCGGCTGTAGAAGACCAAGCTACAGATAGAGCTCATAGAATAGGGCAAAAAAACATAGTTCAAGTAATAAAACTTATTACCAAGGGAACAATTGAAGAAAAGATATTTAAGTTGCAAGAGAAGAAAAAGGAGATGATAGACAAGGTAATCACGGAAGGAGAAACCCTTATAACAAAATTAAGCGAAGAGGAGATAATGTCCTTGTTTGAGGTATAGAGAAGCAGTGAACAATAAAAAAGATAGGTAATGGGTAATAGGGAAGAATGTCCTCCATTTAGACTTTGAATCATCTTCTAATCAACTTTTGACTACACAATAAAAGTCTGCCTTGTAAAATGTAGGGACTTGATAATTCCCTCAAGGGTCTATCTATATGGTCATATCAGTCTACTAACATTTTCCTGCGGCATCCTTTTAAGTGCAGTGACCAAAAGTTGCTTAATGAATCTGTTTCAAAGCCATAAATGTTCTATAATTGAATTGTTTTTATGACCCTAAAGCCCGACCTCAACAATTGTGAACTGTGATTTGTGAATTATGAATTGAATTAAGGAGGTATATTATGGATTTAAACAAAATTGAAGAGGATGTAAGGAGTGTTACATTAGAATTATTAGAAGCGGCAAATTTAAAACCCTATGAAGCTTTGGTAGTAGGGGGAAGTACAAGCGAAATAGCAGGACAAAAATTGGGTACGGCTACCAACCTTGAAGTTGCAAAGGTAGTTGTAGGAACGATTGTCTCCATATTAAAGGAACATAAGATATATCCTGTAATCCAAGGATGTGAACATATCAATAGAGCATTGGTTGTTGAAAGGGCATTCGCAGAGAAGCATAATCTTGAGCCTGTGAACGTAATTCCCGTTATGCATGCAGGCGGAGGATTTGCAACTGTGGCTATGGAAACATTAGATGATCCGGTAGTAGTAGAATCAGCTAAGGTCAGTGCAGGTATAGATATTGGCGATGTATTTATAGGAATGCATCTCAAAAATATAGGAGTTGTAGTGAGAAGTGAAATCAAAACAATCGGAGAAGCACATTTAAGCATGATACGTACAAGACCGAAACTTATTGGAGGAGAGAGGGCAAAACATTTTTAGATTGAACTAAAGCATAAGAAAGGGGATTTCTATGAAAGATAAAATGAATCTGATTGGAAACACTAATGAAATATTTAATCAATTTCCGAAGGGCGCTTTCCTAACGGTTTCAGATGGTGAAAGGCTAAATACAATGACAATTGGCTGGGCTACAATGGGGATTATTTGGAATAGACCTATTATGATGGTAGCAGTAAGAAAATCCAGATATACTTATGATATAATTAATAATAGCAAAGATTTTACCGTAAGTATACCTATCAATGTTGATTTAAGTGAAGCTATTGAAATATGCGGAACTAAGTCGGGGAGAGACATTGATAAATTTAAGGCTGCTAATTTAACCATTGGGAAGAGTAAAAAGGTAAATTCACCAATTATTAAAGAATGTGATCTTCATTTTGAGTGCAAAATTTTGTATTCTCAATTTATGGATGCTAGTGCATTTGATGAGGAAGTAAGCAAAGAAGTATATGGAGATATGGATTTCCATAAGTTATATTATGGAGAAATTTTAGACAGATATTAATAGGAAAGTTGTATAAATAACGGGACTTAAGGTAGTATAAGTCCCGCTTATTTTAGTTAATACTATGAGAATATATTTAATCCAATCCTAGTTCGATTATATTTTGAATTTAACCTTATCTTCTTTTTTGCTTTCTTAACCAATAACTTAAATTTCAACCTCATTTCACCCCTATCTATATATAAGAGTATTATAACCCATAAAAAGTTCATTTTCTTTCTTGGAGCAAATTCATACATTTGAATAGTATGTATAGAGGAGGAATGTTATCATGTTTAAATTTTCCGGAAGGATTAAGACGATATTTTTTCTGGTCTGTATTTTAATAATAATGTTTTTATTGATAAAGGATCTAATGAAAAAGAAGGAGCAAAGTATATTTTACCCTTCAATAAACAACCAAATTCATTATGCCATTGGGATAATTCCCGTGGCATTTTCTTTATCCATATAACAGTGAATACTTTGTTTGTTCATATAACACTTGGGTATATTATAAATACTAATGGATAATACTTAATTAATATAAATTGAAGGGAGCAAAATTAATGGAAAAGGTTAAACTGGCAGTTATTTACTATAGTGCTTATGGTACTAACTATCAACTCTCTAAGTGGGCAGAAGAAGGGGCAATAGAAGCAGGTGCAGAAGTAAGGCTGTTAAAAGTGGATGAATTGATTCCGGAAGATGTAATCAATAAGGATCAGGGAATGAAAGCGAATGCTGAGGCTACTAAGGACGTTCCTATTGCAGGTCATGATGATCTGGAATGGGCTGATGCTATAATCTTTAGTGTACCAACGAGATTTGGCAATATGGCTTCACAAATGAAAAATTTTATAGATAGACAAGGCGGCTTATGGGCGGAAGGGAAACTGGCAAACAAGGTTGTATCTGCTATGTCTTCAGCTCAAAATCCTCATGGAGGTCAAGAGCATACTATTTTATCACTATATACCTCTATGATGCATTGGGGAGCAATAATCGTAGCACCCGGTTTTACAGACCCTGCTATATTTAAAGCAGGTGGCAATCCATATGGTACCTCAGTCACCCAAGGACAAGATGGCAATATGATTGAAGATGTAAAAGATGCAGTAAAACATCAGGCAAAAAGGGTAGTAGAAGTAGCATCCTGGATTAAAAAAGGCAAATAAATATAGTTAAATCCTAGGCATAGGCCTAGGATTTTATATTCTACTCTATTTTATCTATCTTCTTTTTCTTTTTCTTAAACAATTTATAAGCTATGAAAAATATTATCCCAATAATTAATATAAACGGTAAATTGTAAATAATAGTAATTATAAAGTTTTCGATGCCTTTTTTAAAAGAATAAAGTGAGTTTTTAAATGCATTTTTAATTCTGATTCCGAAGGAAGTATCCTTTGTTTCTGTATCTGAAACCTTTTGAACTTCCTGTAAGCTAATATAAAATGTATTATAATCAATCTTGTCATCTAAATCCATCAAATTTGTTTTTAGATTTTCTTTTTCATAGATGATTTCGCTAAGCTCTTTTTCAAGGGTTATGATATCTTCAATTTTTTCCGCTTTTTCCAATAGGGCTAGTATTCTTTCTTCCTTAGTAGTTATAACTTTAAGTCGGGCTTCAGTGTCCTGATATTGTTTTGTTACATCTTGTTTGTTGGTATTCTCGCTTACCATATGTCCTATCAGGTTTAGCTCCGTCTTAAAACTTACTATTTTATCTTTCGGCACGCGTATAGTAAATTCTCCATATCTATACATTTGCTGATTATAATAATGGTTATAGGATATATTGGAATTTTCCACATAGGCATTATACTTATCTATTATTTTATTTAATTCTTCATTAGATTTTTCAAATTCCGTAGTTTCAAAGGATAGCTGGATAGTGGTAATAACTTTCTTGGGTTCCAGAGGACTTGATTTTGAATTTAGTCCGTTCCCAAAGGATTTCTGTGAATCAGATTCTTCAGCTTCTGAAGTTATATCAGGTAAAGCTGAGGCCGGTTCAGATATGGCGGTTGTATTCTCGGATAGCGCGGTATGTTCGCTGGATTTACCACTGCAGCTTGCTAGAAGCAATAGTATCATCAATATACTTATACTAAAGGCCAATAATTTTTTAGATCCTTTCACATAACTCACCCCTTTATTTTGATTATACACTGTAGTGGTAAAAAAAGATACAAAAAAGTTACATTAAATTTTTTTGGATTACATTTTTAAGTTATATATGAATTTTGATTGCAGGCTGTAAATAGCGATTCCAATAATGTATAATAATTAAAGAGGTGAATTATAAGTGGATACTATAATTTCAATTTTTACTATAATCGTCTTGTTGCTGAATTTTTCTGTTAAGTCCTTTGCAGTAACGGATAAAAAAATAAATCCATTAAAATTGCATATTGATTCAATTGTAGTCGATGGTCACAATGACACCATGATGAAAATAATCGATGAAACAACTTGGTTACCCAATATAGATATAAGACGAGAAACACAAAATCAAATCGATATTCCTAAACTTAGAGCAGGGAATTTGAAGGTTCCATTTTTCTCGGCATATACTTCCGCCTATTATGGAAATCCAAACAAAAGTGCAAGCAGAACGCTTGCCCTGATAAATGCACTGTATTGGACGGAAAAAAACAATGCAGATATATTTGAAATTTCGTCTACATATGATGAAATTGAAAAAGGCATATTGGCAAAAAAGATTGCGGCAGTTCCTACCATGGAAGGAGCCTATTCTTTGGTAGAAGACAATGCTATGGAATTGTTGGAACAATACCATGATTTAGGTGTAAAAGTCATCGGATTTACATGGAATTATTCCAATGATCTGGGGGAAGGGGCTTATAGAGCCTATGCTGATAGAGACGGGACACATTCGTCGGGAGGGCTTACAGAGCTTGGAGCGGAAGTTGTTGAACGGATGAATGAACTTGGAATGATAGTAGATGTATCTCATATGGCTGAAAGCACTTTTTGGGATGTAATCAATACCACAAAAGCACCTGTGATAGCCTCGCATTCAGGAGTCTATGCTATGAAGGCACATCAGAGAAACTTAAATGATGAACAGCTGAAGGCCCTCGCTAAAAATGGTGGAGTAATAGGCATAGTTTTATACCCTGAATTTTTAACAGACAAAAAAGAAACCTTTATAAAAGATTTTGTGGACCATATAGATTATGCTGTTAAATTAATTGGAGTTGACCATGTAGGCATTGGTTCTGACTTTGATGGAGCTACTATGCCGAAGGATTTAAAGGATTCTTCAAAAATATATAAAATTACTGAAGAATTAGTTAGAAGAAACTATAAAAAAGAAGAAATACAAAAAATATTAGGTAAGAATTTTTTAAGGGTAATAAAGGAATGTGATAAATTAGCAGAAGTACCAAATAAGGCCAGTAATATTAGAATAGAACCATTCCTGGAGATGGGAGAAATCATAAAGGATGGGACTCCGTTGTTAAAGGCAAAAATTGAAGGAAATGAAATAGATCAAGCAGGGTTTAGAATAATCATAAATGGGATAGTTCACAATCCTACATTTGACAAAGAAACAAGTACTTTATCCTATAAGATTAAAAACCCTTTGATTGAAAAGTTTTATGTGGTGACCTTTGAGGCTAAAAACACCGACGGAGAAATTCAAAGGGAAAGCAGAATATTTTATAATTGTGAATTGTGAACTGTGAACTGTGAATTGTGAATTGTGAACTGTGAATTGTGAATTGTGAACTGTGAATTGTGAATTGAATAAGCTGTGTATAAACTCTTATAAATTTTTAAATTTATAGGAGTTTTTCTTTTTTAAAAAAATATTTTTTAAATTATCAGAATGTTTGAATTTCAACACTATTTGCTAATTTCAGAAAACGGGCAAACGATTTCTACTAAAAGCTAGTGTTTATCAGCTATTGACAATCATTTTGACCTGTTGTAATATAGTAAAAATATATTTTGACTATTTATCACCATCAAGGGGTAAAGTAGGCAAGGAGGTGCTAAGGTGAACAATATTATCGAATTTAAGAATTTCAGAATGGGGTTTAAAGATGAAAGCGGAAATGAGTTCAATCTATTGGATGATATCTCTTTTGAAATCAAAGAAGGCGTTGCGCTGGGTGTTGTAGGAGAATCAGGATGCGGTAAAAGCATGACTAGCCTTTCTGTATTAAAACTTCTTCCCTCCGGTGTAACAATACAAGGAGGGGACATTTTATATAAAGGGGACAGTATTCTTGATATGAACCAAGAACAAATGGAAGATATTAGAGGAAAGGATATTTCTATGATATTTCAGGAACCTATGACTGCTCTTAATCCTGTACATACAATTGGATTCCAAGTAGGGGAAGCCTTAAAGGTACATTTTCCCGGTATGAAAAACAGTGAAATAAAAGCTAATGTACTGGAGCAATTGGAATTGGTAGGTATACCTAATCCTGAAACCAGATATTATCAATATCCGCATCAATTTTCAGGTGGAATGAGACAGAGGGTAATGATTGCCATGGCACTTATATGCAATCCTAAACTTTTAATTGCAGATGAACCCACTACCGCATTAGATGTCACTATACAAGCTCAAGTCTTAGAGTTGATGAAAAATATAAAACAAAAAGGTTCCATGATGCTGGTTACTCACAATTTAGGCGTCGTTTCAGAACTTTGTGATGAAATAGTAGTGATGTATGCAGGTTGTGTTGTTGAAAGAGGTAATATAGGTGAAGTATTTGAAAATCCAAAGCATCCATATACCAAGGGGCTTATGGCAGCTGTTCCAAGCTTGGATTCAAAGGGAAAAGAGTTGTATACAATACCGGGAATAGTGCCAACGGTAAAGAACTTTGAAAAGGGATGTAGATTTTCACCCAGATGTGAAGAAAGCTCAGAAGCCTGTAAGGGTATAAAACCTGAACTAACAAGGGTTGGAGATAATCACTTTGTAGAATGCTGGAAATATAACAATTCGGAGGGAAGCCCATGTCAGAAATAATACTTGATATACAAAATCTAACTAAATATTTTGATATAGGCTCTTTTGGAACCAAGAAATATGTACATGCAGTTGAAGATGTATCCTTTGAGCTCCATAAATCGGAAACGCTGGGCATAGTAGGTGAATCGGGTTCTGGGAAATCTACCCTTGCAAGACTTATACTTGGACTTATACCGGTTACATCAGGGAAGGTATATTACGAAGGAGATGAAATAACCGGAGTAAAAGGGAAATATGCGTCCAAAGTTAGAAGTGACATTCAAATGGTATTTCAAGATCCATATGCATCACTAAATCCAAGGATAAAGATAGGAGAATCCATTGCTGAACCGATAATTGTGAATAAACTGATTAAAAATAAAAAAGATGTTCGTCTTAGGGTAGAGGAGCTGCTTAATCTGGTAGGTTTGCAGCCGGAGATGTATGACAGATATCCACATGAATTCTCCGGGGGACAAAGGCAAAGGATAGGGATAGCAAGAGCATTGTCGCTTAATCCCAAGGTCCTGATTTGCGATGAGGCAGTATCGGCTTTAGACGTATCAGTTCAGGCGCAAGTTCTAAATCTATTTAACAGATTAAAAGATGAGTTAAATCTAACTTATATCTTTATAGGGCATGATTTATCTGTTGTAAAGTATGTCAGCAATCGGATTTTGGTTATGTATTTAGGTGAGATCATGGAAATTGCCAATACGGAAGATATCTTTATAAATACACAACATCCTTATACCAAGGCATTGATTTCAGCAATACCTGAAGTAAAATCCAAAGGAATCAAGGAGAGAATTATCCTAAAAGGAGATATACCCAGCCCCGTAAATCCACCGGAAGGATGCAGGTTTTACTCCAGATGTTTTAAAGCACAAGATAAATGCGGGAAAACACATCCTGAATTAAGAGAAATAGATACGGACCATTTTGTCAGATGTCATTTCTCGGAAAAGGGGGGAAATAAATGGCTAGATATATAACAAAGAGATTGTTAAAAGCTTTTTTAATATTTTTTGTTTCCATTACTATTACATTTTTTATTATCAGGTTTATGCCCTCAAATCCGGTTGATCTTCTAATCGATCCCAAAATGGGACCGGAGGTACAAGAGGCTATGATGGAGGAGTTCGGACTGGATAAAACAAAAGGGGAACAATATATAATATTTTTGAAACAGCTATTACAAGGAAATCTTGGGACTTCGTTTAAATCAAGAGAGCCTGTAAGTCAAGTTATTATGCAAAAGCTTCCTTGGACCTTATTACTTTTGTTTATAGTAGTTATCTTATCATTAGCGGTGGGCATTCCTATAGGTGTATATTCAGCTAAGCATAGAGGAAAGTTTTCGGACAAATTGATAAATATTGTAGTGATGGTAGGGATATCCGTTTTTGTTCCTTTTCTTGCATTTTTATTTTTATATTTATTTTCTTATTACTTTAAATTGCTGCCGACAGGAGGCGCATATACTCCGCCGCCTGCAAAGGGGATACGCTATGTTATTGATGTGCTAAAGCACGCAATTTTACCATCTCTTACGCTATTTACTGCTAATGTGGCAAGTATTTTAATGTATACCAGAAACAGCATGATAGATGTACTTGAAGAAGATTATATAAGAACGGCATATTCCAAAGGAGTTAAGGAAAATAAGGTTATAAAAGTCCATGCTCTCAAAAATGCTATGATACCCACGATAACCGTCACCGGACTTATGATGGGTTCAATGGTAGGAGGCGCCGTTATGACAGAAAGTATTTTTTCTTGGCCGGGGATAGGAAGACTGATTTATGATTCCGTATCAGCACTTGACTATCCTGTACTTCAAGGCTCATTTATAATTTTGGCACTCAGTGTAATTATTATGAATATAATTACGGATTTAATAATTGCATGGATAGATCCAAGAATAAAACTGGAGGGATAAGATTATGCAAAACAATAGAACTTTTTTTCAATCCTTCATAAGAAATCCCATGGGCATGATAGGATTTTTCGGAGTTTTACTTATAGTTTTATTAGGTATATTTGCACCAACGATTGCCGCTTATCCTAAAGGATATGGTACTGAAATTTTGGTAGCTCCCGGTAGCGGAATGTTGTTTGGTACTGATAATCTGGGGTTAAATGTATTTGCAGAGGTAGTATGGGGAGCAAGGTCATCATTATATGTATCGGCAATAGCTGTCCTTGTAGCAGCGGTTATAGGGTTACCTGCCGGACTTATTTCAGGTTATAAAAAGGGGAAAATAGGGTCCGTAATAGATGGGCTTATTGATATATTTCTTACTTTGCCTGTTTTGCCATTGATGATAGTTATCGCTGCTATCGTAGGTTCGTCCATAATAAATGTGGCCGTAGTAATCGGTTTATTTTCATGGCCTTCCTTAGCAAAGGTAACCAGAAATGCGACATTGAGGATATCGGAAATGCAATATATTGAAGCTGCAAAATGTTTAGGGATTCCTTCCTATAGGATTATATTTAAACACATCTTAATCAATGTAGCCGGACCTGTATTGGTAAACCTAACGTTGATTATGGCAACTGCAGTATTATCCGAATCCGGGTTAAGCTTTTTAGGTTTGGGAGATCCCACTACCTGGTCATGGGGTGCTATTCTAAAGAAAGCATGGGATGCAAGTGCGGTAATAGATACGCCCAATCCATGGTGGTGGTGGTTATGGCCCAGCGTTTTTATAATGTTTTATGTAATTAGTTTTAATCTGTTAGGTACCGGAATAAACGAAATATTAAATCCAAAATCTAGAGAATAAGGAGTGGTCAAATGTACGATGTAGTTATCAGGAATGGATTGATTGTTGACGGAACAGGGAAAAAGCCTTATAAAGGCGATATAGCTATAGAAGGGGATAGAATTGAAAAAATATCAAATTCGATAGATGAAAAAGGAGTAAGAGAAATAGATGCAACTGGAAGAATGGTAATTCCGGGGTTAATAGACCCACATGTACATGAGGAATGGATATGCTTAATAGACGGCACTTATGAATATTGTTTAAGACAAGGAGTAACCACCGTTGTAAATGGCAATTGCGGTCATTCAATAGTACCCGGACCTACGGAAAAAATAATAGATTATTATTGGGGAAATGGGCTTATGAGCACTAAACAAAGGGATGAGTATAAAAAAAGTTTTCCCAAATGGAATGATTTTAAAGGCTATGCCGAGGCTGTTCAAGAAAAAGGCAGTACATTAAATTTCGTAACTTTGATGGGACATGGAACTATTAGATGGGCTGTCATGGACGGCGCTCACAATAGACCTCCAAGTGAAGATGAAAAAAAGGAAATCGAATCAATATTAAGACACAATATGGAACAAGGAGCGTGGGGGATATCATTTGGATTGGATTATGTTCCGAGCAGATATGCAGATATTGATGAATTAACAGATGTAGCTAAAATAATTGAAGAATATGACGGTGTGGCTGCAGCACATCTGAGACATATGATTGGAATCAAAGAAGCTACAGAAGAATTTATTGAAGTGGGTAAAAGAAGCGGAGTAAAAATACAGGTATCGCATTTGAAGTCAACTTGTCCAGAAGCATTCGATGTTGCTTTAAATGCTGCAAAAGACGGATTGAGAGTCTTGGTGGATACTATACCTTTAAGTACCGGACATTGTACCAGTAAGTCGAGGTTAATACAATTTGTCATGGCAATATCAGATGATCTGTTTTCCAAAGGTGAAGAAGGAGTTAAGGCGGCATTAAAAACAAAAGAAGGCAGGGAAACAATAAAAAAAGATGCATATATATTTGCGGGAGATAAGTCGGATAAATTTATAATCAATTCAGATATACCCGAACTGGAATATAGATCGATTCAAGACATAGCAGATGAAAGAAATCAGGACCCGGATGAATGCATACTTGACTTATTAGCAGACGACAACAATTATACTTTTTGGTTGGGCGGACGAATCAGACCGGATTTTCCCAAAAACGGACATGTACAATCAATAATTGACAATCCCTATGTATGTGTTGGCACAGATGAAATCCTAGGAGACCCGGAAGATCCATTTGATTGGTATGAATTGCTTAGAAGAGGGGGATTTCCTATATTTGCAAATATGTATTTGGAAAAAGGAGTTCCATATGAAGAGATTGTAAGAAGAAATACATCTATGGTAGCTAAACATTTTGGAATAGAAAAAAGAGGCGAATTAAAAGAAGGCTACTTTGCTGACATATCAATAATTGATTTAGAGAACTATAACTTCCCTTCACCTGATGAGGTGGACTATAAGAAACCTTTAACCGTTGCTACAGGTGTGGATTATGTTATCGTTAATGGACAATTGACAATATATGAAGGCAATTTGACAAATACATTTTCAGGACGAGTATTAAAAAAAATATAACTTAAGGAGGATAAAGATGAAAAAGAGAAAAATATTAGCAATTCTAATGGTATCAATTATAATATCGGCTTTTGTATCCGGTTGTGCTAATGACAATACACCTGCAAACAATTCTGAAGATCCGGGACAAACACCTGCGGATAACACAGCATCTGAACCAAAAGTAGGAGGGGAATTGGTAGTAGGAATCACCGGAGATCCATATAGCCTTGCAACTTGGAATTCAAATGATATGAATTCCTCAATGATAATGAATTTGGTTTTACCCGCATTGATGGTAACAGATGAAAATGCAAACAAAGTTCCGTATATAGTAAAGGACTATAATATCAGCGATGATGCTTTGGTTTATACGGTTACAATACATGATGGCTTAAGCTGGCATGACGGAGTCCCATTTACAGTGGAAGACTTGGCTTTTACAGCTGACTATGCTGTAAAGTATAAATTAGGCTATGGTGCAGATATGTATGCATCCGTCGAAAAAACTGAAATCGTAGATGATACAACTATAAAATATTATTTATCATCACCTCAGGTAAACTTCCTATCACAGATGGGTTTCTGGGTGGATATAATGCCGAAACATGTATTTGAAAATGTAGATGATCCGGCAAATTATGACTATGATGGTTTGGGATTTGGGCCATACAAGGTAAAGGATTATGTAAAAGGGCAATATTATGTGCTTGAAAGAGTAGAGAATTGGCCATTGGCTAATGATGGACAAGGTGCATATCTGGACACTATAACCTTTAGAGTATTTCCGGATGCAAATGCATTGGTATTGGCTATTATGAATGGAGAAGTAGATGTATCCGGTTCGGCATTGCCTATTGCAGCTCAAAAACAATTGGAGGCTGAACCCGATAAATTTGGTATTGAAAAGGTCAACTCATTGGGATTTGGATACTTCAGTTTCAATTATAAAAATGAACTTTTAAGCGACCAAAAGGTTAGGGAAGCAATTGCTATGACAATTGACAGAGATGCATTGGTCAACATAGCGATACAAGGCGGAGCTATTAAGATGGATACACCGATATCACCTGTTTTTCCTGATTTGGTAAAATCAGATATAAAATATCCGGCATTTGACATTGAAGGAGCTAATAAATTATTAGATGAGGCAGGATATTCAGATACCAATGGAGATGGCGTAAGAGAAGGAAAGAATGGAAAACTACTGGAATTTGACTTAATATATCGTACATCCACAGCAAATATAGATTCAATTGCAAATATATTTAAAGCCAATGCTGAAAAGGCCGGTATAAAAATTAACCTGCAACCTGTAGATCCTGCAACATATACAGATAAGGTTGTAAAGCAAAAAACATTTGATATAAATGTTATTGACTGGGGAGTAATAGACGACCCCGATTCATCATTGAGTACAATTTATAAATCGGATGCAGCTCTAAATATTATGAGCTATAAAAATGATAAGTTAGATGAATTGCTTGAAAAGTCAGCATCTGAACCAAATTATGAAAAGCGTATAGAGATAATGAACGAATTTCAGAAAGAATTTGTAAAGGAACTTCCATCAATAAACACTTGGGTTAGAATAAATGCTTATGGATATTCAAAAGATTTTGATGGCTGGGAAATAACACCCGGGTTATATGGTCTGATGGATGTGAAGGATTTAGTTAAAGTATACAAAAAATAGGAGGAAATAAAATGCGTAAAGGAACTGAATATAAAGGATATAAAGCATATTCATATTTAGAAGCCGGGAAGGATTATCCTGTATTTGAATTTGCTGATTGGAATTGGGCAGGGGAATATTTAATTCCTCTGTCAGAAACAGAGGAAGAACGGGTACAAAAATTAGCTCAGGAGAAGATATTTATTGCTCTTCATGAGCATCCGGCGCTTTATCCAAAGAATATAGCCGAAACTGCAGCATATAATACTGCCGGGAGAGAATTCTGTGCATATGAGGCACTTTCAAAGTCTTATTTGGATTGTGTATTTGACAATATGATGGATGGAACAAATACCATCTCTTCAAAATATGGGTGGAAATGGCGAGATATAATCCATGATTTGGGCATGCGTCTTTGTGATTTAGCCCATCAAGATTTTTTGATCCATTGTAAAAGAGTAGAGGATATATATAAAGCCCATGAAGAAGGAAAGATAGCATGGGTAGCTGTAATCGAAGGGGCGGCACCGATAGAGAATGAATTGGATAGGATTGATATACTATATGGTCTTGGAGTAAGACAGCTTGGCATCACATATTCCGAGTCAAATGCCTTAGGAAACGGACTTAAGGAGGATAATGACGGAGGGCTTACAAAGTTTGGCAAGCAGGCAGTAGAGAGAATGAATAAAGTGGGAATGTTGATAGATGTTTCTCACTGCGGACCTAAAACAGCCTTCGATTCAGTCGTACATTCGCAAAAACCGATTATTGCAAGCCATGTAGGAGCAAGAGCTTTATGGGATAGTAAGAGATTGTTCCATGATGATTTGATAAAGGCAATTGCTGAAAAAGGAGGAGTAATCGGAGTAGAATCAGCTCCTCATACCACCATGACAAAGACAAATATGACTCATGATATTGAATCGGTAATGGAACATTTTGAATATATAGCCAATTTGGTAGGGATAGATCATGTGTCCTTTGGGATTGATTCTTTATATGGAGATCACGTAGGTCTGCATCATGTATTTTCAGCCAGTCTATCAAAAGAAGAAACGAGCAACAAGGGTGTGGCTTATGATGAAGTCGAATATGTAAAGGGGCTTGAGAATCCCACAGAAGCATCCTGGAATATTTTAAGATGGCTGGTCAAACATAATTATTCTGATGAGGATATAGAAAAGGTAATAGGTGGCAATGCTCTTAGAGTATTAAAAGAAGTCTGGAAATAAGAGTTTTATCTCCCTTATATATTTTGAAAATAATGTATTTTTTAATTATTATTGGTAAAGATACAAAAAGGGAGGAATTTAAGATGAGAGTGCCGAAACATATAGGAATTATTCCTGATGGCAATCGTCGCTGGGCTTTGACCAATGGCTTAACAAAGGAAAAGGGCTATGATAGGGGCTTGGATCCGGGGTTACATGTTTTTAAACTTTGTGAAAGATATGGAATCAAGGAGCTTACCTTCTACGGGTTTACAGTTGACAATACCAAAAGACCTAAATTTCAACGATTAGCATTTACAAGGGCATGCATTGATGCTGTTGAGATGTTATCAAGAGAAAATGCAGAACTTTTAGTTATGGGAAATTACGAATCACCTATGTTTCCCAAAGAGTTATTTCCATATATAGAGAGAAAGAAATTTGGCTCAGGGGGAGTAAAGGTTAATTTTTTAGTCAATTATGATTGGGAATGGGATATTGAAAGCTATTTAAAAATGGAAGAAAAAAATGACTTAATTGGCTCCATAAAATCCAAAGATATATCCAGGGTGGATTTAATAATCAGATGGGGCGGTAGGAGAAGGCTCAGTGGATTTCTCCCATTACAATCAGTTTACTCCGATTTTTATATAATAGATGAGTTTTGGCCTGATTTTACCGAAGAGCAATTTAATAAGGCATTGGATTGGTATCAAATTCAAGATATAACCTTGGGTGGATAGTTAGGGGTATCTCCGAAGGATATCATATGACCGGCTTTTTGGGGCCGGTCTTTTTTTAGATAGTTTAAAGAAGTTTTAGTAAAGTAAACTTTTCATGCGATTGCCGTGTTAAATAGGCACCTCATATTGCAATATTTTCCTATTTGTAATAAAATATATACTTATAGTAAATATATACTTATAGAAATGTTTTTAAAACAATCAAACTAGGTGGTGGTGATGTGGCAAAGGATGCAATGCAAATGGTAAAAGAAGCCGAAGAAAAGGCAAAAGAACTTTTAAACAATGCAACTAAAGAAGCTGAGAAATTAGGACAGGAGGCTGAAATACAGGGAGAAAACGAATACAAAAAAATTATAGAAAACGCAGAAAAAAAGGCCAAAGAAATTAAAGACAAGGCTATAGAAGAAGGCGAAAATTCGGCAAAATCAATTATTGAAAGAGGATCCAAGGAAGCATCCGATCTATTAAATTTGAAAGATGAAGATTTAATAAATGCAGTTGGCATTATTATTAAGAGGGTTGTGAATGTAAATGGCAATAGTTAATATGAGCGAATTCAACTTGTTTGCTTTTGATCATGATAGGGAAAAGCTTCTTCAGAAGCTTCAACAATTTGAATATGTTCATTTCCTTAATCTAGATGAAAATGAAGAATTAAAAGAAGATGGATTAGAAAGTGTTGAGGTTCCGGAGAGAATTGCAGCTATTGATGAGGAAGTTCGTAAGGTAAAATATTTAATAGATATTTTATCAAATTATACTGAAAAGCCTACCGGAATTAAAGCCCTAAATAATGGTCTTGAAACATATGATTTTAATCAGCTTGAAGAAAAGGCATTGGGAATAGATTATCTTCCTTTATATAATGAGATAAGAGAGTACTCAGCAAAAAAGGAGAACTTAGCTCAAGAATTAAATAAATTAGATGCCCTGATTTTCGAGTTAAACCCTTGGATAAAATTAAATTGTGCAATTAAGGATTTAGATAAATTTGAAATAAGTAAAGTCTTCATAGGTTCAATTCCCATTAAATATATGAATAAATTGAACAATGATTTATCCGATACAAAATATACGTATTTTGAAAATTTAGGTTTTGATAAAGAAAATTTATATTTATTGGCTATATCGGATATCTCGGAGTATGAAATAGTGAGTGATATTCTTCGAAATAATGGTTTTATAAAAGTGAAATTGTCCGGAGAAGATACTCCTAAAAATGAAATAGAAAAAACTAGGAATGAAATTAGCAATATTAAAAATGAAATAGAAAATTATGAAAATGAAACAAAAAAACTGGCTGCAAATATATCTGATTTAGAAATTATTTATGAATACCTTCAGAACAAAAGGTTAAGGATTTCAGCATCGGAAAAATTTCTTAAAACTCCTAATGTAGATATAATAAAGGGATATATTCCATCTCACATGATTCAAGAGTTTAAGAAAGTTGTAAGCGATTCTTTGAATAATCCATATTATCTTGAAGTTAAGGATGCGGACAAGAATGATGAAAATGTACCTATATTGTTAGACAACTCAAAATTCAATAAATCCTTTGAATCATTAACAGCTATGTATTCATTTCCAAAATATAATGAGATAGATCCTACACCGTTATTAGCGCCATTTTATATATGCTTCTTTGGGATGATGGCTGCAGACATTGGATATGGTCTACTGATGTTAATTGGTACTTTTGTAGCCTTAAGGGTATTTAATTTCCCGGAGTCTACTAAGAGATTCATAAGATTTCTTTATTATATAAGCTTTGCAATAATCTTTTGGGGTGTAATATTTGGGTCATTCTTTGGTGGAATTATTCCAATGAAGGGATTATTGGACCTTTCGAAGGATTATCAAAGTGTATTGATACTTTCAATCGCACTTGGATTAATTCATATATTTTTTGGATTAGGTATAAAGGCCTATCTAAATATAAGGGATGGACACTTTAAAGATGCTATTTATGATGTAGGATTTTGGTATATGGCATTAACATGCAGTATACTTTATTTACTTTCATCTTTTATGCCTTTTCCCCCTATAGTAAAGACTATATCATTTGACATAATGTTAATAGGTATGGTTGGAATATTACTTACCGGAGGCAGAGATTATAAAAGCATAGGAGGAAAATTGGCAGGAGGTTTATATTCCCTATATGGAATATCCGGGTATATAGGTGACTTGGTATCTTATTCGAGACTTATGGCACTTGGATTGTCAGGAAGTTTTATTGCAAGCGCTATAAATATGATGGTACAGATGTTGAATAGTAAAGGCTTAATAGGCATAATATTTGGAGCAGTGGTTTTTGTAGGTGGACATGTCTTCAATATGGGACTTTCTATGTTAGGTGCTTATGTCCATGCTATTAGACTTACCTTTGTAGAGTTTTTTGGTAAATTTTATGAAGGCGGAGGCGTACAGTTTAAATTGTTTAGAAGCAATCCCAAATATATAAACTTAAAATAGTTAAGGAGGAGCAATAGATGAAATTTTCAGAATTTTTAATTGAACATGGTGGTTTATTTTTTGGATGTTTAGGTGCTGTGTTAGCAGTCTTATGTCCGGGTATAGGCTCAGCTAAAAATGTAGGATTAGTTGGAGAGGCAGCATCGGGGCTTATTATTGAGGAACCGGAAAAGTTTGGTAGATCACTTGTATTGCAGTTATTACCGGGCACACAAGGTCTTTACGGATTTGTTATAGGGTTGCTGGTAATGGGTAAATTAAATACTAGCATGGAATTGGCGCAGGGATTATATTTATTAATTTCATGTGTCCCTGTGGCTGTTGTAGGATGGCTATCGGCCATTTATCAAGGTAGGGTTGCTATTGCCGGAATTACTATATTGGCAAAGAATGGAGAGCAGGCTACAAAAGGTATCATCTATGCGGTAATGGTAGAAACTTATGCGTTATTATCATTTGTTATGTCTTTAATCCTTGTAAACGCAGTAGGTTTCTAGAAAAATTAAGGATGTGAAGTGATGTCAAATTTAGAAAACTTAACGCAAAAGATCATTGATGATGCCAAAAGTTCAGCTGAGGGAATCATAAAGGAAGCTGAAAAAAAGAAAGAGGGTTTAGTAAGTTCTAGGCTAGAAGAAGCAGAAAGATTAGCTGAAGAGATACTGGAACGCGCAAACAATGAAGCTGAGGCAATTAGATACGGAATAGTATCAAATGCAAAGCTTAAGGCAAGAGATAAAAAGATATCAGCAAAGAGAAATACAATGGAAAGAACTTTTCAATTAGCTAAGTCAAGTTTTACAAATATGAATGAAAAAGATTATTTAAATTTTCTTAAAAGCAATATTGGGAATTTAAAATTGAAAGGAACTGAAAATTTAATTGTTTCTGAAAATATGAGAGATAGTGTAAAGAATGCAGGATTTGCATTACAAATATCCGATACGGAAACCGTAGATTCGGGTTTTATGATAAAGGACAAAAATACGATATTGAATTATACTTTTGATTCCATTGTAGATTACTTAAGAGATGAACTTGAGTCTAGTATAGTCCATAGCCTTTTTAAAGAATAGGAGTGATTTCATGGATAGGATGGATTTTGTCCAAGGTGTTGTCAGAACCAAAGTCATTGAAAAAAGGCTTCTCTCAAAAGCGCAAATTGATAGAATGGTGGATGCTAAGGATATAGATGAAGTTTTTAGGATGCTTAATGAAACTGAATACTCAAATGGGATAGCTAATATTTCTCGCTCTGAGGATTATGAAAAAATCTTATCCGAGGAGCTTAAAAGGGTATATAAATTAATGAGAGAGATAGCTAAGGAAGATCAAATTGTGGTGGACTTACTTGCTCTAAAGTACGATTATCATAATCTAAAGGTATTATTAAAAGAAAAAATACTCAATACTGATTTATCCCAAAATTATATTCCAATTGGGACCATAGACATTCAAAAGTTAAAAAATGATTTTTTAACTGATAATTATGAGGAAATCAAAAAAGAATTTAGGGAAGCTTTGGAAACTGCAATCAAGGATTATGATGAGACAAATGACCCCCAAAGGATAGATATAGTACTTGATAAAATATATTTCAGTCATTTATACAAAATGGCTAAAAGTACGGGAATTGAGTTATTTATAGAATATGTGGAAGATTCGATAGATTTTATAAATGTCAAAACATTAATTAGAATAAAAAAACAAAATAAAGACATAAATTTTCTAGAGGATGTCCTATTACCAAATGGTAAAATTGATAAAAATGATATTGTACTGTCTTTAAATGATTCTATAGATATAATTATAAATAAATTTAAAAACTATAGAATTAGTGAAGAACTTAAAAAAGGGTTAGAATCATATCAAGAGACTAATCATCTATCGGATTTTGAAAAATACATGGATGATTATTTAATGGAGTTAAACAAAAGGTCTAAAAATATAATCTTTGGTCCGGAACCAATATTTTCCTATATAATAGCCAAAGAGACTGAAATTAAAGTCCTAAGGATAATCATGGTTTCAAAATTAAATGATCTTTCTCCGGAAGATATAAGAGAAAGGCTGCGTGATTTATATGTTTAAGATTGCTGTTGTAGGAGATAAAGATTCAATACTGGCTTTCAAGGCATTGGGGGTAGATGTATTTACTGCCTATGAAAGTGAAGAGACTAGAAAGATTGTGGACTTTATTGCCCACAATAACTATGGAATAATTTTTATTACTGAAGAGTTGGCAAAGCTTATTCCGGACACCATAGAGAGATATAATAAAGAGATAATCCCTGCGGTAATCCTTATACCGAGCAACCGTGGAAGCTTAAATATTGGCATGGATAAAATTAACGAAAGAGTGGAAAAGGCAGTAGGAACAAATATATTATAACTAGGCAAAGGTGAGCCTCGCTAAACGTATGGGGTAAGTTTTTTGCAAAGATGCAAAGAACCTTGAATTAAAATCTTGATATATAAAGGAGAGGGCTAATCTTGAATGTTGGAAAAATAATTAAGGTATCAGGCCCCTTAGTTGTTGCAGAGGGGATGGAAGAAGCTAACGTATATGACGTTGTTCATGTTTCAGATTATAAACTTATTGGCGAAATAATAGAAATGAGAGGTGATAGAGCCTCTATTCAAGTATACGAGGAGACAACAGGAATCGGACCTGGGGATCCCGTTTATACAACCGGAGAGCCTCTTTCAGTAGAGCTTGGACCCGGACTTATAGAGTCTATGTTTGATGGAATTCAAAGACCTCTTAAAGATATAAAAAATTTAACAGGAGATTTTTTGTCTAGAGGAACGGAAGTTAAAAATTTGGATAGAGAGAAAAAATGGACATTTACACCGACGGCGAAGGTTGGGGACAGGGTAGCACAAGGTGATATTATCGGAACGGTACAAGAAACCCCGATAGTACTGCACAAGATAATGGTTCCATATGGAGTGTCAGGTGTAATAAATAGCATAGAATCAGGAGATTTTACAGTTGTTGATGATATCTGCACATTGGATAATGGCAGGAAACTTCAAATGATGCAAAAATGGCCTGTAAGGCGAGGAAGAGGATATCAACGCAAAATAAATCCAACGGTTCCTTTAGTTACAGGACAAAGAGTTATAGATACCTTTTTCCCTGTAGCAAAAGGCGGAACTGCTGCAATACCCGGACCCTTTGGATCCGGAAAGACGGTTATTCAGCATCAACTTGCCAAATGGGCTGATACTGAAATAGTGGTATACGTAGGTTGTGGTGAACGTGGCAATGAAATGACGGATGTTCTTATGGAATTTCCTGAAATAATAGATCCGTCAACCGGTGAATCATTGATGAAAAGGACTGTTTTAATTGCCAACACATCCAATATGCCGGTAGCTGCCAGAGAAGCTTCTATTTATACGGGAATTACAATAGGAGAATATTTTAGAGATATGGGATATTCAGTAGCTATAATGGCAGACTCAACATCCAGATGGGCGGAAGCCTTAAGAGAGATGTCGGGACGCCTTGAGGAAATGCCCGGAGAAGAAGGCTATCCTGCATATCTGAGTTCTCGTGTTGCTGAGTTTTACGAACGAGCTGGCAAAGTAATTTGTTATGGAAGTGATAATAGGGAAGGTGCTATTACGGTAATTGGTGCAGTGTCACCACCTGGCGGGGATATATCCGAGCCCGTTTCGCAAGCTACCCTTAGGATAGTTAAAGTGTTCTGGGGACTTGACTATGCCCTTTCTTACAGTAGGCATTTTCCGGCTATTAACTGGTTGGATTCATATACATTGTATCAATCCGGTATGGATAAGTGGATGAATGAAAATATTAGCAGAGAATTTTCCTGCAACAGGGCACAGGCGATGAATTTGCTTCAAGAGGAGCAGGGATTGTTGGAGATAGTAAGATTGGTAGGCAGGGATTCTCTGTCAGAGCTGGATCAATTGAAACTTGAAGCAACTAAGTCCATAAGAGAAGATTATCTGCAACAAAATGCCTTCCACGATGTGGATACTTTTTGTTCATTACAAAAACAGGATAAAATGTTGAAGATGGTTTTGGAATTTTATGAACAAGGCAAACGAGGCTTGGATAATGGAGTTTATCTAAAAGAAATTGAACATATGAGCGTAAGGGAGAGAATTACAAGGGCAAAATATATACCAGAGGACAATATATCTGAAATAGATGAAATTACACAGGAAATAAAAACAAGTATGGACAAATTAATAAGTAAAGGAGGGATCCTTAATGCTTAAAGAGTATCAAACAGTTAAAGAAGTTGTAGGGCCGTTGATGGTAGTAGAGGGTGTTGAAGGAGCCCAATTTGACGAATTAGTAGAGATAGAATTAAGAAATGGAGAAAAAAGAAGAGGCAGAGTATTGGAAATAAACGGAGATAAAGCAACTCTTCAGCTGTTTGAAGGTTCTGCAGGGATCAATCTTCAATCAACTACTGTAAGATTCTTGGGCAGACCTCTTGAATTAGGTGTATCCTTCGATATGATAGGCAGAATATTTGATGGGCTTGGTCGTCCAAAGGACGATGGTCCGGCTATTATTCCCGAAAAGAAAATAGATATAAACGGTGTACCGATAAATCCGGTTTCAAGGGATTATCCCGATGAATTTATTCAGACGGGGATATCCTGTATAGATGGATTAAATACCTTGGTAAGAGGTCAAAAACTCCCGATATTCTCAGGATCCGGACTTCCGCACAATGAAGTAGCAGCACAGATTGCCAGACAATCAAAGGTGCTTGGTAGTGGAGAAAACTTTGCGGTAGTATTTGCTGCAATGGGTATTACCTTTGAAGAGGCTACTTTCTTTATAGATGACTTTACAAAAACAGGTGCCATAGACAGAGCGGTACTATTCATGAATCTGGCTGATGACCCGGTAATTGAGAGAATTGCAACTCCGCGTATGGCGCTTACTTGTGCAGAGTATTTGGCTTTTGAAAAGGATATGCATGTACTTGTAATATTAACTGATATGACAAATTACGCAGAAGCACTTCGAGAGACCTCTGCAGCCAGAAGAGAAGTACCCGGAAGGCGTGGATATCCCGGGTATCTATATACTGACCTTTCGACCATATACGAAAGGGCAGGCAGGATTAGAGGAAGGAAAGGTTCCATAACTCAGATACCGATTTTAACCATGCCTGAAGATGATATAACTCATCCTATTCCGGATTTGACAGGATATATAACGGAAGGTCAGATTATACTATCCAGAGAATTATATAAAAAAGGTATTGAACCGCCAATAAACGTGGTGCCTTCGCTATCCAGATTAAAGGACAAAGGCATAGGCGAGGGGAAGACCAGAGAGGATCACGCGGATACGATGAACCAGATTTATGCAGCATATACAGCAGGTAGAGAAGCTAGAGAGCTTGCTACCATCTTAGGAGAATCAGCATTATCCGATGCAGATAAAGCTTTTGCCAAATTTGCCGAAGAATTTGACAAAAGATATGTCAATCAAGGATATTATACAAATCGAGATATCATCGAAACTTTAGATTTAGGATGGGAATTATTACAGATTATTCCAAGAACAGAGCTTAAGAGAATAAGTGAAGAATTTCTTGAAAAATATCTGGATAAAGGTGACAAAGGGGTTGAGTAATTAGATGACAAAACTAAATGTTAACCCTACCAGAATGCAACTTACGGAGCTCAAAGGAAGACTTTCAACCGCAACAAGAGGGCATAAGCTACTAAAGGATAAACAGGATGAGCTTATGAGAAGATTTATTGAGCTTATTAGGAGAAACAAGGAACTGAGAGTGGAAGTTGAGGAAGAGCTTAAGGATTCATTTAAAGAATTTCTATTGGCAAGTGCAGTTATGTCTCCTGAGATGCTGGAAGAAGCCGTGGCTTTTCCAAAGGAGACTATAACTGTAGATATAAAGAAAAAAAATGTAATGAGTGTCAACATTCCGGTAATGAATTTTTTGAGAAAATTAGAAGATGATGAGGGAAGCATCTATCCATACGGCTTTGCACAAACATCTTCTGAATTAGATGATGCGATAGCCAAACTGTATGGAATTATGCCAAAATTGTTAGAGTTGGCTGAAGTGGAAAAGGCTTGTCAATTGATGGCGGATGAAATTGAGAAGACAAGAAGAAGGGTAAATGCATTGGAATATAGGACGATACCTGATTTGGAAGAAACAATCAGATTTATTCGAATGAAATTGGACGAAAACGAAAGAAGTACAATAACGCGTCTAATGAAGGTTAAGGAGATAATAAATGCCACTGAGGATTAGTTTTCAGTGACATTTTCTATTAGTTGACATAATTAAAATAAATTAATATAATAAATAATACAAACAGTACAAATAAATTAAAGGTTAAGGTATTGGGGAAAATGATTATATAATAATCCACTAAAATTATTTTTTTAATATGTATCAACTTGCCTATAGGGTTTTTTTGTGATGCATAAAATATGAGTGGATAGTTCCTTAATTAATTTAACCTTATTATAATGTTTTTTATTGGTTTTATTAGTTAATGCTATCCTCTCCAAGAGATATAGGAGGGGATTTTGTTTTGTTGATAGAATGTAATGATATAAAAAAATATTTTGGAGATAGGCTTTTACTTGATATTGAAGATTTAAAAATATATTCAGATGATAAAATCGGAATTGTCGGTGTAAATGGAGTGGGCAAGACCACTCTTATAAATATTTTGATGAAAAGGCTTGAGCCTGACGAAGGCTGTGTTAAACTTAATTGCGACTACGCATTTGTATCTCAGCTTGAAGAATCCGAAGCAATAAATATTAGTGATGAAATGGCCTCAAGATTCAATATTTCAAATACTTGGAATGAGGATATGAGTGGAGGAGAAAAGACCAGATTTAAGCTAGCATCGGTTTTTGATAAAAGGGCGGATATGTTATTTGCAGATGAGCCTACCTCTAATCTGGATATAAATGGAATAGAGTTATTAGAAAAGGGACTTCAAGATTTTAATGGGGCATTGGTAATAATATCACATGATAGAACTTTATTGGATAAAGTATGTAATAAAATAATAGAAGTAAGTTTTGGGAAAATAAAAATATATAATGGAAACTTCTCAAAATATAGGGAATTAAAAGAAGAAGAAAAGATACGTGCTGAATTTGAATATGAACAATATATAAGTGAAAAGAAAAGGTTGGAAGGAGTGATAGCAAATACAAGACAAAAGGCAGCATCCATAAAAGGGGCTCCAAAAAGGATGGGCAATTCTGAGGCAAGACTCCATAAGATGGGTGGACAAAAGGCAAAAAAGGGTTTGGATAATGCGGTTAAAAACTTAAGAAAAAGGGTAGAGCATTTAGAAGTAAAAGAAAAACCAAAAGAGCAGGGCATCATTAACTTTGATATTCAAGATGTAAGTAGACTTCATAGTAAAATAATCATTGAGGGGAGAAAGATAAGCAAGGCATTTGATAAGAAAATCATCTTTAAAGATGCAGAACTTAATATTTACAATGGCTGGAAGGTGGCTCTCATAGGGGATAACGGCTGTGGTAAAAGCACCTTGATTAAAATGATTATGGATAGCGAAGATGGTATCAAAGTAGCAAAGGGCGCAAAAGTAGGATATTTTAGTCAAGATATGAATATTTTAGACGATGAAAAATCTATACTGGAAAATGTAATGGACACAAGTATCTATGATGAAACTTTTACAAGGACTCTTCTCGCAAGGCTTTTGTTTAGGAAAGAAGATGTATATAAAAAAGTCAGTCTGCTAAGTGGAGGAGAGAGGGTGAAGGTATCCTTTGCAAAACTTATGTTACAGGATATAAATATTTTAATTTTAGATGAGCCAACAAATTATCTGGATATCAACTCCATGGAAATAGTGGAAGAAGCTCTGAGGGCATATAATAGGACGATATTTTTTGTATCCCACGATAGGAGTTTTGTAAGAACAATCGCAGACCATATAATGACTATTGAAAATAAAAAGATAAAAATATTCAATGGCAATTTAGATGAATATTTAAAAGTCATAAATAGGGTATATGATTATAATAAGGAGAGAAAAGAACAGGAGATATTTATATTAGAAAATAAGCTTTCGGAAATCATAGGCAAACTTTCAATGCCATCAAAGAGGGATGATGTAGATCACTTGGATAAGGAATATCAAGAGATACTTAGGAAGTTGAAAAAACTTAAATGTTGAATTATTTTTAAACCGGATGGTTCAAACTATATATTTAGCAATTTTATTAATAATTGAGAAATAAAAATTAAAATATGGAGAAATTAAATTAATGTGGAGTGATATTATGCAAGAGGTTAATATTGATTCAATATTGATGCAAAATATTTTGCACTACGGGTATTCTGGAGTTCATGCGATAGATGCGAATGGAAGAACTATTGTCTATAATAAGAAGATGGGAGAATTGGAAGGATTAAAAATAGATCAGGTAATGGATAGAGATATTTTTGATATATTCCCGAGTTTAAATGAAAGAACATCCACCCTTGTTAAGGTTGCCAATTCAGGTGAACCAATAATAAATAATATACAAACATATCTGAATTATAAGGGTAAAAGCATAACGACAATGAGTTCCACTCTCCCTTTAAAACATAATGAAAAAATAATTGGAGCTGTTGAATTGGCCCAAAACATAACTACAATAATGGATCTTTCTGAAAGATTAATTAAAATTCAGAAGGAATCAGGCATTAAAGGTGATACAAATACCAAAAATAAAATTAGGAGATATCATTTTGATGACATTATAGGTGATAGCGACGGGTTTAAATCGGCTAAAAGAATAGCTGAGAGGGCAGGTGATTCTTCTTCCAGTGTGCTTATTTATGGTGAAACCGGTACTGGTAAGGAATTATTTGCTCAAAGCATACATTATAGCGGGATTAGAGGAAATAAGCCTTTTATTGCACAGAGTTGCGCTGCAATACCGGAATCCTTGCTTGAGAGTTTATTATTTGGGACTGCAAAAGGAGGGTTTACCGGCGCAGTAGAACGTGAAGGATTGTTTGAACAGGCCAATGGAGGGACATTATTATTTGATGAACTTAACTCTATGTCTTTATCCTTACAGGCTAAATTACTTAGGGTATTGCAGGAGGGATATATAAGAAGAGTAGGTGGTACAAAAGATATTCCTATAGATGTAAGAATAATAGCAACGACAAATGAAGACCCTAATGATTGCATTAGACAGGGCACTATGAGAAAAGATTTGTACTATAGATTAAGCGTTATAAATGTATTTATTCCACCTCTAAGGGAAAGAATAAATGATATAGAAATGTTATGTAATTATTTTATAAAAAAATATAATAAAGTTTTGAATAAAAATATTGAAAGTATTTCAGGGGATGTAATCAATAAATTTAAAGAATATGCATGGCCGGGGAATGTAAGAGAGCTGGAGAATTTTATAGAAAGCGCAATGAATTTTGCTTCTTTTGATGATGTTATATTAACTGAGGATTATTTTGTGTCATCGAAATTTATTTCCACCGATAGATTATATCCTTTAAATCTAGACTATCAATTGGATGAGAAATCACTTCCGGAAATATTAGATAATATTGAAAATGAATTGATTAAGAATACGCTTGAAAAATATAATTATAATATTACAAAAACATCAAAGCATCTTGGGATTAAAAGGCAAACCTTGCAGCATAAGTTGAAGAAGAGCAATCGATTGCAATAATATTTGCACCAATATGCAAATATTATTGCAATTTTTTATGTATCGCGGGTATCATTTTGTCCCATAATGGGTATTTATAAAGTTATAAATATTTGGCATGCTATTTGCAATAATATAAATTATAACAAAAATTTGGAGGTGTTTGTATATGAGAAAGGACAATGTTAAGATTATCATCTGGGGTTTAGGATCAATGGGTAAAGGAATGGCAGAACTACTATTAACTAAGAAAGGCGTTGATATAGTAGGAGCTGTAGCAAGAGGAGAAAAGATAGGAAAGAGTATGTATGAGCACTTAGGAATGGAAAAAGGAAATAGAAAAGATGTAATAATGGGCTCTTATGAAGACATAATAACAGAAAAGGCTGCTGATGTAGTTCTAATCTGCACTGATTCATTTACAAAAGACGTATTTGACAAATGTAAATTTGTAATGGAAAAGAAAATTAACGTAATAACTACTGCAGAAGAAATGGCATATCCACAAGCTCAAGAACCTGAATTGTCTAAGAAGCTGGATAAGATAGCTAAAGAAAACGGTGTTACAGTACTTGGAACCGGTATTAATCCGGGATTGATAATGGATTTACTTGTAATTACATTGACTGGAGCATGCTATGATGTAGAACATATAGAGGCAAAGAGAGTTAATAACCTATCCCCATTTGGACCTGCAGTAATGCATGAACAAGGTGTTGGTTTAACTGTAAAAGATTTTAATGAAAAGAATGAGTCGGGGAAATTAGCAGGGCATGTAGGCTTTGCCGAATCCGTTAATATGATAACCGATGCTTTAGGGTGGAAATTGTCTGATAAAGTTAAATTATCAAAATCACCTATAGTATCTAATGTATACAGAAAAGCTCCTAACGCTGAAGTCCAAGCGGGAGATGTTGCCGGAGTTAATATGTTAGGATATGGTTATGTTGATGGAGAATTGAAGATTGAAATGATTCATCCACAACAAGTTGAACCTCAATTGGAAGGCGTTGAAACAGGAGATTATATCAAAATTAAAGGGAATCCAGATATAAGTATGGCAATTAATCCGGAAGTTCCCGGTGGAATTGGTACAATAGCAATGTGTGTAAATATGATTCCGCAAGTTATTAATTCAAGGCCCGGATTAAAAACTATGATCGATCTACCTGTGCCAAGAGCAATTATGGGAGATATGAGGGATCTTATAGAAGACTAGTAATATCTTATAAAGTAAATAGAGTTTTTTAGTTATATTAGAATGAAATGTGCTATTGTGAACTGTGAATTTAAATAGAAAGGATGTTTGACAATGGATGCAAAACGTGGAGATTGGGTTCGTATTCATAAAATAGTGCTTAATGCCGGAGAAAGAGCCCCCGGAATACCAGAGGATACTCAAAAAGTACCTCTTGAAATGTGGGATAAAGGATTTTTATTAAATGAAGATGCTAACTTCGGAGATGAAGTTGAAGTTGAAACATATATTGGACGTAAAGTAACAGGAACATTAATTGAAAAAAATCCTTACTGGAAACATAATTTTGGGAAAGCAGTACCGGAAATCCTTTATATAGGACGACAAGCAAAGGAAATATTAAGCAGAGAGGGTGGACTAAATGACTAAGGATAGGAGCTATGAAGCCGTAACGGCAAGAAAAGGCGAGATCATGAAGAAGGCTGTAGGAATTGATTTTGATCAATTCGAATTAGGTGGTTTAGCCTTCGATTATGAAAAAATGATGAGGGAGACCGGTTATTCTATCCAAGAGATTGAAGAGATTCAAAAAGAAGTAGGCGTTGGAGATACACCTCTTTACGAATTAAGGAATTTAACCGCATTAGCTAGAAAGTGCGCTCCAAAAGGTAAAGGAGCAAGAATATTTGTAAAAGATGAAGCAGCAAATCCATCCGGAAGTTTTAAAGCAAGACGTGCAGCAACATCAATTTATCATGCAAAGAAATTGGGTTATAAAGGAGCCATTGCAGCAACTTCCGGAAACTATGGAGCAGCTGTAGCTTCTCAATGTTCTATGAAAGGCTTAAAATCTATTATAGTTCAAGAGTGCTATGATTCAAGAGGTGTAGGGCAACCGGAAATAATTGAAAAAGCAAGAGCCTGCGAAGCATACGGTGCGGAAGTTGTGCAACTTACTGTAGGACCTGAGCTTTTCTATTCATTCTTATTATTGCTTGAAGATACAGGATATTTCAATGCTTCATTATATACTCCGTTTGCTATAGCGGGAGTAGAGACCCTTGGCTATGAATTGGCATTGGAGTTTAGGGAAAGAGAAGGAAAAGATCCTGATGTTGTTGTTGTAACTAATGCAGGCGGCGGAAATCTTACAGGCACAGCAAGAGGTTTATTAAAAGCTGGTGCAACAGATACCCGAGTAATAGGTGCAAGTGTTGATTTATCAGGACTTCATATGGCCAGTGATACTCAATTCAACAGAAAATCATTTACAACGGGTCATACAGGATTCGGAGTTCCATATGCTACATGGCCGGATAGATCCGATGTTCCTAGATCAGCAGCAAGACCATTAAGATATTTAGATAGATATGTTACTATGAATCAAGGTACTGTATTTTATATGACTGAATTATTAGCTCAGGTAGAAGGACTAGAGAGAGGTCCTGCTGGAAATACTGCATTATCAGCTGCCTTTAAACTTGCTCAAGAAATGGATGAAGACCAAATTATCGTAGTTCAAGAAACGGAATATACCGGAGCTGGTAAGCACATACTTCCGCAGTTAACTTTTGCAAGGGAAAATGGCATTGAGATTTTAGTAGGTGATCCTACTGAAGAAGTTCCGGGCAAAAACATTATTTTGCCTAAAGATCCTAGTTATGTACAAATCAAAGATTTAGATGTTGATAAGTTAAAATTATCATTAATTAAACATAGTGTCAAAAACACAGGTACAACTAAGGTAAATAAAAATGATATAGAATTTTTAATAGCTGAAACTAAATCCAATGAAGAATTTGTTAGAAAAGCACTTACGGATTTAAAGGTTTCAATTGATGCATAGGAGGAAAATATGAGTAGAGAAGACGATTTTGATATTAGAAGGCAGCATCTTAAGAATCTATCTGAAGAAGAGTTGGAAAGTAGATTCTGGGAACTGGCTGGTAAAATAGTTGATCCGATTATTGAGTTAGCCGAGAAGCATACAACACCTTCTATAGAAAGAAGTGTCTTGTTAAGAATGGGTTTCTCAAGTCCTGAATCAACGGCGATAGTTGAAAATGCAATTGATAGAGGACTGATAGGCAAGGGTGCAGGACATATAGTATATAAATTGGCAAAGGCTAAAAATATTGATTATAGGGATGCAGGATTATCATTAGTTGACGGCGATAGTTGGGATGAAGTGGTCAGCTTGTTTAAGGGAGGCGCCAATTAATGGAACTGAAGAGAAATGAAAAACTGGATATTGAAGAGATATTAAATGATCTTGAACATTATAGACCCAGAAGAAGAGGCTGGCACTGGAGAGACGGAGCAAACGAGAAACGACAGATGGGTAAATTTGAATTCTATGAAACATCAGACCCTTTAAAGCAAAGTCAACCATTGCCTGCTGCAAAATACTTTTCCAATATAGATCCTCAGCCATCACCGGTTATTACTACGGAGATAGCATCAGGTAGATTTGAGGATGATATAAGAAGAATGAGAATGGCCGCTTGGCATGGTGCAGATCACTTGATGGTTATCAGAACTGCCGGACAATCCCATTTTGACGGATTAATCGAAGGAACTCCTCAAGGAGTTGGCGGTATCCCCATAACGAGAAAACAAGTTAGAGCCCAAAGAAAGGCAATTGATGCTATAGAAGATGAAGTCGGCAGACCGATAAACTATCATAGTTACGTATCAGGCGTTGCCGGACCGGAAATTGCAGTAATGTTTGCTGAAGAAGGGGTTAACGGAGCTCATCAAGATCCGCAATATAATGTTCTTTACAGAAATATTAACATGGTGAGGTCATTTGTAGATGCAGCTGAAGCTAAGAGTGTAATGGCTTGGGCAGACATGGCCCAAATCGACGGCGCTCATAATGCCAATGCAACTGCAAGAGAAGCATGGAAAGTAATGCCGGAACTAATGGTACAGCATGCTATTAATTCCATATTTTCCGTTAAAGTCGGCATGAAAAAAGAAAATATTTGCCTTTCAACGGTGCCGCCGACAGCACCGCCTGCGCCATGTATGAGAATAGATTTACCATATGCGGTAGCATTAAGAGAATTGTTTAGAGAATATAGAATGCGCGCACAACAAAATACAAAATATATGGAGTCTTCCACAAGAGAAGCAACGGTAACACATGTATTGAATCTGCTAATTTCGGAATTGACCAGTGCTGATATTCAATCAACCATTACACCTGATGAGGGAAGAAATGTCCCATGGCATATTTACAATATTGAAGCTGTAGATACTGCTAAACAGGCTTTTACAGGCATGGATGGGCTTAAGGAAATGGTTGAAATTAAAAGAGATGGTGAATTAGGAACAAAGGTACGTGAACTAAAAGAAAGAGCAGTTCTGTTCATGGAAGAAATATTAGAAGTAGGCGGATATTTTAAGGCTGTAGAAGAAGGATTTTTTGTTGACTCCGGACAGTATCCTGAAAGGAACGGAGACGGCATCATCAGAAAGAGTGATGCCGGCGTAGGTGTAGGCACGGTATATGAAAGAGACGAAGATTATATGGCGCCGGTTACAGCGCACTTTGGCTACAACAACGTTCAACAATATGATCCGAGTTTGGTTGATGACCCTGCAAAATTAATAGGCGGGGGAACCTTTGAGGATCCTTCAAAGATTATTTATATTGATGAATTGGATGATACAGATAATGTAAATGTAAGGCTTAAAGAAGTTGAAGAATTAAGAAAGTCTTCTAAGATAAAACCTGAAATGGAATGGATGGGTGATGGTATTGTCCACACTACTATGTTCCTGCCAACTGATGAGAGAACTGCAGAATTTGCAGCTATTGAAATAGGAAAGAAATTAGGACTTGTGGATGTGGAAGTAATCCACAAAGAAATAATGCAAGAAGCGGAAGGTACAAGAGTAGAGATCAAAGGCAGAGTGGACTTTACAATTGATTTGGATAAATTAGTTATACCTCCAAAACCTGAGATAATGACTGAAGATGAAATCAGGAATGATATCAAGGCTCATCCAATGAAGATAGTTGCAGCTACTGTAGGGGAAGATGAGCACTCAGTTGGATTAAGAGAGATTATAGATATCAAGCATGGCGGAATTGAAAAATATGGTATAGAATGTCATATGCTTGGGACATCCGTTCCTGTAGAAAAATTGGTAGATGCCGCTATAGAATTGAAAGCTGATGCAATATTAGCTTCAGCCATTATATCTCATGATGATATCAACTATAAGAATATGCAGAAATTAAATGAAATAGCTATAGAAAAAGGAATCAGAGACAAGGTAATTGTAATAGCAGGCGGTACTCAAGTTTCTAATGAATTGGCTGTTAAAACCGGAGTAGATGCCGGGTTCGGTAGGGGAACCAAGGGAGAACAGGTAGCCACATTCTTAGTAAAGAAGAGACGTGAAATGCATGCTAGTTAATTTACTTGTAGCTGAAATCGGATCAACAACTACGGTAATGAATGCTTTTGGCAGTTTTGACTCATGCCCTAAATTTTTAGGGCAGGGTCAAGCCCCTACCACAGTTAATGAAGAAGATGTAAATATAGGACTTAGAAATGCGATAGAAGACTTAAAACGGAATTTAAATTCAGATGATATAGAATATGATGAGCTCATAGCAACGTCTTCTGCAGCCGGCGGTTTGAAGATGACGGTGCATGGTCTTGTATATGATATGACAGTAAGGGCTGCAAAAGAAGCGGCGTTAGGTGCCGGAGCCAATATAAAGATGATTACTTCCGGTAAGCTTAGGAAATCAGACATTAGAAAAATTATTGATATAAAGCCAAATATAATCTTGATTGCCGGCGGGGTAGATTACGGAGAGAGAGAGACTGCACTTCATAACAGTGAAATGATTGCTGAAGCAGGAATAAATGCTCCTGTAATTTATGCAGGAAATATCGAAAACAGAGAAGATGTGAAGGATATTTTTGAGGATAAAGGAATTGAGCTATATATAGTAGATAACGTTTATCCCAGAATAGATGAATTGAATATTGAACCCACCAGAGCAGTAATACAAAATGTTTTCGAAAAACATATCATTCATGCTCCGGGAATGGAAAAAATCAGAGAAATGGTTACCGGAAATATAATGCCTACTCCGGGAGCGGTTATGGAAGCAAGCAAGCTTTTGTATGAAGATATCGGAGATTTAGTTACAATAGATGTAGGTGGCGCTACAACGGATATACATTCTGTTACTGATGAAAGCGAAGAAATATCTAGGATATTATTAAGTCCGGAGCCAAAAGCAAAAAGGACAGTTGAAGGCGATTTGGGTGTATATGTGAATATGCATAATATAGTTGATTTAATAGGTAAAGAAGAATTGGAAAAAGAACTAAAAATTAGCGCTGAAAAGCTTGATAATCTTATTAACAATCATAAGCCAATTCCTGAATCCGATGAAGAGAAAGAATTTGTTGAAGCTCTTACACTTCATGCTACATTAACAGCTATAAAAAGACACTGCGGACATATTAGACAAATATATGGACCTGGGGGCAAAAAGACAATTGCAGAGGGTAAAGATTTGACGAGGACTCAATATATAATCGGTACCGGAGGAGCTCTGACCAGATTGCCTAAAAGAGTAGAAATTTTAAAACAAATAGCTAAAAACGCTAATGATACAGAATTATTGCCAAATACAGAAGCTACAATTTTAATTGATAACGATTATATAATGGCTTCATTAGGGGTAATGTCTAAGAAGTATCCTGAAATGGCTCTTAGACTATTGAAGAATAGTTTAGGATTTAAGGAGGAGTCAAAATGACTTATCCAAGACTTATAATTGATACAAAAAAAATTAAACACAATACTGAAACCCTTGTAAACTTAGCTGCAAAAAATGGAATTGAAGTGGCAGGTGTAACCAAGGTATTTTGTGCTAATAAAGATATAACAAAGGCAATTATTGATGGCGGAGTAAAATATTTGGCGGATTCAAGAATAGAAAATATTATAAAGCTAAAAGAATTTGACCTTCCTAAAATACTATTAAGATTACCTATGCTTTCGCAGGCAGATGAGGTTGTTGAATATGCGGATATATCCTTAAATTCGGAAGTTAAGGTTTTGGAAGCGATTTCAAAATCGGCTATTAAACAAGGGAAAATTCATGGCGTGATTCTAATGGTGGATTTAGGTGATTTAAGAGAGGGTATATATTGTGGTGAAGAGATTTTTTCAACAATTGATAAAATAAAAGATCTAAAAGGAATTGAATTATTGGGCATAGGCACTAATTTAACATGTTATGGAGGGGTCATACCTGATGAAAATAACATAGGAAGACTTGTAAATATCGGAAAGGAAATAGAAAGAAGATATGGTATAAAGCTTCAGATTATTTCCGGAGGAAATTCCAGTTCAGTTTATCTACTGGGCAGCAAAGCGTTAAATGGGGTCAATAATTTGAGACTCGGGGAGTCCTTAGTCTGCGGGACTGAAACAGCCTATGGAAAAAGAATAGATAATACTTATAATGATGCATTTATCCTTGAAGCGGAGATTATTGAGGCTAAGACAAAACCTTCAGTACCAACAGGTAAAATTGGAATGGATGCCTTTGGGAATACTCCCTCTTATGTAGATAGGGGAATTCGTGAAAGAGCAATTTGCGCTGTAGGAAAACAAGATCTGGATGATACAAGCATTATTCCGTTAGACGAAAAAATAATTATATTGGGAGCAAGTTCCGATCATTTAATTGTCGATGTGACAGATAGTGAAACAAATTATCAAACCGGAGATATAATAAAGTTTAAACTTAAATACGGCAGCATATTAAAGACTATGACAAGTGCTTACGTTGATAAAAAGATAATCTAATAGAATCTGATTTTTATCACAATTATAAGGAGGGTATATATGGATAAAAAAAATTATGATCTTGCAGTTGAATTACGTCATGAATTACATGCACATCCTGAACTTTCAAACCAAGAAGTATGGACAAAACAACATTTAATTGATTTCTTAAAGGAGCATACAAAGCTTGAAATAGTGGATAGAGGCCGCTGGTTTTATGCTGTATACAGAGCTAAAAATGCAAAGGAGAATATAGCTTTCAGAGCTGACTTCGACGCTCTTCCAATAGATGAGAATCTTGACATTCCATACAATTCAAAGATAAAGGGAGTATCACATAAATGCGGACATGACGGACATGCGGCTGCTCTTGCGGGGTTAGCATTGGAAGTAGACCAGAAAGGAGCAGATAAAAATGTTTTTTTCCTGTTCCAGCATGCTGAGGAAATAGGAGCCGGAGCTAAGGAAGCTGCAGTATTTATCAAAGAAAATAACATAGATGAAATATTTGCATTTCACAATATGAACGTTGGACCTTTTAAATCTGTAAATGTTAAGGATGGAACAGTTAATTGCGCTTCGAAAGGTATGGTTATCCATATGGAAGGGGCGCCTTCACATGCCAGCGAACCGGAACGCGGAAAAAATCCTTCTTTTGCAATAGCTAAAATAATCGATTCCATTCCTGACTTGATAAATGATAAGAAAAATAAAGGATTGGTATTATGTACCGTTGTTCAAGTCGATATAGGTGAAAGAGCATTTGGAGTAAGTGCAGGCAGAGGGGATCTTTTATTAACCATTCGAGCTTTGTATGAGAATGAACTGATGGCATTACAAAAAAACCTAGAAGATATTGCTAAGGATCAAGCTGGAAAATATGGATTAAAAGTTAGCTTCGAATATTATGACGAGTTTCCTGAAACAGCTAATTATAAGGAAAGCTCTGATAAGATAAGAAAAGTTGCAAAAGAGAAGGACTTTGAATTGATTGAACTGAAGGAAGCATTTCGTGGCTCCGATGATTTTGGGCACTTTTTAAAAGAGACTAAGGGTGCTTATTGTTATTTAGGAAATGGCGAAGATTATTCGGATGTTCATACTTTTGAATATGATTTTCGTAATGAGTTAATAGAAGTTGCAGTGGATCTTTTTGTGGGTATAATTGAGTTATAATAAAATTTTGTTAACATTGTATTGATTAAATAAAGGAGAATATGATGGTTAAAGATAAAGAGTATATGAAGAATCTTATTGAAGAAAATCTTCTGGCTTTTGTAGGCACCAGAAGCGATACGAATTCTAAAGAAGAACACAATGTTGAAAAATTTTTTGAAAATTATTTTTTAAAGCTAGACTATTTTAAGAAACATCCTGAGTATTGTGGTTTGTTTGATATTCCTGGAGATTAGCTGGATAGAAAAATTCCTTGGTGTCTACTAAAAGGCAAGGGTGATGACACTATTGTATTTATTCATCATCATGACGTTGTAGAAACAAAGGATTATGGTATATTAGAATATTTAAGCTTAAAGCCATATGAATTGATGGAAGCTTTCAAGCAAAATAAAATGGAATTGCCAAAGCAGGCTTATGATGATTTAATGAGTGATAAATGGCTATTTGGACGGGGCTGCAGTGATATGAAGGGCGGGGGCTCAATTCAACTGTCACTTATTGAAGAGTACAGTAAGGAAGAAGATTTTAACGGAAATATTGTCCTGATTTCAGTACCTGATGAAGAAAACCTATCAGCTGGAATGAGGGGAGCAACTTATTTATTAAAGGATTTAAAAGAGAAATATAATCTAAATTATATATTGATGCTTAATTCAGAACCACATGAAAGAGGAAATGATTTAAAGCCTACAATTTATGACGGTTCCATAGGCAAAATTATGCCGGTAGTATATGTACGAGGTAAGCTTGCACATGTTGGTTAGATATATTTGGGCTTAAACCCTATAAATTTACTATCTGAGATCATAAGAAGAACTGAACTTAATCCAAATTTTATAGAAAAAGTCGGGACAACAACAAATCCGCCACCAACTTGGTTATATCATAAGGATAGAAAACAAGTTTATGATGTATCACTGCCTATTGCTTCTACAGGGTATATGAGCATATTGCCTCTTAAGAGATCACCTATGTCAATAATGGATGAATTAAAAGAGATTTGCAATAGTGCATTTATCCAAGTGATAGATGATATGAATGAAAGCTACAAAACTTATAATAAAATAGCAGGAACTGAATATGATAAACTTCCATGGGAAGCAAGTGTAAAATTCTATTCAGAATTATATGAAGAAGCTTTAAGAGATTCAGGCAATGAATTTGAAATTGCATATTCCAATCTGATGGCTGATATTAAAGATAAGTTTAATTCTAACAAAATATCTACTATAGATGCTTCTAATGCAATTATTGAAAAAACTTTAGAATTTGTAAGGGATAAAAACCCATGTGTTATTTTGGCAATAGCACCGCCATATTATCCAAGTACAAATAATAGCTTATTAGGTGAAAAGTCAGAAAAAATTAATGAAACCATTAAAAAGCTAAAATTATATGCTAAAGAAAACTTTAATGAAGAATATACAGTACAAAATTATTTTACAGGGATATCAGATTTAAGTTATGCAATGTTTGTTTCCGACCAAGAAGATATTGATTATATATCTAACAATATGTTAATGTGGAACGATATTTATTATATTCCATTAGAAATAATCAAAGAGTTATCAATGCCGGTTATCAATGTTGGACCATTTGGCAGAGACTTGCACAAATATACTGAAAGGGTTTGGAAAGAGGATTTGTTTTATAAAACCCCTCAATTAATTGACTTAGTTGTACGAAATATGTTAAATAATTAAATTATCTTTGCTATATAAAAATGAGTCTACAAAAGTAGAATAATAATTCTTATTAACTTATAAATAGTAACCTTTTATTTTGGGTATATTAGATATTAAAAATAATCAGATATTTGTATTAAGGATTATTAAATAAAATAAATAGTAGGAGGAATAAGGTTGAAAAACATAAGTTCAGAAAGAATTGAACAACTTGCAGTAGAATTAACGAATCAGGTTAGCGTAGTAGATACGAAAGGGGAACTTGATGTAAGCCAAAAGGTATATGATATATTATCCGAAATGGATTATTACAAAGATCACCCTGAAGATTTAAGATTCGTCGATGCCGAGGATGATAAACTTGGAAGAAAAAGTGTTGTTGCGCTATTAAGAGGGAAGAAAGGAAGCAGCAAAAAAACCGTTATCTTAATAGGACATACCGATACCGTAGGAATTTCCGATTACGGCAGCCTTAAAGAGTATGCAGGCAAGCCTTATGAGCTTACAGAAAAGTTTAAGGAAATAGCTCATACATTGCCAGATGAGGCAAGAAGGGATTTAGAGTCCGGGAAGTATCTCTTTGGACGTGGATTATTTGATATGAAAGCCGGAGACGCTGTAATAATGGCAATCATGGAAGAGATATCAAAAGATATAGAGAATTTTGAAGGCAATTTAATTTATGCTGCTGTTTGCGATGAAGAAAGCAATTCTAAAGGAATGCTGTCCGTAATACCTGAGCTGGTGAAACTTCAAGAAAAGGAAGGGCTGGAATATCTTGCGCTTCTGGATACGGATTATATGACATCTGAATTTGAAGGCGATGAAAACAAATATGTTTATGTAGGAACTGTAGGAAAATTGATGCCTTCCTTTTATGTAGTAGGAAAAGAAACACATGTTGGTGAAGCGTTTAAAGGAATAGATTCAAACCAAATAGCTTCAGCAATAACAAGTAGAATAAACTTGAATACGGATTTCTGTGACATAGTCGAAGGAGAAGTTACGCTTCCTCCGATTACTTTAAAGCAAAGGGATTTGAAAACTGAATATTCTGTGCAGACATCAAAGACTTCAACATTATTTTTCAACTATGCAACCCACAGCAGTACACCGGATGAAGTGTTGGAAAAGATGAAAGATGCTGCAATGGAAGCTTTCCAGTCTACAATTGATAGTTTAAATGAGCAGTATGAAAGATTCTGTAAATTGACAGATAGGGAATACAAGAGATTTGATTGGAAAGCAAGGGTTATGTCCTATGATGATTTATACAAAAAAGTAAAAGAAGAAATAGGAAATGAGTTGGATGAAAAGATTGCAAAACTTACTGAAGAAATGCTTAAGGACGATTCCATTGATAATAGAGATTTTTCACTTAAGCTTGTTGAATTAGTTCATAATCTTTGGTCTGACAGGGAGCCTGTAGTTATAGTCTACTTTGCTCCGCCATATTATCCTCACATTTATGTGGAAGGGAAACAACCTAAGGAAAAAGCATTACTGGAAGCAGTTGAAGATGCTGTTAATACGACTGAATCGGAATATAAACTTGTATATAAGAAATTTTTCCCTTATATATCTGATTTAAGCTACGGAGCAGCACCTAAAGACCCTGAAATTATAGCTGCATTAAAGAATAACATGCCTGGGTTCGGCACCAAATATAATCTACCGTTAGAAGACATGCAAAAATTGGATTTACCTGTACTTGATATAGGAACATTTGGAAAAGATGCACATAAATTCACAGAAAGACTTGAGAAAAGATATTCTTTCGAAGTGACTCCTGTGCTTGTGTATAAAACTATTATGAACCTCTTAAAATAAAATAATAAATAACCAAATTGTATTTGCTTAATAGTAATTTAATAAACTTTAGTTCATTCCACAATATAATAATGAGCGGTAACTTTAGTATATAGAGGTGGTATTTTGAAAGAATTGACAAGACCTGCTTGGTTAGAGATCAATTTAAACGACCTTGCTTGTAACTATAACCAGATTAGAAAAGCGTTGAATAAAGGGACCGACTTAATGGCAATAATAAAAGCAGATGCATATGAAAATGGAGCTATACAGATTGCAAATGAACTTATGAAACAAGGCGTGGATAAATTTGGAGTAGCTACTTTATCTGAAGCACTTCATATAAGGAAATCTATTGAAGGGGCAAAGATTTTAATAATGGGGTATACTCCGGATTATCTGATGAAAAAAGCTATCGAGGAAGATATTGATATTACTGTTTATATGGTTGAACAAGCAAAATTAGCTTCTGAGCTGGCTAAAAAACTCAATAAAGATGCTTTGATTCATATAAAAATCGAAACCGGAATGAACAGACTGGGATTTATGCCTACAGAGGAAAGTATAATGGCAATCCAGAAAATATATAGTATGAATAATATAAAAATAGAGGGGATATTTACTCATTTTGCTGCATCTGACAACGATCCTTCCTACACATTTAATCAAGCAAAAAAATTCGATTATATAGTTGATGGATTAAAAAAACTTGGGCTAAGGATACCCTTAAGACATGTAAGCAACAGTGCCGCCATAATGAGATACAGAGAACTAGACTACGATATGGTAAGAGCGGGGATAATATTGTATGGGGTTTATACTTCTCCCGATGAAGATAGAGATACGGTTCATCTAACGAATATTCTATCTTTAAAAGCTCAAATTTCCAATGTAAAAGAAATAGAAAAAGGGGAGAAAATAAGCTATGGCTTAACATATGAAACCTTAAGAAAATCTAAAATAGCCACGGTACCTATTGGATATGCAGATGGATACAGTAGATCGCTCAGCAATAAGGGCAGTGTTATAGTAAAAAATACTATAGTACCTGTAGTCGGACGTATATGCATGGACCAATTGATGATAGATGTTACAGAATTGGATGTAAAAGTGGGCGATGAAGTGGTACTCATGGGGAAAAGCGGGGATAAAGAAATCACGATAGAAGAAATAGCTATGAAAATAGGAGGCATCCCCGCTGAAGTATTCTGCATGATGAATAAAAGACTTCCAAGAGTTTATATAAAAGATGGAAAAGTAGAAGAGGTAGTTGACTATCTGTTAGAAATATAGCAGAAGGTTTTCTAAATATTATTGCTTTCAATTATTTCCTTAACTCATTAGGGGATAAATGAAATAAATGCATCAAATAAATTTATTAAGGAGGGTATAATTATGTCAGAACAGAAGAAAAACGACATCAAACAGGAAGAAGGACATTTGAAAAGGAATCTTACATTATTTGAGGCGACAATCCACTCAATAGCATTTGTAATTGGTACCGGCATATTTCTAAAGCCTGCCACCATACTGATGAATACCGGTTCAACCGGGATGTCACTTATATTGTGGATAGCCGGTGGCTTGATTTCCTTGTGTAGTGCATTGACGATGGCAGAAATAGCTGCATATATTCCAAAACTAGGTGGAATGTATACTTATCTTAACGAACTGTATGGAGAAAAGGTCGGTTTTATGTATGGTTGGATTAATATGCTTATAGGTTCTCCGACCGGAGCTTCAGCAAGTGCGATAGCTTTTGCTACATTTGCTTCTTATTTCGTTCCGCTTTCAAATACAGGGCTTAAAGTTTTAGCAATATTTATGGTATTATTTTTTGCCGGTATTCAGATGTTATCTACGAAAGCAACCATGAAGCTTCAGGTTGTAGCTACTGTAGGGAAATTAGTTCCTATATTTGCTATTGTTTTGTTTGGATTGTTTAAAGGTGAAATACCAGGTGCAGTTAACTTTTCATTGGTAGGAGGAACTGCAGCAGGAGGATTTGGTGTGGCATTGTTGGGAGTTTTATGGGCATATGATGGTTGGCAGACTACATGTACATTAGGTAGTGAGATGGTAGAGCCCGAAAAGAATCTGCCTAAATCAATTATCATTTCATTGACATTTGTAACAGCTGTATATGCAATATTTAACGTTGTAATATTTAAGACTGTTCCTACTGATCAAATAATAGCGGGAACAGGTAGTGTAGGCGTACAGGCGGCACAGACTCTGTTTGGTAATTTTGGAGCAACATTAGTTTCAATAGGTATGCTGATATCAAGTGCAGGAACTCTTAACGGACAAATACTCAACGGAGCTAGAGTAACATTGGCAGTTGCACAGAAGAAACAAACAATAGGTGCAAAATTTTTAGGTCATGTTAACCCTAAATATGATACTCCTATTAATTCATTAATTTTTATGATAGCTATGTGTATGATTTATATATTATCCGGTACATTTGATTCAATTACTAATTTAACTATATTTACAGGATGGGTATTCTTCGTATTTACAGTATTGGGAGTATTTATACTGAGAAAGAAATATGAAAGAAATGATAAATTGTATCATGTACCATTGTACCCAATAATACCTATAATAGGAGCTATCGGTGGAGGTTATCTTTTGGTATCGACATTCCTTGAAGATACTATAACTGCAATTATATCAGTTGTTGTTGCAGCTATTGGATTCCCGATGTACTTCTATTGTAAAAAGAAATATGGTAATGAAGACGGCAATAAATAAGATTTAAGGATTATAGAAACTGAATTAAAGGGTCTTCCTAAATAAGAAGACCCTTTAAGCTTATATGCTACATTAGTTATGTGAAAAAGATTTGTCATAAAATTAAAAAATGAAAGGAGCAATGATTGTGAAAAAAGTAGACATGATTGTACATGCGCCACATTTCTATACTATGGAAGGAGAAGGCGTAGGTTATAAAACCGGGGTATCAATGGTAATTGATTCCGGTAAGATAATCGATATATTGGAAGACAGTGTTGCAGACAGTAAATATGTTGCAGAAGAGAATTTAAATATGGATCATCATGCGATTTTCCCGGGATTCATAGATGGGCATATGCATACCGGTGATAATATATTGAGAGGTTTAGCACAGGATACCAAAAATTGGATGATGTATGGGGTTCAACCGTTTGATAATGTAACCACCGAAGAAGAAGAAAGTGTAGGGAGCAGAGTTGCCATCATTGAAGCTATAAAAGCAGGAACTACTACTTTGGGAGACTTCAACGGTAAGATGGAGTTGATATGCGATTTTATAGATAAGGTAGGAGCTAGAGGCAATCTTGCACAAACAGTAAGATCCGCAAAATTTAAAGTTTACAATCCCGGAGAACTTTATGAATTCGATGACGAGATGGGAGAAGAAAGCCTTAATAGGAATCTGGCTCTTTATGATAAATGGCATAATAAAGGGGACGGAAGGATCAGAATTCTTTTCGGACCTCAAGGAGCAGATTTTGTAAGCGCTGATTTGCTATTGAAAATCCAGAAGATAGTAAAGGAAAGAAAAACAAAAATTCATATGCATGTACAACAAGGAGACAGAGAAACATATCAAATCGTGAAGAGATATGGAAAGCGTCCTGTAGACTATCTTGATGATCTTGGGGTTTTGGATGAAGACCTTATTGCTGTTCATTTGACTGACTGTACCGACGAAGAAGCAAAAATGGTAGCAAAGAAGCATGCATCCATGATTGTTAATCCGGGATCAATTGGTATAATAGACGGAATAGTTTGTCCTTCTGTTGCATTCCAAGAAGCAGGTGGAAATTGTGCTCTTGGTTCTGATCAAGCTCCGGGCAATAACTGTCATAACATAATCAATGAAATGAAGAATGTAGCGTTGTTTAATAAAATTAAGTATGCAGATCCTGAAGTTATGCCGGCATGGAAGGCATTGCGCATGGCTACAATTGAAGGAGCAAGAGCTGTTAATTTAGGAGATACCGTAGGTTCATTAGAAGTAGGGAAACAGGCAGATTTCATTGCTATAGACCTTAGTCAACCATCTATGCTACCTGTATATACTTATCCTATGAGAAATATCGTTCCTAATCTTGTATACAGTGCAAGAGGACATGAAGTTTGTCTATCTGTTGTAAACGGTAAGGTTATAATGAAAGATGGGAAATTAACTACTATAGACGAAGAATCTTATATAGAAGATATTCAAAAGTATCCGGAAGGAATTGGAGAAAGAGCTGCAAAAGAATTCTTTGAAATCAATGGAACAAACGCTAGATTCATGGCAGAAAATAAGCTATAAGATATCATATAGACCTTTATATTTGGAATTTAGCCATTTCAAAAGATTGATAAGGTTGTGATTCTAAGCTGAAGCAATTGGAGGGTTTAATGATGGAAAAAGTCGACATAATCATAAAGACGAAGCATATGTATACGTTGGAAGGCGAAGGAGTCGGATATTTATCCGATTACGGAGTTGCCATTGACAGAGGGAAAATAAAGGCAGTATTGCCTGTAAGTGAATTAAAAAAGAATTATGAAGCTGAAAAGTTCATAGATGCTTCCGACAAGGTACTGTTGCCCGGGTTTATAGACGGACATATGCATACAGGTCATGGAGTATTGCGGGGAGTTGCTCAGGATATAAGCAATTGGATGATGGAGGGAATGGCGCCTTTTGAGGCACAGAGGAGTATCGAAGCCAAGGATAGCGGAAGCAGATTAGCCATTGCTGAAGCTGTATTAAACGGAACCACAACCATTGGAGATGATGGATCTGATATTGCCGGTTCCTGCGACTTTATTCAAAAAATTGGAGTAAGAGGAAACGTAAGCGTTCGTATTCGTGATGCGTTGATGAAGACTTATAAGGCAGGGGAACTATATATATTTGATGACAATTACGGAGAGAAAACACTGAACGAATGTCTTGATATTTTTTCTAAATACCATGATATTGATTCCGGAAGAATTAAAATCAGATTTGGACCTCAGGGACCGGACTTTGTCAGTTTAAAAATGCTTAAAAAAGTCAAAAAGCTATCAAAAGAAAGAAATACCAAAATTCATATGCATTTGCAGCAAGGGTCAAGAGAAACAAAGCAAATGACAGGAAGATACGGAGTGAGAAGCATACCGTGGCTGGATGAAATAGGATATTTCGATGAAGATTTTATCGGGATCCATTTGACCGATGCTCTTGAAGAAGAAGTAAAAATTGTGGCAGGCAGAAAAGCATCTATGATTCTTTGCTCTTCTTCCATAGGAATTATCGACGGAATAGTACCGCCGGCTAAAATATTCCAAGATGCAGGAGGAATTGTAGGCTTAGGAAGCGATCAGGCTCTGGGAAATAATTGCCATAATATAATCAATGAAATGAAATTGACAGCTATATTAAATAAAGTCAAATATGAAGATCCAGAGGTCATGCCTGCGTGGAAAGTCTTGCGAATGGCGACTATTGAAAATGCCAAGGCACTGGGTATTGATAAAATAACCGGCTCAATTAAAGAAGGAAAGTATGCGGATTTGATTTTGGTTGATTTGAACCAGGCATCTCTTGCTCCTCTTTATACAAAACCTATGCGCAATTTTATACCTAACTTGGTTTATAGTGCAAGGGGTAATGAAGTGGATACTGTTATAGTGGCAGGAAAAATTATAGTTGAAAATAAAGCACCAAAGACTTTTGATATGAATGAAATACTTCAAGAGGTACAAGGTCATGCAGACGTAATTGGCGAAAGGGCGACAGCACAATTTAATGAAATCAATGGTAAAAATGCCGTTTATATGAGAGAAAACAAGCTTTAAAAATATGGTGCAATTTTTATATACTCGAATTAGACTACTCCATAAATACAACTTAATATAATTATAACAAGGGAGGCATTACGATGGAATGGGACCATGTCATATTTAATGGAACTATTGTGACATCAAAGGATTCCTTTAAAGGGAATATATATATAAAAAACGGAAAGATATCAGCGATTACATCTGAAAAATTAGAAGGAACAATCAAAGAAATAACTGATGCTGAAGGATTGCTTGTATTGCCGGGATTAATTGATACACATGTACACTCAAGGGATAAAGGAGCTCCTGAAAAAGAAGATTTTTTCCATTCGACGGAGGCTGCAGCAATGGGAGGACTAACTACTATATTTGAAATGCCCAACGCCATACCTGCTATATGTAATGTTGATAATTTACATGAGCAGATTAAAAATCTTACGCCAAAAGCGCATGTTGATTTTGCCGTTTGGGGTTTATGCTTAGGGGATTTGAATAAAAAGGACTTAATTGAATTGAGTGAGGCAGGTGTAATCGCATTCAAATTTTTCTGGGGGTATGCAATCGATAGTAAAACATATCAATTGATTTATAATTATGATCCGCTCAATACAGATGTAATTCAGCCTTTGAAAGATGGGGAAGTTTATGAAATATTCGAGGAGGTTGCTAAAACAGGCAAACTTTTAGCAATACATGCAGAAAATGCAGATCTTATAGATACTTTAACATCAAGAGTAAAAAAAGAAAAGGACTTCACCTATGAGGGGCTATTAAGAGCAAGACCAAATTTAGCAGAAGAAACTGTCGTTCAAACCGCGATATCTTTTGCTAAAACTGCGGGAACGAGACTTCACGTATTGCATTTAAGTACAAAGGAATCAGTAGATTTGATTGATGAAGCACAGAAGAAGGGACTTTTCATAACTTCAGAGACCTGTCCACATTATTTATATCTAAACAATGAAGATTATGACAGAATAGGACCTAAAATGAAAGTATATCCTCCGGTAAAATATAAGGAAGACCAAAATAAGTTGTGGGAAGGGATAGATAAAGGGATAATATCCTTAGTATGCTCCGACCATGCACCTCATACTGCAAAACAGAAAAATGGGGAGCTTTGGGATATTCCTTCTGGCATGTGCGGGGTTGAGACTTTGGCACCTTTGATGATTGATGCTGTAAATAAAAAGAAGATAAATATACATCAGTTGGTATCTCTTTTATCGGAAAATCCTGCAAAATTATTTGGTATATATCCTCAGAAGGGATCAATAGAGATAGGGACTGATGCTGATTTTACTTTGATAGATATGAATGCTAAAATGACTATAAAAGAGGAAAATTTGCATAGTGTAAGCAAAATTACCGCCTTTGACGGTTATGAAGTTGAAGGAAAGCCTGTGGGAACCATAGTCAGAGGAAAGACAGTAATGCGTAACGGAGAAATCATAAATAAACCATTTGGACAGTTTATAAGACCTGATAACAATGGAAGCGGTGATAATCTATGAATGCACCTATAACTTATGTTGCTACAGGAGACAGCTTTATCACTTCCCCATTGAACTTGTGTGGAAATGATAAATTTGAGAAAATTAAAGATCTGATATACAAATCTGAAGTAAGATTTACAAATTTAGAAGTTACAGTCCATGATTTCGAAGGATATCCGTCAGCATTCAGCGGTGGCACTTGGGCTATAGCAAATCCTAATGTGTTGAAGGATATAAAATATTTGGGATTTAATCTCTTAAACATAGCAAATAACCACACTTTAGATTATTCACATAATGGACTGGAAGCGACGGAGAAGTATCTTAAGGATTTTGACTTTGTTTATGCAGGAGCAGGAAGCAATATGGCAGCTGCAAGTGACCCTAAATATTTGAATTGTTCTTCCGGAAGGGTAGGATTTGTTGCAGCGACTTCCACATTCCATGAATCATGGATTGCAGGTGAGCAGAGAAGGGACATGATAGGAAGACCGGGAGTTAATGGACTGAGACATGAATCGACGCATATTATATCAAAAGATAAAATGAGGTCTTTAAAAGAAATAGCAACTATTACAGATATAAATGCTATGAATAATTTAAATTTAAAAGAAGGCTTTGATGTTGGAAATACATCAGATGTATTCAAATTCGGTATATATAAATTTAAGGAAGGAAATAATGAAGGACTTATAACCAAACCGGACTCAAGAGATATGGAAAGAATATTAAGATCCGTATATGAAGCCAAGAGACAAGCTGATGAAGTAATTGTCAGCATTCATTCACATGAAATGAAAGGTGAAGACAAAAGTGTTCCGGCTGATTTCTTGAGAGATTTTGCAAAGGAATGCATTGATCATGGAGCCTCTTCTGTTATCGGACACGGACCGCATATACTCAGAGGAATTGAAATTTATAAAAATTGTCCGATATTTTACAGCCTCGGTAATTTTATATTTCAAACGGATTTGGTATCCAATCTTCCTTCGGATTTTTATGAAAAATATGGACTTACCCATGAGAACAATACAGCAGACGCTCTTGATGCTAGGAGTAAAAACGGAACTGTTGGCTTGGGAAAGAACCCATATGTATGGGAATCTGTTATTGCAAGTTGGAAATCAGTAAACAAAAAAACAGAAGAAATACTTCTATATCCTATAACACTGGGATATGACAGTCCAAGATATAAAAGGGGGTTGCCGGAACTTTCCGACGACCGGTCTATATTGAGAAGATTAGCTAAATTGAGTGAGCCTTTCGGCACAAATATTGAAATTGAAGGAAATGTGGGAAAAATAAAGATTTAGCGGATATAAAAGTCTTTCATCTATATTAAAATATATTGAATGAAAGACTTTTTATTAGCTATTCTATATTAAATGAATAATGATTTGTATTTTATGTATTAATATACCTTATGGAGAGGATATTATAGGTATATAAGAATAAAGGAGATGTTTATTATGGACAATTTGAGAGAAGTAAGACCCGTATATTTGGAAATTAATATGGATAATTTAACTAATAATTATAATGAGATTCGCAGGATAGTAAACCCTAATACTAAGATTATGGCCGTAATTAAAGCCAATGCATATGGTCATGGGTCTGTTGAATTAGCAAAGATGTACGAAAAAATTGGCGTTGACCGACTGGCAGTATCAATAATATCCGAAGCTGTAGAACTTAGGAGAGAAGGAATAAAAATACCTATACAATTATTAAACTATACGCCCGAGTCTCAGCTTGGATTGGTAATAGATAATGATATAATTCAAGGGATTTATACCTACGAAGATGCAAAGCTTCTATCGGATTTGGCAGTTAAAAAGGGCAAAAAGGCAAAAATCCATATAAAAATAGATACCGGAATGGGAAGAATAGGGTTTTTACCTAATGAAGATTCAATAAAAGAGATAGTTAAAATACACAAATTGCCAAAATTAGAGATGGAAGGCATGTTTACACATTTTGCAAAGGCAGATGAAACTGATAAATCATTTACCAAGATTCAATTTGAAAGATTCAATTGGGTATCTGAAAAATTAGAAGAAAATGGAATTGAATTGAAGGTAAAGCATGTTTCCAATTCGGCGGCAATAATTGATTTACCAGAATACAATTTAGATCTGGTAAGACCGGGAATTATATTATATGGTTATTACCCATCTGATGAAGTAAATAAAAACAAGATAAATTTAAAACCGGCAATGACATTGAAATCTAAGATTTCAAATATTAAGACGGTACCTGAAGGTACTGGTATTAGCTATGGACATATATATTCAACTTCTAAAAAATCTGTGATAGCAACCGTTCCAATTGGCTATGCAGATGGTTATTCCAGAATATTATCAGGTAAAGCTGATGTCTGTATAAATAATAAAAGAGCTCCGATAGTAGGAAGAATATGCATGGATCAAATGATGGTAGATATTACCGGAATAGACAATGCTAATATTGGAGATGAAGTTGTATTATTCGGCTATGATAATGAGAGTTATCCGCGAGTTGAAGAACTGGCTTCTTTATTAGGTACAATTAATTACGAGTTCATCTGCATGATGGGCAGAAGAATCCCTAGGGTATTTATAAAAGATAATGAGATAATCGAAATTAAAGATTATTTAGAATGTTAATTAAACCTCTAATCAAATTCTAATTTTCTATGTGGAAATAAAATATTTTGAAATTTACAGCGAGGTGATTATCATGAAAACCAAGGAAACAAAATCGATACTTATATTGTTGCTGACTGCTGCAATATGGGGGCTTTCTTTTGTGGCTCAAAGAGTTGGAATGCAGCATATTGGTGCATTCACATATAATGGTATAAGATTTGCGTTAGGAAGTTTGTCATTACTCCCCGTACTTTATTTTTCAGGTAGAAAATCCAATAATGAAATATACAATGGAGAAAGCAAAGAATTCAAAGAATCAGATGAAAAAACAATTATAAAATCCGGAATATTGGCAGGGCTTGCATTATTTATGGCGTCATCTTTTCAGCAGGTGGGATTGATTTATACTACTGCGGGAAAGGCAGGATTTATTACAAGTCTTTATGTAGTTATTGTACCCATATTGGGGATATTTCTGAAACAGAAAACTCATATTACAACTTGGCTGGGGGCATTAATAGCAGTTGTAGGTCTTTATCTATTAAGCATAAGCGAAAACTTCACTATTGAGTTCGGGGATTTTTTAGAAATCATAGGAGCATTTTTTTATGCAATTCATATACAGCTTATAGATAGATATATAAAAGATATAGATCCTATAAAGTTTTCCAGTGTTCAGTTTGCAACATGTTCCGTTTTGAGCATGATAATTGCATTCATATTTGAAGAAATAACTTTAAGCGGATTATCGGGAGCATTGATGCCAATTCTTTATGGAGGGATTATGTCCTGCGGAGTTGCGTATACCCTTCAAGCCATAGGGCAGAAGAATGCCAATCCTTCCCATGCGGCTATAGCCTTGAGCATGGAAGCGGTATTTGGAGCAATAGGCGGAGCTTTAGTTCTACATGAGGTTTTACCAATTAGAGGATATATAGGCTGCGCCTTGATGATGGTTGGGATACTAATTGCACAATCAGAAAATATGGGAAAGCAAAGCGGAGAAGAGCATATATAAATATAGCAAAACTATATTATTGGAGGATAATATGAAAAGAAGATTATTGTCAATATCTTTAATAATACTATTACTTAGTGTAATATTTACCAGTTGTGCATCCGGACATAAAGAGTTAATAAATAATGGCGAAGTTACAATACCGGAAGAATTAGAAAATAAAATAGATGAAGATGGAATATATTCAAGCCCTGAGGAAGTAGCAGAATACATCCATCTATATGGTAAACTGCCACAAAATTTTATTACAAAGAAAGAAGCAATGGATCTGGGATGGGATAATGAAAAGGGCAATTTATGGGATGTAACTGACAGGACGAGCATAGGCGGTGACTCATTTGGAAATCGTGAAGGATTATTGCCAAAATCAGATGGTAGAAAATATTATGAATGTGATGTGAATTATGAGGGCGGTTATAGAGGAGCTGAGAGAATAGTTTATTCAAATGATGGCTTAATATTTTATACTAATGACCATTACAAATCCTTTGAAAAATTATATTGACGAGGTAAATTAAATGAATTTAATTTTATTAAACGGAAAAAGAATGACGAATAAGGTTAAGGCACACAGATATTTAAAAAGGAAACTAAAGTTTCCGGATTATTATGGTGAAAATCTTGATGCCTTATGGGATGAATTATCTACGATTGCAGAGCCAACAGATATTAAATTTATTAATAAAGATATTCTAATAGAAAACTTAGGAACATATGGTGAGGAAATAATCCGGACATTTGTTGATGCAGCGGAAGAAAATAAAAATATTGGATTTGAGGTAATTTAAAACTTAAAAAACATCAGATTGGATATAAAGCCAATCTGATGCATTTTTATCTATAGCAAATTGGAATCCAAGATTACATAATTGGCCCTGTGAATATATAGGCTTTTTCCATCAATATTTAATCTGGTCATCTTAGGCAAATCTTTAGGAACTGTAATATATACGCTGTTGCCTTGATATACTCCTATGGGGATACCTAATTGACTTGATATTATTATAGTTTTACTCTTTCCTATCTTATTTTTTATATTATTTACAAATCTGTCAATAGGTACAAATCCGCCGCCGTTATCTATGGTTATTTCTTCCGGCATATCAAAATCTTCAATCATATCCAAACCGTCTTCAGCGAATATTACAGTATTGCCTACTTGAATCATTTGTTTCCCATTGATAGTAATCTCCAAAACGGAGGAATCAAAACCTTCAGAAGATGAATCATCACCATCATTATTTTCCAAAATACCTACCGTGATTTTTTTGCCATCAACAGTTAAAGTTTTATTAGCATAATTATCGTATACGTTGATTATATAGTGTCCACCAATTAATTCACCCTTTTTTACAGCTATAAAATCCTTGATTTTTGCACAACCTGAAAAACTTGCTAAAATAACGATTATTGCAAATATAATCAGCAACTTACTCTTTCTTTTCATTTTAGACCTTCCTTTTATATAAATTAATATAAGTGCAACTTTATTAGGTATGGTTAAACTTTCTATCTTATTATTATAACATTTAATTTGGGAGTTTCATATCCCTAGACATTTAGGTATAATTGGAGTAAAATATACAAAACTATTAAAAAATTCACAATTCACAGTTCACAATGCACAATTAAAAGAAAAAAAGAAAGAGTGAAGAGAGAAAAACAAAAAAAGACAGGTAATAGGTAAGAGGTAAGAGGTAAGAGGTAAGAGTTAAGAGTTATTGGGGTCGAACTTTGGGGATGAGAATACAATTGATAGTTGATAGAGGACAGTTGACAGTTGAACAATATTCATCCTATGCAGTATAATCACCGCTTTTGTCATCCTGAGTTTAGCAGTATAAACATTACTTCCGAAGGATCTCCGGTTTTGAAAGACAGGTAATAGGTAAGAGTGAAGAACTAAGAGTGAAGAGTTGCTGGGGTCGAACTTTGGGGATGAGAATACAATTTACAGTTGATAGAGGACAGTTGACAGTTGAACAATATTCATCCTATGCAGTATAATCACTGCTTTTGTCATCCTGAGTTTAGCAGTATAAACATTACTTCCGAAGGATCTCCGGTTTTGAAAGA
>NZ_JACRTG010000007.1 GCF_014385195.1 Paratissierella segnis
AGGCGGGAGGGATATGACGTTACAGTTGATCAATATCCATACAACGCATCCTCCACAACCATGGATAGCAATGTTCCTCTTTGGGGCTTTGAAGGGGGAATGGAGAAAATGCTTCAAAGACTTCAGGATCCGGAAATTCGAAAGCAGCTTAAGGTTGAGAGCAATGTAAGCCATGTTGGTCGATGGGGAGATATTTTCGTATCATATGCTGAAAGTGAAAAGAATGCCTGGACCATAGGAAAATCTATTGCTGAGATTGCAGAAATCAGAGGTGTGGATCCAGCAGATGCGTGTTTTGATTTGATTGCTGATGAAAAGGGAAGAGTCAATGAAGTAAATTACGGTATGTGTGAAGAGGATATCGAGTATATTATGTCTCAGAGGTTTACTATGATCGGTTCCGATGGATATGCTGCTTCTATGGAATATCCCGGATTGCCGCATCCCAGATGGTATGGAACATTTCCAAGAGTTATCGCACATTATTGTAGAGATAGAAGGCTTTTCCCGCTGGAAACCGCAGTTTACAAAATGACAGGCTTGCCTGCAGCACGTCTTGGACTTCCTGACAGAGGTCTTGTCAAGGAAGGAATGTGGGCTGATTTGGTTCTGCTTGACTTTGACAATATTCAGGATACTCCGGATTACAACTCTCCGAAATCCGTCTGCAAAGGTATTTTAAAAGTATATGTGAACGGTGTTCTGACTGCAGAGAATGGAGTTCATACGGGTGTAAAATCTGGGAAAATATTGAGAAAAAGTCAATAATTGAGATTAAGTAGAGACTTTTAAGCCAAAAGCCGCTCAATATATAATACATGGTTAGGGAGGTCGAAAATTGAAAACACTATTTAAGAATGGGAATATAAATACTATGGAAGATATAAATTCAAAAGCTGATTCTTTTATAGTTGATGGAAATAAATTTGTATATGTTGGTACAATAGAAGGAGCAATGAAATTTTTAAGTGATCAAGAATATAAAGTTGTGGATTTAGAAAAAAAGTTTGTACTTCCGGGATTTAACGATTCTCATATGCATTTTGTTCATTATGGTGAAACTCTAAGTAGAGTTAATCTTGTAGGAACTAAAAGCATAAGTGAGATAAGAGAGAGAGTTAAGAAGGGTATCTATTCTAGAGGAAAAGATGATAAGTCTTGGCTAATTGGAGAAGGCTGGAATCATGATTATTTTGTTGATGAAAAAAGATTTCCAAACAAATCTGATTTGGATGATATAACTGGAGATGTCCCAACACTTATAATGCGTGCGTGTTTTCATATTGGAGTATTAAACTCTGCAGCGTTAGATAAAATTGGTCTTAATAAGGAAAGTGCAAAAAAGTATGGTAATTTAATAGAATTATTACCAAACGGTGAACCTAATGGAGTAATTAAGGAGGGTTTTTTAGATGATTTAAAGGCAAAAATTAGCACATTAAATCTAAAGTCTTTAAAAGATGTACTTCTAGATGCCCAGGATAAAGCTTTGGCTCAAGGGTTAACAACTGTACAAACTGATGATTTAGGTTATGTGTCAAATTATGATTATGATATGTTTTTTAAAGCTTTAAGTGATTTGGACAAGGAAGGTAAACTTCATATTAGAATTGGAGAACAGTGTCTATTGCAGAAGCCCGAAACTATTAACAAGTTCTTTGAAAAGGGGTATAAATACGGATTTGGAAATAATATGTACCGTGTAAATTGTATAAAGCTTCTTAGTGATGGATCATTAGGCGCGAGAACAGCAGCTTTAAGATGTCCATATGCAGATGACAATACTACAAAAGGTATAGCAGCGTTTACCCAGAAAGAGCTTAATGAATTGGTACTAGTTTCCCATAGAAATAATTGCCCTGTTGCAATACATGCTATTGGAGATAGAGCTATAGAGATGTCTTTAAATGCTATTGAAAATGCTCAAAAACAAGATCCGACACACAATCCACGTCATGGAATAGTTCACTGCCAAATTACAGATGATGAATTGTTAGATAGATTTAAGGAGCTGGATGTATTGGCATTTGTTCAGCCAATTTTCATTGACTATGATATGAATGTAGTAAATGATAGGGTAGGTGGAGATCTAGCTAATTCATCATATGCTTGGAAAACTATGATTGATAAGGGGATACACGTATCATTTGGAACAGATTGTCCAGTTGAATCCTTTAGGACGATGCCAAATATATATTCTGCAGTTACTAGAAAAAATATATCTGGTGAAGAGAAGAAGGTTTATTTATCGGGAGAAACTGTTAGTATGTATGATGCTATAAAAGCATATACAGTAGAGGGGGCATATGCTTCAGGTGAAGAAAACATTAAAGGTAGTATTTCAGAAGGAAAGCTTGCTGATTTTATAACTATTGATAAGGATTTATTCAATTTAGGAAACAATGTAGAAATATTAGAAACTAGAGTACTTGAAACATATGTTGATGGTAAAAAAGTATATTAAACAAAGAGCCTCTGGATTTGTTTTCAGAGGCTTTTAAAAGACCCTTTTGCCTCTTTCAAACTATTTTTTTCTTGACTTTATATTCTACAGAGTGTAAAATAAAAGAAATACTACATAATGTAGAAATGGGGGGATTTAATTGAAAATAACTAAAATTTCAGATGCGGAATATGAAATAATGGGAATTATTTGGAATGAAGATGGGGAGGTTACTGCAGCAGATATTATTGAAAAACTGGGAGAAGATAATTTCTGGAAACATACGACTATACTTACTCTAGCGAAGCGGTTAGTAGATAAAAATGTATTAAAAGTAAGAAAAGAGGGTAGGGTTAATTATTATTCTCCTAAAATCAGCAAGGAAGAATATAAATCTTATCAGGCAAATGGATTTGTAGAGGATATGTATGATGGGAGTGTAAAGTCTCTTATAGCATCACTATATGATAATAAAAAAATTGATGAAAAAGATCTAAAAGAGTTAAAAGACTGGATTAGGGGGTTATAATATGAAAACCCTAAATATGGTATTTAAAATGTCTATTACGGGAACTATTATTTTTTTCATATTTACACTTTTAAAACCTATAACCAAGAAACACTTTAATTCATCCTGGCATTATAAAATGCTTATTTTAGTTTTAACTTTTTTTATTATACCAGTAGATAATTTTATAAAATTACCCATAAACCCAATATCTAATGTTTTCAACTCAGAAATTGGGGAATCAACAGTTCCGAAAAACATAAATAAAAAAGAAGAGACAAAAGGAATAGAAAATAATACAAAGATAGAAAAAGGGATACCTGAATATAAAGTAGAAGATAATCTAACAAACAAAGATGTTAATCAGATTCAAACAGAAAATCAAGATCTTCAAAATATAGAACTAAATATAAATAACTATAAAGATATGATTAAGTACATTTGGTTTATTGGTGCAATTGCTTTACTTCTATTAAAAATTATATCATATATAAGGTTCAAATCATCTATTTTAAAAAAGAGTAGAGTAGTAGAAGAAGAGAATATTGTAAAGTTATTTAATATATGTAAAAATGAATTAAATTTAAATACAAATAAAAACGTACAATTAATAGCTTGCAATACTATAGGTTCTCCAATGTTAATAGGAATATTTCACCCTATAGTACTTATTCCAAGAATTGATGAAGATTATAAAAGATTAAAAATGATATTCCTGCACGAACTTAATCATTATAAAAGAAAAGATATTATAATAAAAGCCTTTGGACTTATCATAAATGCCATTCATTGGTTCAATCCATTTGTTTATATATTGTTAAAAGAAGTAGATAAATACTGTGAATATTCTATAGATGAAAAAGTAGTAGAAGAAATGGATATTGATGAAAGGAAGTATTATGGAGAAACCATTTTGAGTTTGATAAGCAGTTCCATGTTAAAGAAGTCTTCACTTACAACAGCTATGGGAAGTAATGGCAAACAATTAAAAACTAGATTAGAAAATATGATATATTCAGTTAAAATAACGAGAAAAAAACAGATTATTTCCTTATTTATAGCAATTTTAATATTGACATCAGGATTTACAGCCGCTTGTAGTATTTTACCTGATAGTATTATAGTACAAAATGAATCCTTGGCAGTATATATAAAGGAAGAAGGGCTTTATTATTCCTACTTAAATGGGGAAAATGAGATAAAGATTTATGATGGTAACAGCTTTGAGTATCCTCTAATATCTAGTGCAGGAAATTATATAGCCTACACTAAGGAAGGTAGCCTTTATATATATAGTATTAAAGATAAAAGCTATGAAAAAATAGATGATGGAATTGAGCATTATTATAGGTCATATGACTGGATAGATGATGAAACTATAGTATATGGTTCCAATAATAAACCGGGATTTACATTGCTAAATGTGGTCTCTAGGGAAAAAACTGAGCATTTAGATGAATACTATTATACAGGATTAATGACATCAAAGAATAATATGGTCTATGGTGCAAAATATAGCAGATGGACTACATCAGAAGGAGACTTTATAGCAAATGATGGGATAGTAGAAATCAACTTAAATAATTATGATAAAAAGAATAAAGAATTTTTTACAAATATAATAGTGGAAGGCAGAAAATCTACAGAAGAGACGATAGGATATGATCCTGCTGTTTGGGACATTTCAGATGATGGAAGGTATATTTATATAATGGAAAAACCAGCTTCCGGATCTCTCAGTGCTGATGGAATTGGTGTAGGGATATATGATGTAAAAGAAAAGACACATACAGAATTTGCTGATATAAATTCCTTATATACTGCAGATAAAGATAAATTATTAAAAGAATTATATACAAAACCTACAGATATAACTACCCTAGCCGATAAAAATCATTTAACCATAAACCCAAATCATAATATCATTGGATTAATAGAAGGTGCTGGTAGAGATATGATTGAAAATAAGAGAGTAGTCTTATTAAATATCAATAAAGATAAATCCTATGATATTATCAATGTTACAGGTAATGATTTAGTGGCTATGACCCCTAGTTTTACCCTAGATGGAAATAAATTATTGTATTCTGCTACGAAGGCTATAAATCCTAGCACTATAACTGATTATAATCAAATTTATAATAACTGGGAAAACCAGCCATATAGTATTTATGAATATGATTTAGAAAGTTCTAAAGTAAAAAGGATAACAGAAGGAAGTAATTGTGACTTCATGCCTATGGACATATCTAATAATGAAATATTATTTATTAGATATAAGGGTAATGATTATTATAGTTTAATAAAACTAGTTAATGGTAAAGAAAATATTGTAGCAGATAATATTATGTTTAGTGGTGGGAAAGATAATTATCCTTTTGTATTTTATGGACATATAGAAACAGAAAAAGGCATGGATATTTTTATAAGTAAAAACAATAAATTCAATAAAGAAAAAGATATAGATACAGGCAAAATGGATGAATTATATAAGCTTAAAGGAACCTATATAGGAGATAACTCAAGGGTTGGTAATATTATTAATCTTTTAGAGTTTCCGGAAGAATTAACTCTTGGTGGAATAGAACTGTTTACTAAGGAGGAACCTTTTGGCTTACGAATCAATTTTCAAGCTAATAATGAGATAATAGCAAAGTATATGTCAAATAGTTCAGACTATCTCTGGAGACCACAATCCATGATTTTATTCTCACTTATTGATAATTTGGATTATATTCAATATGGTATAAATAGTGAAGCCGAATATAGTATAAATAGTGACGGTGTAGGAATCACTGCATCTTATATCAACAGGAAGGTTGCTGATAGCTTGACTATTTCAACATTGGGACATAAGATTTCAGAAGTAACTGGCAGTAAAAAACTTTTTAAGGAGTTTTACAATATATATGGTGATAAATATAATATAAAAACAAATCAACCTGAAGGATTTGTAGGGCATATTGTAATAGAAGATAATACTCTGCATTTTAAAGAAGTGGAAATAGTTGAATGGGATGATCAGGAAAAGGTAAAAGAATTGAAATTAAATGAATCTGATTTCCCAGATGGATATTCAATTATTGACAAGGATAATGGGGGAACAACTTTTGAGCTAACTGATGAAACCATATATACATTTACGGATGTGGATCTTTACTTTGTAAATGAACCAGAAAGTAACAGGCTTTATGCTACAATCAAAAAAGATGAATTTCTAAAACATTTAGGGAAATTAAATGATATTCCGCTTTCCGAGCAGACATTACCATACTTTATAGAAGCAAAAGATGGCAAGGTCATTAGCATTACTGAAAAGTTTAAATATACAATTTAATTTAGTGAAGATTATTTTCAATATAGATGAGGAAATTTAATTTCTTTCATCTATTTTTTGTTACAATGAATAGGAAAGTTCTACCTTAATTAAAGTAACAAAGAAGAAAATTGGGAAAATTCAATTGATAAATTGATAGGTGAATTATATACTATTATTGATGACAATTATAGTTTAAGGAGGATTTTTAAATGTCAGAAACAATGAATACAATATTAACTAGAAGAAGCATAAAAAAGTATAAGCCGGATATGATTCCAAAAGAAATTATTGATGAGATTTTGAAGGCAGGAACATATGCTGCATCCGGAATGGGAAAGCAATCACCGATAATAATTGCTGTTACAAATAAAAAGTTGCGAGATAAGCTGTCTAAAATTAATGCGGAAATCGCAGGAGTTGATGAGGACCCGTTTTATGGTGCGCCTGTAGTGCTGATTGTACTTGCTGATAAAAATATTTCTACACATGTTTATGACGGAAGTCTGGTTATGGGGAATTTGATGCTTGCAGCGCATGCCAATGGAATAGGAAGTCGCTGGATTCATAGAGCAAAACAAACCTTTGAAAGAGAAGAAGGAAAAGAAATACTTAGAAGCCTTGGAATCAAAGGTGAATATGAAGGTATAGGTAACTGTATTTTAGGATATAATGATGGACCGGAACCTGAGGCTGCTCCCAGAAAGAAAGACTATGTATATTATATAGACTAAATTATGCCTGACAAAAACACTTAGTATGCCATCAGACTAATGGGAAGTTAGAATTTTAAATTTAACCTACAGCATATGCAAATGGAATTGGAGGCTCATTATGGAAAGGAGGTTCTTATGATTCATTACCCTAGATTAAACTATATTTTTATCACCGAGAGATTAAAGTATAGACTTAACGAAATCAGCAATCATCCTATTACAACTGTAATCGCCCCATGGGTTTTGGAAAAACAACAGCTGTAAACTGGTGGGCAAAAAGAGAATTAAAAAATCATTCCAATACTATTATTCTTAGACAAATGATAGTTACAGACAGTATTACAGATTTTTGGTATGGGTTTTGTAAAGCTTTTAGAGGATATCCTCAATTAGCAGAACAGTTAAAATCATTAGGATATCCTCAAGATATAGGTGCTGTTTCAGTGCTTGCTGAGCTTTTAACTGAAGCTTTATCAAGCAGGGATTCCTCAATTTACTTTATTATAGACGACTTGCATATTCTAAGCCGAAATTCACTGACTCCAATGCTTCTCTTTCTATCTCGGAACTTGCCGGAATGTGTACATATAGTTCTCTTATCCAGAAATCAAATTTTTAATGAAGAAGAGCGAATGCGTTTAGGCAATCTACTATGCGAAATTGATATAAATGATTTGCGATTGGAATCAAAAGAAGTCGCTGCCTATGCAAGCAATTGCCGGCTGGATGCAAAAGCTGATGAGCTGGAGGTTCTTGCGGACTTAAGCGAGGGATGGATTTCAATGATTTATTTGAATTTCAAATCCCATGTACAGAGTGGGCGATGGCTTTCAAGTTCTTCAGATATATTTACACTGATAGATCAAGTTTTATTATTACCCTTGCCGGAGCGGCAGAAGGAATTTTTAATTCTCATTGGCATGGCTGATGAATTTACTGTTAAACAGGCCGTATACCTGTGGCAGAATGAGGATGCAGTGAATTTGATTGATACTCTTTCAAAAAACAATGCTTTTATTACAAGGAATGAAAACGGAATTTATAGATATCACCATATGCTGCTTCAATGTACAAGACAGAAATTTGCTGAAAAGCCTGAGAATTATCAGCTAGAGAGCTACAAAAGACTCGGCTTATGGCATTTTGAGCAAGGGGAATATATCAATTCCTATCTGGCTTTTTCCAAAGCACAGGATTGGGAAGGAGTACTTATAACTTTAGAAAGAGACAAGGCAAAAAGTTTGAATTCTGAACATAGCGGGGAATTTTTTATCTGGCTTCAAAGTTGTCCGGAAGAAATTCTGGTAAGACACCCCTATGCGCTTGTTGCTTGTATGCTTAAAAGCTTTTCATTTCACAATATTCCTGAGATTAAACGGATGAAGAATCTATTGCTCAAGTCGCTTAAGGAAGATACCGCATTAACACATAAGGAGCGAGATAACCTCCTTGGAGATGCAGAGGTTTCTGAAAGTTTTTTAGCTTATAACAATATATCTAAAATGAGTGAATATCATCGCCGAGCTTGTTCATTGCTAAGCCGAACATCTCTAAGTGTAGATCCCAAAGGAGCTTGGACATTTTCAGCTCCCTCTGTTCTGATGATGTACCACAGGATAGTAGGAGGAGCGGATGAGGAAAATTTGGAGATGAAGGAGTGTATGCCCTTTTATTATCAAGTATCTGATGGACATGGAAATGGTGCGGAGCATACTTTTTCGGCTGACTTATTCTATGAACGGGGACAGTTGACTGATGCGGATATTTCCAATCAAATGGCTTTATCTGCCGCAAGAAGAAAAAATCAATTCAGCATTATGCTATGCTGCGATTTCTTATCCATACGTATGGCAATTTTTAATGGCAATTTTAATGAGATGAATAGAATTAGTCTTGATTGCAGAGAATTGTTATACAAAGAACAGCAGTATACGCTGTTAAATACATTGGATATGTGCTTAGGTTTTGTTTATGCACTTCTGGGACATGCAGAATTAGCGCCTAAATGGATGATAGAAGGGCGGATAAAAGAAGCACTTGTAATGTTTCCGGCAACTCCTATGCTTCATACATTTTATAATCAGCTATTACTGGCACAGGAAGAATGGACACAGGTTCTGGCAAGAAAAGAAGAATGTAAGAAACTTTATAGTATATATAACAATGTACTCTGTGAAATTTGGCTGCATATTCAGATTGCTTCAGCTCTTAAATATATAGATAGAAGAGAAGAAGCAAAGAAGGAATTGATACTAGCTTTGGATAAAGCAATTCCTGATATGATTATAATGCCTTTTGCAGAAAGTGAATATTATATATTGGATATGCTAAAAGAGTTTCAAAGTTCAGGAATATATGAAAAGGAAATCCGGCAGATTATAGCTTTATCAGAGAAATTCTGTGCTTCAAGGCAGAAAATCAGCCGGGAATACCTTGGAGAATATAAAGACTATGGATTATCGGAAAGAGAAATTGAAATCGCGATATTGGCGTCTAAGAGAAAAACCAACATGGAAATTGCGAAGGAGCTTCACCTTGCAGAAGGAACTGTACGAAATCATCTTTCCAGAATTTTTGATAAACTTGGTATCGAAGAGCAAGGCAAAAATAAACGGTTGGCATTGGAAAATTTGCTGAAAATTAAAAAATAGTGACAAAAGGTCACACTACAAAAATAAAACGCTGCTGTACAATAAAAAAGTACAGTGGCGTTTTTGTATTTAAGGAGGAGGTGAAATTATGAGGGGCAAGCCCATTACCAAGGTTGAGCCGCTGGAGGACAATGTTTTGAAGATTACATTTGACACTGGAAACTGCGTGACAATTGATATGAAACAGAGGATTGAGAATTTTCGTTTCGGAGCATTGCAGGATTCTAATATATGGGAAACAGCAGATACAGATGGTGGATTTATATATTGGCGTAAAAATGGATTGCCTGTGGTAGAACTGGCATACAACGAAATAATGAAAATGACTTTAGGAGAATCCTATTAAGGAGGGAAAAATTTGAAAGAAAAATCAAAAGTGAAGTGGAAACAAATCATAAGCCGGCTTTTGTCGGTATGTATTATCTTAACGATGCTGCCAATAGGTGCATTTGCTGAAACAGAAGAAGACATAAATAATAGTGCAGAGATAATCTCTTTTGATGATCTAGATTCATCAATATCCTTACAGATAGTTGAATTGGGTACAAAGGAAAATGAATTGGATCTTCCCGAAGAATTAGAGGCAACGATAATCAAAGAGTCCATAGCAGAAGAAGATAGTGAAGTAGAAGAGGTGGATACTCAAATAATGGAGAGCAAATTAATTTCCGTATTATGCTGGGTATCCGATCCGGATTATGATGGGGACTCAGAAGGAGAGTATATATTTACTCCTCAATTAGATTTGGAAGATGGATTGGAGTTAGCGGAGGGTCTTAATTTACCTGCTATTACAATTACAGTTAATGACTTCGAGCAACCCGAGAATTCCGAGCAACCGGAGAACTCCCATATAATGAACAGCATGTCTCCAATGGGAGGTTCAGTTGGCATTACAGAGTTTACAATTGGGAATGATAGCTATGATGCGACAATAGGCCAAAATGATGCCGTTTGGACTTGGTCTGCAGACAATGCCGCCCTTTATATAACAGGAAATATAGAAGGACCGATTTTATTTGGCAAAGCGGGAGATTCAGGTGATGTAAGCATATATTTAAATGGGGCCAATACTATCTATGAGGTTACAGGCCATATCCAACAAACAGCGGGAAGCTTATCCATCTATTGCGGCAGTAATGAATTGAAAATATCCAACACCGATACCGGTTATTCATTGTTTGCAAAGGTTGATCTGACAATTCAAAGAGGGAAGGTGACCGTAAACTGTCCGCAAGAAGGTATATATGTATATAATGGAGATATGAATGTTGTCGGCAGCGAGTCAGGCATTGCCGAATTAGATGTAATTACGACCAGTGATAATGTTTCTAGGGGCATAGGGGTTATAAATGGGTCTCTAAACATAATAAACGGTTACCTTACTGTTGATACAAGGGGCGGAGGGACAGGTATTTCTGCAATGGATATCACTGTAAAAAGCAGCACCCTGATAGCTGACTGTAAAATGGGTACGGGGATAAGGTTTGGCGACAGCTTTACTATAAAAAGCGGGGATGTCAAGGCAACAGGAAAAGGCACAGGAGCTGTAACGGGCGGGGAAGGTGTCATTACCATTAAAGGCGGACGATTGACCACGGGAAAAACTAATGATGATAATGGCGATGTTATAGCAAGCCTTGAAGTTATAGATTCCTCCGCAGAAGCGTATATTGGCGGAGATATAAATCAATATTCAGGAAGAGGAGGTAATCTGACAGTTTCAGCCGGTACTGCAGATGTAAAAGGCATAGTTGAGGGCAATATCTCGGTAACAGGAGGCACAGTTACGGTAAATGGCAGCACTGTCGAGCCCAAGCCACTTGTAACTATAACCGGTTTTGTGAATGTAAACGTAGATGGAGGGTTTGCAGATAATCCCACCTATGAGGATGCAGAGGCGGTTATGGCCTATCTCAATGAAAATGTAAAATATGTAACAGCTAAATACGATGAAGGTACCGTAGAGTGGCCGGTGAAGGAATGGAAACAGTACAATGATTATAAGCCAAATGAAGAAGGGGTATACCGGTTCAAGGCAGATCTGGATATGGATAATCCTCCCATTGCAGCTAATACAATTAGCTATGGAGCATATGCCTATATAGATATCAGTCCATCCTTTGATTCCTTGACACAGACTATAGCAAATGCGGGGCTTAATGCCAAAAAGGAGGGCAATATAATTACAATAACGGGAACAAAGGAAAACGCAACTGAACAGCTTGTATTGAACATAGCTTCCGATGTAAAAATTATATGGAATGCAACATATAAGACCTCTTATAATGCTGGTTCGGCTATATCGATTAAAGGGTCCGGTACAATAATTCTAAGAGGCGGTACCATATTTCCGGGTGAAAATGTTTCCTATGCAATAGAAACTGCATATAGCTATCCCGGCACCGGAAGTGCTACGGCGGATTATTACCCTACTGTCATTATAGACGCAGGTACTGCCAAAATATCAGCAGGGGCCGCACATGAAACCTTGCTGCATTGGAACGCAACAGGAGGCAGACTTTACTGTTTGTCAGGCGATATTAATAATAATATTTCTAGAAACAATAACTCAATGATAGCCTACTATTCAAATCCCGATCATAGAGTAAAGTTCACAGGCTCCTATTGGACAGAGGATAGTCTTATACGGATTGATGTAAAGCTGACAGAAGGAGGTAATCCTTATGTATATAATGCGGATAATCCTGTAGTGGGACCGGTAAAGGCTGCTTTAAGTGATTTTCTGGATTTGACCGGTGCCACAGTGACCACTATACCTGAAAATACCGGCAGGGTTTCGGCAGATAAAAAAAGCCTTATATATGATAAGGATATTAACAGCACTGAACTCCAAATCAAGGTCAGCGGTGCTAAAATAGACGGCATAGATATACCTGAGTTTATAATACCTAAATTCGGTATCAATATAGAAGGTCCAAAGGCAACAGAAGTCGATACGGCAGAAAAATTAGTAACAGAGCTTAGAAAGACCGAGCCTCAATTAATCAAAGTAACAGGGAACATTACACTAAATAGTAATGATTATTATCCTGGCATGAATTATTGGCCTACAATAGACGGTAGTCATACTCTGATTATAGATGATGGAATAACCCTGTCCACCGGTGATGTTCAATTATCCATACCAGATGATATAACTTTAACTCTTAAAGGGAACGGCACTTTTATAGCTGATTATGAGGTTGGCAATAATTACCTCTTTAATTCCATTAAGGTCAATGGCACATTAAAGCTTATGGACGGAGCTGTTTTAGAAACCCGCAACTATGGTAATATACAGGTAAATAATGGACAAATGGAAGTCCAAGATTCTGCTATATGTCTATTGAATGAGATGGCACAGGGTATTACATTTGATATTATCGCTTTGGAAGGCGGCAGCAGCCTATCAATGGGAAATAGTGAATTAAATATCGATATGGATGCTTATCATGGCAATGGCATTAAAGGCGGAGATTTAAAACTGAATAACTGTCAGGCAGATATAAAATGCGGTGGTTATGTGAATGGCATTAACTCTAGTATTACTGCTGATAACTGTACCTTTAATATTGAAAACAAAGAGGATAGCTATGGTATATTAGTGGATACCTCAATTAGTATTTCCAATTCCGAAATAAACATAAAAAATTCAAGAGGTTCGGGTATTTATTTCTCAGAAGACGGAGGGGAATTTAAAGATAGTACCATAAATATTGAAAATACCGGCGGTAAAGGTATTGAACTCTCCGGCAAGAGGAATGTTCTTTTAGATGATAATACAACAATTACTGTCGAAAATACCGGCGGTACAAGCATCTTGTGGTATGGAGACGGTGATAGCAGTATAGAAGGAGGAAAGGTTGACCTAAAGCTTGGGTCATCATTGTTTAATGGGAATGGAAAATTTAAAGATAGAGGAATCATTTTAAAGACTGATCAGAGAGTTATCACAGTAGCGGAGGAAGACATTCCATCAAGGAGCAAACTCAGCGTAGGGATATATACATGGAATGACACGGATAAACTTTATGAAAAAGAAGGGCATGTAGATTGGGGTGAAGAAGTAACAGCGAAATTTAAGGATCCGAATTTCCTTAAGAAAATAAGGGATATATTGAATAAGGATGATGGTGAGCCCATCTATGTCAATGAATTAAAGGATATAAAAAATCTAAACATTTCTGCCCTTGGAATAAAGGATCTTGCAGGAATAGACTACCTAGTCAATCTTACTGAATTAAATTGTTCATATAATGAGCTGATTGACCTTGACTTAAAAGCCTTGAAAAAGCTCAAGTATCTTTATTGCAGCAACAATGAAATAGAGATATTGGATGTAAGCGGATTGACTGAATTGGAGGAGCTTGATTGTGAAATGAATAATCTGGAGGGACTAGACTTGTCAGGGCTGAGTAAATTCAGTGAATTGAAATGTGCCTATAATTTCATTAGTGATAAGGTTGATATCAAATTGCCTTGTAGTTTCACACTAGATGATGAATATTTTCAACCCCAATTTGACAAGGTATATGGATTGATAGTCGGAGATGTGAAGGTAGACTCAGCCAATGAAGGGAATATAGTAGGTTCCTATATTGAAGGGAATATAAGCTATGATATCAGTACTAGAACCTTGACTTTGGATAAAGCTACAATCTTTGGAGATTTTCAACAGTCTGGATATTTTGGAATATACAGTAGAGAAGAGATAAGCATAAGGCTTGTGGGCAATAACACCATAGGATTCCACAAATATATAGAAGAAATGGATGATAACTATCATAACATTGCTTTTGGCATATGTGCCCCGGGAAAGAATATAAAAATTGAAGGAAACGGCAATTTGACTATTTACGATCAATTAATGGGTATACTTGGTAAAGATATAAAAGTTGATACTACAGGAAATATTACTATAAAAGAAGAAGGGGGCGGAATGGCTTGCTGCCTTAAATCAGATGGCGGAACATTGATTATAAATAGTGGCAATTTGAATTTGTCTTCCACTCAATCCAACGGTTTATATGGTGATGCCATAGTTATTAATGGAGGTACTATAACTGCTCAAAGCAAATATGGAAGTGCTTTTAATAAAGAACCTATTTTTAGTTCAAACTACAAATACACAATTAAAACAGGCACTAGTTCATCTGATGCAAGAGAAACAATTAATCCTACTTTCACAGAAAAATATATCAAAATTGAACCTAAGACATCAGGTGGAGATAATGGCGGAAGCGGTGGCTCAGGGAGTTCAGGAGGCACAGGCGGAGGAAGTGATAATAGCAAAACTACTAAACAGCCTACTATTCCGGTAAAAAATGAAATTAAAAATGCAGTTAAACCGGAGGTTGAACAGATTAATCCATTTGCGGATGTAAAAGAAGACAGCTGGTTTTATGAAGCTGTAAAATATGTATACGAAAAGGATCTAATGAAGGGAACAAGCGATAATTCCTTTACTCCTAATGGGGTTACCACTAGAGGCATGATAGTAACCATCCTCCACAGATTAGAAGGAGAACTATCAGCAGGGGCTAATGAATTTAATGATGTTAAATCAGATAAATACTATGCAAATGCGGCAGCATGGGCATCAGAGAATAAAATTGTAAATGGTTATGGCAATGGTAAATTCGGTCCCGAGGATGCTATAACCCGTGAGCAGCTTGCAGTAATTCTGATGAATTATGCAAAGTATAAAGGATATGATATAACAACAAGGGCTGATTTATCCGGGTATGAAGATGCAAAGAGCATATCAAGTTGGGCAAAAGATGCCATGTCTTGGGCAAATGCCGAAGGACTGATACAAGGTACCGGCAGCAGCCTAAAACCAACAGGCAATGCCACGAGAGCAGAAGTAGCAGTCATACTTTATCGTTTTTTGGTAAAATTTGAAAAATAACAGCAATTAGAAGAAAACCTGTCTTTTTATAAAGGCAGGTTTTTGACTAGTTGCTTACTCGTTGACGATGAGCTGTGTAGTTTAGATTTGATTATTCTAACACAACAGGGTATACTCAATACATATATAATAATTATTTAAGAAATAAGAGAAACCTATATATGAATCCTATTAAGGAGTATATTGATTTAGGATGTGTTATTGACAAAGGAGTGCTCTAGCATGGTAGAAAATATTATCCAACTGGTGACGGAGGAATTATCCTCTCTATCTTATATAGAAGCCATTGTATTAGGCGGTTCGCGTGCAAGAGGAACCCATACGAATGATTCGGACATAGATATGGGTATCTACTACAATCCAGAAACATTTGAGTTAAACTCTATCAATCAACTTGCTGCAGAATTGGATGATGAGCATAGAACGGATCTTGTTGTGCCTCCCGGAGCATGGGGCAATTGGGTAAATGGAGGTGGATGGCTAGTCATTCAAGGGTATCATGTAGACCTAATTCTTCGAGATATTAAACGCGTTGAACAAGTGATTAAAGATACAGAGAAGGGAATAGTAACTGCAAATTATCAGACAGGTCATTCCCATGGATATATAAGTGCCATGTATCGAGGAGAATTAGCAATCAGCAAGAAACTATATGTTAAAAACAAGAGCTTCCATGAAATGAAAAAACAAGCAGAAATTTATCCTGTTGCTCTAAAGAAATCTATTATTGAATTTTTTATGTTTGAAGCGGACTTCTTCTTAATGTTTGCCAAGTCAAATGCGGGAACAGAGGATAAATATTATGTTGCAGGACATATCTTTCGTATAGTTTCGTGCCTAAATCAAGTACTGTTTGCATCGAACGAAGTTTATTGCATCAATGAAAAGAAAGCAGTTAAGCTAATAGATACTTTCAAGTTAAAACCTGAAAATTATGGAATAAAGGTCAATCGGATTTTTGAGACTCTCGGAGTTTCACTTCAAGAATGCTGTGATATGACTGAAGAACTTTGCAATGAAGTTAAAAGAATTGTACTACAAAGTAAGATTAATATCAGTTGATAAATGTTCAAACAATCTATGGAGGAAAATTGTGTTTAAAGAGAAAATTATTGAAGAGATGAAAAGAGTTTTTGAAACGATTCCCTTTGGAATAGACCATACTCTTAAGGTATTGAAAAATGCGGAAGAAATAATGAATGACGAGAATATTACAGAAGAAGATAAAGAGTTAATTAGTATTGTTGCTATACTGCATGATATTGGTGCTGTTGAAGCTCAAAAAAAGTATGGCTCAATAGATGGTGTTTATCAAGAAAGGGAAGGACCGGCAGTAGCACGGAAGATACTTAAAAAAATAGGCTACGACAAGGATGTGGATAGGATATGCTTTATTATAGGTAATCATCATACTCCTTCTAAAATTGATGGGCTCGATTTTCAGATACAATGGGAAGCAGATTTGCTTGAAAATATGACAGCTATGGATAAACAAAAAGATCAGCAGAAAATAAGAAAATGTATTGAGGATAATTTTAAAACAGCAACAGGAAAGAAGCTTGCCTGTGAGCGTTTTGTTTGTTAATGATTAGAATCAAAGAGCAAAATAGATAAGTTAATAGATTAATTATAATGAACAGAGCCTTCAAATAATGGGAATTTGAAGGTTTCGCTGTTTTTGATAAAAATACGATATAATTAAATTTATAGTCACAAAACTTATCATTCCTACGTATTAGAAGTGAAAACTAGTTTTTATTAATGTAAGGGAGTGGAGGCATGGATGTTGATACATTAAATAATACCTTCTCTACTGGAGGAGAATATGAACTGGAATGTGCAATCGAATTGTATGGACAGCCATTATTGCGATATTGCCATAATATTCTCTGTGACTATCATAAGGCACAGGATGCAGTTCAAACAACATTTATTAAAGCATATAACAAGAGGACAAGTTTTATAAGTGGCAGCAGTCTGTCTGCGTGGTTATATCGGATTGCTTATACTACATGCATGGATATTTTAAGGAAAAGGAAATTTCTATTTTTTGTACCGGAAACAAAGGGTATTCAATCAAATACATCCGCAAATTTTATAAACGAAGATTTAAAAGAAGCACTTTTAAAACTTACAGGTGCAGAACGAGCATTAATATTTAGCAGGGTTATTGACGAAAAGAGTTATAAGGAATTGGAGGAAATTTATCGGATTCCTGCCAATACGTTAAGAAAGCGATATGAGCGTGCAAAAAATAAATTGATAAAAGCATTAGAAGTTGAGAATTCTTACTATAAGAGATTGGAGGAATAGAAATGAAAAATGATTATGGCGAGTATATAATCAAATCCAGACTTTCTACCATTCAGACGCCTGAATATGATATATCCGGAGAAGTTCACAAACAATTAAAAAATAAAAGCTATACTAGAAACAGTAAGAAAAGTTTAAGGCTGGCAACAATAATCGGTATATGTATGTTGCTTTCTACTGGTGTATTAGCAGTTACTATTCCAAAATTCAATAAAATTATATCAAAGTTAAATCCTGAAATAGTACCGATGCTTCAGCCTATAGAATCAGAAAGTGAACAAAATGGAATAAAGATGGAAGTTGTTGCAGCTTATAACGATGATGAAATGGCAGTGATTTACCTAACATTACAGGATTTAACTCAAGATAGGCTAAGCCCCAATACTAATTTATATGATTATTCATTATCTGAAGGGGCATTGTTCAATTCTCAAATTATAGATTATGATGAGGAAACTAAAACAGCTGCATTTAGAATACAAGCCAATGGTGGTGAGAACATAGACGGTAAAAGATTAGTGCTTTCGGTTAAGTCATTACTGTCTGATTCTGTTGTCTTTGATGGAGTAGAAACGGGAGTAGTATTGAAAGATATTTCAAGAAACAATCCAGAAACCATAGCATTGAATATGGAGCATGTTTCCGGGGGAGGCGGCAGTATGTTTGATTCATGGGAGAGTAAGGGAAATATACAGGTATTAAAAGCAGAACAAAAAAATATCAAGATTCCGAGGATTGAATTTATGTATATTTCAAATATAGGATATATTGACGATAAACTCCATATTCAGACTAGATGGACAGGTGAAGGTATAGATGATCATGGATATTTTTATTTTACGGATACTGAAGGTAATGATTTACAAATCCGACCTTCGACAGTGCATTTTGGAATAGATGAATTAGGTAATACAATGGACAGAGGAGATTACATCGAATATGTCTTTGACCTAGAGGGAATAGATATTGAAGATATTGCTATGAAGGGTTATTTTGTATCCAGCGGTGAGCAAATAAAGGGCAATTGGGAAGCAAAATTTAAATTGCAGTCAGTAGGTCAGGAAAGAAAAGCAAGTTGCGATTTAGACTTTGGGACATGGCAATTAAATCACCTATATGCTTCAGAAATAGGGGTTACATTGTTAGGAACAGGAGAATATGATGTTAGCCAAGTACCTAAGATTTTTATAAATATGAGCGATGGTACAATGGATGAAATTACATTTATAAGTTCATTTACTAACAATGAAAGAATATATCTTAAAGCAATTACAGATAAGCCTATCGATACTACAAGGATAGAATCAATAAGCATCAATGGAGATATAGTAAAATTTGAATAAGGATTAATTTTTGCATGTTAGGGTTAAGTTGACTGAGCAAATTAATACAAGGATAATAATCTAGATAGATTATCGGTCTTTTTATTTTTGTATTGAAACGACAAATACTAAGTGGTACAGTATAGTTAACTGTTATGCAGTGTAAATCAGAGAACTATGTGGACAGATGAATACAATAAAGGCATTAAATTGTGGGTCTATTTCATATATAAGGAGATGGGTTAAATGGATAAGAATAATTTAGAACTAGCAATTCAACTAAGACATGAATTGCACGAACATCCTGAGCTTTCGTATGAAGAAATTTGGACTAGAGAATATTTAAAAGAATTCATAAGAAAGCATACAAGTCTAAAGATAGTCGACAAAGGAAGATGGTTTTATGCAGTGTATGAAGCAGGTAACGACAATCCGGGCATAGCCTTTAGAGCTGAATTTGATGCTCTCCCCATAGATGACATCTGTGATTTACCCTATGCATCCAAAATTCCCGGTAAAGGTCATAAATGTGGACATGACGGACATTCGGCTTCTTTGGCAGGCTTAGCACTGGAACTTGAAAAATATGGAGCAGATAGAAATATATATTTATTATTTCAGCATGCTGAAGAAACCGGACAAGGTGCTATAGAGTGCGCACCGTTAATTGCTGAAAATAATATTGAAGAAATATATGCCTTCCATAATACTAGTGGATATCCAAAGCATACTGTAGCTGTAAAAAAAGGTACAATGCACTGTGCATCAAAGGGTATGACCATCACCATGGAAGGAAAGAGCGCTCATGCCGGAATGCCTGAAACAGGTATCAATCCTTCTTTTGCTATTGCAAGCATAATAAACGTTATCCCTGAACTAATTAGACCTGAAAATAGTAAAGGAATGGTGCTATGTACAATCATTCAGGTAGATATTGGAGAGCTGGCTTTTGGAACCGCAGCCGGTCATGGTAAACTTAGATTAACTATAAGAGGTCAATACGAAGATGAAATGAATAAATTGCAGCATGACCTTGAAGAAATATCTTTAAAAGAGGCCGAAAAATGGGGATTAAAATGTTCCTTTGATTATCAAGATGCTTTTCCGGAGACGGTAAATCATTCTGAAAGTGTTGACAAGGTAATTGATGCATGCAAAACCCTTAATCTACCTGTTATCAATATGGAGGAGCCGCGGAGAACTTCAGAAGATTTTGGACATTTGTTAAAATTGACTAAGGGAGCAATGTTCCGAATTAGCTACGGCGAGAATTTACCTCCGCTACACGATGCGGAGTATGATTTTGATGATGATTTAATAGAAGAAGCGGTAGAAATATTTAAGGAACTTATAAAGAGTTAATGAAGGAAAATATCTTTAACTAACGAAGGCATAAATAAGGTCAATAGAAGCCAATTAGGATTAGAAGGAATTAGCCTGATTGGCTTTTCTAAAAATAGAGTTGAAAGAATATTAAAAGAATTATATAATGTTAATATAAGGATAAAAAGTAAGATAATTGATGCTGAAATTGTTAGTTAATAAATAAGCGAATGAGAAGGGTTGTTTTGTACCTGCTTATGGAGTAAGCAACTGGGACTGAAGATAGTTAAATTATTATAAAGCTATGTGTTTCGGTATAGGTCTGAACATACTGTGTGAATCTGAAAAGAGCGACCGTACCGAATTTTTATGGGCGGTCTTTTTTTGTTTTTCATATGGTCTCTTGCAGAATATTGTACTTTATTAATGATTGGTGTGTAAACAGGGGTATTACAGCAAATGTGCTGATAATTCTAATATAATAAGAAAGGGGATTTTACTGTTGGGGTCAACAGGGTTTATTATCATTTCAATCGTAACATCATTACTGGCATTTTGCCTAGCGGCTTGGCTATATGACTGGGTCAAAAAACAACCTTCTTCAAACTCACAAATTTTGAAGGTGAGTAGTTATATCAGCCAGGGGGCAGCTACGTTCTTGAACAAAGAATATCGTGTACTTGCCAAATTTTGTGGAGTAGTAGCAGCACTGATTTTAATATTTATTCCGGTTCCTATTTGGAAGGGCTCCTTTTTATTAAATCTTCAAATGGCTATTGCGTACATTCTTGGAGCCATATTTTCTGCAGCTGCCGGCAAGATTGGGATTGCTGTAGCTACCATTGCTAATGTGAAAACTGCAGAAGCAGCACAAAAAGATATTCGCCATTCTTTTCTTTGCGGATTTAGAGGTGGCGCTGTCATGGGTATGGCTGTGGTTGGTGCTTCTCTCTTAGGTGTTTCCTTGGTATTTTTGCTTACTGATGATACAACAATATTGTTGGGATTCAGTTTTGGAGCCAGTTCCTTAGCATTGTTTGCGAAAGCGGGAGGAGGTATTTTTACCAAAACAGCTGATATTTCTGCTGATCTTGTTGGAAAAGTCGAGCTGGGTATTCCAGAAGATGATCCACGTAATCCGGCAGTCATTGCAGACAATGTAGGCGACAATGTTGGAGATGTAGCCGGTATGGGTGCCGATCTATTTGATTCGAATGTAGCATCTATGGCAGCAGCACTTGTTATGGGTGCCGCACTGGACCAGACAATGGGTGGTTCAAAAAACGTGTCCATGGTATTTTGTTATGCAGCATTGGGACTTCTTGCGTCTATCATCGGTGTAGCAACAGCACGTATGGGTAAAAATGACAATCCAACATTTGCATTGAACTCGAGTACTTATGTTACTACCGGAATTTTTGCAATACTTACTGCTGTAGCAACAGCTATTTTTGGGTTGGAATGGCGTATATGGGGAGCCAGTATAGTAGGGCTGCTGGTAGGAGTTGTAATTGGTATTGCCAGTGACTATTTTACAGATGATCGTAAAAAACCGGTACAGTTAACTGCCAATGCAAGTGAGTCAGGACCTGCATTTACGATTCTTTCAGGAGTGTCTTATGGTTTTGTTTCAACGCTTCCGGCTCTTGTTGGGATTGGTTTATCAGCGCTTATTTCATATAAGCTTTGTGAACCGCTTGGTATGGATTATGCTTTATTCGGGATATCTATGGCTGCTGTAGGAATGCTGTCCATAGTTGGAATGATTGTATCGAATGATGCCTATGGTCCTATTGTAGATAATGCTCGTGGACTTGCTGAGATGGGAGATTTGGGTGATGATGTACTGGAAATTACAGATTCGCTGGATAGTGCAGGAAATACGGTAAAAGCAATAACAAAAGGTTTTGCAATAGGAGCGGCAGGACTTACAGTAATCGCGCTTTTAGGTGCATTTATAAGTGAAGTAAACGTAGCAGCTGTTGAGCAAGGTCTTGTGGCTGTAGGAGAGAAGTATCTGAATGGATTTGATGTGATGGATCCGGCTGTATTCTTCGGTATGATTGTTGGTTCAGCAATTCCTGCCGTATTTAGTGCTATGCTGATGCTTGGAGTAAATCGAAATGCCCAGCGCATGGTTTCGGAGATTCATCGTCAGTTTCGTGAGATTCCGGGGCTTAAAGAAGGAAAAGAAGGTATACTACCGGAATATGATCGTTGCATCGAGCTTGCTACTGCTGGATCAATTCATGAATTGATACCGGCAGGTTTGATGACAATTGTTGCAACTCTTTTAGTAGGGTTTATCGGTGGAGTAAAAGCGATAGGAGGCTTCCTCACGGGTAATATCATAAGCGGTCTTTTATTGGCTATCTTTATGAGCAATGCAGGAGGATTATGGGACAATTCTAAGAAGTATGTAGAAGCTGGAAATCATGGCGGAAAAGGCGGAGAAGCTCATAAAGCTGCAGTCATTGGGGATACTGTCGGAGATCCGTTCAAGGATACCGCAGGACCTTCAATAAACACTCAGATTACAGTTGTATCGCTGGTAGCGTCTTTGATGTCCGGTATTTTCTTAATGTTTTCACTGTTATAATTGCATATGTGTTATCGCAAGTGTTAAGAAGGCTAATCATTCGTTGGTTAGCTTTTTTTCTTGCCTAATTATTCATGAAGTGAATTCGTAATCATAACAGTGATTATTTTTTGGTTGATGTCCTTTAACATTTTTTGACGATTATGGTATAATTATGGTAATAAGAAGATGCTGGAGTTATTAAAGGGGAGATAATAGATGAAACTTCTGGATAGACCGTTTAATAATGAAAAATGCACACAAAAACAGGAAGAAATAAGGCTTGAAGAAGAAAGAACTAACCAATTACCATTCATAGAATTTAGGCTTCTCGTTTAGAAAGAAAACCGCTACACCTCCGATTCCCAAATGGGAACCCAATACAGCACTTATTTCAAAAATAGTAGTCTTACAACCAACTACCGCTTCCTTTATTTTTTGCTCAACATTTAAAGCTGCGTTTAAGTCATCGGCATGGCTAATTGCAATGATTTGATTTGAAAATTTTTCTGTTCCTATTTTTACATCCTTTATTAGGGTTTGAATTGTTTTTTTGCTCCCGTGAATCATTTTCGTAACTACCATTTTACCGTCTTTTACGGTCAAATAAGGCTTTATGTTTAATACATTTCCTACATGACCCATTGTCTTATTTATCCTGCCACCTTTAGAGAGCCATTCCAAATCGGTTATTGTAAAATAATAGACTATATGATCGATCATAAATTGAATTTGATTTACAATTGTTTCAAAAGGAAGGTTTCTTTTAATCATTTTTAAAGCTTGCAATGCTATTAATCCGTTGCCTCCGGCTCCTCCTTTGGAATCAATTATTGCCATCTTTCTTTCTGTGTACTTTTTCTTATACTCATCAATTATTTTTTTGGCAAAATCATATGTACACGATAATTTAGATGAGAATGCAAGATAAATGAAGTCATCATTGTTTGAGATGCATTTATCAATAGCTTTGGATACTGATTCAAAGGAGACCTGTGAAGTCTTTGGCACTTTACCATTTTTCATATGTTTATAAACAGTATCTATATCAATATCGATTCCATCTAAATACGAAACACCGTCAATGGTAATGTTGAGAGGAATTACCTCAATATCATAATTATCTGTTATTTCACTGTTTATATCACACGCACTGTCTACAATTAATTTTATCATTTCATCTAACCTTTCATAAAGCATTCAAGATATTTAACTTATCTAATTATACTATTGTTTAAATTATTTGTAAACATTTGAAGTCTTTGGTATAGCATACCTTTATTATGTAAAATGCGAATAATTTCTAATTTTTGTAACCTTTATTTAACTATATTGTAACAAATCAAACTCAAAGGCGGGTATATACTAATAATAGCAAATGAATTAGTTTTAGAGTAAAAATTATTGAATTTGTCAAATTTAAATGAGGAGGAGAAGTTATATGATTAAATCAAAGATTAAAAATATAATTGTATTAGGTATATGTTTTGCAGCATTGGCATCAACGGCATCGCTTGGTGCGGAAGATATAAAAACTATTAAAGAAAAATCTATAGTACCAATAACTTATCACGAAAATCAAATTACCAAAGAAGATAAAAATGTTGCAATTCAAATAGATGATCAATGGATAAAATTAAAGGCAGAACCATTCATTGAAAAAGGTCATACATTGATGCCCATCTTTGAAGTTGCAGATGCGTTAGATGTTGAGGTGGAATGGGATGATAAAAAAGGAATCCTCAAAATCAATACTTTGAATACTACAATTGAATTGGATATTAATAAGGATATTGCAAAGATTATAAAAAATACAGAGGGAACGCCAGAGGAAGGGACGATAAGATTAGATGTAAAACCTAAAATTGTGGATGACGATATATTCGTTCCCGGTCGTTTTATTGCAGAAACCTTAGGAGATGATGTTGATTGGGATAACTCATTAAGAGCTATGATCATTCGAACTAAATCAATTGTATATATAAACAGTAAATATAATTTTGAATTTAAATTACCTGAGAGCTGGAAAGGTTATACAATTGTAAATGATGAATGGCTAGGTAATTATATGAATCAATCACAAGATGATGATCATGAAATTGGTCCTATGATTTCTATAAGATATCCTCAATGGACTGCAGAAAATCCACGACAAGATATACCAATAATGGTATTTACAATTGATCAATGGAATTTAGTTCAAAATGAGAAACTAGGCGTTGGAGCAGCACCTATTCCACCAAAAGAACTTGGCCGTAATAATAAATATGTCTTTGCACTACCTGCACGATATAATTTCAGCTTCTTATTAGGATATGAAGAAGTGGAGGACATATTGGAGAATGAGCCATTAAAACCAATAGAATAAATCTATAAATTCCAAAGAAGTTTTTTATATAAGGTGTCCATTTTTTAGTCACATTTTCAAGCTCTCACTAATAAGATTTTCGAAGGATTTGACTCCTTCAGTGTTCAAATGGACACCATCTTGTTCAAAGTATTCGGGATGCTTAGAGGCTATAGAATGCCAGTCAATCAGTGTTATATTTTCTCGTTCTTCAGCTTTTTTACTTAAACTTTCGTTGACTTTGCTTTCCCAGGATCGTGGCACTCGAACATTTATCAAAAATATATGTGATTTTGAGAAAGAATCAAGCAATCCATCAATTTGTTTGTTTGTAAAGTAGCCATTTGATCCTAATTCAATGATAACTGCTTTATCAGAATCATTAAATTCAGTGTATTTACCAGCTAAAGTAGTTCCTTCAGACATTTGCCTTCCAATTTCGCCATCAATTGTTATATTTTCATATTTTCCATTAAGGCTTGGAGCGACATCCAATATAATTGAATCTCCGATGGCCAATATATCCTTATAACCACTACTTTCTATAGGCAGATTTTCTTTATCATCTTCAATAGGCACTTGAGTATCCTTCGTCTCTTCATTGAGGCTATTATCATTATTTTTGTCCTCAGTATTTTGATCTGGTTTTTCCGCATTTATTGGTTTTATTTTTGGTGTATTAATAGTACCTACTACAAGGCATATAATCACTAAAAGTGACAATATAGCTGCAGCTATTTTTGCTGAGTCTAAGTGATTCCAATATTTCCATAGATCATGTCTTCGTATTGGAAGTTCTATGAAGCGATATGAAAATTCCGCGACAATACATGTAATAATCAATTGAATTAAGACACGTAAGTATGACGGATTGCCTATCTCATAAATAGGGGTACTCAAGACCATAATAGGATAATGCCATAGGTATATTTCATAAGATCTTGTCCCAATCCAGCGTAGAGGTTTCCATGAAAATAATGAGCCCAAAATTCCCTGAGGGTGGCAAACACATGCTATGAGTAATGCTGTGTTTAAACTAAATAAAAATAATCCACCTCTATATAAAAATGAATTATATTCATCCATAAACACAACGCTAAATATGAAGATAGAAAAAGAGATAATGCTTACGAGATTTAGCTTATCTTTTTGCTTTATAGAAATTTTCCCAGACAGAAATTTTGTATCTGCTAGGACAATTGCCAAAAAACTTCCTATCAATAATTCAAAGGCACGAGTATCTGTACCATAATATACACGGCTTGGATCTGTGCTCGGATTATAAATCATACACATTAAAGCTGCTGAAATCAAAGCTCCATTAAAAACTAAACGTGAAAGTTTATGAGTATTTTTAGTTGCCTTAAGCCCTATTATAAGTATAAGTGGCCATAAAATATAGAATTGTTCCTGGGCTGCCAAAAACCACATATGTTTAAAAGGGGATGGTGAACCGAAGCTATCAAAGTAAGAAACTTTGTGAAAAACAAACCACCAGTTAGCAGTATATGTAATAGAAGAGATAATATCTCCCAAGAGATTTGTCGAAAGATTATGGTTTAAAAAAGCTATCCATAATACAATGACTATAGTCATTAAAAAAACAGATGGGAATATTCTTAAAAAGCGATTCTTCCAAAAAGCTTTTATCTTAAAATTGTCTTGTGTTAACAAGATTTTAGAGGTAACTAAATAACCGGATAAGACAAAAAATACATCAACTCCTAAAAAGCCGCCTTTAGCCCAATTGAATGTGAAGTGATAAAAAATCACAGATAAAATTGCAAAGGCACGAAGTCCATCTAATCCAGTTATGTAGCGACGATTGTGTAAAGTGTTCAATATAATGATCTCCTCTATTTTCATAATATTAATTATTCTAAATTAAGTATATCAGCCAGTTGATTGAAAATAGTTTCAAATAAGTTATATTAATATTACAATACAGTTACATATTGTTTTTTCTATTTAACATTGTATTGGTTTTACACAATGAAAATGATAGAATGACTTGGATAAAATTAAGTCAATAGGAGTAACAAAATAAGCAAATAATAGCTTATGCCATATCAAAAAAAGCCAGTATTCGATTGAATATTATCGTAAGTGTTTACAGTTACTATAACAATATAGATTTGTTATCGGAAAATTTGTGCCATTCCTAAAGACATTGAGTCTCTAATGAATAGTACTATATTTTCAAAAATTGAAAAGATTTTACCTTATTAAAAATTATAACATATCTTGCAATCGTTTTTACAAATTCTTGTGTTATAATACTAATTGAAAAAGATAACTTGTATCTTGGAATCAAAATTATCGTCAAATAAATTGTAAAAGGAGAATATAAATTATGGCCGATTTATCATTAGTTCGTATTGATAGTAGATTAATCCATGGGCAGGTACTTATAATGTGGACAAAAATGTTTCCGTCTAAAAAAATTATTATCGTTGATGATGAAATAGCTAATGACAAATTTATGTTTCAAGTATTTAAATTAGCGTCTCCGCCAAAAATAAAGCTAGAAATTTTCACAACAGATGATGCTGCAAAAAAATGGAAAGAAAACAAATTTGGGTCATTAGGACCGGTTTTTGTCTTATTTAAGAATGTTCCTGTTATGTATGAGGCATATAAAAAGGGATTTGAGTTTGACAAATTGCAACTAGGGGGAATAGGTGGAGGCGAAGGTAGAATTCCAGTGACCGGAAATATTAATTTAGACGAAAGCGATGCTAAGATGCTAGAAGAATTACATAAAATAGGACTTGATATTTCTTTTCAGGTTACTCCTGATACAAGTAAAAAAGATTGGTCTTCAATTAAAGATAAGTTTTTTCCTAATGTGTAATAAAATAAAAGTTATGATAAAAACACCAAAAATGGTGTTTTTTTTAATATAGAAAAACAAATATAAATGCTGATTTCCATTTTTTTAATATATTTTCATCTTTTGAAAATTAACTTGGAAAGTGTAAAAGGTTTCAATATGCGATAGGTACATTAAATATAAATTATGCTATTATTGGTTTACAAAACAAATCAAAAGGAGGAAATTTTATGTTAATTACAATGGGAGAAATGCTTATAGAAGCAAAGAAAAAAAATTATGCCATACCAGCTCCAAATGTTTGGGATGAATTTTCAATTAGAGCTGCCATAGAAGCAGGAGAAGAATGTGACAGTCCTGTAATTTTAGATGGCTCTTATGAAGAAAGCAAAGGAGATAAAGCTCCTCAAATCATGTATGAACAAATGCTTTATGCAATTCCTATGGCAAAAGCGGCTAAGGTACCTGTTGCTATAAATTTAGATCATGGTAAAACATTTAAACAAGCAATGATAGCAATTAAAGCAGGATACACATCAGTGATGATAGATTGTAGTAGTTGTCCGTTTGAAGAAAATGTTGAAAAGGTTAAGCAAGTAGTTGATGCAGCTCATGCAGTTGGTGTAAGTGTCGAAGCAGAACTTGGACATGTAGGAAGAGGAACAAATTATGCTGTAGATGGGAAAGCCAATTTAACACGGCCGGAGGAAGCTATTAAATACGTTGAATTCACAGGTGTTGACTGCTTGGCGGTTGCAGTAGGAACAGCACACGGGCCATATATAGGCACACCTCATATAGATTTTGAACGTCTTGAAGAAATTAGAAATGCAGTAGATATACCCTTGGTAATGCATGGTGGTTCGGGTACGGGTGATGTAAATCTTAGCAAGGCTGCAAGAAGTGGAATCAACAAGGTGAATTTATATACAGATTTAGTAACAGCCGGAATGAATGAGTTAAGAAAATTTGATTTGGGAAATGAATATGATTTTAGCAAAGCTGTTAAAGTTGCATTTGAAGGATATAAATCAAAGATTAAATTCTATATGGATCTATTGGGATCATCCAATAACGCATAATTTACAGAAAAAGAATAAGGAGGCAAAAAAATGGCGGGTAAGGAAATCGTTTTTGGGGCAATAATGGATATGCATAAAACTGAATTGCATAAAGTAGTACTTCCTGAATTAGCACCTGATGAAATATTGCTGAAAATGGAAAAAATTAACCTATGTACTACCGATTATCAACATTGGATGGGTTTAAGAAATCACTATGGGTTTCCAAAAGCTGATGGGCATGAATATTCAGGTATAATAATAGAAAAAGGTTCAGATGTCGGGGATAATCTTCAAATAGGGGACAGAGTTTCTGGAGGGTATAAGGGGTGCGGGTATTGCATTCCATGTAGAGAAGGTTTCCCTAATGAGTGTATAAACAAGGATTCTGTTTCTACGAGATACGCAATAGAATTTAAAGGTGGAAAAGCTTTTGCAAATTACAAAATTCTTTCTGCGAAAGAAGCGGTTAAAGTTTCCAAAGATATCCCTGCAGAGGAAGCAGGCTTTCTGGAACCTGTTTCCACAGCAGTTGAATGTGCGTTTAGAGCTAAAATTAAACCTACTGAGGATGTTGTGATTATCGGTGCAGGTACAATGGGAATCGTAAATGCTCAAGTTGCTCACGCTTTTGGTGCAAGAGTAATAATTAGTGATATTTCAGATAAGAAAGTTGAAACGGCAAAAAAAATGGGATTTGCGGAAGTGATTCATTCAAGAAAGACAGATCCTGTAGAAGAAGTAAAAAGGTTAACCAATGGTAAGGGAGCAGATGTTGTTATTGCCGCAGTAGGAAATACTATTGCCTATAAGCAGGGCATGGAAATGCTTAAACATTTTAGAGGAAGATTTATGGTATTTCCTGCAGGATATCCAAAACCTGAGTTGGAAATTGATCCTAATGAGATGCATTACCGAAAAATAGAAATAATCGGTTCCTATGAAGCCAATGATTATGATTACCTGATAGCAAGCAGATTGCTAAGCTATAAGATGATTAATATGAGTTATGCTTTGGAAGGAAAGGCTTTCCCGTTAAAAAACATTAACGACGCATTTGAAGCTGCTTCTATTCCTGATTCTTATAGAGTTACTATCGATTTGCAAGACATATAAGGGGGTAAAATTGTATGCGCAAAATATTTGATGAACAAAACATAAACCCACATGTACCAGGTATAATTATATTAACACATGGCCCCTTAGCTATAAGTTTAGTTGAGTCAGTTGAAATGCTATGTTTAAAGGTTGAAAATCTGGCAGCATTTTCTCTAGATGAAAATGATGCACCTGAATATTATCATGATGAATTTATAAAAGCATTAAATGCTTTTCCTAAGAGTTCAATAGTATTACTGGATTTATTTGGAGGCACTCCATGTAATCAATTAGTTGTTCATATGAAGAAAAATGAGGCAACTTGTTTAGCTTTAACAGGTGTAAATATGCCTATTTTAGTAGAAGCTATTTCTTTGAGAGGGATGTATAAAGGCAACGGACTATTAAAAGAGCTTAAAAAGATTGGAAATGAAGGTATAGTGAATATAAATGAACTGCTACTAGATTAAGAATTATTTTAATTAAAATTAAATAAATTTAATCAAGGAGGGATAAAATGACTTTTTTACAGGCATTATTTATAACTATAATTTATTGGTTAAATAAAGTTGAATTATCAAATTATTTCAGTTGGTGGATGTTTGGCAGAGCTATTACTTGTGGATTTTGGTCAGGATTGATTTTAGGAGATGTAGTAACCGGAGTTATAGCAGGCGGTGTAATTCAGTTAATTTATGCAGGACAGTCAGGAGCAGGAGGGGTTATTCCCAATGATGAAGGAGCAGCGGGTTTATTGGGAAGTGCTGTTGTAATACTATCTGGGATTGAACCCGGTCTTGCAATTTCAATCGCAGTTGCGGTTGGACTATTATTTGCTCAATTGGATATTATTAAGAGAATAATTCATGGTTACTTTGGGAAGCTGGTTGACAAATATGCTGCTGAAGGCAATGTCAAAGGCATTTATAAGGTTGGATTGGGATATACAATGATATTAAAAGCAATATTATTTGGTGTTCCGATGTTTATAGCTACGTATTATGGGACTACAGTAATCGGTAATTTAATGAATTTATTGCCTGAATGGTTGACAAATGCTTTGACAGTTGCAGGTGGAATGCTTCCTGCTATTGGATTTGCAATGATAATTGTCATGATCGGGCGGCTTGACCTAATTCCATTTTTCATTGGAGGGTTTTTATTATCAGGATATACGTCATTAGGAATAATGCCAAAAGTATATATTGCTCTTGCAATAAGCTACTTATATATAATTTTTACAAATAAGAGTAAAGAAGAAGAGGAAGCTTTCGAGGAAGAACTTCAAGAAATTGAACCACCAAAAAGATTATTATCTAGGAAAGACCTGAACATGACCTTAGTAAGATGGTTGTTATTTGTTGAAATTTGTAATAGTTTTGATAAACAACAAGGAGTAGGTTTCTGTATGGCAATGGCTCCGGCTATGAAGAAAATTTATAAAGATGACCCTGAAGAAATGAAGGCCTCTTTGGTGCAGCATGCTGAATTCTACAATACATGTGCATCAATAGGATCTATTATTACAGGGATTGTTCTATCAATGGAAGAACAAAGAGCTCAGGGTTTGCCGATTACAAGAGATGCTATAAGAACTGTTAAGGTTGGATTAATGGGCACACTTGCAGGTATTCATGAGTCTATTATTAATGGTGCTGTTCAACCTTTAATATTATTGACATTTGCAAATATAGCAGCTCAAGGGAAAGTATGGGCTCCGTTTGCTTTTGTTGCTTGTATGTTAATTTCAGTAATGTTTATTGAAAGCTATTTTTCATATAGGGCAGGTTATAAAATGGGGTCAAGTGCAGCGGTAAAATTACTTCAAGGCGGAAAAATGCAGACTGTATTATCATTCTTCTCTGTCCTAGGGATGTTTATGGTTGGATGCTTATGTTTCTCAAGCATATCAATGCCTGTTGCTTTGACAATTGCAACAAGATCAAGCTCAATTGCTCTTCAAAGCATATTTGACATGTTGGCACCTGGAATTCTTCCATTGGTTCTAATTTTATCTCTATATAAATATTATACAAGTGGAGCTAAGAATGCGATGCTGAAAGCAACACTATATGTATTAATTACAGGGTTTGTTTTAGGGGCAATAGGATTCTTAGGATAAGATAAACTATGAAGAAAGGAAGAACATAAAATAATGGAAGAAAGGAAAAAAGTATTAGTTATATTGGATATAAATAAAGAACAAAAAGAAAGAGTAATTGCAGTCGCTCCGAATTATAAGTATAATTTTCATAAATCACTTTCTACAGTAACAAGGGAAATTGTTCAGGAAGCAAATATAATTATTGGAAACCCTTCCAAAGATAGGGTAAGAGGAAGTGAGGCACTTGAATTCCTTCAGCTTTCAAGCGCAGGATCAGAATCATATGTCAAGGAGGGTATTTTAAATAAAGATGTTATTTTAGCAAATGCAACAGGGGCTTATGGTCAGGGGATTTCAGAGTATATGATTTCATTAGTACTTGCTTTGTTTAGAAATTTACATATATATAGAGATAATCAAAGCAAGCATTTATGGCAAGATGCAGGTAATAGTAGATTGGTAAGAGAAAGCACAGTTTTGATTTTGGGACCTGGAGATATAGGTGGTTCATTTGCAAAAAAAATGCATAATCTGGGAGCAAAAACTATCAGTGTAAGAAGGACTATGGGTACAAAACCGGAATATATTGATGAACAATATACGAATGATTCACTTGATAGTTTAATACCTCGTGCTGATGTAATAGCTCTTTCACTTCCTAATACACCAGCTACTACCAATATAATCAACAAAGACAGAATTGCATTAATGAAGAAAAGTGCAATAGTAATAAATGTGGGAAGAGGAAATGCTATTGAAATGGAGGCTTTATATGAAGCTTTAAAGACCAAAAGAATAGCAGGTGCAGGATTAGATGTTTTCCCAGAAGAGCCACTTCCAGTTGATAGTCCTTTATGGGATTTGGATAATCTTATTATTACACCTCATAATAATGGTGGAGAGCCTAAAAGCACAAATACAAAAATTATTGAATTATGTATAAAAAACTATACGGATTACATTAATAAAGGCAAGGTTGCTACAGAAGTAGATTTTAAAACCGGCTATAAAAAATCTATAGTTTAAATACATTTTAGAAAATTAAAAACCATAAGGAAAACTTTTTCTTATGGTTTTTATTGTAAATATAATATGGTGATGTTAATATATAAGTACTGAAACTAAATTAGATTTTTAACATACTACTGAATAATAGAATAATGGCCACAGGATGTCTGACAGGAGAACTTTTATAGATGATTTTAAAACAATGATAACAAAACTAGTATTGTTAGGGTAATTAGTTAATTAGGTAGCATGTAAATATAGTATAACTCAAACATCAGTAAGAAATTGATTAAGAAAAGGTCTGGTAATACTATAAAACTTGAGGTAATCAATTAGAATTAGAAAATAAAATGTAAACTCAAGGAGATGATGATTTTAAAATAAACCTAAATTTTTCTCTAAAGTAATGATATAGATCCATAATTACAAAAGAATGTTATATTTTGGAACATTTAAAATGCTAAATTATATGGAGGTTAATTGTGGAAGAAGTTCTTTATAAATTATTAAATATTGTTAATAATAATTCTAGTGGTGATACTGAATATTCTATAGCAATGGGTTTATTGAAAAATATTGGGGCTATTGGCAAATTATCAATAGAACAAATGGCAGATAAGTGTTACACGAGTACTGCTTCATTAAGCCGTTTTTGTAGAAAACTGGGCTTTAGTAATTATTCCTTATTTAAAAGTTCATTTAATCAAAATCCTTCAGAGTTGCTTATGTCTTCAGATCATAATGTTTATTATAGCCATTTAATGTCAGAGCAAAAAATTATAAACAGAGTAATAGAAAAACAAATTAATATTTTATCTACTTTTAAAGAAGAAATAGACGCAAACTGCATAAGTGAAATAATTGACGAAATTAATAATGCTGAAGCTATTTATTTAATATGTAATAAAGAAGTTCAAGCATCCATTTTTGATTTTCAGTATAAAATGCTTTTAGCAGGTAAATATGTTGAATACAGAAGAAGTGATTGGATTCAATCTTATTCTACAAAACCACATAGTTTAAGAATACAAATTAATATTTTTACTGTTGAAGGGTATAGCAGTATGCACTCAAATATAATAGGGATTGATATTGCGGAGAGAATTAATTCAAAGGATAAAAGGTTAGTAGACCTTAAAGTTATTATAACTGATGAGGTTCCAATAATTACAACAAAAAACAATAGAAATATGGAAGATGGTAAAAATTGTTCTATGATATTGAGTACATTTCTTAAAATTTTAAGTATTGCATATAGTGAAAAATATGTATTAAGTAAAAGAAGTAAGAAATGAGTAAAAAGAAACCGATTTCTTAAAAAACAGCATATTAGCACATGAGTTGTTATTTTTATTTTGAAAGGTTTTATTTATTATGCGTATCACTCCTTATCAAGAAGAATAGTCAAATTGACTGTTGTAAAGATCATAATAAAAACCCTTCTTCTCAAGAAGCCCATTATGTGTACCTTGTTCAATGATTTTTCCGTCTCTCATAACAAGTATCAAGTCCGCATCTTTTATAGTTGATAAGCGATGAGCAATTATAAAAGAGGTTCTGCCTTTCATCATGGTTTCAAAGGCTCTCTGTATTTTTATCTCTGTTCTTGTATCTATTGAAGAAGTAGCTTCATCTAGAATTAGAATTGGTGGCAAACACAGCATAACTCTGGCTATGCATAATAGCTGCTTCTCACCTTGCGATAGGCTTTCGCCATCATCTGAAATGATGGCATCATAACCTTGAGGCATTCTTTTAATCACATTGTGAACATGAGCTAGTTTAGCCGCATTTATTATCTCTTCCTCAGTAGCATCCGGTTTACCCATTATCAGATTATCACGTATTGTTCCTGATTTGAGCCAAGTATCTTGTAATACCATCCCATAGTTAGTTCTTAAACTTTTTCTCTTTATTTCGTAAATATCATGTCCATCTATTGATATACAGCCATTGTCAACTTCATAAAATCGCATTAATAGGTTGATGATTGTTGTTTTTCCGCATCCGGTTGGGCCTACAATGGCAATTCTTTGACCTGGTTTTACTGAGATATTTAAATCTTCAATAAACTTTTTGTTTGGATTATATGAAAAATCAACATGTTTTAAAACAACTTCGCCTTTTATATTATTTAATTCTTTAGCGTCAGGCGAATCAGGGACTTCACTTTTTTCTTCTATTAACTCAAATATACGCTGAGCACAAGCTAATGAGTTTTGAAGTTCAGTAACAACTCCCGAAATTTCATTAAAAGGCTTGGTATATTGATTTGCATAATTTAAAAAGCTAGTTAGGACTCCTACAGTTAAATTACCGTTAATTACGGATAATGCTCCAAATATTCCAACTCCTGTGTAAACTAACCCATTTATAAACCTGGTAGACGGATTGGTTATAGATGAAAAAAATACAGCATTCAGAGAAGCTTTCTCCAATCTTAAATTTATTTCCTCAAAATCCTTTGAAGATTCAGCTTCATGACTAAATGCCTGAACGACCTTCTGATTTCCTATCATTTCATCAATAAAAGCAGTTTGTTCACCTCTTATTTCTGATTGAAGTTTAAACATGCTATAGGTTTTTTTTGCGATAAAACTTGCTGCAAATATGGATATTGGAGTCAAACATACTACTACAAAAGCTATAGGAACACTTTCTTTAAACATAAATATAAGAGTACCTAATATAGTGATAACACCGGTGAAGAATTGAGTAAACCCCATCAAAAGCCCATCGGCAAATTGATCCACATCTGCTATAACCCTACTGACTATCTCCCCGTAAGAATGGCTATCAACGTATTTGAGCGGCAGAGTTTCAATTTTCTCAAAGGCTTCTTTTCTTATGTCACTTATCACATTATAAACGATCCTATTATTGTAAACATTCATAATCCATTGAAATATGGCAGTAGTACCAATAAATATTCCTATGGAGATTAAAACTGATGTAAGTCCATTTATATCAACATTATTTACACCTGCAATGCAATCAATAGCTTTGCCGATAAGGGTAAGTATATAAAGAGATGAGGCTACGGATATTCCTGCAGATATTATGGATAAAAATATGTAAATCCAATATTTTTTTACATATATTAACACTTTAATTAAGGTTGTTTTTTGATTTTTCAATTCTATAACTTTGTCCAATTTATTCACCTTATTTCATTTTCTACTTTAGTATATTGAGAATAGTATATCTCATTATATATTGCACATTTTCCCAATAGCTCTTCATGAGTTCCAATTGCGGTTATCTTGCCATTATCCAAAACAACTATTTTATCGGCTTGCCTTATTGCAGAGGTTCTTTGAGAGACTATGAATACGGTAGGTTTATCTTTCATATTTTTAATAGCGGCTCTCAGCTTGGCATCAGTTGTAAAATCCAAAGCCGATGCACTATCATCTAATATTAGGATTTCAGGTTTTTTAATCAATGCTCTGGCTATTGTCAATCTTTGTTTTTGTCCGCCCGATAAATTTTTCCCGCCTTGCTCGATAAAGCTGTTTATTCCCTTATCTTTTTTCTCAACAAATTCTTTTGCCTGGGAGATGTACAATGCTTCTTCAATATCTTCAATGGAGGCATCTTTTTTACCCCAGTACAAATTATCTTTTATACTTCCTTTAAACAATACGGCTTTCTGCATTACAATCCCTATATTTTTCCTCAGCTCGTCAATGTTATATTCCTTAACACTTTGACCATTTATCAATAAATCTCCTTCTGTAACATCATAAAATCTTGGAATGAGATTTACTAATGAAGATTTTCCGGAGCCGGTTCCTCCTATAATGCCTATTGTTTCACCTTTTTCTACTTTGAGGTTAATATTTGATAAAGCATCTTCTCCTTCATCATAATATTTTAAAGACACGTTTTTAAATTCAATAAAAGATTTCTTAGAATTATCCTGAATAGAAGAAAATTCTTTTTTATTATTACTGTTCTTATCCATCTTTGACTTAATTTCAAGTATACTTTGTATGCGGTTTCCGCTGGCTACAGCCTTTGTTACGGAAATTATCAAGTTTGCCAGCTTAATAAGTTCGATTAATATTTGAGACATATAACTCACCAGCGCTATTACTTCTCCTGTTGTTAAAAGACCTATATTAACCTTTATTGCTCCGGTGTAGAGTAAAATAATAATTGCTGCATTTACTATTATATAGGTAGCCGGGTTCATAAAGGCAAGGATTTTTCCTGCAAATATTTGCAGTTTTTTAAGATGTTCACTGTTTTTGTTAAAATTTTGTATTTCTTCTTCCTCTTTATGAAAAGCACGAATGACACGAGCTCCTATAAGATTTTCTCTAGTACTATTGAGAACATCATCAAGAGCTGCCTGAACTTTTTTATATAAAGGGATACTTATAAGCATAACTCCAAATATTATTAATGAAATGAGCGGGATTGCAATAAGAAAAATAATTGCCGACTTTGTATCAATTGTAAAGGCCATAATCATCGAACCTATAACGATAAAAGGTGAACGCATAAACAATCTTAGCACCAAATTGACACCGGATTGGACTTGATTTATATCGCTTGTTAGTCTTGTTATCATTGTAGATGTTCCTATCTTATCCATCTCCGAAAATCCCAATGACTGAATATGGTCAAATAATTTCTGCCTTATTATAGTTGAAAAGCCAACCGAAGCTTTGGCTGAATAGTATTGAGCTGTAATAGAGCATACTAAACCTATTATTCCGAATGTTATCATAACAGCACACATTTTTATAATATAAGCATTATCTCCATCATTAATTCCCACATCAATAATTAATTTCATTATAATTGGAGTAAATAATTCAAAAGTCGCTTCAAGCATTTTAAATAAGGGAGCTAAAATTGCTTCTTTTTTGTAGCCTTCTAAATAGATTAATAATTTTCTCATTCTGTTCCTTTCTAAATGCATTTATTTCTCATATAGTTAATATTATACTTCATTTTGCAATATATAAAAGGTGCTTTTTGCTCATATTGTGATTAGTAGAAGTAGAAGGGGAAATAAAAAAACTTTCAATAGATCAAGCTGAGAAACATCTCGATGAATTGAAAGCTCTTTTTAAGGCTAATATAAATTTTCATTAAAGCATGCCAACACAAATACCATCTTCCGAATAATAAAGGGATCTACCTGCCAAAGGTTCATCAACCTTCATTTGGAATGGACCTATTTTTACGGTTGTTCCGGGATGTATGGTATCTGAACAAACAACTCGTCCATATCCCTTTGTGTTTATTAATTCCGTTATTTGTGCCAATTCTTTTTTCCCATTTTCAATTGACCTAGCGATTTCTTGATAGCTGTAGACTGCATCGTGTAGCGTCTTCTTTTTTTCAGGCGTTAAGCGATTGGCTGTTTCATATTGACGTAACAAAGAAATTAAAGATTCAAGACTGTGAGCTTTGGACTCCGATTGGGGAAGCTCCTTAATCAGTTCTTGCTGTCTTTTAATTATTGTTGAATCGGTTCCAATCTCAAGATGGGTGTTTACGCCGGCTGCGGATCCTATAATACGTGCTTCTATATTTTCACCCACTAAATATGTTCCGCCAACAATTTTGGATATAGAGCTGGTAGTTTGGAGGGTTTTTCCGCATTTGATATTGCTATTCATAATATAATCGGTTTTTATATTTCCTTTGACAAAAACTCTGCTGTTTTCGATAAATCTGCTGGTTAAATCTCCTTCACAATTCAGATTGCTTCCGATTGCTCCACTTCGTAGAATAATATTTCCTCCTGATATAAGTGTTGCTGAACTAACCCCGCCACGTACTTCGATGTTTCCGGTAGCCTCTACGATAAATCCCGGATGAACTGCACCGCTTACGATAATGTTACCTGCGACTTTTATATTTCCTGTTGAAATATCCACATTTTCTTTAATGAATAATGTTTCGTTTACATTAATTTTCCCGTAATTATAATTAACTTGTCCATCAATTTTCGAAATGATTGCAGTTCCATCTTGGTTTAGTTTCGTGTTTTTACCCAATAATGAAGGCACTGGTTTACCCTTAATACATGAAATTCTTTCGTTTGTTACAGAAATTCCGTCGGTACCTTCTGTAGGCAATGTTATATTACATAGAGTTTGACCTTGTTTAACGTTTTCAACAATTTCTAAATCGTGAAAATCTACAGTACCGTCTTCCCTTTCTTTAGGTTTCAAATCCCTTATTATTTTGAAAAGAATTTCATAGCTCCCATTTATTCCGTTAACCGGTCTAACTCCGCGTGCCACTATGATATTTTTGTCATATATAGGTGATTTACTGATATTATCCAGTATCTTCTCTATTACACCGAATGTCACATTTTTGTTGGAAAGTGCTGTCATCAAGGCTTGAATACTGGGAGGCTTTCCACCGTTTTTAGGAGGTGCAATGTTTATATATGCTTCTAGTCTGTTATTTGATATAAAGACTTTTATTATGGCATCTATAGGTTGAGGGCTTGAATCATCAATAGCTTTTGAATAATTATTGGAATTGTTCATAGCAAATATCTCCTTTTTAAATTTCATAGCTCGACCTTCATTATACCCATTACCTATATCGGCTATCTCTACTAAAAATTTACACTGGGTGGATAAATTAAACCATCAATCTTAGATGATTCTTTAATATTTATTGGTTAAATCAATGGTATAATTTAATATAGGAATATGTTCAAAGGCGGGATTAAATGAAAATATTTCAAAGATGTATAATAAATATGAGGAAGAAATCGCATAAAATATAGCTTGCGAGGTTATGTGATTTTTATCAACATAAGGGGGAACAGATATTGTTTAAAAAAGTTAGACGATTATTATTAGTTTTATTGATAATTTTAGTCGTATTGTTTATTGTAAGAGAAATGCCTTTTAAATCCTCGGAAAATGTAATTGTAATTGATCCGGGGCATGGGGGCAAAGACCCGGGGACTATCGGGTTTAGCGGAAGTCATGAAAAAGACATTAACCTGGAGATTACTAAAAAACTAAAGAAAGAGCTGAAATCAAATGGATATAAGGTAATTTCGACCAGAGATAATGATGAATCGGTAGACAATCTTTTAAGGGCCGAGATAGCAAATCAAAAAAGAGCAAGGGTATTTATTAGTATTCATGGCAATTCCATGGAAGATAACAGTTCTGTAGATGGAATTCAGGTATTATATTATCCGGATAGAGAAAGTACCATAGGCGATTTAAACAACAATGAATTCGCACAGATTATGATGAATTCATTAGTTAACGGAACAGGTGCAACTGATAAGGGGATAATAGAAAGAGAAGATCTGATCGTATTGAATCAGACAAAGATGCCCGCAATAATAATTGAATGTGGTTTTTTATCTAATGGAAATGAAGAGAAACTTTTACTTACAGATGATTATCAAAATAAGATAGTAGATTCAATAATAGACGGACTTAAAAATTATTTCAGCTCTAATATTAAATAGGACTAAAAATATTGATTAGAATGACAAGGCAAGATTTCAATGTAAAATTGACCTTGCCTTATCTAACTGGTTTTCATATGGTAGTAGTGGATGACGTCCCTGTCAACCCTATAAATTTTTTTCTTTCTAAAGTTCTAATTTCATTGACTAACAGATTTACAAATAGCCCTACATCTGTGACTATTCCTGTTGCCTGACTGCTACCTCTGTCACTTAGCTTAGTCACTACTGCTGAATTAATGTCGACACATATCATCTTGCATTTAGCAGCAAGCATATTACCCGCTGCAATACCATGAAGCATTGTGCTGAGAACAAGCACTATTTCAGCGTCTTTTAATATATCACTGTAGGCCTGTTGAGCTTCTATCATGTCAGTGATAGTATCTGGCAGAGGACCGTCATCCCTTAAACTTCCTGCGAGTATAAATGGAATGCCCTTTTTTATACATTCATACATAATCCCCGATTTCAAACAATTTGCTTCGACTGCTTTTTCAATTGAACCGTATTTATATATTTGATTAATTGCCCTCATATGATTTCTATATCCTTTTTCAGTTAATAGCCCGGTTTTGCTGCAAACGCCTAAGGAAGTTTGATATAGACTTTTTTCAATATCATGAACAGCCAAAGCATTTCCGGTTAAAAGGCTTGAAACATAGTTGTGTCTGATTAATTCAGCTAGATATTGATCTCCACCGGTGTGAACTATTACAGGTCCGGCTACTACGGTCAATTTTTTCCCATTATATACTAGGTCATAAGCTAATTTTTTAATTTGCATATCGTTTCTTCTTTCGGATGAAAATTTATTATCCATAAAATTAAATTCCTTTTTCTCATAAGCATTTTCATTTTCATTTACAATTCTAATTCCCGAATCGCCGCAAACGACTTTATCACCTTTTTTTATGTCTCTAAGTTTTTTACAGGAAGCTCCGGTTTTGTCTATTACAATCAAGGCATCCATTCTCTGATTTTTTACCTCAATCCAATTATTATTATAATATACCAAGGTGGTATTGTTTGTTGTAGAATAAAAGTCATCGGGAACATGCTTATCCCTTTTGGCTTCTTTTATTGTTGCATTATAATTATTTTTAAATTCCATAGAATTTAGTATCATAAAATATCTCCTTTCATATAAATCAAATAAAAAACCCCCATCCCAGAAAAGGGACGGAGGTATATCGCGGTGCCACCCAATTTGATTAATCACATAAAATATAAAATATAAAATGTGTTTTAATTAATCCACTTGAAACCAGTAACGTTGGTATACGGTCAAATTTATCATTTGCAACTCAAAGGTTCGGTTCAAAAGAACTTATCTTAGAAGATCTCTCAGTCGGTGAATCTTCCTTCCTGTTAGCCTATTTCCTTCTACTATTCCTTGTCATAGTTAAAATTATATATTTCATACTATTATATGAAATATATTCTTAATTGTCAAATTAAATTTTTCTAATCCAACACTGAATTCTGAATTGTGAATTGATTAATAATAAGATTTTATTAAAATATATTGACTTATTTATCGAGTTAGAGTATGCTTACTAATATAAAGGTAAATGATAACCATTATCAAATAGATTAAATAAAAAGAAGGAGGATGTAAACATGTCACTTACTATGGTCCCTTTGGGAGAAAAAAAATAATTTCAATGTTTAGAGGTAAGGATGAAATGAAACGCCGTCTTCAGGATCTAGAATTTGTAAAAGGGCAGGAAGTACAGGTTTTAGGTGAAAACGCATCAGGGCTGATTTTATTGGTTAAAGGAACAAAGATCGCGCTAAATCGTGGCTTAGCTTCGTTGATAATTGTGGAATAAAATATAATTGGGAGGTGAAATGATGATGACATTAAGAGATTTAAAGCCGGGACAAAAAGGTACAGTTGTATCAATTGGAGAAAAAGGATCTATGAGGAGAAGAATTATGGATATGGGAGTTACCCCAGGTATATCAATAAAAGTTGTTAAGGTTGCACCTTTAGGGGATCCTATAGAAGTAAATATCAGGGGATATGAGTTAAGCCTTAGAAAGGCTGAAGCTGAAAATATAGAAGTGCAATTATGATGTTGTTTTTTAAAAATCATTGTTAAATAAATAATAAAGGAGATATTTTATGGCATATACAATTGCTTTGGCGGGAAACCCGAATAGTGGAAAAACAACACTTTTTAATGAACTCACTGGTGCCAGACAGCATGTTGGAAACTGGCCGGGTGTAACAGTGGATAAAAAAGAAGGAGTTTATAAGAAGAATAAAGAAGTCAATATACTGGATTTACCAGGTACATACTCTCTGTCACCATATTCTGCAGAGGAAGTTATTGCAAGGGATTACATAGTGAAAGATAAACCCGATGTAGTAATTGATATTGTAGACGGCACTAATATTGAGAGGAACTTATATCTTACATTGCAAATTGCAGAAACAAAGATTCCCATGGTTGTGGCAATGAATATGATGGATGAGGTTGAAGGTCAAGGAGATAAGATTGATTGCAGCAAACTATCAAAACTTTTAGGAGTTCCGGTTGTACCAATAGTTGCCAGAACCGGAAAAGGAATAGAAGAATTGATGAATGCGGCAACTGAGGCAGCAAAGAATAAAACATCAGCTAATGATTTGGAAATATTTGATGAAAATATCAGCTCTGCCATTAAGTCTGTATACGAGGTGTTAGAAAGTTCACAAGGCAGCAGTGGTTCGGCAAAAGTAGAAGCTGTTAATCAAGAATTGCAATGGCGAGCTATTAAACTTATTGAGAATGATGAAATAATATTTGATATGTTGTCTGAAAGTGAGAAAATCGAAGTAAGAAAAATTGTTAAGATAGCTGAAGATAGTGGAGATGGAGATCTGGAAGCAAGAATTGCAGATTTGAGATATCAATTCATAGGAAAACTTGTAAAAGATGCGGTCAAAAAGAATAAAAAAATGCATGTGGAAACTAAATCTGATAAGCTGGATAAAATATTGACCAATCGTATCTTGGCATTACCAATCTTTGCAGTTATTATGTACTTACTTTTCGCAATTACTTTTAGTGAAAACTTTTTATTTATAGAAGGACTTTCAAGTCCCGGAGTGTGGCTGGCAGGTTTGGTGGAAGGTTTATGGGCGAGCTTTGGAGGCGTGATAGAAGGATTAATAGGCAATGCCTCTCCTGTATTACAGTCGCTTATTATGGATGGAATAATTGAAGGGTTAGGTGCAATCATTGGATTTATTCCATTAGTTTGGGTGCTTTATATACTGATCTCTTTCCTAGAGGATTGCGGATATATGGCTCGTATTGCTTTTGTAATGGATAGGATATTTCGTAGGTTCGGATTGTCCGGACGTTCATTTATTCCGCTACTGATGGGATTTGGGTGCGGTGTTCCGGCTATAATGGCTACTAGGACTCTCGACACAGAAAAGGATCGTAAAATCACCACAATTTTAACGGGTTTTATGCCTTGTGGTGCAAAACTTCCGATATTTGCAATGTTTGTTTCTACATTTTTTGCAGACAATAATAAAACTTTAGTTACTTATTCTTTATATATGTTAAGTATTTCAGTAGCAATTATTGTATCTCTAATATTAAATAAAGTGGTGTATAAATCTAAAGCATCAAATTTTGTTATGGAGCTTCCGAGATATCGTGTACCAACTTTAAAGAGCATTGGTATACATGCTTGGGAGAAGGTAAAGGGTTTTGCAGTTAAAGCAGGAACAGTAATTTTCATATCTACTATATTGATTTGGGCTTTAAGCAACTTTAACGCTAACTCATTTAATGGAGTAAATGCAGCAAACAATGAAGATGGAAGTATAATATGTGAAATGGATGACAGTTTCCTTGCATCTGTAGGGAATGCAGTAGCACCAGTATTTAGGCCATTAGGGTTTGGCGAGTGGAGACCTACTGTGGGTGTTGCTACAGGTTGGATTGCTAAAGAAATGGTAGTAGTGACTATGGCACAGTTATATGATGATGATGTTAGTCCGGAATATCTGGCAGAATTTTTCTCACAGTATGATGCAGATGAATTAGAGGAATTGGGGTTTGAAGATGGGGTTTATGATGAAGAAGCAGCCTTTGATATCTATTCAGAGGGTATTCTTTGGGAAGGCGAAGATGAAAATGCTCTGCCATCTATGAAAGACGATATAAAATCGAAAGCTGCAGCTTACTCATACATGGTGTTTAACTTATTGTGTATGCCTTGTTTTGCGGCTGTTGGGGCAATGAAGAGAGAATTAAAAACATGGAAAAATACTGGAAAAGCAGTTGCCGTTCAGATGCTTACTGCTTATGTGGTTGCATTTATTGTATATTCAGTTGGAACTTTGATAGCTTAGTGTGTTAGGAGGTATGCATATGACAGATGTTATCATTATTGTGATTATAGCGATTTGTGTGATATTTAGTATAGCTTATAGCAGAAAAAGAAAAAAATCAGGGCAATCAAGCTGCGGATGCGGCTGTGATGATTGCAATACTACCCATTCCGATAAATAGATTGTAGATTTAAACTGGTAGTTTCCTTTAAAATTTGATATGATTTAGGTATCTTAGTAGTTTGGAGGTACAGAACATGAATGAATCAAGAGAAATGTATTTGGAAACTATTTTGATTTTAAAGAAACGTAACGAGCATGTTAGATCAATAGACGTAGCAAGAGAGTTAAATTTTAGCAAGGCAAGTGTGAGTCGGGCAGTTGGAATACTAAAGGATGATGATTTTATAACAGTTGATGCCAATGGGTATATTGAATTGACCGAGAAAGGCACAAGAAAATCTAAAGACATTTACAACAAACATAAAGTTTTAACATCATTTTTTATAAACGTAATTAAGGTATCACCTGAAATAGCTGAAGAGGATGCATGTAAAATTGAACATGTTATTAGCGATGATACCTTTAAGGGTATAGAAAAGTATTTAGCAGATAATAAAAATAATTAAATTTACGCCAATCGTAGGATTACGGTTGGCGTAAATTTTTAAGAAAGTATTTGCAAACTGCATGATTTTGTCCGGTTTAGAAATCGTTATTGATACAGGGATGGCATATTATATATTTGTAATATGTTTTTTCTTTAAGAAAAATTGCACATTTTTTCATTGCCATACGTTATACATTATGAGAGGAGGTTTCTTATGTCTGTAAGCTTACAGGACCAATACGATAAGATATACCGATATTGTTATTTTAAAGTAAACAACAAAGAGATAGCAGAAGATTTGACACAAGAAACTTTCTTAAAATATTTCAGTCAGACATCATATATAAACAGAGGGAAGCCTCTTGCTTATCTCTATACCATAGCAAAAAATCTATGCGTTGATTATTACAGAAATAATAATAAAGAAAAAAAGTTGGATACAGAAATATTAGTGAATGATACCATTTCTAAGGTTGAAACAAATCTTACCGTAAGACAAGCGGTATCCACATTGCCAAAAGATTTACAAGAACTACTATTGCTTAGGTATGCAAATGAACTTAAGGTAAATGAAATAGCAAGTATTATGGGAATTTCAAGGTTTTCAGTTAGCCGAAAATTAAACAAGGCATATGGTGAGTTAAAAACTATTTTGAAGGAGGAGGATTTTTCATGAGGCATAAATTGAAAAGGGAAGTAAAATTGACCTTTGAAGCTCCAACACCTGCGAGAAAAGAGAGCTTTCTATGCCAATTCGACTATCCTAGAGCAAGTCAATTTGATTTTATAAAAGCACAGTTAGGATATATTAGGAAACGTGTTTGGATTTTATCATTACTATTATTCATAGTTACACTTTTTGAGTTGCATTTTTACGGAGTATCTACTTCCTTTGTTCGTATTATGTCATCTGTTTTGCCTTTTATTTCATTGATAAGTATAAGTGAAATCACTAGAAGCGTAACCCACAATATGGAAGAACTGGAAATGAGTTGTAAGCATAACTTTTTAGAAATTTTCTTTATTCGTGCAGGAATATTAGGAACGGCTAATCTCATTTTTTTGCTAAGTATTTTATTTTTACTTGTGGGGAAAACCGACTTTGGATTTTTCAGATTGGGACTATTTCTGACAACGCCGTATTTATTAAATTGCTATATTTCACTTATTGTACTAAACTGCTTAAAAAGCAGAGATGTTACTTATATATGTGGCATAGTTACAGCTTTTGTTAGTATATCAAATGTATTGATTACAATACAGATAAATGACATTTATACAGAAAAATATTGGACGTTATGGATTACGTCATTTATAGTTTTAGCCATATTGAGTGTTATAGAACTGGTAAAGCTAATTAAAAAAATGGAGGAATTTAAGTGGAACTCATCATTGACCGTTTAACAAAACAATATAAAAATAAGATTGCAGTTGATCGAATTTCATTGACACTAAAGGAAGGTGTTTATGGATTATTAGGGGAAAATGGTTCTGGAAAAACAACATTGATGCGAATGATTTGCGGAGTTTTAAAGCCTACAAGCGGAGACGTGAAATTCGATGGAATTGATGTAAGCGAAGAAGAATATAGAGATTCATTAGGTTATTTACCGCAGGATTTTGGATATTATCCGGAATTTACAGCTTGCGATTTTTTGCTTTACATGGGAAGTTTGAAGGGACTTACCAAGATAAGGGCAAAAGAAAAAGCAAGTGAATTATTAGAACTTGTCGGACTTTCGGATGTATCGAAAAAGAAAATAAGAACATATTCAGGTGGTATGAAACAGCGCTTAGGTATTGCGCAAGCAATGCTAAACAATCCGAAAATTTTGATTTTAGATGAGCCAACTTCAGGTCTTGATCCAAAGGAGCGCATACACTTTCGTAATTTGATTTCCAGATTAGGCAAAGATAGAATTGTACTTCTGTCCACACATATAGTTTCAGATGTTGAATATATTGCTTCAACAATCCTTATGATGAAGGATGGGCAGATTATTCTTCAAGGCAGCCTTGAAGAAATCATTGGGGCAATCGAGGGAAAGGTGTTTGAATGTTCAGTAGATAAAAAAACTGCTGCTAATCTTATAGCTAATTATCCAATAATTAATATAAGAGAAGAATCGGACAGAACTTTTTTACGCCTAGTAGCTGATAAACCTCCTTGTGAAACTGCAGTTGTTGTACCGGCTATATTAGAAGATTTGTATTTGTATTATTTTAATGAGGGGGCAACTGGGAATGAATAGTTATTGTGAATTAATTAGATTTGAATACAGAAAGATTTTAAGAAAACGCAGCAATATCATAACACTTTTTATTGCTATCTTTATCACTCTATTTAGCTGTGTTGGTCCCTTAATGGGAAATCAATATATAAAAGGAGAAATATATGAAACAAATTATGAAGGAATGAAAAAGGACAGGGAATATATAAGAAGCTTGTCAGGCAGAGAAGTAGATAAGAGCTTGCTCTTGGAAACAATAGAAGCTTATTCTCATATTCCACATACTGATGGCAAATATACAGATACAAAAGAATACCAGCAATATGCTCGTACATATAGTGAAGTTTATTATTTAATCAGAAAAGCATACAATTTAAATGACTGGAAAGAAATATCAACTATTGTAGAAGATAATGTTAACAATTTCTATCATGTACGTCAAGATATGGTTGAAAAAAACATAGAGGATACAACAATGAGTGCCACAGAAAAAGCAAATTCTGTAAATCTAAGCAGAAAAGTAAAAACACCATTTATCTATTCATATACAGGTGGATATACGAGATTTTTCTCACAAATGTATACAACCGCTATTTTAATCTGTTTTATCTGTTCCGTTTATATTGCTCCATTGTTTGCAGGGGAATATACTGATAAAATGGATAGCCTTATCTTGTCATCTAAATATGGTAAAAATAAACTTATATCTGCAAAATTATTTACAGGAGTGTCTTTTTCTATTTTGCTGAGCATTATTCTATCCGCTGTATCCTTCGTTACAGTGATGATATTTTTCGGATGGGAAGGCGGCAATTCACCAATTCAACTTTATTTACCGCTATCAATACATCCCTTAACTATGGGACAGGTTGCACTAATGAATTTCGTTTTAATTATGTTTGGGAATATATTATCTGCTGTATTGACGATGCTATTATCTGCAAAGCTTAAATCTTCATTTATGGTAATTGTGATTATGACAGTAATTACTATTTCTCCTATGCTTGTGAATGTATCTGAAGATGTACTGTGGATATACCATTTATCCAATCTTATACCTGTAAATATGTTTTCTATTGGCAATATAATAGATGTATTTTCTATAGACTTATTTGGATTTATCCTAATGCCTTATGATATTATGCTTGTTTTTGCCATTATATCAAGTATAGTATTGCTGCCATTTGCGTACCGAAGCTTTAAAAATCATGATTGCGCGTAATTTAAAATAGATAAAAACGGATAGCCGATTAACTAACTATCCGTTTTTTATTCCTAAAATAAATTTGTTTGAGGTTTTTATTTTCTAAAAGCTATTTCTTTATAATGGGCTAAAATAAGTTGGTGAAGCATCTGTTCTTCTTTAATATTTGGGCTTAAATCGCATACATCCCAAATAGTTTGTTCTATGCCATTTGACTTTACTGAACTTTGAAGTTTAAGCGCAGACGGATCCTTTTCGTTTTCAAACAAAAACAAGTAAGCAGCTCCTCTGGCGAGGAAATATGGCAATTTATTGTACTTTAAGCAAAGTAGTGCCGGACCTATATATCTATCATCTCTGCTTAATTTTCTAAGTGGATCAGCCGAAACATGTTCCACATCATCTAAAACATTGCTTTTCATAAAGAAATTCCAATATTTATTTTTACCTTCTTTTATTTCTTCGGTATTAAAATTAAATTCTTTTCCAATTCCAAAGCTGGCTTCATTATAAGCTTGGTCAGCTATATTTTGGATATAAGGATCATTAGCGCATTCTACTGTATATTTATAGCCTTTGCTCCATCCTATTGAGGCAATCGTACAATGAAGCATATTACCGCACCAAACTTTTTCTGCCAATCTTCCCTCAACACGGTCTGTAAATTGTATAAACTCCATGTCCGGCTTTGGACCTACAAATTCATCTCCTACAGGAATGACAGTGCCCTCACTAGAAGAAACACAGAGGGGGTCTTCTTTAAGCATCTTAGGGGTGGGGTTTACTCCGCCTCTTAAGGTTAACGCTTCAACGATACCGATATTATCTTTATAATAATTTATTTCAGTTTCTGTATGAAGTTGTTTTTCTACCATTTCTTTTACTCTACGTGCTGTAAGTGCTTTATTTACAAAAAAGATGAAATTCAAAGGATTTTTTCTACTGATTTCTATACATCGTTTAATAGTTTCTACTATTTGGTTTGCTACTGATGGTAAAGCATTTGGATATAGGGCAACACAAACCATATCAACTATAGACAATTTCTCAATTATTGTTGTAAAATCTCTTTCAATTGAATAGGCTTCATAATCTTTAATTATTCTCTTTTTTGTTTCAGCTTTACCTGTTATAAATAAAGTATATTGTCCTCTTGAGTTAAGTTTGTCAACCAGATCAGTAGATATGTCTATGAATGTTATATGATATCCTGCAGCACTAAATAAATCTGCCAAATATCCTCTTCCTATTTTTCCCGAACCAATTATTGCTACAGTTTTTTTCATTGAAAACTTCCTCCTATTTATGCAATGATTCCTACAGCACCAAGTATCAATCCAAGTGCAAATACTAGTAAAGTAGCTTTAAAATAAGTGCCCTTGAATTTATTTATATAAGTGTATATACCTGTTACTGTTAACAATGGCAGTATTCCTTTGAGAATGGAATCTAAAGTTTCCTGCAAAGGCATTGGGATGGAAGCAACATTAAATGCAATAGGAGTGGAAACAGTTATATATGAAGCAGCCAATCCTCCCATTATAAACAATCCAAGAATGCTTGCACCTTGTATAATCTTATTGACTATTCCTAACTTAAGTAGATGAGCTACGGATTTAGACCCCATTTTATAACCCAAACGACATAATGCAAGACCAACAGGAATTGTTATAGCAGCAAAAACTATAGGTGGTGCAAAGCCGGCAATCCAACTGCCTTTTTTAGCCCAAGGAATAAATAAACTTAAAATAATCGGAAGTATTATACCATAAGTTAAAGTATCTCCAATTCCTGCCACAGGGCCCATCAATCCAGTTTTAACGCCGGTGATTGCATTATCAGAAATGTCTGCGCCCAATGATTTTTGTTCCTCCATTGCAATAGCTATACCTGGGATTACACTGCCAAATAGTGCTTCTGTATTAAAGAAGACCAGATGTCGTTTAAAAGCCGCAATTCTATCTTCCTTTTTGTCATAAAGCTTATTGATAATAGGGGATAAAGCCATTGTAAATGTTGCGGCTTGATACCTTTCAAAATTGTGATTAGATTCGCCAAAAGTCCACCATATGAAAAATGCTTTATTAATATCTTTCTTTGATAAAACGCTATAGACTTGTGATTCTTCACCGGTGTCAAAGGAAAGACTAGGTAATTTATCATCCTTATTTGTAAAGACAATATGAAGATATGCCATTATAAATCCGAAAATAGCTAAAGGCAATATAGGGATTGATAAATACTGAACAATAAAGAATCCTAATAAAAAGTATGGAAGCAAGTTTTTCTTGCCTATTGATGTTACCGCTATAGATATTCCAAGTGCAGGTAAGATTTTTCCAACCACTGCCAATCCATTTGTTAACCAATTAGGAATCATATTTATTATAGCGCTTCCTGCCGTTGGTCCAAGATATACTATAACCATCAATGGAATGGTTAAGATTATTCTTGGTAATGCCGGAAGTATTGCTCCTGCAAAAAATATGCCTTTTGAGTTACCTTCTTCTGCATATTTATCAGCTAATTGAATACAAGAACCGTTAATAATATAAGTTAAATTATTAAGTTGTTCTCCTAATAGTCCGGCAGGGACTGCCGCAGCAACAGCTAACTCAGGACTCATGCCTGATGAGATTGATAGTGAAGTAGCAACTAAAGCGGCGATGCTTGGGTCTGCCGGTCTTGCACCTCCTGGAGCGATGATTCCAAGGTACATTAGCTGCAACTCTGCACCGATTAACATTGCTTGAGGTACATCGCCTAAGATAATACCTACAACCAACGACATAGGTAAAGGTGAAAAGTAGAACGCTCCACTAAAAGTAGTTCCTAAGCTAAGAGCATGAAAAATATAAAAGCCTAGCCCAATAAGTAAAACCTGTGTCAAAGTAATTCCTTGTGCCATTTTTTCTCCTCCTTATATTATAAAATTTAAACTATAATGAATGATATGATAATTTTATCCTTTGGATTTTCCCCCAGTTATATTGATTGTAGTTCCGGTAATATAACTTGCGTGATCGGATATTAGATAGCTTATTAAGTCTGCAATTTCATTTAATTTTCCTTCACGACCTAGAGGAATTTTTTTTCTGTAATCCCCATATATATTATCGGAAGCTTGTCCTCTGATATATGCTTGAGTTTTGAGCATTTTTTCATCACTTAAATTTGTTCTTTCGTTGACGCCTGGCTCAACTCCTATTACCCTTATATTATAAGGTCCCAATTCTTTTGCCCAAGACAAGCCAAATGCATGTACAGCTGCCTTTGTTCCTGCATACAGACTCTGTCCTATAGATCCCTCAATGCCTGCCTCAGAAGCAATATTTATTATAACACCGCTTTTTTGCTGAATCATAACATGTGCAACAGCTTGTGAGCATAAAAAGGTGCCTTTTTGATTTATACGAACCATAAAATCGAAATCATCTTCATTTGCTTCATACTCCGGATTTCCTCCATGATAATCAACAAGCATCCCCAGTCTGCCTACACCGGCATTGTTAACTAATGCATCTATACGGCCGTATTTGTCTACAACTATTTTTACCATTTCTTCAATTTCAGATTTATTGGATATATCACATTTTATATAGTCAATAGATTTGTTGCCATCATGTTGATTATTCTTTACAATATCTGCAACAATGGCTTTAGCACCATTTCCAACTAAATTTTCTACTATTTTTTCACCAATTCCATTGCTTCCGCCTGTTACAATTACAACTTTTTTAGATAGATCTAGCCATTTCTCATTCATGAAATCACTCCTCTTATATATTTAAATTGATTTTTTAGATGTAAATTGCTTGTAATTCTTTTATTATCTTAATTGCATGAGAAGTTCCTATTCTATTTGCACCTGCTTCAACCATTGCATAAAGTGTTTTTAAATCATGAATCCCTGCAGCTGCTTTTATTTTTATGTCTGAAGAAGCATACTTTCGCATCAATTTTACATCTTCTACAGTTGCACCACCGCTGCCAAATCCCGTAGTAGTTTTTATAAAATCAGGTTTGACCTTAGATGCAATCTTACATAAAAAAATGATTTCATCCTTGCTTAGATAACAATTTTCAAAGATGACTTTGGAAGATACATTTCTCTTACGGCATTCAGTAACGATTGCATCCATTTCTTTGCTGATATAGTCTTCATTTTGTCTTTTAACTTCAGCGATATTTACAACGTATTCAACCTCGTCAGCGCCTAATTTAATCGCATCTTTTGCTTCAAAAACCTTTGCTTCAATAGTTGTCTGACCAAATGGGAACGATATCCCTGCGGAAACATTAACTCCGGAACCTTTTAAGATGTTTTTACAATAGGCAACAGATGATTCACCTACAGCAACTGTCTTGAATCGGTACCTCATAGCATCTTCACACAATTTGTCTAAATCCTCATAACCACCACCTATTTTGGGGACATATTCAATCATTTGTGCTATTTTTAAGATTTCTTCTTTCAATTAAACTCCTCCTTTTTTAAAAATCAAATTTTAATTAATTTAACCCAAAATCATATTTTTTTAATATTTTGTCTAAAGAAGCCTTTGAGTCATCCGGGACTTGTTGAAACTCAATCTTCACACCTTTATCGTTCATGTCCTTTAACAATTTTGCATCTTCCGCATTTAACGTAATTGGACCATGAACGTTTATTCTATCAGGACCCGAACCAAGTCCTCCGATTTGTAAGTGTTCCATGGGAAATCCCTTTTCATAGCAGTAGTGAGCATCTTTTACATTTTTAAACAGTACAAGGACCTTGCTATTGTCTGAATTGTTGTTGTTGAAATAATCAATAACCTTATCCTTGGTAAATACTTTTATGTCCACATTGGATGGAGCTGCCATACCATAAATATCTGCCAAGAATGGATCGTTTGCTATATCATCGTTGACAGCTGCTATAATTTGTGCGCCTGTAGCTTTTAACCATTTGACCATAACTTGTCCATGAATCATTCTGAAATCAACTCGTATCAATTCAATTTTGCTCATAATAATCCTCCATTTCATTTTTTAAGATATTATTTTTCCACTTTCCTTCAAAGAATTGCATGCAAGATTAGCTAATGCTTCTACATCCATGTTATTTAAATTAATGCCTACTTCTAACAACATATTTAGGTTTATGCCGGTTACTATGGTGATATCATACTTTTTCCTAAGCATAGCCGCAGTATTGAAGGGAGTTCCTCCAAATAAATCAATTAAACATAGATATTTTTCTTTATCCTTCAGTTTGTTTTCTATACTAGCCGCATATTCTTCAAGCGACATATCTGGCATCAGTGAGAATGCATTTACATTGGGTAATTTACCCCCTATCATCTCTGCAGAGTTTACCAATTCTTCACCAAATTTTCCATGGGTTAATACCAACACTTTTATCTCTTTGATTTTGTTCACCACCATTTCTTCTTGAAACTTATATATTATTCAATAAATCTCATTATAAAGGGTAGCGATAGCCCAGTCAATTTATGGGTTATTTTATCAATTTTTGACAAGCGTGTTCGTTTTCCTCAAATTTTTGTCATATAAAACTATTATTTTTAAGATGTGTGACTATATATAAGATGTGTGTGCATTATATTGAGAAATCGGTTTCATATTATGTGAAAATGTTTTCGGATCTTAGAACCGTGTAAATGTTTTCAAAAAAAGAAACACTGAAATTTTATATCATAATCTTGCCTAGAAGACAATTCTAATGATACCGACAATCAAGTCTATACTTATTTATAATTTTATTTTTTTATGGTAGAATGAGTTAACTTAAAAGGCATTTATATCCGATATGGATTTTATAGGACAATTAGACATTTCTAAAACTAAGGGGTGAAATTTATGAAGTCAAAATCCTTAAGCAACGAAGCTGCGGGGATAATCCGCCAGAGAACCCTACAAGCAGCTACTAAAGATTATTTCCATAACATGGAGACAGATGCTAGTTCGCTGAGTATTGTTATGAATTGTGATAGGAGCAATCTATCCAGAATACTTAACAAATTACACAGAGAGGGGATACTTATAAAGATTCAGGGAAGACCTACTTTATATTTAGATAAGAAAACTTTAAGCGAATTTTATCAAAACCAAAATATTCCGGATACTTTTGAAAATATAGACCATTTAATTGGCGTAATGAAATTCAAGGGTAAGTCTTCAGTTCCAAAGTCTTTAAATATATTTAAGGGAGTCATTGGCAATGGCAGCAATGAGAGTTTAAATTCTCAAATTGATCACATAATTGAGCTTGGAAACTACCCAAACAATGTCCATGGATATCTTATATACGGAGAACACGGTACCGGTAAACATTATATGTCTCAACTGATTATTCAACTGGAAAAAGAGATAGGGAGACTTGACACAAATGTTATTTACAATATTGATTTAAAAGAAAATTCAAATTTATATAAATTGGGGGATGAACTGAAAACATATTCACAAAATCAAAATGGAGGCATTATTTTTTATAATATAGATGAAGAATGTAAGATTGATGTTATGTTAGATTTCTTGAATAATATAAGAATAATTCAGCCTAAAAGCAAATTATTTTATATTTTATTATGTAATTCCAAGGAAACCTCCGAGTACATTTATAAAAATATGTCATGCTTTGTTGAATACGTCAAAATGCCAAAGTTAAATGAGCGAAGTATCAAAGAGAGAATTTTATTCACACTAAAATTTTTCCAAAAACAGAGTGATATAATTAACAAACCTATAAGAATAGATAAAAATTGTATTTATTCTTTTATTGCTGCACAATATATGGACAATCTATATTCTTTGGATGTGGAAATATACCATACATGTAAAAATGCTTATGCAAATAATGAGGATAATCAAAATATAATAAGCATCAGTCCTTTCAATATACCTATGCGTATTTATAACAGCATTTCAGATTCTGATGATATTATGTCCATTGTAGATAATATACATTTTAACGTATCTCTTTCTAACATAGTTTTTTATCCTAAGAAAAGCAATTCAACTTATTTGAAATTATTTTCATTGCCCATATCAAATAAAGGATTCATATTAGATTCTATTAAAGGAGATTTAAAAAATAATTTTGAAATTCAAACATTAGGGGAAAGATGTGAACTGGATTTATCAAGAGCAAGATTAAAATATTCAAAGAATCCACCGTCTGAAACCATATATATTTTATCGAAACTAGTTTATCCGATTATCCATGAGGAATTTAATCCTTCACCTAATCCTATTGATTTTTATGGATTATATGAGCATCTGTATAAAGTTATAAGGAGTCTTATTACCAATAATTACAAGAATATACTTAGCAATGTAAGTTTTGAAGCAGTAAATGACAGTTTCTTATTAAATGTCAGCAATAAAATAATTGGTCTTATTGAGGAAAAATTTTCTATTATATTGCCTATGGAAGAAAGGGAATATGTAAAATCATATATACATTTAGTAAATAGCAATACATTGACTTCAAAAATCAATATCATAGTCCTTAGCAGCTGGGAAGAAACTGCTAATATATATGAAGGGTTTACAAATAGTGTCCCTTATAATAATAAGCCGAAATATTTGATAATTAATCCAAAATTAATCGGAATGGACAGAGAAAATCAATTTGTAGATATATGTGATAAAATCTTATCAGTTTATCAAGGAAGCGGGTTACTTATTATAAGCGAAGAACCCTTGGATTCGGATTTATATAAGTTTATATGCGAAAAGATTAAGAATAATATTCTCTTCGTCACCAGGCTTTCTCGTAGTATTTTAAGTAAGGCAATGATGATCTTTGATAATAACTCAAACACTTTGGATACATTCCAGCAATATTTAATAAATGACAATAACTTTATTGTAGAAAATTATTTTTCCATTAAAATCAAAGATATCATTAGAGATTCTTTACCATTCTTTGATATAGACAAGGTTTATTGCTTATTGTCCAATGTATTGAGCAACATAATATCGGAACTTAATATCAATTATAAAGACAATTTAGCAGTTAGATTTATTACACATTCAGCTTTCGTTTTGGAACGTATAATCAAAGGTCAATGCCTCCCCTATAAAAATGTAGAAAAATTCATTTTAGTTAACCAACAATTATTTGATTTAGTCAGAAATAGCATGATTATTATAGAGGATAATTTTAAAGTTAAAATCCCGGATGCTGAGATAGCATATATTGTTGAAATATTCTTAGAATTTTCTAAAATGAATTAGAGAGGAGAAATATCTCTAGAAAAATATGGTATATTATACTAGAATAGAGGTATATATCAAATAAAAAGGGTGGGTGTATATAAATGACAGGTAGGTTTGTAATTTCATTGATCTTTGCAGTAATTGTGGCTATATTTGCATTGCAAAATGCTGCCAGCGTAACTATAAAATTCTTTTTCGCAGAATTTACTATTTCTCAAGCGCTAATCATATTAATTTCTGCAGTTTTTGGCGCTATTATCGTATTGATTCTAGGAACGATAAAACAGTTTAAAACAAATATGAAGGTGAAAAATTTGTCAAAATCAACAGAAAAACTTGAAGAAGAAAATAGAGAATTAAAAGAACGCATAGAACAAAAGAGCAATGATTTTAATAATATAGAAGCAAATAATATGGACATGAATAATGTAGAAACAAATGATGTGGAAATAAATAATAAAAATGAAGATAATAGTGAAAATTAATATCGGACAAGCTTTTATTCGCCGTTTAATTTTCAAATCTTGAATTATTACAGTTCGGTTGGAAACAATAATTTTGGGGTGTTTTCATTATGGCTGCAAAACTAGATACGTATAACCAAAAAAGGAATTTTGAAAAGACCTTTGAACCGGAAGGGAAAATAGAGAATCCCAAAGGTGGGTTAAGATTTGTCATTCAACATCATATGGCGCGCAGAGATCACTACGATTTGCGTCTGGAATGGAAAGGGGTCCTTTTGAGTTGGGCAGTACCTAAAGGACCATCCTATGATACCCATGATAAAAGACTGGCAATACGAGCGGAAGATCACCCATTGGATTACAGGAACTTTGAGGGGACTATTCCCAAGGGAGAATATGGCGGCGGTGTGGTTATGCTTTGGGATGAAGGATTCTGGGAACCTTATGGAAGTGTAGATGAGGGTTTACTCAAAGGTGAGTTGAAGTTTCTACTTAAAGGAAGGCGACTTAAGGGAAAGTGGGCATTGATCCGTTGGAAAGCTAAATCCAGCGAAACAAAGGATAATTGGCTGCTGTTGAAAGAAAAAGATGAGTATGTTAAAGATAGAGCTGGAATATCAGATTTTACCACCAGTATTAGATCCGGGCGTACCATGGAGGAAATACAAAATAGAGAAGATGAAAAATTCACGAAAAATCCCTTTCTTCGAGCAGATGTACAGCTCGCCAAATTAGTAAGTAGGATTCCTGAAGATGAGGATTGGCTATATGAATTAAAATACGACGGTTATAGAATCCTGGCATTTGTAGAAGGAAACAATGTTCGGCTAATAACCAGAAATGGAAATGATTATATAAAATATTTTTATGACATTGGCTCTTCGCTTATTGATTTATCTAACGGAAGGGCAATGGTCTTAGACGGCGAAATAGCAGTCACTGATACATCGGGGAAAACTGACTTTCAAGCCCTTCAGAATTACATCAAAAATCCTAGAACGCAAAATCTCAACTATATTTTATTTGATCTTCTTGCTTTAAACGGAGTAGACCTTCGTGGATATCCTTTGAAGGATAGAAAAAAAATGCTTGAAGGTTTGATGGAGGATGCTCCTGAAAACCTTCATTACAGCCGTCATGTTGCAGGGAATGGAAAAGAATGCTTTGATGTAGCCTGTGAGACGGGAATGGAAGGTGTTATAGGTAAAAGAGCTGATTCCATCTATAGCGGAACTAGAAACGGTGATTGGATAAAACTTAAATGCTATAAGAGACAGGAATTTGTCATCTGCGGCTATTCACTGACAGGCAAAAGAATAAGCGGTGTAAGCTCGATTCTCCTCGGTGTATATGAGGGAGATGAATTGGTTTATGTCGGACGTGCGGGCACCGGAATAAGCGAGATGGATATGAAGATATTAGAGGGAAAATTTGAAAACTTAAAGCGAAGGGATCCTCCATTTAAAGTAGTACCAAGTTCAAGGACAAATGAAAAAATAACATGGCTTGAACCCGAACTGGTAGCTGAAATCAAATTTGCCGAATGGACAAAAGATAATCTATTGAGGCAAGCAAGCTACAAAGGAATCCGCACAGATAAAGATTCCAAGGATATAAAAAGAGAAAAAGCAGAAGACAATACACAACTGAAATTATCCAACAGAGAGGTGAATTCAATAGAAGGAAATATAAACAATGACATCATCATTGAAGGGATAAAGATTACCAATCCGGACAAGGTAATCTTTGACGAATCTAAAATCACAAAAAAAGATGTGGTTCAGTATTATGAGAAGGTCTCGGAACGTATGTTGCCATATTTGAGGCATAGGATACTTAGCATTGTGCGTTGCCCCAAAGGCATATCCAAGACCTGCTTTTATAAAAAGCACCCGGGTACGAACAAAGGTATTATAACGATACCCGTTACTATGGGAAATGGAGAAATGGAAGACTACTTCTATATAGAAGATACAAAAGGGCTTATATCTGAAGCTCAAATGGGTACACTGGAATTTCATACTTGGGGGAGCCGCGTCGATGAACTTGAAAAACCTGATATAATGGTGTTCGATTTGGATCCGGATGAAGGGTTGGATTTAAACAGGATTAGACAAGGTGTATGGGATATGAAAAACATCCTTGCCAAACTATCACTAAAATCTTATCTCAAGACCAGCGGAGGAAAGGGGTACCATGTGGTTGTTCCCTTAAAGCCTACTGTAAATTGGGATGAATTTCATGACTTTGCAAGGCTTGTTGCTGAAGTTATGGAAAAAAAGTGGCCTGATCGTTATACAAGTAATATAAGAAAGGTTATGCGAAGAGACAAAATATTTATCGACTGGATCAGAAATGGCAGAGGTGCTACAAGTATTGCTCCTTATTCCATAAGAGCAAGAACAGGAGCGGGTGTATCCATGCCAATTTCTTGGGATGAGCTTGATACTGTAGCTCCGGATGGTATAGGCATGGAAGATGCCATCCTTAGAATTACCAAAACTGATCCTTGGAAGGACTTTTTTACGCATGATCAGATGCTTAAATAAAAGTTGATTAAAATAAAATTCCTCAAACAATTAGTTTGGGGAATTTTTCATTTCTTATTTATAGGTATAAAGAATATATTAATTATAATAACAATTTAATGGGAGTATAAACTATTTTCCAGTATTCCACAAATAAGAGGTGATTATATTAGATGAATAGATCTACTGTATTTGTAATTGTCAAAAGAAATATGAGATATTATATATTATTTTTTGTAATCGTATTAGCTTTGTCCTTAAATAGCAATACGATTCAAAATGTAGTAAATATCATTAAGATAAGTCCTCTAAACAATAAAGTTATAGTAATAGACCCGGGACATGGAGGGATTGACGGAGGAACTAATATTGGAGAAATCCTTGAAAAAGATATAAACCTTACCATCGGGTTAAAGCTTAAAGAACTTCTAATGAAAAAAGGTGCGACTGTCATCATGAGCCGTGAAATTGATGAATCCCTTGATGATCGTATCATAGGCAATGGAAGCCGTCATCGTGAAGATTTGGAGGCAAGGGTGCAAATAGTAAATGAAAGTAGTGCAGATTTACTAATCAGCATACATGTAAATCATATTAAGAATAAAAACAAAATAGGTCCTATAATATTCTATCAAACTGATAATGAAAAGGGAAAATATCTTGCAGAACACATGCAAGAATATTTAAATGATATCTCAACATATAAAAAGATGGATATAGAAGTTAAACATGGTGCAACCTCGGGCAATTATTATATATTGGGAAATACATTACCACCGGGAATAATAGTTGAACTAGGGTTTATTTCCAATGAGATTGATAGGGAGCTTTTGCTGCAAGATGAACATCAAAATGAGATTGTAGAACAAATTACAAAGGGAATTATTTATTATTTTAATAAGGTTAGTGAGTAAAATGATAAGTCAATAAATTTCTTGAATTATATTAAAAACTATACTATTATATAACATAACCATCGCGACAAGTATGGAAGTTAAAAAACAGGAGGATGATTTAATGACATGTTTAAGAGAGTATTAGTAGCTAATAGAGGGGAAATAGCTGTAAGAATAATAAGAGCTTTAAGAGAAATGGGGATAGAGTCTGTTGCTATATATTCAGATGCAGATAAAGATGCACTGCATACCATCTTAGCTGATTATGCCTATAGCCTTGATGGAAATAGAGTGCAGGAGACATACACAAATATGGATAAAATAATTAATATTGCCAAAATATCAGGTTCCGAAGCTATACATCCTGGCTATGGATTCTTGTCTGAAACAACTAAGTTTGCTGAGGCAGTAGAGGGAGCCGGTATAACTTTTATAGGGCCAAGAAGTAATATAATACGGCTTATGGGTGATAAAATTGAAGCTAGAAAACTTATGGCTGACTTGGGAACCCCTCTTATAGAAGGCAGCGAAACATCCATCAAGAGTTACGAAGAAGCAGCTAAGATAGCAGAAAGTATAGGATACCCAGTTCTTGTAAAAGCAGCTGCCGGCGGTGGAGGAATTGGAATGAAACTAGTATCTCATCAGGATAAATTAAAGGAGGCCTTGGTAGCAGTCAGAAACACATCCATTTCCCTATTTGCCAACGATTCCATATTCTTAGAGAAATATCTGTCTAAACCTAGGCATATAGAAATTCAAATATTAGGTGATAAATATGGAAATTATATTCATTTGGGAGAAAGGGAATGTTCTATACAAAGAAGACATATGAAAATTGTAGAAGAGACACCGTCTTTAGCTATATCTTACGAAATTAGAGAAAAGATGTGTGAGACCGCGGTTAGAATTGCTAATTCAGTAGGGTATGATTCTGCTGGAACTGTGGAATTTATATATGAAGATGGAGAGTTTTATTTTCTTGAGATGAATACAAGGATACAAGTAGAACATACTATAACCGAAATGGTGACTTCACTAGATATAGTTAAAGAACAGATTGCCATTGCAGCTGGTGAGCCATTGAAGATAAAACAGGAAGATATAAAATTTAATGGGCATGCAATAGAATGTCGTATATATGCTGAGGATCCAACCAAATATTTTATTCCATCACCAGGGAAGATTACCAATTATATAGCACCGGGTGGACCTGGTGTTAGGCTGGATTCAGGAATAAAATCTGACTATACTGTGAGCACCTATTATGATTCTATGCTATCAAAGTTAATTACCTTTGGTATGGATAGAGATGAAGCAATATCAAGAATGTGCAGAGCCTTGACAGAGACGTGTATAGAAGGTATTGACACAAATATACCCTTATTGATTGAAATTATGAAAGATGGGGATTTTAAAGATGGTAATATCAGTACTAAGTTCTTAGAAGAACATAGTTCGCTTATTAATAAGGGTAGTAATAAGAAAAAAACTATTTTTGTAAGTATTGATGACCCACAATAAAATTATTAACTTCATTAGTATAAGTTATAAAGAGTAAAGTTTTCAAATAAAAATACATTTGAAGGCTTTATTAATTATAATTTATTAGTTTTGAACCTCTAAGGGTAGGGTATGTTCTTAGAGGTTCAGATTTTTTGGCATCTTGAATTTCTGATAAAAAGGTATTGACAAATTGACAAAAATAGTTTAGCATTAAACTATTCGATTTAAATAGTTTAGTGATAAAGTAATTGAAAGGTGGTAGTAAGATGTATGAGTCAGATGTTGCGATTCAGCTAAAAGAAACTCATCATAAAATATCTCAGGTGTTACAGCATAAGATAGATGAGTATGGAATATCCTTTGGACTTTTATTTCTTACAATGAGAATTTACAACAATCCAAATGCCAATCAAAAGGAATTGGCACAGCAAATGAAATTTACCGAGGGTGCAATGAGCAACGCGGTAAAAAGGCTAATTAAGTTAAAAATGCTCAAACAAGTTCCATTGGAAACTGATATGAGATACAATCGATTGGTCATAACGGATCTGGGTATTTCTATGATAGATGACTATAAAGAATACGTGGTAAAAAAATACAAGGATATGTTCGAAGGACTTGATGAAGAGGAGCTTAAAAAATTGCAAATGTCATTGATTAAGATAAATAAAAATCTAGACAGGATGAATACTAATATTGACTCAATGGGTAAGACGGAATAGGAGGGATATATAATTGAAAAAAGTAATACATTTGATGGAGAAGTATAAGATATATGCCATACTAAGTCCAATATTGATGATATTGGAAGTTGTGACAGACATTGTAATCCCCTATCTTATGTCACGTATAGTTGATATAGGTATAGCAAATAGGGATATCGATTATATAGTAAAAGTCGGGTTGTTGATGGTTTTATCAGCAGTTTTCGGAATGGTATTTGGTGTTTTAAGTGCTTATTGTGGAGCTAGGGCAGGATATGGATTTGCAGCAGAGCTAAGAAATGAAACGTTTAAACGAGTTCAAAATTTCTCATTTGCAAATTTGGATAATTTTACAGTATCATCACTTATAACCAGGCTTACCAACGATTGCAATACAATAGGTCAAGTTACAATGATGAGCCTTCGTATGGCAATTAGGGCACCATTTTTGTTATTGTTCGCATTAATTATGGCTTTTAAGATAAATTCCTCTTTAGCAAAAGTATTTTTAATAGCTATACCGACTACAGTAATTATAATGTTCATAGGATTAAAAAAAGCAAGGCCTTTGTTTCTGAAGCTTCAAACGAGAATTGACAGAGTAAATGCCATAATTCAAGAGAATCTTACAGGTATTAGAGTTGTTAAATCATTTAACAGGCAAAAACACGAAGAAGGAAGATTTGAAGAAAGAAATGATGCATTAAGAGATCTTGCATTAGAGGCTATTTCTATTGCATTGTTGGTTTCGCCTATATTAAATCTTATCATATATTCTACGATTATATCTATATTGTGGTTCGGCGGTCAACAGGTAGTCATAGGTAGTCTAGGCGGAGGGGAGCTAATTTCTTTTATTTCATATATTATGCAAGTTATGATGGCTATTATGCTGCTTTCGATGTTTTTTATGCAATTTTTACGTGGATCAGCATCTATGCAGAGAATACTGGAAATTCTAAATACCGAATCGGAGATAAAGGAAAAATCAAATCCAATCAAGGAATTAAAAGATGGGTCAATAAGTTTTGATAATGTAAGTTTTATTTATCTGAAAAGCAATGAAAAGACCTTAAAAAATATAAACTTTAAGGTTAATTCCGGAGAAATTCTTGGGATAATTGGCTCTACTGGATCTTCAAAATCTACTTTAGTGCAATTGATTCCTAGGCTTTATGATGCAACAGACGGGTCTGTGACTGTAGGAGGAGCAGACGTAAGAGATTATGATATTAAAAGTTTAAGGGATCAGGTAGCATTTGTATTACAAAAAAACACTTTGTTTTCAGGAACTATTCGTGAAAATATGAAATGGGGCAATGAGAATGCTACTGATGAAGAGATAATAGCTGCTTTGAAGCATGCGCAAGCATGGGAATTTGTTTCGCAATACGAAGATGGACTGGAACATAGAGTCGAACAAGGTGGAGATAATTTCTCAGGCGGACAGAAACAAAGGCTTACTATTGCGAGAGCTTTGCTTAAATCTCCTAAGGTCATAATTTTAGATGATTCTACCAGTGCAGTTGATATGGCAACTGATGCTCAGATTCAGAGGGCTTTTAAAGAGAATCTTGGAGATGTAACAACCATTATAATAGCACAAAGAATCGCATCCATTCAGCATGCTAACAGGGTTATTGTATTACATGAAGGTGAGATAGAGGCAATTGGTAATCATGAAGAATTGATGAAATCATCTCCTGTTTATAGGGAAATCTATGAGTCACAGCAGAAAGGGGTGATTGGAGAATGAGCAATAAATCAAATCAAAGACAGTTACGGGCGAAAAACCCTAAGAAAACCTTAGTAAGATTATTCAGTTATTTCAAATACAATAAGATGATGTTTTTCAGTGGAATATTTTTTATAATGTTTAGCTCAGTAGCACAAATAGGAGTAAATGCTATGCTTAGCCCAATCATTGACACTTTGGTAGGTGATCATAATCGAGGATTGTTTATAAAATACCTTATCTATATGGGAATTCTTGTGATTGCTGTCACTATAAGTGAATATATAGGTAATTTGTTGATGGCAAGACTTGCACAGAAAACAGTTCATAAGATTCGTCAGGATATGTTTTCTCATATGGAGAAACTACCAATCTCATTTTTTGATACTCATTCCCATGGAGAATTGATGTCAACATTTACAAATGATGTGGATATATTAAATCAAGCTTTAGAGCAAAGCGTATCCCAAATTACGTTATCTGTAGTAACGATAGTCGGTTCATTTGTAATGATGTTACTTTTAAGCCCTATTCTTACTATTATTGTTGTTGGGATGCTTATGATAATGCTTTTGTTTGTCAAATACGTAGGGCAAAGATCTGCAAGAAATTTCCGTAACCAACAAGCAGCATTAGCTGATATGAATGGTTATATAGAAGAAATGATGTCAGGGCAGAAGGTAGTCAAGGTATTTAATTATGAAGACCGTGCTATAGATGAATTTAGTACAAAAAATGAATTTTTAAGGAAATCAAGCACTGAGGCTTCAACCTTTGGGGTTATGTTAATGCCAATTATGGGAAATTTATCACATATATTATATGCTCTTATATCAATATTTGGATCATTTTTGGTAATGAAAGATAGATTGAGCGTAGGTAATATTGCTTCATATTTACAATATACAAGATCATTTTCCAGACCTATAAATCAAGTTTCTAATCAGTTAAATACATTGTTTGCCGCTCTGGCAGGTGCGGAAAGAATATTTAACATATTAGATGAAGAAGTCGAAATTGACGAAGGTGATATTAGATTAGTTGAAGATAAAAATGATAAAAAATCCTATTGGAAGGTTCCTATGAAAAATGGAGAATTTGAAATGGTACCTCTAAAAGGATATATTGCTTTCAAAGATGTGGATTTTGGTTATGTAGAAGGTAAGCAAATTCTCAACGATATAAATCTTTATGCAAAACCAAGTCAAAAAATTGCCTTTGTTGGGTCTACCGGAGCAGGGAAGACTACCATAACAAATCTAATCAATAGATTTTATGAGATAAATGAAGGTAATATACTTTATGATGGCATAGACATTAAACGAATAAACAAATTTGATTTAAGAAGTACCATGAGTATAGTTCTTCAAGATGTTCATTTATTTGAAGGAACAATAGCGGATAATATTAGATATGGAAGGCTAGATGCCACAGATGAGGAAGTTAAGGAAGCGGCAAAGCTAGCTAATGCCCATTACTTTATAAAACATCTCCCTGATGGATATGATACATGGATTACAGCTGATGGGCAAAATCTTTCACAAGGGGAGCGTCAGTTATTGTCAATTGCAAGAGCAGCAGTAGCAAATCCGACCATATTGATTTTAGATGAAGCTACGTCATCTGTAGATACCAGAACGGAAAAGCTTATATCAGAAGGCATGGATAAGCTTATGGAAGGAAGAACTACCTTTGTAATCGCCCATAGGCTTTCTACAGTTCGCGATTCCAATGCAATTATGGTATTGGAACATGGTGAAATAATAGAACGTGGAGATCATGACGATTTAATGAAACAAAAAGGTAGATACTATGCATTAAATACAGGAGCAATTGAATTAGACTAGATGTAGTTTTAGATTAAAAAGGTGTAGACTTATATGTCTACACCTAGTAATTTCAAATTACGCATAAAAGGCATGTCCACCTATTTTGCTTAAATAGGTTTTATTCTTTACAATCCAAGATCCTGATGCTTTAGCGGGATTAAAGAAGTAAGTTGCATTTCCAACAGGGTTAGCTCCGTTTAGTGCATCCTTAGCAGCTTGTATGCTTTCTTGCGATGGATTGTTGTAAATACTGCCATTAGCTACCGGACTAAATTGAGGAATACTGCCATAGTATTCAAAAATCACACCATAGACTGTATTAGGAAATTCTTTGGATTTAACTCTATTTAAAATTACATTTCCTACGGCTACTTTACCGTTATATGGTTCAGAACCTGCTTCTGCTTCTATAATTCTAGCTAACCAATACAGGTCATCTTGGCTATAGGTATTAGCAGAGGAGGTTGAGCCTTTAGATGGTTGAGAGCTATTAAATAAAGCTGATTGGGTCTGACTTCCTGCTATACCGTCAATTCGAAGTTTATTATCTATCTGAAACTTGATAACGGCATTTTCTGTATTTATACCATATATACCATCTATGGCACCTTGGTAATAGTCTCTTTTTTGTAGTTCCTGCTGAAGCTTTTCAACCTCACTTCCTTTGCTTAAATATTCTAACATTGCATAACCTTCATTAGCAAATACACTTGTTGTACTTCCCAACAATAGTAATACTATTATGATTGATAAAAATGTTTTGATTTTCATAAGCCAACACACTCCTTTATACTATCAGATAATGGGCATCCGAGATCCGGGATCTCATTAGCTGCCCCGTCATCCCGACCTTAATGGAGGGATTTACCTCATTTTCTCAAAGTTTTACCTTAAACCGTGAGCTGCAAATTTTGGCTATGCAATATTGACATTATACTTTAACATTTTTCCTATGTAAACCCAAAACAGGTAAATACCAAATATTACATAAAAAACCGCGGTACTAAAAACCGCGGTATCTATAAATATATTAATAAGTTTCTACAAAAAGTTCAAAATGTGCTTGTGGATGATCACATGCAGGGCATTTTTCGGGTGCATTCGGACCTTCAAAAATATATCCGCAATTACCGCATTTCCACAATACCTTCTTTTCTTTTTTAAATACTTTATCATTTGAAACATTGTCGGCTAATTTGTTAAA
>NZ_JACRTG010000026.1 GCF_014385195.1 Paratissierella segnis
GGTACAATATACTTAATCAAACGACCTTTGAAAGAGTCGGTTTTAATATTATATTACTTTGTATTCTTTTACCAATTATTAATTAAAGAATGAGAATACACAAAATTATTTACACTGCCTTAGCTTCATTAATGAATCTTTAAATAATTCAACAGCAGTACTTCTATCTTCTGCTGTGCCTCCTTTAATGTATCCAAATACAATTCCTGCATTAAAATTTGATGCAAATTCTATGAGCTTTTTACACTTTTCAATTGTCATATTTCTAATATCTTTGTTTGTATCTGATAGAGACAAATTATACTTACTAGCAATACTGCCGGTTGCAATCTTGGTTAAATTTACATCAAATTCATTTAGATAATTTTTAAATTCTATGGGGTTAATTTGTTCAAATTCAGTAAGGTTTAATTCCATTCCAGTTATATTATTTTCTTTAAGAATATTTAGCTTATTCTTTAATTCTTCGCTGTAAACATCATCTATTTTTCCCAGATGTATTGCTATTTTTGGTTGAAATTGATAATTATTCTCTAAGTATTTTTCCATAATATAATATCCTTTCTAAATTGGTGTTTAAATAAGTATGGAGGAGATTAAAAAGACTCGATTAAAAGCACCTGTATATGTGGGGCAGGTAGCAATTCAAAACATACTCAATCTTGACAGTGATGTTATTGTAACAAAAAATATAGCTTCAAAAAAATAATATATCGTATAGCCAGTTCATTAAGAAACAGGGATATCAATATTGTCAATACGTTGTATACAACATATTGACAATTGGATACAACAACGATATTATTGTTATATACTATATTAATCTGATTTTTTATAATAAATACAAAATAAATACAATACAACGAGGTGATATATTTGAAAATGACATTTAGATGGTTTGGTACTGATGGTGATACAGTAACATTAGATCAAATCAGACAAATTCCTGGCATGTCAGGAATAGTCGGAGCATTATTTGATGTTCCGGTAGGAGAAGTATGGCCCATTGAAAAGATAAAAAAATTGAAAGAAGAAGTGGAATCAAAAGGCTTGGAACTTGAAATTATAGAAAGCGTAAATATCCATGAGGACATTAAATTAGGATTACCTAGTAGAGATAAATACATTGAAAATTATAAACAAACATTGATAAATTTATCTAAATTTGGAATCAAGGTAGTTTGCTACAATTTTATGCCTGTATTTGACTGGACGCGCTCTGACTTGGCAAAAGTTTTGCCTGACGGTTCAAACGCATTATCCTATAATGAGGAGATTGTACAAAAAATCAAGCCGGATAAATTAGCAGAGGAAATGGAAGAGAATTCTAAAGGATTGTCTTTGCCTGGCTGGGAACCTGAGAGACTGAAACATCTTAAAGAGTTATTTGATTTGTATAAGGGTGTGGATGAAGAAAGACTATTTGAAAACTTAGGATATTTTCTAGAACGCATTATCCCAACTGCAGAGAGTTGTGATATAAAAATGGCAATACATCCGGATGATCCACCCTGGTCTATATTTGGGCTTCCTAGAATTGTCACAAACAAAGAAAACCTAGAAAGAATTATCAATCTAGTTGACAGCCCTTACAATGGGTTAACTCTTTGCAGCGGATGTTTGGGTGCAAACCCCAGCAACAATATACCTGAAATTATAAGATATTTTGGATCAAAAGGCAGAATTCATTTTGCACATGTTAGAAATATTAAAATCCATGAAGTAAGAAACTTTGATGAATCATCCCATTTATCTTCAGAAGGATCCTTAGACTTATTTGAGATTATGAAAGCTTATCATGATATAGATTTTAAAGGATATATAAGGCCTGACCACGGCAGGATGATATGGGGTGAAGAAGCTCGACCAGGCTATGGATTATACGATAGAGCTCTGGGAGTGGCATATATAAATGGACTTTGGGAAGCAATAGATAAGATGGAAAGGATGTGTAAATAACATGAAACCATTAGAAGGAAAGGTAGCGGTAGTAACCGGTGGCGGTGGTGTTTTAGGGACTGGGTTTTGTGAAGAGTTGGCACGACAAGGAGCAAAAGTTGCCGTATTAAGTCTTCATGCCGAAAATGCAGAAAAAGTAGCTTCCAAAATCAGAGAAAATGGTGGAGAAGCCATAGGTTTAGCATGTGATGTATTGGATATCAATAGCGTTAAGAAATCTGATGAAATTATCTTCGAAAAATTCGGGGCATATGATATTTTATTAAACGCAGCAGGTGGAAATCATCCAAAAGCGATAACAACTAAAGAAACTTTAGAATTAAGTGATTTAGAAAACAAGGACGAGAGTATAATAACCTTTTTTAATTTAGACGTTAATGGGTTCAATCATGTATTCAATCTAAACTTCATCGGTACATTGATACCAACCCAAATATTTTCTAAGAGAATGATTGGAAGAGAAGGGACAACGATAATCAATATTTCATCAATGAGCGCTCCATGTCCTATGACTAAGGTACCGGCATATAGTGCTGCGAAAGCTGCAATTGAAAACTTTACTCAATGGTTAGCTGTTCATCTGGCTGATGTCGGCATAAGAGTAAATGCTATAGCACCGGGATTTTTCTCAACAAAACAAAACCAAGAATTATTATATAACAAAGACGGATCTTTAACTGAAAGGTCTAATAAAATAATAGCTCATACTCCAATGAGAAGGTTCGGAGTCCCGGAGGATTTATTAGGGACACTTGTATATCTTTGTGATGACAATCTATCAGGATTTGTTACAGGGGTTGTAATACCTGTAGATGGTGGATTTATGGCATATTCCGGAGTTTAAAAATATTTGACAATTATGGCTTGTAATAGGGGAGGCTTCCATACCTCCCCTTATTTGACTTATTTAGGCATCGTTATTATAATAATAAGATATGAGATTAAAAAATAAAAAAATAAATTTTCTAAGAAGGGGTTGAAATGACTTTTTAGTTAAAGAAGGGACTTGAGCAGTTTGAATGGATTAAAAAAAGCCGGCTTGTTTTCTAATAGGGATCTTATAAATCTGATAATACCCCTAATTATTGAACAGTTATTAGCAGTAACAGTAGGGATGGCAGATACTATAATGGTAGCAAGCGTTGGGGAGAGTGCGGTTTCTGCTGTTTCTCTGGTTGATTCAATAAGTATTTTACTTATAAATATATTTGCAGCTTTAGCAACAGGAGGAGCAGTAGTTGCGGGCCATTATATAGGGGAAAGGAAAGAAGAAAAAGCAAAAGAAGCAGGGGAACAGTTGATTGCATTTGTAACAGTTATTTCTATTATTATAATGATTATTATGTATATAGGACGTGAATTCATATTGCACAAGGTATTTGGAGCCATAGATCCGGATGTAGCATCATATGCCAATACCTATATGTCAATAGTCTTTGCCAGCATCCCCTTTATAGCAATCTACAACAGTGGTGCTGCATTGTTTAGGACTATGGGAGATTCAAAAACGACAATGGTAACATCTTTAATCATGAATGCAATAAACGTAATAGGTAACGCTACATTAGTATTTGGATTTAAAATGGGTGTCGCAGGAGTAGCTATTCCTACTTTAGTTTCAAGAGGTGTTGCAGCCTTAATTATAATGATATTATTAAGAGATGATCATCTTTCAATTAATATTAATGATTATTCTAAATATAAGTATAATGGGAAGATGGTAAAAAATATTCTTGATATAGGTATACCGAATGGAATAGAAAATAGCATGTTTCAATTGGGTAAAATTATGTTGTTAAGTGTTGTTTCAGAATTTGGAACGGCTTCGATTGCTGCAAATGCAGTAGCAAATACAGTTACAGCTTTTCAGAACTTACCTTCTAAAGCAATTGGATTAGGCTTGATAACGGTAGTCAGTCAATGTGTAGGGGCAGTAGACTATGAACAAGCCAGGTATTATACAAAAAAACTTCTTAAATATGCTTATATTTCATTATTACTTATTAATTCAGTTGTAATATTAGCATTGCCATTTATATTAAAGATATATAATCTGTCAACTATAACGGCTAAAATGGCTAGAAATGTTATTATCTTTTATGGAATAAATGCATGTATATCATGGTCTTCGTCATTTACATTGCCTAATACCTTACGTGCATCTAATGATGTACGTTATGCTATGATAGTAAGCGTTGCTTCCATGTGGATTACAAGAATAGGTTTAGGAGTTATTTTGGCTAAAAACTTTAATTTAGGTATGTATGGTGTTTGGATTGCCATGATTGCTGATTGGTATGTCAGAAGCTTATTTTTCATAATCAGGTATAAAGGAAATAAATGGGAAGAGGCAAGATAAAATTTCAGGGAGGCATTTTATACCTCCCCAATTTTACATATCTTTTCTATTTATTTTTCCACTTTCGTCAAGTACCATTTCTGTTATTTTCGTAACTTTTGGAATGCTATTTACTTTATCACATTCAATTGTATGGATTTTCTTACCAATTCCCGTTTCACTTTTAAAATTGGTTTTAAGTATTTTCATCAAAGAAACAGGATGTTCAGGCTCCTTTAGAGAAATAAATGCCGTATTAGGCTTTGATATTGCTTCTTCTATAAGTTTTTCAAAATCTAAATTATCTAATCCTGGTATTAAAAAGAATTCTACATCTTTTTCTAAATCTTCGAAGCCTTTGACTTGAACATTCGAAAAGCTATTTTTAGCCACAGCCATAAGTGATGCCATCAAAGGACGAATTCCGGCTGATCTGTGTCCTGAAACGACTATAGACTCCTTTCTCATTATGGCAGTTTCAATATATTGACCCTGTTCTTCTGTCATCATTTCTTGGTCTACAAACTTTTTTATCATTGTATCCATACCATAATTACCCCCCGAAAATTATATTTTTAGTTATAAAAAGGATTTCTAACTAATTGCGTATTGTGAACTGCCAATTATCAATTGTGAACTGTGAATTGTAAATTGTAACTGTCTTATATTATTGTACCATTGATTTTAATAAAATGTATACTTTTTCTCCAGTTGATGGTAATATATTAGATAATTGACATATGTTATAATAAATTTAATTAGGTGATGATATGGAATATAACTATTTAAAAATGGAAGTAAAAAAATCTATTGCATTAATAGCACACGATAATATGAAAAAGGAACTCATAGACTGGGTTTATGAACATAGAGAAATCTTAGGCAAACACTATCTTCGCGGAACAGGAACTACTGCAAAATTGGTAGCAGAGAAAACCGGATTGCCTGTGAAATTATATAAATCAGGTCCTTTGGGAGGAGATCAGCAGATAGGTGCAAGGATTGCTGAGGAAAAGATTAACTTAATGATTTTCTTTTGGGATCCTTTAGAAGCTCAACCACATGATCCGGATGTCAAGGCTTTATTAAGGATTGCTGTATTATATAATATACCTGTTGCTAATAATAGGGCAACTGCTGACTTTATACTTTCCTCCCCGTTAATGAGTATGGAATATAATAGAAAACTTATAAACTATTCAAAGTTAATGATTACTAGAACAGCAAAATTTCTAAACGAAAATTAAGTTTATCATAGAATAACCACATAATTTCTGAAATAAACTTGCAAAATATGTACTTTAGTGTTAGAATTAATTGTAGCTTTAATTCAGTAGTAATATTTTGAAACAATAATTTCTGTTTTTTTACCGTGTCACGGCATATCTGAAGAAATTTTATTGTTGGTGATTACAATGAATTAAAGAAATAAAATTTCGGAGGTATTGCAATGAAGGGTACAGTAAAATGGTTTAACGCAGAAAAAGGTTTTGGTTTCATTACTACAGAAGAAGGAAATGATGTATTTGCTCATTTCTCACAAATTCAAAAAGATGGATTCAAGACTCTAGAAGAAGGTCAAGAAGTTGAATTCAACGTTGTTGAAGGACAAAAAGGCTTACAAGCTGAAAATATAACTATTATATAGTTAATGAAAATGCTTACCCCTTAGAGTTATCTCTAAGGGGTTTTGTATTTTATTGACATATATATACATATATGATACGGTTAATAAAATTTAATTTAAAAAGCGAGGTAAATTGATGAGTGAAGAAAAACTAGTTGCGATTGTAAACGGTAAGGAAATAAGTAGAGATGATGTGTTGAAGTTTTTAAATGATATGGACCCTCAAATGGCAATGCAATTTAAATCACCGGAAGGTATTCGAAGGGTTATAGACGAGATGGTAAATCAAGAATTACTTTATTTTGATGCTAAAGATTCAAATTTTGAAGAGGAAGCTGAATTTATTAGCGGCTTGGAATTAGCAAAAACAGTGCTTCTAAAAAGCTATGCTTTTAATAAGATTATGCAAGGTATCGAAGTTAATGAAGAAGAAGTAATAGGCTATTACAATTCACATAAAGCTGATTTTCACAATGATGAATCAGCAAAAGCCAGTCATATATTAGTTGATACAGAAGCGAAAGCCAATGATATTCTTGATGAAATCAACGATGGACTATCTTTTGAAGATGCAGCAAGAAGATATTCATCATGTCCGTCCAAGGAAGTAGGTGGAGATTTGGGTAAATTTTCTCGAGGACAAATGGTTCCGGAATTTGAAAATGAGGCATTTTCAATGGAAGTTGGGATGATATCCAAACCTGTAAAAACTAAATTTGGATATCACTTGATAAAATTGGTTGAGAAATATCCTGAATTGGAAAGCACATTTGAAGAAGCTAAGGATGATATTTATCATGAAGTTTTAAGATTAAAACAACAGAGAGAATATTTGAATAAGATAGATGAACTTAAAGAGAAGTATGAAGTTCAAATTATTAATGACTAAAGGAGCGAATTTTCGCTTCTTATTTTTTATGTGATTTTCAAATTATTATGTATATGACACCATTTCAACTGAAGAAGGTGCTACTCGTCCGTTTTCAGGGCACCTCCAACTTGTGCGTGAAAGTGAAGTTTTTTATTTGTACTATAATTTCTTAATTGTGATATAATTATTGTGAACTAAATAAAGGGGGTTCACTTTATGAAATTAGAACTTTTTGAATTCGTAGATAAGACTTTAGAATTAATTGAGGATAATTCTGATGTGTTAAATAGGGTAGCATCAGAATTGGAAAAATTTTTCAATGATAGCTTTTTTATCAAAGACCATTTTCTCAACGTAAACTATAGAATAAAATCACCTGAAAGTTTAAAGGAAAAAATACTAAGGCACAACTTTTATTTAAAATATAAAACACCGGAACATTTAATTGAAAACCTATCAGATTTAATAGGTTTTAGAATAGAATGTAGATTTATTGAAGATGAAAAAAAGATATATAAAGATATTGTGAACTTATTTAATATAAAAGAAGATGGAGGGTATTTTTCCAATCCATTGAATTCAAGCATATTACTTAAGTTGGATGAAAAACAACCGCAGAAACAAAAAAATGGATTTGAAATTTATAAAATTGATGGAAAATATAATAAGGATGGCTTAACTGTGAATTTCGAATTACAGATTAAATCATTAGTCAATGTTTTTTGGGGAGATATTGATCATAGGGTACTATACAAAAATTTCAACTATATGTTAACTGAAGATTTTTTTAGAGACATAATGTCATCCATTAAAGATAATCTAACAATGATAGATAGACAATTAATGGTTGTTTATAATCACTTGAATAGCATGGACAGCAGTAACTCTAAAGCTAAAAAGGCCCAATTACAGGCACTATTATCTAAGATTATTCACGATACATACCTTGTAAAGGTCAAACAAGAAATAGGTTTTGTAGTCAATTTTAAAAAATCTACAGATGTTATAGTGAATTACCTATTTATGCAGGGAGGAAAAGAAGAATCAGAAAACTATAGTATCAACTTTATTAGAATTTTAAATAGGTTAAATGAAATAGGTAAAAATGAAATCAATTTTAATGAATATATAGAATTTGAAAGGGACATATTTTTTAACGATGAATTTACAAGGAAAATAGGTAATAAAATATTAGAAGTAATAAATAAGGATTTTAGATGGAATTTGTTTTTTAAGATAATATTTGAAATTGAAGAAGGAAACAAAGCGGAAATATTTGAAGATTTTATTATCTTTTTAAGATATAGATTTTTTGAGGAATCTAAGTCATGCCTTGAAGATAAAGATTTTGAAGAGGATATTAAATATGAAATAATCAATACTGTAATAGATAATGTTATATGCAAATTTGCAAAGGATATAAATATTGATTTTATCAATGATTGCAATATAAATAATTTATTTTATGATATTAGGAAATTCTTTAAGGGTATAAATAACTATGATGATTGGCTAGAATCCAAAGATATTTTGGAGCAAATCATTATGGAACATTGCTAGAAAAGGAAGTGGCTGAGATTAAGGTTTTAAAACGCATAAAAACAACTATATATAATAGCCGTGAAAGCGTCAAGAGATTTCCTGCAACAATATTAATGTCAGTTGTGCTTGTAATTCTGCTTATCTATTCTAATGAGAATAGAATTAATATGGACTTAATATCGATTGAAAGATTAACTAAGTTAAATATGACGGTTGGACTGGGGATCATGTTATCCCTTTGTATTTCTTTATTAATAGAAAAACTGGTAAAGAAAAATAATTTATTTAATATATTTATATATGGTTTAGGAATGATATTTCTGGTTGTATTTTATTTTTTATTTTTAGATAAACTAAAAGTGGTTCAGAGATCCAGATATTTAGGGACTCTATTATTTTTAATATTAGCTTTTTTTATATTCCTAAAATCAAAAGGGGAGAAAACTACGAGAAATATGTAATTAAAATATTTTCAGGCGGATTTTTAACTGCCATATATTCAGGTGTATTGTTCCTAGGGATAACAGCAATTCTTCTTACAATAGATGGACTATTTGATGTAAATATAAATGGAAAATATTATTATTATTTATTTCTTATGATAGTCTTTATCTTTGGAATAAATCTATTTTTATCCAAGATTCCTAAACATGATGAAAGCTTGGAAGATAAGGAGTATTCAAAAACATTAAAAGTACTGTTAGTTTATATTGTTATTCCTTTATTAACAGCTTATAATATTATATTGTACGCTTATTTTTTAAAGATATTGATTACTCTGCAATGGCCAAGGGGATTGGTTTCACATTTAGTATTATGGTCTTCTGCATTAAGTATTGCAGTCATATTTTTAATTACACCTGTTTTAAAAGAAAACAGTTTAGGAAGAAAATTTAAAATTTATTTTCCTAAATTTATATTACCTTTATTAGCGATGATGTTTATTTCAATATGGCAGAGAGTAAATCAGTATGGGATTACTGAAAATAGATTTTACATCATAGTATTTGGTCTATGGATATTAGGGATGATGCTATACTTTTCATTTAAAAAACCTTTAAGGAATATTTTTATCCCAATATCTTTATCAATAGTTGTTTTGATATCGATATATGGACCTTTTAGCAGTTTTAGCCTTTCAATTAGAAGTCAAAACAATAGATTGAATGGCATATTAGAAACTAATGGAATGTTGGAGGATGGAAAGGTAATAGCCAATACAAATTTATCCAGTGATGATAAATGCGAAATAAATAATATCATCTATTATTTTAATAATACCCATTCACTAGAGGATATAAAAGCATTGCCAAAAGGTTTTGAGACTTCAGGAATGAGAGATTTATTTGGTTTTGATTATAGTCCATATAGTGAGTATGAAAATGAAGAAAACTATTTTTATTATAATGCTAACTTAAATAATAAATTATTGGATATAAGTGGATTTGATTATTATTCCAACATGTCATCGTGGAATGGCCAGACAATTTCAATGGGTGATATAACTTTAAGTTACAATCCCGATATACATTTGGTGACTATACAAAGAGACAATATATTATTATTAGAACAAGATGTAATGCCATATGTGCAAAATATACACAATAAGAAAAAAGATGTCAGTGATAAAGCCGTCAACGATATCGAAGATGTGACTTATATAAGTGAAAATGAAAATATTAAGGCGAAATTTATATTTACAAATATAAATGGAAGGACTGATATTGAAAATAATATAACAATTGACGGATTGGAACTTGTTGTTTTAATAGATATACTTTAGTTACAGGAAAAGAGTTGGACGTATGATTTGTCCATTCTATATAGGAGGATGAAGATATAATGAATATTAATGCAGAAAGATTATGGAATAGAGAGCAAGAAGTTGGAGAGTATGGACGTGATCCAAGAGGAGGAATTAGCCGTTTTGCTTGGACTCCTGAATATAGAGAAGCTGCTACTCTTTTGATGAAGTGGATGGAAGAGGCTGGGTTAAAGGTCAGAGTTGATACTGTAGGGAATATATATGGCAGATATGAAGGAATGGAGGATTTACCTCCTGTGCTTACCGGTTCACATTTCGATACAGTGCCTATGGGTGGAAAATTTGATGGTCTTGCAGGTGTCATGACCGCACTTGAAGTATTAACTTCAATGCATGAGCAAGGATATAAGCCAAAACGTCCTATTGAAATGATTGCTTTTATAAATGAAGAAGCAAGTCAATTCTTAGGAGGCCATTTTGGGAGCAAGGCTATATGTGGAATGCTGCCAAATGATTATGCAACAACTTCAATCGACAGAAACACAGGAAAGTCAATGAAACAGGCAATGCTCGAATATGATATGGGATTAGAGCCTGATAACTTTGAAGGATCATTTATTAAAGAGGGAGATTATTTTGCATTTATTGAAGTCCATATTGAGCAAGGAAAATATCTTTTAAATAAAGGGCTTCCGCTAGCAGTAATAGATGGTATAGCTGGTATAAAACAATTTTATATTACCTATTATGGTGAATCAGCACATGCTGGTGGTATGGCAATGGAGGATAGACATGATTCCTTTGCAGCAGCTGCAGAGACTGCTTGTGAGGTGGAAAAACTAGCACTAAACTCCGGTTCTCCAACTAGAGGTACTGTAGGATACGTAAATGTAGAACCAAATGAACATAATATAGTCGCCAATAAGGCAACCATATCAGTTGACTTTAGAGAAATCGAAGATGATATTTGGCAAAGGTTATATGATGATTTAATTTTATTTGTAGAAAAGCAATGTGCTAAAAGAGGACTGTCATATGATATTAAGTCCACAATAAACACAGAACCTTGTCTTTGCAATTCAAGACTAAAGAAAATAATAGCAGAAAGTACTGAAGAAAATACAGTACTATATATGCACATGATAAGTTATCCTGCACATGATGCAATGCAAATGGGGCGATTATTCCCTATGGGAATGATATTTTTACGTAGTTCTAATGGTGGAGTAAGCCATTGTCCAGATGAATTTACTACAAAAGATGACTTAGCAGCTGGTGCTAATGTACTTTATACAACGATAAGGAAGATTTGCGAAATGGATGACATAATTTAGGAGGTTATAAATAATAATGAAAGCAGAAAAAATTACAACAAACAAAGCACCCCTACCAGGTGGATGGTATTCACAAGCCTTTAGGGTAGGAGACTTAGTATACACAGCTGGAATTACGGCAAATGATCCAGAAACTCAAGAATTAGTAGCACCTGGTGATATTGTTGGACAAACTAGACAGGTTTTAAAAAACCTTGAGAATATACTTTTAGAAGCAGGATCAGATTTAGATCATGTTATAAAAACCTTGGTATTTGTATCAGATATTGATAATTTTTCTGAATTTGATAAGACGTATAAAGAATTTTTCCCTCAAAATCCACCTGCTAGAAGTACTATGCAGATAGGAAAGTTTAACAATGGTATGGTAATAGAAATCGAAGCCGTGGCAACAATCATTTAATGTATAATAAATGAAAATAGTAGAATACTGTTAATTAAACAATTTAAAATATATTTGGCTATAATATTAACTTTTTTAGTATTATAGCCTCTTTTTTCTTAAAATATAGTATAATATGTTAAAAGTTATAATAGGAGGTAATTTGTGTGAAAGAAATATATCTTGCAGGTGGATGTTTTTGGGGTGTTGAAGAGTATTTTTCAAGAATCAATGGTGTAGTTGATACACAAGTCGGATATGCCAACGGTACAGTTCCAAATCCTTCTTATGAAGAGGTATGTACGGGAACAACAGGTCATGCTGAAACTACGTATATAAAATATGACGAAAATACAATAACTCTTCAAAGATTATTAGAAAGATTTTGGAGAGTAATAGATCCTACTTCTTTTAATAAACAAGGTAACGATATAGGCAGCCAGTATAGAACGGGGATATATTATACAAATGGAGAAGATTTATTGATTATAGGAAAGTCTTTAGAGGGAGTAGAATCAAAATATAACAAGCCTATAGTGACAGAAATTTTACCGTTAAAATCATTTTACGATGCGGAGGAGTATCATCAAGATTATCTAAAGAAAAACCCGGGTGGGTATTGCCATATAGATATGAGTATTTAATTCAGGTAAAAAGTAAAAAGAAGTTAACAGTTAATAGTGAATTACAAATAGCACAATTGACATTTTAAGATGACCTTAGTTTTTAAATTCTTCAGTATTTTTAATTGTGAATTGTGAACTGTGCATTGTGAATTGTAAACAATTGTGAATTACCATTAAGGTTTGTTTTCCTCTTGACACTATATATTGAGGTCTGTTACAATAAAAGGGCAATATATAGTAGAAAGGGGCATGTAAATGATAACTAAAATTAAAAAAAGAGATGGAAGGGAAGTTCCATTTAATATAGAAAAGATCTCAACTGCTATTTTTAAGGCAGCGCAGGCAGCAGGTGGTCAGGACTATAATATTTCTTTGGATTTAGCGGAAAAAGTTGTCCAATTAGTTGACGAGAAATTTGTGGGGACAATCCCTGGGGTAGAAGATATTCAAGACGCTGTTGAAAAAGTATTAATTGAATCAGGACATGCTAAAACCGCAAAGATGTACATATTATATAGGGCAGATAGAAGTAGAGTAAGAGAGATGAATACAAGGCTAATGAAAGTATATAGTGATTTAACTTTCAAAGATGCTAAAGACATCGATTTAAAAAGAGAAAATGCCAATATAGATGGAAATACAGCAATGGGTACTATGTTAAAATATGGCTCAGAAGGTGCAAAACAATTCTATGATTTATTTGTATTGAATCCTGATCACTCCAATGCTCATAAAACCGGAGTGTTTCATATACATGATTTAGATTTTCTGACGCTAACAACAACTTGCTGTCAAATAGATATAGTAAAATTATTTAAGGACGGCTTTAGCACTGGACATGGGTTTTTAAGAGAACCACAGGATATAGCTTCATATGCTGCACTTGCTTGCATAGCCATTCAGTCCAATCAAAATGATCAGCATGGAGGACAAAGTATTCCTAACTTCGATTATGGAATGGCATCAGGCGTTAAAAAAACTTATATAAAGAGTTATCGGCAGCATATAAAAAGAAGTGTTGAATTATTAGTTGAAGGTATTGATCTTGATGAAAATATAGATAATATTTTTTCAATCCTTGAAGATGAATATAATTTATACCCTACATTGGAAAATCAAAATGGATACATAGAAAAGGAAGGGGAATATTTATTAGAAATTTTAAATGATGAATTATTGGCAGAAAAAGCACAGTCCTTTGCTAAGAAAAATGCCTATATAGATACAGATAAAAAGACATATCAGGCTATGGAAGCTTTAATTCACAATCTAAATACAATGCATTCCAGAGCCGGAGCCCAAGTTCCGTTTAGCTCCCTCAATTATGGGACTGATACTTCAGAAGAGGGAAGAATGGTAATTAGAAATCTCCTATTATCAACAGAGAGAGGTTTAGGCAATGGTGAAACTCCTATTTTCCCAATTCATATATTTAAGGTTAAGGAAGGGGTCAACTATAATTCTGGTGATAAAAATTATGATTTATTCAAATTGGCTTGTAGAGTAAGTGCAAAGAGACTGTTTCCAAATTTTTCATTTATCGATGCTCCTTTTAATCTCAAATATTATAAAGAAGGTCACCCGGAAACTGAAGTTGCATATATGGGCTGCAGAACCAGAGTTATAGGCAATGTATATGATAAAACTCAAGAAATAGTAAATGGAAGAGGAAACTTGAGTTTTACCACAGTAAACTTACCCCGTATAGGACTTATAAATAAAGGTGATATAAAAGGCTTCTATAAACAATTGGACGAAACAATAGATTTAGTTATATCACAACTTTTAGAAAGATTTGAAATCCAAGCACATAAGAGAGTATTTAATTTTCCATTTTTGATGGGGCAAGGTGTATGGTTGGACTCAGATAAATTAAAAAATGATGATAAAATAAGAGAAGTTTTAAAACATGGTACGCTTTCCATGGGGTTCATTGGACTTGCAGAATGTTTAAAAGCCTTGATAGGAGAACACCATGGTGAATCAGAAACTGCACAAAAACTAGGGTTAGAAATTATCGGACATATGAGAAAAAGGATGGACGAGGTATCTGAACAATACAAGATGAATTTTACCCTATTAGCTACGCCTGCAGAAGGTACGGCAGGAAGATTTGTCAAAATGGATAGAAAAATATTTGGGAATATCCCAGGTGTAACCGATAGAGAATATTATACTAATAGTTTTCACATACCTGTATATTTTCATATAAAGGCTATTGATAAGATTAGGCTGGAAGCGCCATATCATGAATTGACTAATGCAGGTCATATAACTTATGTTGAACTTGACGGAGATCCTACGATGAATCTGGATGCCTTTGAAAAGATAATTCGAACTATGAAAGAGTATGGGGTAGGCTATGGTTCCATAAATCATCCCGTTGACAGGGATCCTGTATGTGGTTATACAGGAATAATAGGCAATACCTGCCCTAAGTGCGGCAGAGAAGAAGGAGATATTAAGTTTGAAAGGATTAGAAGAATAACCGGATATCTTGTCGGAACTTTAGATAGATTTAATGATGCGAAGAGAGCTGAAGAACATGATAGAGTTAAACACTTCTCATGCCAATCCAAATAACTCAAGTGATAATATCGAAATAGGTCGAAGTATTTCGGGTATTCAAATTAGAATTGCAGGAATCGAAGAAGAATCAATAGTAGACGGACCCGGTATTAGACTTGTAGTATTTACCCAAGGATGCAGTCATAAATGTAGAGGGTGCCACAATCCACAAACACATAATTATCATGGCGGATATGAGATTGAAATTGATGATATAATTAAAATGATTGAGTCCAATCCCTTATTAGATGGAATTACAATAAGCGGCGGAGAGCCATTTGAGCAAGCTTATGGAGCAAGTAAACTTGCAAAATCGGTAAAAAAATTAGGATTAAATGTAATAACATATACCGGCTATACATTTGAGGAAGTAATTTCTAATGCAAGTCATGATGAAGGGTTTAGGGATTTGCTATTGGAAACTGATATCCTAATAGATGGAAGATTTGAAATCTCTGAGAGAGATTTGACTCTTCCTTTTAGAGGATCAAGGAATCAAAGAATAATAGATGTAAAGGATTCTTTAATTAATAAAAAGATAATATTATACAGGGGTGAAAATATTGTTTAAATTGGAAGCAATAAAGGATATGAATGAAGAACAAAGGCTTAAATATATGCTGATATTATCCAAAGGACAGTTAAGTTCGGAAAAAGATGACTTAGCCAATATTTCCAATATAACAGGTATAATAAATGCTTGTATAGACAATTTGAATTGGACGGGGTTTTATTTGTTAAGAGATGGGGAATTGGTTTTAGGACCGTTTCAAGGGTTGCCTGCCTGCAATAGGATTGCTTTAGGAGAAGGGGTATGCGGCAGTGCTGTTTCAACCGGAGAAATTCAATTAATTCCTGATGTGCATTTATTTCCCGGGCATATTGCATGTGATAGCGCATCCAATTCAGAATTGGTAATACCTATTATCAAGAAGAATAAAGTATTGGGGGTTTTAGATTTGGATAGTCCTTTAAAAGAGAGATTTTCTTCTTTACATATTGAGTATTTTTCACAACTGGTGGATACTTTAAACGAATATATTGATTGGGATAGAATTTAAAATGGATTTATTCGTCTTATCTAATATTTTAAATGAAAGTATTTTTAAAGCAAAAGAACTATTGAATGCTGCAAATGCCGTAGATCTTAAAGAAGAAATAGTAATTAAGGACAATAAATCAAAAGACACTAAGGACCTTTTATATCATTGCGACAATATAGAAGCAATAATTGATTTACTGAACAAAGGATATAAGGAGAAGATTGATTTAATATACATTGACCCGCCTTTCTTTACCAAGTCAAATTATAATCGAAAAGTTCAAGTATTACATAATGGACAAAAGGAGACAATCGAATATTTGGCTTACAATGATACATGGGTAAATGGCTTTGGTGAATATTTAGAAATGTTATCTATAAGGCTTTATTTAATGAAAGAGTTGTTGTCTGAAAAAGGAAGTATGTATGTCCATTTGGATTATAGGAGTGTTCATTATATAAAAATAATATTGGACCAGATATTTGGAGAAGAAAATTTCTTAAATGAGATAATTTGGGCATATAAATCCGGAGGTACTTCAAACAAACGCTTTTCAAGAAAACATGAAAGTATTTTGGTATATACCAAAACGAAGAATTATATTTTTAATCTTCAAAAAGAGAAATCATATAATAGAAAATTTAAACCTTATAGATTTAAAGGTGTAAAAGAATATGAAGATGACCTAGGCTGGTATACTTTAGTTAATTTAAAAGATGTTTGGCAGATAGATATGGTGGGGAGGACTTCCGGGGAAAGAGTAGGATATGAAACGCAAAAACCCGAGGCTCTACTCCAAAGGATATTACTATCTTCGTCAAATGAAGATTCCATAGTTGCAGATTTTTTTGCAGGGAGCGGCACTACTTTGAAGGTAGCTGAAAACTTAAATAGAAGATTTATAGGATCCGATATAGGAAATTCATCTATAGTAACTATAAAAAAACGTCTTGACAAGTCCTATAAGATTTTAGCACCTACGGAAAATATAGATAATGAATTATTGGGGTATAAGATCAATATAAAGAATTTAGATTCAGATTTTCAAATAGTAGAGCTAATACTAGAAAAATACAAATTAGATCTAGGCAATTTTAAATTAAATAAAAAATATACGGATATAATAAATCATATATCCAATGAAGACTCTTTGGCTCTTATTGATTATTTAGGGATTGGAGTATTAGAAGATTATCAATTTATATTTTTTGAAGAATATAGAAGTTTAAATAGGCTAAGAATAGATACTGTACTTTCCTTTAAATTATCATCTGAATTTATAGATAAACAATTATATATAAAAATTGTTGATATATTTGGTAATACAGCATATAGTTTATTGGAAAGATAATATCAAAAATTTAAATTTATATGTACATCTTTGGTAAAATAGGTTATTATATGCATATAAAAATACTTATTAAAGGAGAATTGCTATGAATGACAAAGAACATGGCTGCAATTGTGGACACAACCACGATCATGACCACGATCATGAAGAGATGGATATTATTTATTTAACTCTAGAAGATGATACCGAATTAGAATGTGAAGTGTTAGGAATATTTGAGGTAGAAAATAAAGAATATATAGCATTATTACCTCTGGAAGAAGATGCTGATGTATTGTTATATCGATATGAGGAAATAAACGAAGAGGAATTCAATTTAGCACAAATAGAGGATGAAGAAGAATTCGATTTAATTTCCGAAGCTTTCAATGCATTGTTTTTAGAAGATGCTGAGTTCGAATTTGAAGATGATGAATTTGAAGATGATGATGAAGAGTAATTAATAAACATTAACTTAATACTTCGCATAATTGGGGTGGTAGAAAACCACCCCATATGTTTAATGAGGTGTAAATTTGGCTGATATTAAGGTGTATAATACATATTCAAAATACTTACAGTATAAATATGGTGAAAGGGTATATAAATTACCAATTAGTTTACCATTGACATGCCCGAATAGAGATGGATGTATTAGTACAGGTGGGTGCATATTTTGTGGGGAAGAGGGAGGTTCTTTTGAGAATCTACCAAATTCGTTTGGAGTAAAGGAGCAACTAAATAAGAATAAGGAATATATAACAAACAAATATAAAGTTAATAAATTCATAGCATATTTTCAAAACTTCTCAAATACTTATTTACCATTGGATGAATTTAAAACATATATTGAAGAATCTATTATACAAGATGTAGTTGGAATTTCAATATCAACAAGACCTGATTGCATAAGTGATAAATATTTGGAATATCTTAAAAAAATTGAGATTGAAAAAGGTATTGATATTATATTTGAACTTGGGCTTCAAACCGTAAACTATCATAGTTTAGTTAAAATAAATAGGGGACATACTCTTGCAGAATTTATTGATGCTGTTATGAGGATTAAAAAGTATAATTTTAGGGTATGTACTCATATAATACTTAATTTACCTTGGGATAATAAGCTGGATGTAATCGAGAACGCTAAGATAGTATCGGCTCTGCGTGTTGATGAAATAAAGCTTCACAGCCTTTATATAGTTGAAGGTACTTGTATGGCTGAGCAGTATAAAAAAGATGAGATAAATTTGATTTCCAAGGATGAATATATTGATAGAGTAATTACCTTTTTAGAATATTTAGACCCAGATATAGTAATACAGAGGATAATAGGAAGAGCACCTGAGGAAAACACTCTATTTGTTAATTGGGGCGAATCTTGGTGGAAGATAAGAGATGAGATTATATCCAATATGGAAACAAAAGGGACATTCCAAGGGAAAAAATTTAATTATTTAAATGGAAAAGCACTAAAAAAATTTGTTTCAATCTGATATAATAGTATAAACTAAAAAATTTGTCGAATTATATAATTTAATATATTGAAAGGTTAGGTGGGGGACATGGTTAAGTTTATTTTAGGCTCAAAAGGTTCAGGCAAAACCAAATGGTTAATTGACAATGCCAACAAGGATATGAAGGAGGGCAATGGAAATATTGCTTTTATTGATGTGGATGACGATCATATATTCACATTAGATTATAATGTACGACTTATAAATGCCATGGAATTCAATATAGTAAATATTGAAACTTTCTATGGCTTTTTGTGTGGTATTATGGGCATGGATTATGATTTGGAGAAAATTTATGTGGATGGAATTTATAAAATTATGAATTTGGAAATAAAGGATTTAGAATGTCTTTTAAATAATTTAAATGAACTATCAGACAAATTTGATACTGAACTGTATATTAACGTAGATTATCAACTTAAAGATATACCGGAGAATCTAAAAGAATGTTGCATTGAGCTATAATTAAGGGCGGTTTGATCCGCCCTTTGTTTTTTACATCGTAGGCTCAAATGTTGCGCAATCTGTCTCTTCAGAAGTTTCTGCATTTCTTGGTCGTATTTCAATTCTATTAGCAGTACAATGGTCGCCATCTTTATAATACTGGCAGGTATTAACAACACATTTTACTCCATCTAATGTTAACTTGTTTTCCATAATATTCTCCTTTCAAAGATTATTTAATAAAAATCAACTGTAAATTTCCATATGAAGACTATAATTAAAAACTAAAGTCTACTTATATGTTCTCTTAAATTGAATAAAATATTTATTCCGATAGTGGTAATATAATGAAGGATAGACAAGAATTGCAGCCAAAATGCAGGAATTATGTGAAGGGGAGAATAAATTTATTAAAAATATGGCTATTATGTGATATAATAAAAAGAAAGTAGGAAATGGCAAACTAAAACTACTCTTAAATATAGTATTAGAATGGGTGTATAAATTGAATAGCTTTAAGAAAAAGGGGCTGTTTGAAACCTTTTTTGAAAATAGATCTTCTTTGATTATTCAATATCAAAATGGAGACTTAACAAAGAGGGAGTTTTTAGAGTACAATTATGACATTGTAAGAAAGTCTAATTTAAAGCCTTTTTTAAAAGTGGACAGTTATGAAAAGGGCATGTACAATTATCAATATTACAATGTTTTAGCTAAATATTATACGATGTTGGCTAAAGAGATTAAAAACACAAAAAAACATCAAAAATATTACGTTTATTATCTCAATAAGGGGAACAATTATTATCATGAAAAGGATAAGGCAGCTTTAGATCTATTGAGATTTTTAGAATTTAAAGGGATTGAAGCTTATTACGTAAAAGTTAAATCCAGAGTACTTAAGGATAAACTCTACGAGATAGTTTTACTTGATTACAAAGAGGCAATATTTCATTCCAAAGCACAATGGCTATTGGATATTTTAAAGGATGAAGGGGTATTTATAGATGGTAAAAAAACATCTTTAATAGATGGGTACATAAATGCTAAATATTAGAAAGGATGGCTGTTAAGCCATCCTTTATTATCTATTAGCTATAATTTTAACTACTTGTTCCAAATTACTGCCTTTAGGAATATCAAAGCTTCCAGATCTTAGTTTCGTTTCCAATTTCAATTCCACAGCTTTAGAAACAAAATCCTTACTGCTATTTATAATCCCGTTTTCTACTAAGATGTTTCCTATTTTGTCCGGTAGTGAACCATCAGGTATTTTTATATTTGTGACTTCATTACTTACATTTTCCGGAGGGACAGGAGGTGCCGGTTCTTCTCCCTTTTCAATATTATCATCTGAAGTGCCTTTATCGTCATTATCAAGGTTATCCACTTTTTCAGGATTATCTTCACTATCAGGGTTGTCATCATCTGGTTTATGTATGTTGTCATTAGGTTCAGGTCTTGTACTATTGTCTACAATGACTGTATCTTCATTATCAGTATTCGGTTCATAAGCATCATTCGCAAACAAAACATCTAATCTCCAACCTATAACAAAAACTACTACCAAAATTATGACAAACATTATAACATAATCTATAGAATCATACAATATATCTTTAGCTTTTTCTAGAAAATTCTTCATTTGTTCACCTCATTGTTTAAAAACCTTTGTTTTATTACAATCTAATCATATAATATAATTATAACATAAATACAAGAAAAGGTGAGATAAAGTTTGAAAGAAATAGTTATAGATAAAAATGAGAGCGACCAAAGATTGGATAGATTTCTAAAAAAATATCTGGGGAATGCATCGCAAGCTTTTATATACAAGATGTTGAGAAAGAAAAATATCAAATTAAACGGGAAAAGAGCAAATCCTGATGATCGTATTGTGGAGGGAGATATAATCCATATCTATCTATCAGATGAAACGATTGAAAAGTTTGTAGCCACTGAAAGAGTTATCAAATCAAAACTTATTCCCAATATAGTATATGAGGACGAAAATATAATATTGATGAACAAAAAGGCGGGTATACTATCACACGGGACAGGTGGAGAATTTGAAGAAAATATAGTGGATAGTATGATTAATTATTTGATAGAAAAAAAAGAGTACATCCCGAGGATTGAAAGGACTTTTACTCCATCAATCTGTAATCGGTTGGATAGGAACACATCAGGCATTATAATTGGTGCAAAGAATTACCAGAGTCTAAAGGCTATGAATGAAGCATTAAGAAATTCTGAGGTCAGAAGATTTTACAAGACCATTGTGAAGGGGAGAATTGATAATGATTTCAAATCAGAAGGATATTTGAGTAAAGACGAAGATAGAAACAGGGTCGAAATAAGTAGGGATTATGTGGATGGTTCCAAGAAAATTGAGACTCACATTAAGGTCTTAAAAAGGACTAGAGATTTTTCATTGTTGGAAGTTGAGCTTATAACAGGAAGAACTCATCAAATAAGAGGACATTTATCATCATTAGGTCATCCAATTATAGGAGATAGAAAATATGGTGATAAGAATGTAAACAAAAAGTTTCTAAATGAATATGATTTAGAGAATCAATATTTGCATGGATATAAAATTGAATTTAATGGGCTTAAAGATTTTTTGGAATATTTAAATGGGAAGTCATTTGAATCACCGATGGAAGAGAAATTTCAGAAAATCGAAAGGGACTTATTTGGTAAAATTCACGATTAACAACTCACAATTGTTGCCATGTGGCGTAGTTGAAGATTACTGTGCGCCTTTAATATGTATTGTTTTTGTAGAAGGAGGAAATAATGAGAAATTTAAAAGCAAATGTAATTGGACATGGAGAAGTAACTTTAAATGAAGGAGATACCCTTTTGGATTTATCCAAAAAGGTAAATAAAGATAATTATAAAAGGTATTTAGGAGCCCGAATAAATAATGAAATCTACAATCTTTCCAAAAATGCTGAGGATGGCATGGAAATATTGTTTTTAGATATTAAAGACGTTGACGGATATAGAATTTATACCAAAACCATATCTGCAGTTTTTATTATGGCTAGTAAACAAATATGTCCGGATTCAGATGTAGTAATCGAACACTTTTTAGGGCCGGGACTGTATGCAGAACTTACCAACGATTGCTCTATTGGATATAGCATGCTGGAGCAGATTGAAAGGAAAATGTGGGAGATTATAAACGAAGATTATGAAATTATTAGAGAAGAACACGATAAATTAGATGCAATAGAGATTTTTAGAGGGTGCGGCTATGAAGATAAAGTTCGTCTATTCAATTCAATAGATAAGGACAAGATAAGTATTTATAAAATAGGGGATCATATAGACTCTTTTCATGGATATCTAGCTCCTTCTACCGGGTTTATAAATATGTTTAAATTGAGGTATTATTATCCGGGAGTCATCATCTTATTTCCTAATATTAAGAATAATTTCGATATGGAAAATTTTAAAGAAGAGAAAAAACTTGCGAGAGTATTTAAGGAATCCAACAGTTGGCTTAGCATTTTAGATTTAGAATATATAGGTTCTTTAAATGAAAAAACAAATAGAAATGAAATAGGAGAAGTTATTAGAGTATCTGAAGCCCTTCATGAAAAAAAGATCAGTCAAATAGCGGATAAAATATGTGAGGATAGAGATATAAATATAATTTTAATTGCGGGACCTTCATCTTCGGGGAAAACTACATTTGCCCAAAGACTGGCAGTACAGCTTAAGGTAAATGGGAAAAGACCTATATCCATTTCAATAGATGATTACTTTGTAAATAGAAATGAAACTCCTTTAGATGAAGCCGGAATGCCGGATTTTGAGGCATTAGAGGCCATTGATATAAAATTGTTGAATGACGACTTAATCAAATTGTTAGAGGGCCGGGAGGTCGAGCTTCCCAAATTTAACTTTATGACCGGACAGAGAGAAAGGTCTGGGAAAAATATTAGGTTAGATAAGGATCATCCAATCATTATTGAAGGTATTCATGGACTTAACCCAAGGCTTACCGGTTCTATTCCTGAAAAGAATAAATATAAAATATATATTTCAGCTTTGACTCAATTGAATATTGATTCTCATAATAGAATAGCAACTACTGACACAAGATTGATAAGACGTATGGTACGAGATGTTAAATTTAGGGGCAACGGTCCCTTAAGAACCTTTGAGATGTGGGAAGGCGTTAGAAAAGGAGAAGAAAAAAATATTTTTCCATATCAAGAAGAGGCAGACATTATGTTTGATTCCGCATTGGTATATGAACTTGCAGTATTAAAAAAATATATCGTTCCACTTTTGAAGGAAATAGACAGCTCAAGTATTTATTATAGCGAAGCTAAAAAGCTTATAAAATTTTTAGATTATTTCAGAGATATAGAAGTTGAAGAAATAATTCCTCAAAACTCAATTCTTAGGGAATTCATAGGCGGAACCTATTTTAAAATATGAAAAAAAAGCATCTTAAGGTGCTTTTTTTGTTTTGTAACAATTATTATTAATAAACATAAAATGAATTTAATATATATAGATAGAGATGCTTATATAGAAGTAAATAAAAGGGGGAGTGCGTGTTGAAAAGGATATTGGCATTAATGTTGGCATTAATCCTAATATTATCCGGCTGTAGCGCTAAGACTAAACCGCCGGTGACTCCAGAAGACCAGAAGGATCCTTTGAGAGCAGATGAAGCACCCGAAGAGGAAATTTCACAAGAATATAGAAGATTATATTCAGGAGAACTGACTACTATAAATTATCTGGTAACAGTAAGTACCAATGAATTTGGCGAGGCAGCAAATTTAGTAGATACACTTGTAGATTACGACCAATATGGTGTTGTAAAGCCCGGATTAGCAACTGAATGGTCTGTTTCCGATGACAAATTAGTATGGACATTTAAAATACGAGAAGGAGTGAAATGGGTAAGACATGATGGCAGTGAATATGCAGAAGTAGTAGCACAGGATTTTGTAGATGCAATGGAGTATATTCTAGACAGTACAAATGAATCTGCATCAGCAAATATAGCATATAGTGTAATCAAAAATGCGGAAAAATATTACAATAAAGAAATCACGGACTTTTCTGAAGTAGGAGTTAAAGCCAAGGATAAATATACACTTGAATACACGTTGGAGAGACCGACACACTATTTCCTATCAATGGTAACATATGTATGTTTCTTTCCCGTAAATGGTCAATTTTTAGAGGAAGTCGGAGAATCCTTTGGCACAGATAATGAAAATCTTCTATACAATGGGGCTTATATAATGGAAACCTTTGAACCGCAAAATAAAAGGGTTTTAGTAGCTAATGAAAACTATTGGGATAAAGAAAACGTCTATATCAAAAAAATAATATCGACCTATAATAAAGAAGCAAGCACATTAGCACCGGAAATGTTTGCCAGAGGTGATATAGATAATGCAGATATTCCATCGGCTATACTTGATGAATGGATGAACGATCCTGTAAAAAAAGATTTGATACGTCCAAATAGAACAGGGTATTACACATATTTTTATGCATTTAATTTTGATCCCAAATTTCCAGAAGAATTTGAGCCGGATAATTGGGAAAAGGCTGTAAATAATGTAAATTTTAGGAAAGCATTGTTCCATGCATTTGATAGAAGAGCTGCTATGTTAACAGCAGAGCCCTATGATCCGGATAAGAGAATTCTAAATACCATTACGCCAAAGAACTTCGTAGATGTAGAGGGTGTGGATTATACTCAATTAGAACCTTTAGCAAAATTTACTAATACTGATTCATTTAATAAGGATTTAGCCTTGGAATTCAAAGAAAAGGCGATGGAAGAGTTAAAGGGCAAGGCAAATTTCCCCGTAAAAGTACTTATGCCTTACAATACAGGCGTAGTTGAGTGGGCAAATCGAGCACAGGTAATAGAGCAGCAAATGGAAAATCTACTTGGCATTGATTTTATTGATATAATGATTGATCCAAAACCTCCTACAGGGTTTTTGTCTGAAGTCCGTCGTGCGGGGAATTATGCGTTATTAGAATGCAATTGGGGACCGGACTATGCAGACCCGGAAACATATACGGATCCGTTTACACCTGACGGAACTTACAATTGGCCGCATTTAGCTGAAGGATATAAAGAGAAGAATAACAAAAACAAATATGAAAATATGATAAACGAAGCTAAAGCTGAATTGGTAGATACTAAAAAGCGAGTGAATTTATTTGCTGAGGCAGAAGCGTTTTTTATAGAAGAAGCATTTGTAATTCCTTATGCAGTTAGCGGAGGAACTACGGGATACGTTGCCTCAAGATTAAATCCGTTTGAATCTCAATTTTCCCCGTTTGGAGTAGCTTCTGAAAGATTTAAAGGACAGAGGATAATGGAAAAACCTATGAATAGCGAAGAATTTACAATACAATTAGCTGAATGGGAAAATAAGAGGGCTGAGGCTTTGACCGGTCAATAACAAAAGATGTGTAGGGGATGGTTTTAAAGACCATCCCCATTAATATATAGAATGGATTACACGTTGGTTTCACTGCATTTCTAAAGGAGTGGAAGATATGTTTCGTTATATAATAAAAAGACTTATACAATCCTTATTTACTTTATTTATCGTAGTAACAATTGTTTTTTTATTGATGCGCATGATGCCTGAGGAAGGATATTTTGGGAATAATTATGAAAAACTTGATGAAAGTCAACGTGAAGCTATATTGACAGCCATGGGGCTTAGGGATCCATTGCATAAGCAACTTATAAATTTTTATAGCCAAATTTTAAAAGGGGATTTGGGCAAATCCATCATATATAGACCAAAGGTTGAAATAAGTAAAATCTTGAAAGCAAAAATTCCTTACTCTGTAAAATTTGGCTTAACTTCTATGGGAATATCTATTATTTTGGGAATACCTCTGGGAATCATGATGGCTTTAAATAGAAATAGACTCTGGGATAAATTGGGTACATCCTATGTGGTGTTTATAAATGCTGTTCCGGCAGCAGTTTATTATTTGTTTATACAATTGTATATAACAGCATTCTCAAAATATCTTGTTGATAGATATGATTATTTTTTTCAACTTCCCATATTATTTTCAGAAAACAATCCTTTATCATGGATATTACCCATCATATCTATGTCACTAGGCGGTATCGCTTATTATGCAATGTGGATGAGGAGATATATGTTGGATGAAATAAATAAGGATTATGTGAAACTGGCGAGAGCTAAGGGGCTAAAAAACTCGTCTATCATGTTAAAACATGTCTTGAGAAATGCATTTGTCCCTATGGCTCAGTATTTGCCTAGTGCAATGCTCTTTACAATATCGGGTTCTATATATATTGAATCATTATATTCTATCCCGGGAATGGGAGGTTTGTTGGTAGATGCGATTCAAAGACAGGATAATACTCTAGTTCAAGCCCTAGTTTTGATTTATTCTTCAATAGGGATATTGGGGCTCTTTTTAGGGGATGTCTTAATGGCAGTATTTGATCCGAGGATAAAATTGGAGAAAAAAGGAGGTGCCAGATAATGAGTGTGAAGATTGAAAAATTATCTGATGGAATTAATGAAAATCTATTTGCATTTGTAAAATATAATGAGATTGAAGCTCAAAGGGGCGGGTATTCGAACTATTCGTATTGGAAGTCGACATTCAAAGTGTTTTCGCAGAACAAGGCAGCAATTCTGTTTTTAATTATAATGGTTGTATTATTAATTTTTACTGTCATACAGCCCTATCTGCCCAATCAGAAATCACCTACAGAAATCTCAATTGATCCTCAAACCAATATGCAGCTTAGAAATCATCCACCTGATAAAGAATTTATCTTTGGCACCAACTCCATAGGCCAAGATCTTTGGGCAAGAATTTGGAGCGGAACACGTACCTCCCTTTTCATAGGTCTTTTAGTTGGTTTATGGGAGGCGATTTTAGGAATTATAATTGGTGCTCTATGGGGTTATGTAAGACAATTAGATAGAATTATCACTGAAATTTACAATGTTTTAGACAATATTCCAACAACAATTATATTGATTTTATTAACATATATTATGAGACCCAGTATTGGAACGATGATATTTGCTATGTGCATGACGGGATGGCTGAGCATGGCTAGATTTGTACGCAATCAGATAGTTATTATCAGGGATAGAGAGTATAATTTAGCTTCAAGATGCTTGGGCACACCTACTGGTAGGATAATAACGAGAAATCTTTTGCCTTATTTAGTTTCGGTCATTATGTTAAGACTGGCCTTGGCAATTCCGGCTGCCATAGGGTCTGAGGTTTTCTTAACATATATAGGGTTAGGGCTACCAGTTAGCATCCCTTCACTTGGTAATCTTATAAATGAAGGAAGAGCGGTAATGATGGTAAAACAATTGCGATATCAATTGATATTTCCTGCAATTGTGTTGTCTTTAATTACTATATCCTTCTATATTATAGGGAATGTATTTGCTGATGCTGCTGATCCGAGAAATCATGTTTAGAAATGGTGGGAATAATTATGAATAAAATCTTATCGGTTGACGATTTAGTAATTAAATTTAAATTAAGAGGGAGGATTCTAACAGCATTAAGAGGTGTCTCTTTGGAGATTTTTGAAGGTGAGACGCTGGCGATTGTTGGCGAATCAGGATCCGGCAAATCCGTGTTGGCAAAATCCTTTATGGGTTTACTCGATAATAATGGGTGGATTGATTCGGGAAGTATATTATATGACAGAAAAGACATAGCAAAATACAAAAATGAAAAGGAATGGCTGACCATAAGAGGTAAAGAAATAGCCATGGTATTTCAAGAACCTATGACTTCCTTAAATCCACTAAAGACAATAGGAAAACAAGTGGAAGAAGCAGTCGAATTGCATCAAGGGTTAAGAGGAAATGATGCTAAAAATGAAGTAATAACAATTTTGGAGAATGTAGGGATTTCAAATCCACAGAGTCGTTATAGTCAATATCCGCATGAATTTTCCGGCGGGATGAGACAAAGAGTTGTTATAGCAATCGCTATTGCATGTAAGCCTAAGATATTAATTTGCGATGAACCGACCACAGCATTGGATGTTACAATACAAGCGCAGTTCATAAAACTTTTAAAGGAATTAAAAAATAAATACAATTTGACCATAATATATATAACCCATGACTTAGGAGTAGTAGCAAATATTGCAGATAAAATAGCTGTAATGTATGCAGGGGATATAGTTGAAATAGGCAAATGTGAGGAAGTATTCTATAATGGGCAGCATCCATATACTTGGGCGCTTTTATCATCCCTGCCTCAATTGGGAATTAAGGGGCAACCTCTATACTCAATCAAGGGAACTCCACCAAATCTTTTTTATGACATAAAAGGGGATGCATTTGCGCCAAGAAATGAACATGCTCTAAAGATAGATTTTGTGGAAAGACCGCCTTATTTTGATGTAAGCCCAACTCACAAAGCTAGGACATGGTTATTGGATCAAAGGGCTCCAAAACTGGAACCACCTCAATCAATTAGGCTGTTACGTAAAGAGTGGGAGGCTAAATAATGGACAGAGAAATTTTATTGGAAGTTAAAAATTTAAAAGTTGAATTTGGAGCTAAAAAAAATAAATTCACAGCAGTAGACGGTGTAAGTTTTCATATATATAAAGGTGAAACCTTTGGATTGGTAGGGGAGTCAGGGTCCGGAAAGACAACCATAGGAAGAGCCATAGTCCGCATAAATGAAATATCGGATGGAGAGATTATATTTAAAGGGAAAAAAATATCCGGGAAAATAGATCCTCAGTTAGATAAAGAGATTACAAGGCAAATTCAGATGATATTTCAAGACCCTATAGCTTCCTTAAACGAAAGATCCAAGGTGGACTATATTGTATCGGAAGGCCTATACAATATTAAAAATTATAAATCAGAGGAAGAGAGGAAACAAAAGGTGGCCAAATCCTTGATGGATGTAGGATTACTTCCGGAATTTGCATCCAGATTTCCCCATGAATTCTCCGGAGGTCAGAGACAAAGAATAGGTGTGGCTAGAGCTCTCATTATGGAGCCGGAATTAATCATAGCAGATGAACCCATATCGGCGTTGGATGTGTCTATCAGAGCACAAGTACTAAATCTGCTTTCAGAATTGCAGCGTGAAAAAGGGCTTACTTATCTTTTTATTGCTCATGATTTGTCTGTTGTAAGGTTTATAACCGACAGGGTTGCAGTAATCCATAAGGGTAAAATTGTGGAATTAGCTGATACGCAAGAAATTTTTAAAAATCCTTTACATCCTTATACGAAAGCATTGCTGTCCAGTATACCTTTGCCGGATCCGAAAAGAGAAAGAAAGAAGAAGCTTATAGAGTATAATTCAAATATCCATGACTATTCAATAGACAAACCCAAATGGGTGGAAATAAGGCATGGGCATTACATTTTTGGAAATGAAATAGAAATTGAAAAGTGGAAGAAAGGATTGAAATAAAGTTCATTATGGGGTAATCTTAATATAGAACGTATTTATAATTTACAATTCACAATTCATAATTGCAATAACACAAGAGAGGAATTAAAAACTAATGAATAAAAATAAATATCAAATATTACTGTTAATTTTAATTTTAATAATGACAGGGTGTAAAAAGGAAAATGGGAAAATAGAGGGCAATGAAAATAATAACGGTGATATCGTACAGGAAAATCCTATAGATGATGAAATAGCAGAAGTTGACAAAATAGAAGAAATGATAAAAAATATGATTTTAGAAGAGAAAATCGGGCAGCTGATTATAGTGGGAAAAGAAGGACTTGAAATCAATGAAGATGATATACACCAGATTGAAAATAATAAGGTCGGTGGATTCATCTTTTTTTCCAGAAATGTAGACAATGAAAATCAAGTTTTAAATTTGCTAAATGAACTTAAAAATTCTAATTCTTCTAATAAAATACCTTTATTTCTATCAATTGATGAAGAAGGAGGAGCAGTCAGCAGATTGTCCCAAATTTACGGGAAGCTGCCAACTGCCAAGAAATTAGGAGAAAAAAGCAATCAAGAACTTTCGTTTGAGTATGGTAAAATCTTGGGATTGAGTTTAAAAAAGCTGGGATTCAATCTTGATTTTGCTCCGGTTTTGGATATAAATTCTAATCCTAAAAACCCTATCATAGGAGACAGAGCTTATGGCAATACAGTTGAAAAGGTAGTGGAAAACGGCATAAGCGTAATGGATGGGATACATTCCGAAGGGATTATTTCAAGTGTTAAACATTTTCCCGGGCATGGAGATACAAGTGTTGATTCTCACTTGGATTTGCCCAGGATAGATAAATCTTTAGATGAACTGGAAAATTTAGAATTATATCCATTCAAGGAAGCAATTAATAAAGACGCTGATATGATAATGGTAGCGCATATTTTATTCCCGCAATTAGATGATAAATATCCGGCTTCTATGTCCGGCCAAATAATCAATAAGCTCTTGAGAGAAAAGCTAAACTTCAATGGTGTAATTGTATCAGACGACATAACAATGGGTGCTATCACCGAAAATTACTCTATTGGTAAGGGAGCAATTGAATTTTTAAAATCCGGAGGAGATATAATACTGGTGTGCCATGAGGCGGATAATCCATCAATTGTATTAGATGCTATTAAAATGGGTATTGAAGAAGGAGAGGTATCTATAGATGAAATTGATAAAAAAGTATACCGAATACTAAGCTTAAAGGATAAATACAATCTAAAAGATGATAAAATTGAAAATATAGATATTAATGATGTCATTGACAGAATAAATAAATTGAATGAAAAAATATCATAAGGGGGATGAGCAATGGAAAATACAATAGGTATTGATCTTGGTGGGACAAGTATCAAAGGTGGGGTAGTTAATGCTCATGGCGAGATTATAAGAAAGGCAGAAAGGGATACCGGTAAGAAGGTAGGTAAAAAAGAAGTTTTAAATAGGATAAAATTGGTTATAAAAGACTTATTAGGTGATGACATAATAGGTATAGGGTTAGGCTCTCCCGGGTTTATAGACTCAAATGAGGGTAAAGTTTTAGACATTGGTGGTAACATAGAAGACTGGGCTCATACGGATATAAAAGGCGAATTATCCAAGGAATTTCCCAATTTACCAATCTTTGTAGAAAATGATGCCAATGTGGCCGGTATTTGTGAGGGCTGGATTGGAGCAGGAAAGGGATTCAGAAGTTTTGCGATGCTTACCCTGGGAACGGGAGTTGGAGGATGCATATATACAGAAAAGGAAGGCATATGGAACGGGAACAATTTTCAGGGCGCAGAATTAGGTCATACGATACTATATCCTAATGGTAGAGAGTGTAACTGTGGGCAGAAAGGCTGCGTTGAGAGATATATTTCAGGCGCTGCAGTGGAAAGAATATATGAAGAAATGACGGGCAAGTTCAAAAAGGGAAAGTACATTTTCAAAGATTCATTAACAAATGATGTCGATAGAGAACTAGTTGATAAATTCACCCAAGATTTGGCTATATATATAGTATCATTAAAAAATATATTTGATCCGGAGGGGATTATTATTGGTGGCGGAGTAATCAACTCAAGAGAGTATTGGTGGGAAAAAATGATTAAATATTATAAAGAATATATAAATGATGATAAAGGACTAAAAATAGTACCTGCTATTTATCAAAATGATGCGGGCATTATTGGTGCCGCAAAGATTGTTTTTAATCATATAAAATAACTATAATGTTATAATTCATACAAGGAGAGACGAAATGTTAAAGAGATTTATCGCATATTACAAACCACATAAGAGACTATTTTTTATAGACATGTTTTTTGCTTTATTAATTTCTATTATTGATTTAATTTTTCCGATTTTTACTAGAAAGATGATAAATGAGATAATTCCTGCAGGCAGGATGGACTTATTATTAAGATGGAGCATTGTAATGGCTTTCTTGTTTATTTTACGCTATATAAGCCAGTATATCGTAGCTTATTGGGGGCATTTATTGGGAGTAAAAATTGAGCACGATATGAGAGGTGATATATTTTCACATTTACAAACTCTGTCCTTTAGCTATTTTGACAACACTAAGACGGGAAATATAATGTCGAGGATAGTAAATGATCTAAGGGATATAACCGAATTAGCTCACCATGGTCCGGAGAATATATTTATATCATCAATAATGATTATAGGTTCATTTGTTGTTTTATTATCAATCGAATGGAGATTGACTCTAATACTTTTTGCTTTTATTCCGCTTATGATTTTCTTTGTAATTTCTAAAAAAAATAAAATGGAGGCATCCTTTAAGAAGGTGAAAAATAAAATAGCTAACGTCAATTCTCAATTGGAAAACAGTATTTCAGGAGTAAGAGTCGCAAAATCCTTTACAAATGAGGATTATGAAATTGAGAAGTTCAATGAAGGGAACATAGCCTTTTCAGAGGCAAGAGGAGAATCATACAGGGTAATGGCAGAGTTTATTTCAGGTATTGAGATTATGTCCAATATTTTGAATCTGCTAGTTATATCTATTGGGGGTTATTTTGTATACAATGAGGTTATAGGAGTAGGGGATTTGTTTGCGTACACTTTGTATATGACCTTCTTAATGCAACCTATTAAAAAGCTAGCGGATTTTACCCAACAGTTGCAGGATGGAATGACAGGATTTGAAAGATTTCTAGAAATTATGGATATAGAGCCTGATATTGTAGACAAAACTGATGCAATAGAATTAAAAGAAGTAAAGGGGAAAATAGAATTTCATGATGTTTCGTTTAGCTATCAAAATGGAGATGGAACTGTTCTGGCAAATCTGAATATGGAAATAGAGCCGGGCAAAACAGTGGCTTTGGTTGGGCCATCCGGAGCCGGAAAGACAACACTATGTCATTTGATTCCAAGATTTTATGATATAAATTCCGGTGAAATATTATTAGATGATATTGATATAAGAGATATTAAATTAAAGTCATTAAGAAAAAACATAGGATTGGTACAACAAGATGTGTTCTTATTTACTGGCACCATAAAGGAAAATATTTTATATGGAAAACCTGATTCAACAGATGAAGAAGTTATTGAAGCTGCCAAAAAAGCTAGGATACACGATTTCATCATGAATCTTCCTCATGGTTATGATACCTATGTAGGGGAAAAAGGTGCTATGCTATCAGGCGGTCAAAAACAGAGAATTTCTATCGCCAGAGTATTTTTAAAAAACCCTCCATTGCTTATCCTAGACGAAGCTACCTCTGCCCTTGATAATGAAACCGAAATTATGATACAGAAATCACTAGAGGAACTATCCAAAGATAGAACAACATTGGTAATAGCTCATAGATTATCCACCATTAAAAATGCTGATGAAATTCTTGTATTAACCAGCGAAGGTATTGTGGAAAGAGGGAATCATGAAAAATTATTAAATGAAGGCAATCTCTATGCAAAACTCTATAAGTCACAGTTTAAAAATATGGCATAGCAATATGTAGTGTCAATATAACCTCTCCTTTCATATGATATAGTGAATATAAATGGGGAGGTATAATTATGTATAGAGATTACCCGGAGATTTATTACAGAGTTTATCCTAAGATAATTCAAACAATAAACTCACATTTAGGAGAGGATTATTCAATTGACAATATTTCAGAAGATGAGCTGGATGCTATGATTGATGAAGTTTTTTATAAAACGGCAAAAGAATGTCCTGAGCTCTATCAGGACCCGAGTGAAAGAAAAGGCAAGGGAAGAATAAGATCAGCTCAGAGACCGTTTTATGGGAGGGGAAGAATTACAAGAGACTTAATTGCCATATTCCTAATCAGTGAGTTGTTAAGAAGAAATAATTACGGGCAGTATCCTTTTAATCCATATTATTATCCGCTATAATAGGCTGTTAGCAGCCTATTTGGTTTTTGTAATTTATTTGTCATTTATTATTAATTGATTTGTAACTATTGGGGTAAGAATGTATAATAAGATTGAGTTGAGTAATCTATGACATAAATAAGGGGCGCTTAATATGAAGAAACGAAAATTATTTAAGAAGGGGTTTGTAACTATATCCATTATTTTAGGAGCAGTGTTTATTGGGAATTTGTCATTAAATTTTGGAATATCGAATATTTTTAAAAAAAATGTTGTTGAAGCTGTTGATATTGTTGACACTTTAGGAATAATGTTGGATAATAATCCTATTAATGTCCTTATAAATAGAGAGATTAAATTGATAGAAGAAGAAAAAGCCAAGGAAGCGCTGGAAAAAAAGAGAATTGAAATGGCTAAAAAGTTAGAAATCGAAGAACAAGAAAAATTTGATCAAGGTAATAACAGTGAGGATTCAGAGGATAAAAGAAAAACGGATGGTAAAATTGCATATCTTACATTTGATGACGGACCTTCATTGACAGTTACTCCCAGGATTTTAGATATACTTGATGAATATGATATAAAGGCCACATTTTTTGTCATAGGGAGAATGGCGGAAAAACATCCTGAAATGTTGCAAAGAATATATCAAAAGGGTCATAGCATTGGGAATCACTCATATTCGCATAATTATAGCTATATATATAAGAACACTTCCAATTTTATAGGGGAGATCAATAAAACAAATGATATTTTGAAAGATGTGTTAGGGGAAGATTTTGATTCGAAACTCATTAGATTTCCGGGAGGTTCCTTTGGCAAAGATGGTAAGTTCATAAAAGCTGCTGTTGATGCCGGGTATAAGTATTATGATTGGAATTCATTAAATGGGGATGCTGAAGGCAAAAGATTTTCTAAAGATAGATTAATAAAAAGATTTAAGGATACTTCAAAGAATAAAAAGAAACTTATAGTTTTAATGCATGATACAGATGCAAAAGACACAACTGCTGATGCCTTAAGCGATATTATAGAATATTTAATAAACCAAGGTTATGAATTTGATAAATTAGAAAATTATGAATAGGATGAAGGCAATGGATAAGACTGTATTGATAGTTGAAGATGAAGACTCCATAAGAAAATTTGTTAAGATAAACCTAGATAGAGCCGGATTTATCGTTAAAGAAGCCTCTACGGGAGAAGAAGGAATTGACATTGCTAGGCAGGGAGAGATAGATATAGTCGTATTGGATATAATGATGCCCGGTATAGATGGCTATGAAGTCTGCAAAATCTTAAGAAAAGAGTTCCCTGATATAGGCATTATAATGCTTACGGCAAAGAGTCAAGACATTGACAAAATCATGGGTTTGGAATATGGCACAGATGATTATTTAACAAAGCCATTTAATCCAATGGAATTGGTGCTTAGGGTAAAATCCTTAGCAAGAAGATTGGATGTAGCAGACGATGATGACCATAGTATACTGGTAATCAAACCGTTTAAGATTGATAAATATTCCAGAAAATTTTTCAAAGAGGATCAAGAGATAGAACTTACACCTACGGAATATCAAATAGCTAAATTGTTTATGGAAAATCCCGGGAGAGCATTTAAAAGAGATGAGATATTAAATATTGTATGGGGATATGACTTTGTTGGAGATTCTAAAATTGTAGATGTAAATATTAGAAGGTTAAGGTCAAAAATAGAGCTGGATTCAAGCAATCCCACTTATATTGAGACAGTATGGGGCATAGGTTATAGGTGGAAAAGTTGAAATTGGGAGATATAGATGAAAAAAAGTATTAAGAGTAGACTAGTTAGTAGCTTTATGTTGGTAATTCTTATAACGGTTTTAATATTGGAAGTAGTCCTTATAAATGGGATTAAGAGCTATTATTACAAAAATGTGGAGGACATACTATCAAATCAGATAGAGTTTTCCACAAAATTTTATTATAGGTATTTTTCGTCCACCCCTTTAGAAGATGCAGTTATAGATGATATAGATATATTTTGGCAGCATACCAACGCTCAAGTTCAGGTATTAACCGTAGATGGTGAACTTCTTGCGGATTCCCTTGGCATTAGCAGTGATGATGATTATAAATATCCCGATATAGAGAAAGCCATTGAAACTGGAAAGGGAGTATGGGTGGGAAATGTAGCATATGATAAAGCGCCTATAATGGCGGTTTCAAGACCTTTAGTATCCCAAGGAAAAACGATTGGAATTATAAGATTTATTTCTTCGCTAGAAAAAACAAATGAAACTATAAATCAAATCAATAAATTTCTTATTGCAACAGGGATATTGGTTATCATAACTTCGGGTTTGGTTAGCTTATTTCTTGCAAATTCAATTATTAAGCCTCTAAAAGAAGTAACAGCAGTTGCTGAAAAAATGGCTGACGGGCAGTTTAAGGTAAGAAGCAATTTAAAGCCGAATGATGAAATTGGACAGCTGGCAAAAACATTAAATTATATGGCAGATGAAATACTTAGAAAAGAACAAATAAAAAATGATTTTATCTCATCGGTGTCCCATGAGTTAAGAACTCCGTTGACCTCAATAAAAGGGTGGGCTATAACGCTAAAATCCGGGGATGATATAGATAAAGAACTATTGATGGATGGTTTGGGGATTATAGAGGCCGAAAGCGACAGACTGACACTTATGGTTGAAGAACTCTTAGATTTTTCTAGGTTTACATCAGGTCGAATAAGGTTGGAGAAAGAGCAATTTGATATAAAAGATACATTGGAAATGATAGGAAGACAGTTAACTCCAAGATCAGAAAGTTTAAAAATTGACTTCAAGGTCGATATAGATGATAATATTACCTTTATGATAGGCGATAAAAATAGAATAAAACAGGTACTTATAAATATCTTGGATAATTCATTTAAATTTACCGACGAAGGTGGAAATGTAAGTTTAAAGGCATATAAGGATAGTGAATCAATATTTATTGAAATAGAAGATACTGGTATGGGCATTAATGAGATTGATTTGCCAAATGTCAAGGAAAAATTTTATAAGGGTAAAAACAGCAAATCTCATAGTGGAATTGGATTATCTATTGCTGATGAAATAGTAAACTTGCATGGTGGAACCTTTGATATTGAATCAGAATTAGGAAGAGGAACAAAAGTCACCATTAAGCTTCCACTAGAGGAGGAAAAGTCATGAAAAAAATTATATTAATTATGCTTGTTTTAATGATTCTATTAGTTCTACCTTCCTGCGGTGTTAGAGATGGAGAGGTAGATGATAGAATAGTTGCACCAAATAACAACATGCCGCCGATACAAGGTAAATGGGTAATAGAAGAAGAAATGGAACCTATCAATAGTACAAAAAACAAAGATGCGGACTCTATAATTGGTGAAGAGGCATTGTTTCACAAAGATGGAGCCGTATTGGGCAAATCATATACGCTTAAACCTTCTTTTAAGCTTAAAAAGGTAAAAACCTACGATTATCTGCTGTATAAATATAAAACCAGCCCCAGTAATTTGGGAATTACAGACGAAAAAATTCAAGTCATCACTGTAATGGATGATAATAAATATTTTAATGAATTTATAAAATATAGTGATTCCGTTATGTTTGTAAATATAGAAGACCATTTTTATAAGATGGTAAAAACTGTAGACGAAGTAAGTATTGAAGAAATAAATAGATATATCAATGTGGAAAAGAGTATGCTTAAAACGTTTGGGGCTGTAGAAGAAGAGGATTTGCAAACAGGAGTATTGCTGGGATTAAAGATTCCAATTTTTGATGAAAAAAACCAAGTCCCTAAATGGGATTATAAAACCATATGGATAAACAGTCAAAATAAGGAAATAACGGATATATATGAATTGGATCAATTGCTGGTACCTAGGAAAAATGGATTTTGGGTAATCGACAGTGTTAGAGATTCAAATAATGGTGCAGTAAATGATGAATTGATAGCAACTCCGCAGTTTAAACTAAAAGAAAACCTCGCTACTTTGGATGATAGAGAAGAATATTTTGGAATATTTGGAATAAGAGGAGAATTTTCTCAAAGCAATATCAGCTTGCCTAGTATCTTAAAAAATATTCTCTTTGTAGGAAATGATTATATATCAGTTGAAAATACGGATTTGGATAGAAACTCAAGAAAAACATTACAGGTATATGCTATTGACAATTTGAGTGAGAAAAAACCAATAAAGCTATCCGATTTAATCGGAGATGAGGGGATGGATATTTTTTATGAAGGGGCAAGCAGCGTTGTAAGTTTAGATAATTCCATCATACCAAATGAAGAGAATGTAGGCGTAATAAGAAGAAATGGATTTTGGACGTTGAAAGGTAGAATAAACTATAAGCAAAACGACGAAGAACTATATAAGGATTTCAATATAAAGGCAATTCCTCCAAAGGAAATGGTTAGTTTTGACGAATTGTCTATACCATGGGATGCAATTAGAATTATGATACCGGATGTTGTAGATGTGTTTTCATCTCCAAATGAGGAATTTATAGTAGTTATAACCAGTTCCCATCTTGTAATATATTCAATGCAAGATGAAGGAATAGTAAATAGCCCTATTGCTAGAATTAAGCTTCCTTATGATTCAAAGATTATAATGTCCGAATGGGCTGTTGGGAGGTATTCGAATATATGGCAAGAGGAAGTTATAAAAAAAGATGGAGTAAAATTGGAATATTAATACTTGGGGTCTAATTATAATGACCCTAAGTATAAAGATGCCACATATTAATATTTGAAGATGAAACAGCTATTGCACCTGCACTTAAGCTGTTTTCAATATCTTTCGATCGTGAAATCAGGCCGCTGCTTATTATAGGGATTTTCAATTCGGTGGAAAAAGTTTTTATAACTTCATTAATAATTCCAGGCAATATTTCTATGCAATTGGGACGTAAACTTCTAATGGAATTTAAGCCTTCGTTTAGAGAGTTTGTATCATATATTAAAATCCTTTCAATTGTAAAAACCCCCATATCTTTACACAATTTTATTAGATTTTTTTTTCTTGTGATAATACCATCTAAGTATATATTTTTTATAATATACTCAAGCCCCCATGTATCCTTAGAAAACCCATCAATTGCATCAACATATATGAACAGATCTTTGTCATTATTTTTAACCCTTTGAGAGATTTCTTTTAAATTGAAAATATTGCCTGTCAATAAGAATATATTATCACAAGGTGATTCTATTGCTAATTCTAAATTGTCTAAATTGTTAACTGACGCAATTATTGGATAAGACTCCAGTTTCTCATATGACAGAGTCATATTATCACTCGCTTTCAATTAGTTTGAATTTTTTCTTTCTTGGAAGACTTTTAATAAATGCTTCTCTTCTCAATGCTTCGCCTTTAGTATTATATTTTTCAAGGTAGACAAGTTCGACAGGGGTTCTTCCTCTGGTATATTTTGCTCCGGTTCCGGAATTATGATTTTCAAGTCTTTTTTCTATATCTATGGTATATCCTGTATACAACGTATTGTCACTGCATTTAACTATATATACATAATACATATCTTTACCCTTGGTTTAAAGTATCACGCAATACTTTAGAAACAATATCATAAGGATAACCCTTTCGATGTAAGTAGCCCCCTAATTTTCTATAGATTGCAGCATATTCTTGTCCTTCGTATGATTTCAATTTTTTTTCTGCCAATTTCATTGCATTCTTATATTGGTATTCTTCACCCATATCCAATTCTCTGTCGATAATCTCCTTTGTGATACCCTTATTCAGCAATTCATATTTAATTCTTTCACTGCCGTAATTATTTAAATTTACTTTATCATTTATAAAACTTCTGGTGAATTCAATATCATTTATATAATTATTATTTTTACAGTATTCCATTGTTTTTTCTATATAGAATTCGTCAAAACCTTTTCGCTTTAAACTTCTAACAAGCTCTTCTTCCGTTCTTTGTCTATAGGTTAATAGTTTTAAAGCATAATTTATTGACTTGGTTAATTCTTCCGCTAATAAAATATCTTGAATAAATTCATCATCAACATCATCACCAATTTTTAGATCATATTTGTATTTTAACTCCTCCGAAAGTCCAAATGCAAATTTATCGTCAACATATATATTTACGCGTTTTTTATATTTCTGAGGTTTTATATCTGTTATTTTCATAAAAATCAGCCTTTCTATTTTTCGCTGTTTCGGTTAAAAAGTATATATATGCCCAATAATATAAGCAATACCGGCCAAAATTTGGATAAATCTCTTATCATAAAACTAAATCTTGGGAATATTACTTTAGCTAAGAGGAAAGCTCCAAGCAGAACAAGACCGATGCCTATAAATAAAGAAGTATTATTATTTGCACTATAATTTTCATCATCTTGATATATGACGTCATCATCTTCAGGCATTACGACACCACAGATTATATATGCGATTCCAAATGTACCGAAAGATGCAAAGCTTAGTACTAGCCAAATAATTCTAACTATTGCAGGATCAATGTTAAAATATTCGGCAAAACCGGCGCATACACCCATTAAAACTTTATTTCTGGAACGTTTTAACTTTTTCATTTAAATACCTCCTATGTTATCATAAATATATATTATCAGATTTCTTACTAAAGTTAAATAGAAGCAATAAAATATTTCCAATTGGGTTCACTATGTGGTAGTATAAGTTCAAAGGAAGGAGGCATGTAAGTGTTTAATATATTATCGTTAGTATTCAAATACATTTTTATTATTATAATATATTTGTTTATTTTTAGCATAATCAGGCTAATTTATTTAGATATTGGAAATATGAATTATGATGATACAGACAATTCTGCTTATTTGAAATTGATAAACAAGATGGAGGATTTACCATATAAGATTAGTGAATATTATACTATAGATGAAAAGCTTACTTTCGGTAGAAATCAAAGCAATGATATCTACATTAAAGACCCCTTCGTATCTAAAAGACATTTTCAAATAATTGAAGATGAAGGAGATTATTATCTGGAAGATTTAGATAGTGCTAATGGGACTTATTTAAATCAGGAAAAGATTGAGGATGTTGTCAAATTAAGAAATGGCGATATTATTAAGATTAGCAATATAGAATTTCTATTTGTAAATAAATGATAGGAGAATTTTTATGATTAAAAAAGGAGCTAAAAGCAGACAGCCTAGGAATTTATTATTTCTATTTGAAGCATTATCTTTGTCCTTATTATTTTTATATCAGTGGGATTCTCTCGAAAAGTCTACTTATATTACAGCAATAGGATTGGTACTTATCATATATTTGTCCAACTTCCTTTTATTGAAAATATCAGACGGAGATCAATATATTTTTTTAATAGTTACTATGCTGCTTTCCATTGGACTTATTATGATATATAGAATAGACGAAGGTCTTGGCGTTAAGCAATTGTTATGGATATCAATAGGCATATTGACATTCTATTTAACCTATTTTGTTCTAAGATATATAAAGGGTTGGAGAAATTGGGGTATTTTATATCTGGGGTTGTCATATTTATTATTTTTGTTTACCTTTGTGTTGGGCTCCAGAATAAAAGGCGCAAAAAATTGGATTAAAATAGGGGGGATTAGTTTTCAACCTGCCGAAATTACAAAATTATTATTGATTTTCATTATAGCATCATTTTACTCAAATAAAGAGAAATATAAGGATATCAAATATTCAAATTATTATTTAGTTGGTATAGTATATTCATTTATAGCTTTGCTTTTTTTACAAAAAGACCTAGGAATGGCAGTCTTATTTTATGTAATATTTTTGGCATTACAGTATATTTATGAGGAAGATAGAAAACTTATTTTCTTGAATATAGGGCTTTTTTTGGCGGGGGGTCTATTAGGTTATGTAGTCTTTGACCACGTGAAGGTAAGATTTGTTACTTGGCTGAACCCTTGGCCATATATTGATAATAAAGGATATCAAATCATTCAGTCATTGTTTGCCATAGCCGAAGGAGGTTTTTTTGGCACCGGGCTAGGATTGGGGCACCCATATTTTATACCTCATGCAGATACTGATTTTATTTTTTCAGCAATCTGCGAGGAGATGGGTTTGTTCACCGGAATAGGCATTATAATGCTTTTTCTGATATTGGTTTATAGAGGTTTTAAGATAGCATTAAGACAAAAAAATAAATTTTATAAGATTCTGGCTTTGGGTATAAGTGTATTGTTTGGAATTCAATCGATTGTGATAATAGGAGGAGTACTTAAGGTAATTCCGTTAACTGGAATTACGTTGCCCTTTGTATCCTATGGCGGGAGTTCTATGCTCTCTAATTTTATAGCTTTAGGGGTTCTTCAAGTGGCATCAGAGGATTTGGGATTGGAGGATGAACATTATGAAATTGGAGAATAAAAGGATAATAAGTGTCCTAATAGTATTTTGTTTATCGTTCATTGGATTAGTAGGATATATGAGCTATTTTCAAGTATTTAGGGCTGAAAAGATAAAACAAAATTCTTATAATAAAAGGCTTTGGATAAATGAAGAAAATATAGTAAGAGGTTCGATTCTTGACAGAAACGGAACTGTCCTTGCCTATAGCGAAAAACAAGGAGATGAAATCAAAAGATATTATAAATACGGCAGACTTTACAGTCATATTATTGGGTATAGCTATAGAGAATATGGTAAAGCAGGCTTGGAGTTAACATATAATAGCCAACTTTTAAATATCAATGAGAATTCAGCTATAAATGAAATCATAAATATAGTTGCACCATCCACCGTTGGGAACAATTTAGAACTTACTATAGATCATGGTTTGCAAGAAAAAACCAGAAACTTATTAAAAGGAAAAAAGGGTACGGTAATTTCAATGAATCCAAAGACCGGTGAAATATATTCTATGGTAAGCCTTCCGGACTTTGATTCCTCAAGGCTTAAAGAGGATTGGAATGAGATTGCCGAAGATCCCAACAGCCCATTTTTGAATAGGGCAATTCAGGGATTATATCCGCCTGGATCCACCTTTAAGCTTATAACTACGATAGGAGCTCTAAATACAAGCAATTTGGATTTAGAGTATGATTGCGTCGGGAGCGTAAATGTCCATGGGTATACATTTACAGACTATCAAGGTAAAGGACATGGGCATTTGAATTTAAAAAGTGCATTAGTAAACTCCTGTAACACATATTTCACTAGTAAATCAACAGAAATAGGGAGGGATACTTTAGGTAGAGTGGCTGAAGGTTTTATGTTCAATAATAAGATTCCTTTTGATTTACCCGTTAAGACATCATCGTTTCCGGTCAATGAAAATATTGACAAGACCGGATTGGCTGCTGCGTCAATAGGCCAAGGAAAGGTATTGGCAACTCCGCTCAATATGTTGTTGGTTGCATCGGGGATTGCCAATGATGGAGAAGTTGTTCAACCATATTTAGTTAAAAACATAGTTTCGAAAGATGGGAAAATGTTAAAAACAACTAGAACGGAAACCCTATCAAGGGGCACTAGCAGCATTATGGCAGATAAAGTCAAGGATATGATGATAGATGTAATAAAATATGGTACCGGAAAGAATGGAAGTATAAAAAATGTTCAAGTTGCAGGGAAAACCGGTACAGCAGAAAATGCATCCGGAAATTCACATGCTTGGTTTGTGGGTTTTGCCCCGGCAGATGATCCCAAGATAGCGGTAACAGTTCTCTTAGAGGAAGAAGGTTCTTCAGGTGGCAGATCAGCAGCTCCTATAGCGAGAGATTTGATTATATATGCATTAAATAATATTAAATTTTAAGGAGGAAAAAATATGGTAGCCAAAGAAATCCAAGAAAGAAAGGATATTCCTAATGAATATAAATGGGATTTAGAATCCATGTATGAAAGCGTGGATGCTTGGAATGAGGATTACAAAAAATGTGTGAAATTGTCAAAGGAATTTGAAGAATTTAGAGGAAAAGTTGTAAACTCCAGTGAAAATTTGCTCAACACTTTAAAAAAACGGGATGAATTATATAGGCTGGTTGAGAATTTATATGTTTACACACATATGAAGCTTGATGAAGATACAAGGCTGGGAAGTTCTCAAGAGTTGTCAGGCAAGGGTTTAAGCTTATACGTAGAGGTGGAAGAAAAAACATCTTTTCTAATTCCTGAAATCTTAACCTTAAATGAAGACAAACTAAATACTTATATGGATGAACAAAAGGAATTAAAATTATATAAACATTACTTAGATGATATCTTAAGGATGAGAGAACATATATTATCTGCCAGAGAGGAATCCATATTAGCCCAAATGGGTGAGGTAGCAAACTCGCCACAAAAAATATATTCAATGTTGAATAATGCTGATTTAAAATTTCCGGTAATTAAAGATGAAAATGGTAAGGATGTTGAGATAACACAAGGAAATTTCATACCATTAATGGAATCTAAGAACAGAGAAGTTAGAAAAACTGCTTTTGAAAGTCTATATGAAACATATAAGAACTACAAAAATACTTTTGCTGCAACCTTAAATGGAGAATTAAAGAGTCATATATTTAATGCAAATTTGAGAAATTTCTCATCAAGCAGAGAAGCTTCTTTAAGCGAAAACAATATACCGCTAACTGTATATGATAATTTAATAAATGCTATTCACAACAATCTTGACATCATGTATAAGTATATGGATATCAGGAAGAGAGCTTTAAATTTAGATGAACTTCATATGTATGATTTATATGTTCCAATAGTAAAAGACGTTGATTTCGACATTCCATATGAGCAAGGGGTTGAAATCGTCAAAAAGGCATTGTCGCCTTTGAAGGATGAATATTTAAAAGGTATAAATGAAGGCTTCAATTCCAGATGGATTGACATCTATGAAAATAGAGGTAAACGCTCGGGAGCCTATTCAAGCGGTTCATATGATTCCAATCCATATATATTGTTAAACTATCATGAAACTTTGGATAACGTATTTACAATAGCTCACGAAATGGGACATTCAATGCATAGCTATTTTTCTAAAAAGCATCAGCCATATATATATGGAGACTATAGTATCTTTGTTGCTGAAGTGGCTTCTACTACTAATGAATGCATATTACTTGACTATATGCTAAACAATGTAACGGATAAAAATGAAAGGCTATATCTATTAAATCATTACCTGGAATCCTTTAGAACAACGGTGTTTAGACAGACAATGTTTGCAGAATTTGAACAACTTATACATGAGCATTTAGAAAAAGGTGAGGCAATTACTGCAGACTATCTATGTGAAACATACAAGAAGTTAAACGAACTCTATTACGGCCCCGACGTAGTGATAGATGAAGAAATCGCTATGGAGTGGGCAAGGATTCCTCATTTCTATTACAATTATTATGTATTTCAATATTCAACCGGATTTTCTGCAGCAGTATCGTTCTCGGAAAAGATATTAAATGAGGGTGGTGCAGCAGTGGATAATTATCTAAACTACTTAAAGAGCGGAAGCTCGGATTATCCTATAAACGTACTTAGAAAAGCAGGAGTAGACATGACTACTGAAGAACCGGTTAACAATGCTATGAAGCTATTTAAGAGATTAGTAGATGAATTTGATGCATTGATTTAGTTTAAAAAATGATACCTAGGTATCATTTTTTAAATTTATAGGAACTTACTCTTTAAATTATTCCAATACGTATCTTTACTAAAGTTTAGCTTATAAATTTTATTTTCAGACATCTTTAGTTCTATTCTTTTAATATTATTGTATTTAAATTCCATTCCGTCATTTACGACAAGCAATGAATTTTCGTACCTCAATTCAGGTTTGACTAAGATGACGAGATCTCCCGGGATTATTGCACTGTTTAACAAGGATCTAAAGGCCTTGGAATTGATAGGAGCCAATGGAGTTATTTGCAAAGATTCAATAGATGGATAGACAATACTGCCACCACTGGAGAAATTGTATGCTGTGCTCCCGGATGGTGTAGATATAATAATCCCATCTCCGCTAAATCTTTCCAGATGATTTTCATCTATAAATATTTCCAAATGAACAACTTTAGACTTAATCCCTTTAATTACAATTTCATTTACCCCGGTTAGGAAATAAGATTTTTGATTTGTTACTATTTCGGCTTTAACCAATGTCATTTCTTCCACTTTATAGTCCTTGTTAATATATTTTGTTATAAAGTCATCTATATTCTCAGGAAGTATTTCTTGAAAAAAACCTAAGTGACCTGTATTTATTCCAATAAAAGGTATTGTGGGGAATTTATTCCGATGTACTGCACGCAAAAACCCTCCATCGCCACCTACGCATATATTAAGTTCCGCATTGTGACTATAAGTTTCTGATACGATAAATCCTTTATTCTCAAATTTTTGTTTTAATTTGACTGTTGTGTTTCTTGAATGATAATTTTTATTTGAAATTATATTTATAATCCTTTTCAAAATAGCATCCTCCATAATTACGTTTTTAAATATTAAAATCTGATATAATAAGTATATTATATAATAATTTAGCATATTTTTGGAGAGGTGTTTATGAATTTATTTGTTGAAAATGAAGATGTCATTGTATTTAAGAGCAGTACAGATGATTTAAATCTTGAAGAATTTTTATCGGCAAAAGATATTTCTGGCAGATTGTTTAGGAGGTTATATAAAGATAAAAAATTATATGTAAATGGTAAATTCCAAAGAAAGAATATAATCTTATCAAAGGATGATATAATTAGTTTGTATATGGGTGATGAAGAAGAAGATATTATACCTGAGGCTATGGATTTGGATATAGTGTATGAAGATTTCTCATTGTTTATACTAAACAAGGGACCAAATATAGTAGTTCATCCAACAAAATCTCACCAGTCAAATACGTTATCAAATGGCATTTCTTATTACTTTTTAAAAAACGGGATCAAGAAAAAAATAAGATTTGTTAATAGGCTTGATATGGATACAAGTGGGCTATTGGTAGTGGCAAAAAATTCTTTTGCTCATCAACAGATGGCTTTACAATTTGAAAACAATACAGTCGAGAAGAAATATTTAGCGGTTGTAAAGGGCGTTATGGAAGATGATTATGGAACCATTGATTTGCCCATTGGAAGAGAAGGAGAAAAAAGCATTAGAAAAGCAGTAACAGAAGATGGTCAAAATGCTCTGACTACATACAAGGTAGTTGAACGCTTTAGAGAAGCTACATTGGTAGAAGTTCAGATTTATACAGGGAGGTCACATCAGATTCGAGTTCATTTAAACCATATAGGTCATCCAATTATAGGGGACGTACTTTATGATGAGCCTAGCTCGTATATCAGAAGACAAGCATTGCATTCCTATTATTTGAAGGTATTGCACCCAAGAACTAAGGAAATAATGGAATTTAAGGCAGAATTGCCGGAGGATATGATGAATTTAATAAACCTAATGAAATAACTAACTTTCATTAGGTTTGCTTTTAGAATCTGAAGGAATATCCAACATTGTAAATAATTCTAACATTTTAGCCATTTCCTTTATTTTTTCTTTATCTTTATCCGATTTTCCTTCCATAAATGTGTCTGTAAGCTTTATTAAAGTGTTTGGATCATTGAGAGATTTTTTATCCTTCATCGTTGCAGTAAGAATGTTAAATACCTTTTTGTAATTATCCATATTTACCAACAAATCCAATATCATGCCTAAATTTTCTACCTTAGAATTCTTTGCCTCTTCTTGGACTATATTTACAATATGTTGAAGTTTTTCGATGGGAGGCAAATCCATTGGTTCAACTTCTACTATTTCTAAGGTATTTATATAATCAAGGACTTCAACAATCTTAATCAATTTTTCTGTAACTATTAATGACTTGTCGTAGGTTTTGATATAATCATTAGGAACATAAGGTCTAAGCTTATTTGCAATTTTAATTTTTTCTCTTGTATATTTGTAGTCTATTTCCATATTATTCACATAGTTTTTAATTTTATGTAGAGGAGCATCTACATTTTGTATTTCATTATTCTTTGATAAAAGTATAAATAAAAACAACAATATAGGGGTATCCATATACGGCCTCCTTCGCTATCATTCAATTTATTATATGCAATTAAAATGTTTTGTTTACGAAATTTTAAGTAATAATGTTCATATATATTACATAATTTGTTAAGAGGCTCAAATCTTATAGGGTGATAGCCATTGAGTTAAAAAAATATGAGGGGGATTGGAATGGATGATAAGAGGGATATAATCTTTGATAAAATCAAAGATCAAATTAAAGATAATGACAAAATTGAAAAGCTGGAAGAATTGCAAGACATTTATAAAGATAAAAGCGAAGATGAAATTTTCATAGAGATAATTCGATTAAATGAAGAAATGGAGGAAGCTTTAGGCAAAGATCAATATAATGAGATATTTGATAAGCTTCAAAGTATTAGACCATATCTTACAAAAGAGCAAAATGATAAGTTAGATTATGTAATAAAAACTATTAACAAAAACAAAACGGGAGAGTGATTCTCCTGTTTTTTCAATTGCGTATTATGAAGGTGGGGCAGTATAATCACTGCTTACGTCATCCTAAGATGGACAGAATAATCTTTTCTTTAGAATGATCTCCGTTTTTAAAGCCCTAAAGCTCGGCCTTAATAATTGTTAATTGTATTAACATTTTGCTGTGATATCCTTTTAAGCGCAGTTACCAAAAGTTGCTTAATGAATCTGCCTCCAAATCCATAAATGTTACAAAAACTCTTCACTCTTCGTTCTTAGTTCTTCACTTTTCTTTCAATTGTGAATTGTGAACTGTGCATTGCGAATTGTATATTTGGTCAATGCAGGCAGTAAATCCATATCAAGGAAATAGACTTAACCTCTACCCAATGCTATAATTACAGTATATTATGTAAACCTAAAGGGGGTTATTAATATAAAAGTAAATAGAGTAATTCTAATTATCATGTTAATAACAATTACTGCGTTATCAAGTATTTTAGTATTTCAAAAAAATAAATCTAAAACTGAGGAAATAGCTTATACAACGTTTGTAAAATATTTAGAGAATAAGGATATAGAAGAAGTTTATCTCGGAAATAATGCTAAAATCAAAGTGATCTTAAAGGATGGCAGGGAAATGATAACTGACAATCCTCGGACTGCTGACTTTAAGAAGGATTTATTGCTGCATGATATTAAGGTTGTTGAAAAAACTAATAGCCTTGATACTTTTGGACTGCCTATTATACTTATGCTGTTTTTATTGTCAATATTAATATATTTCAATAAAAATATTTCAAAACAAGCTGAAAAAGAAATGGCCAATATGTCCAATATTGATAGTGAAGATTCAAATGCAAAAGTGACATTCGATGATATAGCCGGAAACGACGAAGCTAAAGAAGCTTTAAAAGAAATGGTAGACTTTATTCAAAGACCTGAGATATATAGAGAATACGGAGCAAGATTACCAAGAGGTGTTCTTTTATATGGACCTCCGGGAACTGGCAAGACTTTATTGGCAAAAGCTTTAGCAAATGAAGCTAAAGTTCCATTTTTTGCTGTAGCAGGTTCTGACTTTGTACAAGTCTATGCGGGATTGGGTGCCAGCAGAATTAGAGATTTATTCAAAAAGGCTAAGGAAGCAGGTAAGTCGGTAATATTTATAGACGAGATTGACTCCATTGGTAAAAAGAGAAAGGGAAGTAGTGTTTCTGGCAGTGAGGAAGGAGACAGAACTTTAAATGCCCTATTAGCTGAAATGTCAGGATTTAAAGAAAATGAAGGGATTATTGTAATAGCTGCAACCAATAGGGTGGATGTTTTAGATGAGGCGCTTTTACGACCTGGGAGATTTGATAGACAAGTTGAAGTTGCACTACCTGATGTAAATGCAAGATTTCAAATTTTAAAATTGCATGGGAAAAATAAACCCATCGCAAGAAATATAGATTTTAAAAGACTTGCCAATGAAACAGTTTATTTTAGTGGAGCAAAGTTAGAAAATCTATTGAATGAAGCGGCAATGATTGCGGTTAAAGAAAAATCAGATACTATTAAGAATGAGCATATTGACAAGGCTTATTATAAGGTGTTAGTAGGTGATGAAAAAATTGATAGAAGCTATATCAATCAAAAAGATAAAGAAATCACTGCATATCATGAAGCAGGACATGCTTTAGTAGCCAAAAAAGTAGATAAGGGAAACAGGGTAACAAAGGTGAGCATTATTCCCAGCACAAAGGGCGTTGGCGGATTTAGCTTGAATTTGCCTTCGGATAAGATATATAGAACCAAAAAGGATATTCTTTCCAATATAATGGTGGCTTTGGGTGGAAGGGCAGCAGAGGAAATTGTATTTGGGAAAAATAATATCACAACCGGTGCATCATCTGACTTGGAAAAAGCTACTGAATATGCGCTATCCATGATTGGTAATTTTGGAATGGATGAAGATTATGGGTTAGTAAATTACAATGTCTTGTTGTCCAATGATATAAAAGAAAATAGCATTTTGATGGAAAGAACTAAGAAAATATTAGAAAATTTGTATCAAGATACTATAAATTTATTGAATAATTCAAAGGAAGAGTTAGAAAATATTACTAAGGCATTATTGTTGAAAGAAACTATTAATGAAGATGAATTAAATAGTATATTGAATCATTAGATAATATCAGGAACTAACTCTTGAAGATTTTGTGTATAACATGTATAATATATTTAGAAAATGTTTCTGCGATGTGCGTTATTCTCATGTAATTCAACCGACATAACAGACACGGGAGTCTTTGGTTCAGTGCTGGATAACAAGCCTCCTTGGAGAGGACGCTAGAAGGTATTGACAGGAACCCACCTTTAGATAGGCGGGTGTGAATTAGTTGAGAGGACGGCATTGCGGAAATTTTTTATCTAAATTTTTATCGGGAATTTTTTTCTTTCCTTAAAGATATAAATATACTTAAAACCTAATTCTTTTAATGCCTTTTCCGCGAACTTATATTCATATCCTATATTATCAGGTGTATGAGCATCTGAACCTATAGTCAGTAATTCACCACCAAGATCTCTATAAAGTTTCAATATCTGCATTTTAGGATGAAAATAACCTAACCCATATCTTAAACCTGCTGTATTTATTTCCAGAGCTTTGCCTTTTTCAATTAATATCTTTAATATTCCTTCGACTATATCGCTATATTTTTGAAATTTAGGTATATCTTTATAATCATCGAAATATCTATCTATGAAATCAATATGCCCTAAGGTATCAAACTCATCATATTTTTGTAGGCACATGTACATTGTCTTATAGTATTCTTGAATTGCAAAAAGCGGTTCCTTATCCTTTAAATATTCATCAATATATAAATCTTTTCCATCAATAGCATGTATAGACATAATGACGAAATCAAAAGGGTTATTATTTATAAAATCTTCATATCTTTTCCCTAAATGACTTTGCATACCAATCTCAACACCTGCTGCCACTTCAATGAAATTCTTATATTTATATTTTACTTTATTTATATTTTTAAAATAATCATCAGGTCTAAATTGGATATCTATTTTATTGGGTGTAGATTCTAAATCTACATGATCTGTAAAGCACAAACTCTTTAAATTTTTATTTATACCTGCTTGAACCATAGTCTCCATTGGAATTTTTGAGTCAATAGAAAATTCACTATGCAAATGATAATCATACATTATTTTACACTCCTTTTTTAGATGCTTAGAATATTATATCATATTACGATATAAGATTATAATGGTTTATTGAGACGATTTATTTATATAGAAATTTAATCTCTAATGAAGTGCATAAATTAAATAAAATTGAGGGAAGATACTATATATTATGTATTGGAGGGGTTTTAATTGAACATATCTACTGAGGACATATTGAAAAAGAAAATACAAGATGCTCAAGAAATGGTAAGGGATTATGAAATTTTTTCAAAAAAGGTAGATGATTCTGAGATAGCAGATTTATTTAAAGACTTTGCAGAGGAGTGTGGTTTTCAAGCTTCTAGTTTACTGGAAACTTATAAAAAGAAATACGGAGATAGGTAAGCTTAGTTTATAAATTATGATTACAGAAAGAGTTTTGGGGTAGAAATGTATAATAATAGCTGTAAGAAAATGGAAAGGGGAAATTAAATTGAAACTTAATAGAATAATTGAGGAAAAAAGAAAGCAAGTTGAAAAGAATAGGAAAAGGGAGGCAGCCAAGAACGTTGTAGTTGGTACTGCAATCGGAACTGCTTTAGGTGCAGCTGCGGGGCTGTTATTTGCGCCAAAATCAGGTAAAGAAACGAGAGGCGATATTACTAACATATCGAAGGATGTCGCAGAGAATATAAAAGTGCATGTAAATGATCAGATAGAAAACACTAAAGAATGGTCAGAAAAGGTAATGACTGAAGTCAAAGAAAATTGGGATGAATTAAAGGAAAAGAAAGATGAAATTGATGAAAGCGCTGAAATAATAAAAGAAGAAATTAACGAAGGGATAGCTAATGTTGGTGAGATTTTAAAGGAGAGTAACGAAGATATACTTGATGAATTAAACGACTAAACAAATCTAAACAAAGGAGGAAATGTTATGAATGCGAGCCTTACTGTTCAGGATTTGTTTAAGTTGATATTATTTTTATTGGGTATTGGCGCATGCACCTATTTGATTTTTGTACTTAATAACGTAAACAAATTATTAAGCAAAGTAAGAGGTATAGTAGATTCCAATGCTAAAGAAATCGACACTACTATTAAACAATTGCCTGAAATAAGTGAAAATGTTAATGCAATAACAAAAGAAGTGAAAGATACAATTGCAGATGTGACACCGGAAGTGGATGGGATAATCACGAATTTAAATGAAATATCAGGTCAAGTCGAAAATGTTACTAAATTAGTAAATAATGCGACTAGTAAAGTAAATGATACGGTTGATGTCGTAACAGATAGTATTGCTGAGACCGCTTTATCCTTTCAATACAATTCAAAAAATATAATGGATTATGTTAGCATGATAAAAGAAGTTGTTGATATAATTAAGAATGCATTAAGCAAGAAGTAGGGACCCTATAGAGGGTTCTTTTCTTTTTAAAATTTTTATTGCTTATAAGCTAATAATTGGTATACTATTAATAAATATATATATTTTATTGTTAAAATATTTGTAAACAGGAGTTGTGAGATGAAAAAGGTAAAATTTATTATAAATCCATCATCTGGAAGACAAATGATGGAAAGAAAAGTTGATGTTGTAGTTAAAATGTTGTTAGATGATGGTTATGTTGTCGGTAAATATTTTACTGAAAAAAAAGATGATGCAATGAAAGAAACTATTAAAACCTGTGAAGAAGATTTCGACATGATTATAGTATGCGGAGGAGATGGAACTGTAAATGAGGTAGTCAAAGGACTTGTTAACAGTAAAAATAAGCTTCCGTTAGCTATAATGGCACAAGGTACTGTGAACGATTTTGCAACATATTTGGATATTCCTAAAAATGCTAACGAATTTTTTGAAATGGTAAAAAATGAACATATTATTGATATCGATATAGGCAAGGTGAATGATGATTATTTTGTAAATGTAGCAGCCTGTGGGATTTTTGCTAATGTCGGATACCAGGTACAGCCTGAAAAAAAGGCTATACTGGGGAGGATGGCATATTATTTTGAAGGACTTAAAGAATTGGCAGTGCAAAATATTGATCCTATTAGAGTGAAGATTGAAAGTGAAGAGTATAGTTGCGAGGATGATATAATGTTATTTGTGGTATCTAATAGCTCTTCTATAGGGGGGTTCAAAAAATTAGCACCTAAAGCGGATGTTTTGGATGGAATGCTGGATGTACTAATTATAGAAAAATCAGGACCGACAGAGTTAGCCAATATATTTTTAAATATACTCAGTGGAGAACATATTAATCATCCCAATGTTAAATATTTTAATACTAAATCCATATCAATAGATACCAAAGAAGATGTTCCTATAGATGTGGATGGAGAATATGGAGGTAAACTACCGGCAAAGTTCGAAGTTGTGTCTAAGGGTATAAGAATATTTGTTAAATAAGAGGGGATTATGGTGGAGCAAGTTACCGATATAGAAAAGTATCTAAGAAAGATTGATCACATAATTAGGAAGGAAGGCAGATTGATATTAAATGATTTCAATATTACGGTACCTCAATTTACTGCCTTGCAAATCCTAATAAATGATGGAAATATGACAATAGGTAAGTTAAGTCAAAAAACTGCATTAGCGTATAGCACCATAACTGATCTAATTGACAGAATGGAAAAGTCTGAGTTGGTTATAAGAAAGAAAGATGATAAGGATAAAAGAGTCGTAAGAATTGAAGTATTGCCTAAGGGATTTGAAATTTTGGAAAAGGTGTTAGAAAGAAGAAGGGAATTTCTCAAGTCAAAGTTAAATGATTTCAGTACTGAAGAAAAAGAAATGTTAAACAAAGTTTTAAGAAGGCTTTATGATGTAATGAATCAATAATCTATCAAATAAGAAGGGGTATATTATGGAGCTTATCAATAATCGGTATCGCATTATGAGCTTGTTAGATAATGAATCATATCTAGTTGAGGATTTATTGAATAATAGCGAGAAGCAAATTCTTAAGATAATTGATTATGAAAAGAATTCTAATATTATCTCTTATTTTATTGAAAATTTTGTTGAATTTGAGCAGATTAGACATAAAAATTTATTGAAGAGTTATGAATTTGATACTATAGAAACTATTAATCTAAAAAATACCAGTACAAGACTTTTCTTCACTACTTCCGAGGTTATAGATGCAAAGACATTGTTTGAGGTAAGTGAAAGTCTTGATTTTAACGAGAAATTGATGATTATACTTGATTTAATGTCAGTAATGGATTTTATTCATTTTAGAGGATTCGTATATAAATATTTGAACCCGGAACATATATATTATTCACATGAAACCGGGGTAAAAATATTAAATATTTCCTCTATCGTGGGAAAAATTATAAGTTTACAATATAACGAAAATACGGAAAACTTCATAGCTCCGGAAGTCATAATGAATTTAAATGTTAATAACAAAAGATCTGATTATTACTCTATTGGTATGATAATGAAATATTTACTATGTACTGATGATTTAGAATATAAAGAACCTGAAGGACTTGGGATTAATGGGGAAGAAAAAAGTGTTTTAGTTAGTATCATAGAAAATTTAATTAATCTAGATGTTAATCAAAGAAGCATTCCATTGAGAGACCATATAGATAAGATAGTCCATGCCTTTAATTTAGATTATAAATATGATTTAAAAGAAGAGAGAGAATCAATATATTTAAAAACCAAAATTATCGGCAGGGATAATGAAATAGAGAAGATATTAAAAATAGATTCAAATATAACCTGCAATATAAATACATTATTAGGGTTAAAAATAAAGGGCTATATAGGAAGCGGAAAGTCAAGATTCCTTGATGAAATTATATATAGACTTAGAATGATGGGCAGAGAAGTACATAAAATTGATTTAATACCTAATGATATAATGGGCGTCAACAATATTGCAAATTTTCTTAAACAAATAACAGAAAATTCCAAAAAAGAATATTTAGATAAGTATAAAGAAGACTTCTCAAAGCTATTGCCGGATCTATATGATAATTCAACATCTAAATATATAGATTTCGGAAAAATTAACGAAAAATACAGATTGTTTAATAGAATCAGCAACTACTTAAATGATATAGCTAAATACGAGGCAGTTTATTTGTTTATAGACGGGTTTGAAAAGAGTAATGATATTTTTGTTTCTTTTATTGACTATTTGCTGAAATATAGTAAATTAAATAAAGTATTCTTTATTATAGCCTATAACGAAGGAATGATCAGCAATGATATTTTGGACAAGTTAAATCATTGGGAAGAAAAAGGGGTTTTAGACAGCTTATCATTAGAGAATTTATCGGAAGAATGTACAGGATTATTGGTTAAATCCATATTAGGAATGTCATATGTACCAAAAAATTTTTCACAAATTTTATATAAAATTAGTAAAGGTAATCCTGGTTATATAGATTTTATAATAAATGATTTGTTTAATAGGGAAGAACTGTATATAACAAATGATGGCTATTGGGATATTAAAAGCAAAGACTATTCACAGATTAATTTTCCTTCAAACTACTTCAATGCAATTAAAGGTCAATTGATTAGGCTGGATGATGATTCTTTAAATGTTTTAAATATAATATCCGTATTTAATACGATACTTTCTAAAAAAGTATTACTGAAAATGACTGAATTGGATCCACCAAGGCTCGATGAAATTATAGGCAATCTTATTAACGATAGAATAATTGAACAGCATAATGTTGAATGGGGTTATAATTATAATTTTTCCAGAGAAGAACTGAAAAGGTATTTATATTGGAATCTAAGCGATACTGAAAAATTAACCTTGCATAAAAAAGCATCAGATGTTATACTCCAAATTTATGGGGATAGGATCAATATTATTATGGACGAACTGGTATATCATCTTGTCAATTCCAACAAAAGCAATTTGGCATTAGATTTGATCATTGATGAGGCGGAAAAGATTGATAATAAATATAATCTAAATGCGATCGTTCTATGGGAAAAAGCATATTTGATTGTAGAAGCTGACGATATAGAGAATAGATTAAAAATTCTGGATATATTGACAGATATATTTTTATTTAAAGGAAACACGGAAAAACTGAATTTATATCTCAATGAATTATTTAATTTGTCTATTAGTGCAAATTCCATTGAATATATAATAAAATCTAGAAATTATAGAATTGAATTGTTTTTTAGAACAAATCAGTTGGATGAATTAGAAAAAGAGATAGAAGCATTAGAAGGACTTTCAAGGGAAAATAATATTCCAAAGGGTATAATCTTTTCTTTAGTAGCTAAATGTCGCATGTGTTTAAACCAAAATAATATAATTGAAATTGAGAGAATGATGGATGAGGCAATAGAATTATCTCAAAAATATGGAATAGTAAGTTATTTAGGTAACATTTATCTAACTTTGGGGAATATGGAATATTTACGTGGAAATACAGAAGGCGCTATAAAATATTTTATTGAAAGCAGAGATTGTTTTGATGAAGACAACAATATGTATGAAATTGTTAAACCTATCAATAATCTAGGGGTAATATACTGCGAGATATATGGGGATATAGACAAAGGATTGAGCTATTATAAACAGGGACTTAAGTTAGCATCCACATACGGATTCAGTCAGTTAGAAACGACTTTTTTAAATAATATAGGGGAGTTATATTTTAATTCTCTTGACTATAATAGGGCTTTAGATTATATCTTAAACTCTAGGAGAATGGCAATTGAGATTAATGATTATAAACTTACTTTTTTAGCATACATAAATTTAGGATATATAGATTTAATTGCAAATAAATTCGATAAAGCTTATAATTGTTATAGCTTTTTAAACAATTTATATAAGGCTAATGCTATTTTGGATGAGGAAACATTATGCCAGTATTATAATTTTCTTGGTGAATTTTATTATATATTTGGGAAATATAATCAAGCTTTAGAATATTCAAAAAAGTCAAGTGATATTTCAAAGAATTTTAATGTTAAAGAGCATTTAAGAGCTGAATCGCGTATTTTATTTGTAGAATATATAACAAATGGATATATAGATAAAAAAGAAATTGATTATATTAATTCCAAGTATCTGGAAGCAGGAATCGTATATGAAAATTTAAAAAATATATTACATTTATGCAAATTAAGCTTACTCAATAGAGATGTAGATTTAGCATATTTTTTATTAACAAAATATCATGTTCTAAGCAAAGATATCAATAATGAATACTTAAATGTCATGTGTAAACTCATTGAATTGATGCTAGAAGGAACAAAACAAAGTTACCATGGTATTGATGATATATTATTATCTTTAAATTCTATTGAATTTTTAAATGACGATATAGATTTAAAGTATTTCTTAAGTATGAGTTATTTGAATATTTGTGATTATATAAAAGCTTTATCAAAACTGTTAAATACATTTGATACATTATATAAATGCGTGAAAGGTATTGATGATTTTGAGCTTCAATCAAGTTTAATAAATGCTAAAAATGGGGATAAAATAAAGGAAAGTATAATTAATATTGTTGAACTAATTTATAAGAAAAAAATTGAATATACACCATTGTCGGAAGTAAGCCAAGATAACATTGATGTCTATTTTGATTTTAGCCAAATAATCGATTCCATTGATAATAATAAACTATATGAATTAGTCAATAACAATGATGGAAATATAAAAATAAAAAGCGTTGATGATTTATTATTAAACTTGAATGGAGATTGTCAAAATAATTTACATTTAATTCTTAAATATATTTGTCAAGAAACATTAGCTAAAAGGGGCTATATAATTATCGCCGGAGAAAATGATAATCATGAAATTATATCTAACAATGCTGACGATGTGAGTTTACCTAAAGAAGTATTTTTGATGCAAGTCTTAAGAAATCGGGAACCTTTACTGATAAATAGAAAAACAAGAGATTTGAATAAAAAATATGTAGGCTTTTTACCTAAGGATTTAATAGCTGTAATATGCGTACCAATTATTATATTTGATTATGATGATATTAAATTTAATAAGAGGAAGCAAGAATCTCTGCAAGATAGTGATGTATCAGGTTATATATATCTGGAGACAACTAGCGCTTTAAATCAATTTGATGATAAAAGATGCCGTTTAATACGTAGCTTAACAAATTTGATTTATTTGAATATTGAAAATGAAAAGCTTAAGTTAATGTCTACAACTGATAAATTGACAAATCTTTATACAAGAAAGCATCTTGAGTATAAATTTGATAATTTATTGAATACAAGCAAACATTTAGGAAATGTTTTTAGTGTTTTAATGATTGATATAGATAAATTTAAGGATATTAATGACAATTATGGGCATATAAAAGGTGACGAGGTATTATATCATATCGGTAGAACTATAAAGAATAGTATTAGATCCACCGATATAGTAGGTAGATATGGCGGAGAAGAGATCATCGTAATTTTATTAAATATTTCAGTTGAAAATGCAATTGAAATTGCTGAAAAGATACGTGCAAATATCGAAACACTTGAAATTCCAGGAGTTTTACATCCTATAACTGTAAGCATAGGCATTTCTCAATATCCAAATCATGGGCATTTTAAGGAAGAATTGATAAATAAAGCTGATCAAGCATTATATTATGCAAAAGAAATATTATCGAGAAATAGTGTTGTATTTTGGAATGATGGAATGGAGAAAGTATTTAGTAAAACAGATAAAATATATGGTATAATAACAGGAAATACTATTATCGACACAAGAAATGTGTTGGCCATTATTGAAACATCTGAATTGATTTTAAACAATGAATACAGTAGAAAAAAGTACTATGAATTTTTAGGTAAATTATTAAATATTGTTGAAGGTGAATATGCTTCATTGATTTTGTTAGAAGAAGACAAAATAGTAACAACTTTAACTAGAAAAAGACATACATCTGATTGGGTGGAATCCTATAAAATAAACTCACATTTGATTGACAAAGTGATAGATAGTAGGAAAGGTGAATTTTTAATAGATTGGGAAACCATGGAAGACATTGATAAAGTATCAGGGAATCCAAACTGGCAGTCTACAATAGTTTTACCTCTAATTAAAAATGATATTACCCTAGGTGTAATTTATATTACTGTTCCTTTAAAAGAAAAAGAATTTAGTCTTAATAATTTCAATTTGGCAAGTGTTCTGGGAAATATATTTACAAGTAATTTATAAGATTGGGGGTTTTAATATGACAGCTACAATAAAGGATGTGGCTAGGTTAGCCGAAGTATCAATTTCTACGGTTTCAAGGGTTATTAATGATTCAAAGCCTGTAAGCCCGGAAGCGCGAAGAAGAGTGCTTAAGGCTATAGAGGATTTAGGATATAAACCAAACGAGGTTGCAAGAAGCCTTGTTACAAAGAAATCAAATTTGATTGGTGTTATCGTTGACGATATAGGAAATTCTTATGTTGCAAATATTGTCAGAGGAATTGAAGAAATTGGCAGAATGTATAATTATGATATCTTATTATGCAGTAGTTATGGAGACAGGCAAATAGAGACTAAATTTATTCAGGTTTTAACAACTAAGCAAGTTGAAGGTATTATTCTTGTGTCGGAGATTGTTAATCATGAGGTCATCAACAACATTAATGAGTACAAGATACCATTTGTGTACTTAAACAGATATTATGATATAGTTGATATGCCAACTGTATCAATGGATTATACACAAGCAAGCAAGCAAATGATGAATCATTTGATAGAATTAGGGCATAAAAAGATACTGTATATAACTCAATCAATGGACAACGATTTAACTATTGAAAAACGTAAAATAAAAGGATATATGGATTCTATCAATTCAATTAATGAAGGGCCTCATATCTATGAAGTAAATGGGCATAGAATATCATTTGGCTATGAAATAGGCGAAGAAGTAAAAGAATTAGTCAACCAGAATGAAATAACAGCTATATTTTGTTGTCAGGATGAAATAGCAATAGGGTTAATGAATTATTTCGCAGATAACAATATAAAAATTCCTGATGATATTTCCATTGCGGGATTTGGTGATATAACATTAGCTTCAATTTATAGACCGAAATTAACGACTATTCGCGAACCCTATTATGATATAGGCGCAGTTGCTATTAGAAGAATATTAAAAGTTATTTCAGGAGAGCATATAGAAGAGAAAAGTATAAATTTACCTATACAATTGGTTATAAGGGAGAGTACTAAAAAGATAAATAAATAGTCATGATCCTTGACATAAAGTTCTTTATTACTTTAATCGGAGTAGCACTTTCTTATTCGTTATAAAAATTGACCACAGATTTTAGTCTGTGGTTTTTTTAGGGAGATATGATAAGTAAAAAAATTCAAAAATAATTGATGATAGAATAATGTATTAGGATATAAATATCTATGAAAGTATAATTAAATCAAATATAATGATTGATGAGGCTTTAGAAAAAATTAGAATCTACAAATTCCTTCGGTAATATAAATAATCATCAATAAATAGTAAGCGAGGTGAAAAAATGAGAGCAACATTAATTATTAAGAATATTGACAATTTGATTACATTAAAAGGTGAAAACAATCCTAGAAGAGGCAAGAAACAAGGTGAAGTAGGGTTAATTAACAATGGTATCGTTGCTATAAATAATGATAAAATTATTTATGTAGGAAGCGGAGGTTTGCCTTCAGATATTGAAATTGATGAAAATACAGTCTTTATAAATGGAAAAGGCAAAACCGTAACGCCGGGACTTGTGGATGCACATACCCATTTGGTTCATGGAGGATCGAGAGAACATGAATTATCTATGAAGCTTAAAGGCGTATCATATTTGGAAATTTTAGCTTCCGGTGGTGGGATCCATAGCACTATGGAAGCAACAAGAAATGCAACTTTTGATGAATTATATGATAAAGCAAATAAAAGCTTAGATACCATGTTAAGCTTTGGAGTTACAACAGTAGAAGCAAAATCCGGCTATGGAATAGAAGATTTTGATACAGAATTAAGGCAATTGGAGGTAGCTAAAAAACTAAATGAAGATCATCCTGTGGATATCGTATCAACATTTATGGGAGCACATGCTATACCTATTAAATATAAGGATAATCCTGATGAATTTGTAGATATAATAATAAAAGAAATGTTACCTGAAGTTAAGAAAAGAGATTTGGCTAAGTTTTGTGATGTATTCTGTGAAGATAGTGTATTTACAATTGAGCAAACTAAAAGAATATTGTTAGAAGCAAAGAATAAATATGGATTTATTCCTAAGATTCATGCTGATGAAATTGTTTCATTAGGAGGAGCAGAACTAGCTGCTGAAATTGGTTGTATTACAGCTGACCACTTAATATCGGCAAGTGACGCTGGGATCAAGGCTATGGCAGAAAAGGGAATAATAGCCAATGTATTACCAGGAACCAGTTTCAATTTACAGGAGGGACATTTTGCCCGGGCTAAAAAAATGATTGAAGAAAATGTTCCGGTAGCTATTTCAACAGATTATAACCCAGGGAGCTGTCCTACAGAAAATTTACAATTGGTAATGAGCTTTGCCTCGTTAATAATGAAATTGACTCCTGAAGAGGTCATAACCGGTGTAACTATAAATGGAGCTTCAGCCTTAGGATTAGAAAATGAAATAGGAAGTTTAATGGAAGGTAAATATGCAGATTTAGTCATATTTGATGCCCCAAACTTAGATTATATAATTTATCATTTTGGTGTAAATCATACAGAAAAAGTAATTAAAAAGGGAAAACTTGTTTACGAGAAAAATAATTGTATGAATTAGAATACGGTTTGTGTTCAAAAATATAAATAAGTATAGAATTGAGTTTTTAAATGAGTTATAATAAGTATATTAGCTTAATAGATTTATTATTAAGCTAATATACTTTTTGTTCAAGGTGGAGAGTGTTATGGCTTCTAAAATCATAAATATAATGTTAGTCGACAGCCATACTATAGTTAGAGAAGGGTTAAAAGCTTTGATAGAAGGTGATAAAGAATTAAAAGTTATTGCTACTTCTGAAAATGGAAAAGAGGCAGTCGAAAAAGCTAGAGAATTAAATCCTAATATTATAATTATGGATATAGATATTCCTTATATGAGTGGGATAGAAGTTTTAAAGATTATTAAAGATCAAGGATTAAATTCTAAAGTAATAATACTTACAGCTCTTCGCAATAGGGAATTTATTATAGCGGCAACAAAATTAGGGGCAATGGGTTATTTGTTTAAAAATTGTGATACTAATACCCTCTTAAAATCGATAAGAGAAATAAGTATCGGCAGGACTTATATAGATCAAGCGGTAGCAACTGTTTTAACTCAAAATGTACATAATAAGATACAAAAAAGCAATATTGAATTAGAAAAAATAAAGTCATTATCGCGACGTGAATATGAAGTCTTGACTTTAATTTCCTCTGGACGTAGCAATAAGGATATAGGAAAAGAATTATTTATTAGTGAAAAGACAGTTAAAAATCATATAACAAAATTATTTAAAAAGATTGATGTAAATGATAGGGTACAAGCAACTATATTTGCGTATCAAAATGGAATTATATAGCTCTTAACTTATTATTATAAAAACATATTGACACTTTTATTAGTTATGTGTATAGTATTTAATTGTGAGGCAAAATAAATAAAAATTCAGCTTAAAAAGTAGTTGACTTAAGAATGAAATTTTGCTATACTAATCAAGTGCCCTAAAACGAGGCACAATGACCTAAAGCATTAATTAGGTCGATTGAACCTAGATAATTAAACAGTGTGAGA
>NZ_JACRTG010000002.1 GCF_014385195.1 Paratissierella segnis
TGAAAGTTTGTCTAGCTCTTTGCTGACTATTTTCGATTTGCTTCATTTCTTCCACAAATCTTTGAATTGATTCTTTGTAATTTATTCAAAGTCTCACACTGTTTAATTATCTAGGTTCAATCGACCTAATTAATGTTTTAGGTCATTGCGTCTCGCTTAACGACGCCTAATTATTATATCAAATTTTTATACTTAAGTCAACTACTTTTTAATATTTTTAAATTTGTTTTTTGAAAATATTATTAAGTTTTTTTGCAGTCAACTTTTATAATATTACACGCAATTGTATTAAATGTCAACACTTTTTTGAATTATTTTTTTAACTATTATTTTTAGCTAAAACTAAGACTTCCTCAACCTTAATATACTTTAACCCTAATCGTTTTAACTCTTATTTTCTAATTCTTAAACCACTTTTTAAAACCAAAGGTCGTTTAGAGGCAATACTTATACTGCCCGATGATGACGTAATCAGTAATCTTGGGTCAATAAAGGCAGAATATTCATTGCAGGAGTTATTCTGGAACGAAAGTTAAGAATCTATGTTTAATGACCCTAGAAACTCTTCACTCTTCATTATCTTTTCAATTGTGAATTGTGAATTGTGAACTGTGAACTGTGAACTGTGAATTGTAATCAACTATCTTTTTCATCTTTCTTTTTTATCATTACTTCCTCAATTAGACCATCTTCTGATGCTTTTACCACCTTTATCTTTAAATCACCTGAAGTGAATTCAGAGCCTTCTGTCACAGGAACGCATGCTTCATCTGCTAATCTACATACTAATCCTCCAACTGTATAACCTTTATCAACAGGTATATTATATTTAGTTCTTTTAATTATATCTTCAACTTTAGTAGAAGCGGAATATACATTTTTACTTCTTTTTATAATGTCTTCTTTATCTTCCGGTATTAGAAATTTTAGTATTGCAAATACAATTGCAATAGCTATTGTCCCTAGAACTAAATCCTTCATCGTATGTGAATAGATCAACATCTTTCTAGCTATTACAAAGAGTATCAGCTCCATAATAGCTTTAGTAGAATGATTGATTATCATCAGCATAAGTTCTACCCCTACTATCAAAACCAATGCATAAGCAAGAAATGATTGAAATATCTCATAAGATTCCGGTGCGTCTGCTACAAAAATTGCTGGAAAATATCTAAATAAATCTATCAATCCAATAATTACACCTATTGCGATTAAAGCAGTAATTATCATTTCTAAAACATAAGTTAATTTTTCTAATTTATGCTCTATTAAAAAGTTTTTCATTTCACATCTCCCAATAAATTTAATTATTTTAATCAATCAATGTTTTCTCAATTTCCTTTCTTAATTTCTCCAATACCCTTTTTTCAATTCTTGATACGGTCATTTGAGAAATATTTAAACTCTTAGCTATATTTACCTGAGTTTTTTTATTAAAATATCTTTCAATCAATATCTGTTTTTCCACATCATTTAATTTTTCCATAGTCTTCATTAAAAAGTCATTGTTTTCAATCTTACTAAAGTAATAATCATCCTCACCTATCAATTCAGCTAAATTTATATCCTTATCATCATTGTTAGAATCATATGTTACATCTAAAGATTGTGGTGTATAAACTTTGCTTGCTTCCATGGCTTCTAACACTTCTTCTTCTGTTGAATTCAAGTATTCAGCAATATCTTCTATGGTAGGAGATCTTTGCAATTCTTGGCTTAAATAAACCTTGGCATTATTTATTTTTTTTGATAATTCCTGAATTCGACGGGGTACCCTGATTGTCCAACCCTTATCTCTGAAATATTTTTTTATTTCTCCAATTATGGTAGGTGTTGCAAAGCTTGAAAACTCATAACCTTTATCTATATCAAACCTATCGATAGCATAAATAAGTCCTATACATGCTACTTGATAGATGTCATCATATTCAATGCCTCTATTAGCATATTTTTTAGAAAGAATTTCAGCAATGTATAAGTGCTTTTCTATCAAAATATCTCTTGTTTCTTTATCCCTTGTTTCGCTATAATATTTAAATAGATCCTTTATATTCATTTTTTCTTTGTCTTTTAAATTTCCATTTTCATAGTAGTTCTTATTTATCATAGACTACCATCCTTATTTAATATATTTTGTCATCTCAATACCTTCATCAGTAAAGTCAACTTTGTCCATTAATGATTTTATAATTAAAATTCCAAGTTCTCTATCTTTTTTTTCTTCTATTTCTTTTGGTATATTATCTTTACAATTTGAAACCTTTATTGTTAATTTATCTATATAGGATTCATAAACAATAGATATTGAACCTTTATGACAAAATTGTAATGAGTTGATACATGCCTCTCCTATAGATACCTTAATATCTTCTATGGTGTCAAAATCAAATCCTAATTTATTTGCTAGAGAAGAGGTTGTAAGCCTTACCATACTAATATAATCAGGTTTATTTGGTATTGTTAAAAATACAGAATCATTATTCATCATTTTCACTCCTAATTATAAATAGCTTGTCCAGTTCAGTTATATCAAATAGTTTTCTTATATTGGGTTTAATATTTGATAGGTAGATTTTTTTATTATCTTCTTTAACTTGCTTTAAAATACCTATCAATGCTCCTAAACCTGTGCTATCAATATATTCAAGCTTCTTACCGTCAATTAACAAATCCTTCTTTTCTTTATTATATGAATCTAAAACTAATTCTTTAAATCTAGTTGAACTATATATATCCATATCTCCTTCTGGAATTATTACCAAAAGATTATCTTTTTTATCTACGTTAATCAAAGTATTTAATGACATTAAACCACCCCTATCCATTCAATTTATTTAATTTTATAACATATATACATTAATGTAAAGTGAAAACAAAAGGAAATCCCTTAAAGAGATTTCCATCAATATTACTCACCTACATATTTTGCAACTGCCATAACCTTATCATCTCCATCAATTTTCATAAGAGTTACTCCTTGTGTATTTCTTCCCATTGCGGATATATCATTGGTATTGAGTCTAATTATAATACCACTTTGTGAAATCATCATTATTTCATCGTTTTCATATATAACTTTTGCTGAGACTATATCACCTGTCTTGTCTTTTATATTATATGTGATTAGACCCTTACCACCTCTTTTTTGAGTTTTATATTCGTCTAAAGAAGTCCTTTTTCCAAAACCCTTTTCAGCTATTACCAATAAATATTTACCTTTTTCAACTAATTCCATAGCTACGACAATATCATCGTCATTCAATGTAATAGCTTTTACACCAGTGGCATTTCTACCCATTTCTCTTACATCATCTTCGTTGAATCTAATGGCCATGCCTTTTTTAGTGACTAAAATCAATTCCCTTTTTCCATCAGTCATCTTTACACTTATTAGTTCATCATCTTCTCTCAAATTTATAGCAATAATTCCATTTTTCCTAATGTTTGTAAATTTCTCCAAGCTTGTTTTTTTAATTATGCCTTTCCTTGTGACAAATACTAAATTACATTCCTTATTAAATTCTTTAATAGGTATTATCGAACTTACTTTCTCATCATTTGAAAGATTTAAAAGATTTATAATAGCTGTTCCCTTTGCTTGTCTTCCAGCATCAGGTACTTCATAAGCTCTTAATGAATAAACCTTTCCTTTATTTGTTATAAATAGAAGAGTATCATGGGTAGATGTTATAAAGAGATCTTCAACGAAATCTTCTTCCCTAGTTGTTAAAGCTATAATACCCTTTCCGCCTCTCTTTTGAGGTCTATATGTGCCTTCAGGCATTCTCTTTATATAGCCAAAATGAGTTAACGTAATTACTACATCTTCTTCTTCAATCATATCTTCAGCGTTAATTTCATCAGCAGATGGCATTATACTGGTTCTTCTCATATCGCCATACTTTTCTTTGATCTCTAATAATTCTTCTTTGATTATATTTAAAATCATTCTTTCACTTGCCAATATTGCCTTTAATCTATTGATTTCCTTAATTAAAGCCTCATATTCCTCTTCTAACTTATCTCTTTCTAACCCGGTCAATCTTCTTAATCTCATATCCAATATTGCTTGTGATTGTTTTTCTGAAAGACTGAAATTTTCCATAAGTCTTTCTTTTGCAGTGCTATCATCCTTTGAACTTCTAATAATCCTTATAACTTCGTCAATATGATCTAATGCAATTTTTAAACCCTCAACAATATGAGCTCTTTCTTCTGCCTTATTAAGATCAAATTGAGTCCTTCTTACTATGACTTCTTTTTGATGCTCAATATAATGATGTAATACTTCCTTTAATTTTAATACCTTTGGTTCTCCATTGACCAAAGCCAGCATTATAACTCCAAAAGTAATTTGTAATTGTGTATGTTTAAAAAGATTGTTTAAAACCACATTGGGATTCGCATCTCTTTTTAGTTCTATAACAATCCTCATACCTTCTCTATCGGACTCATCTCTTAAATCTGAAATACCTTCTAGTTTTTTCTCCCGTACATATTCGGCAATTTTTTGCAATAAATTTGCCTTAATAACTTGATAAGGTAATTCCGATACTATAATTCTATGTTTTCCTTTATTTGTTTCTTCTATCTCCGCAACAGCTCTCAATATGATTTTTCCTCTGCCGGTTCTATAGGCAGATTTGATTCCTTCTTTCCCCATTATATGAGCACCGGTTGGAAAATCAGGACCTTTGATTACTTTCATCAAAGCTTCAATATCTGTATCCGGATCATCCAATAAAAGTACTATTCCATCAATTACTTCTCTTAGATTATGTGGTGGAATATTAGTTGCCATCCCAACTGCAATACCCGATGATCCATTGACTAATAAATTAGGAAATCTGCTGGGTAAAACAATTGGTTCTTTTAAAGTTTCATCAAAATTGGGTCTGAAATCTATGGTATCCTTACCTATATCCCTAAGCATTTCTTGAGATAACTTGGTCATTCTAGCTTCCGTATAACGCATGGCTGCCGCTCCATCACCGTCAACAGATCCGAAGTTTCCATGACCGTCAACCAATAGATACCTTGTATTAAAATCTTGAGCAAGTCTAACCATAGCATCATAAACGGAAGTATCACTATGTGGATGATATTTACCTAATACGTCTCCAACTATTCTGGCAGATTTTCTATATGGTTTATCAGGTGTCGTACCCAATTCATCCATGGCATATAATATTCTTCTATGAACAGGCTTTAAACCATCTCTTACATCCGGGAGGGCGCGACTTACTATTACACTCATAGAATATTCCAAATAGGACTTCTTCATATCTTCTTCTATATTAACATCCAATAATTTGTTGTGTTCAGTATCCATTAATTTCCCTCCTATATATCCAGATTTTGTACAAATTTTGCATTTTCTTCAATAAATTCACGTCTTGGCTCTACCTTATCCCCCATTAGAGTTGTAAAGATTTCATCAGCATTTATATCATCACTTATTTGAACCCGCAATAAAGTTCTGGTTTCCGGATCCATCGTAGTGTCGAATAACTGATCTGCATTCATTTCTCCAAGACCTTTATATCTTTGAATACTGTAATTTGTTCTTCCCAATTCATTTAATATATCATCAAGTTCCTTATCGCTATAACAGTATACTTCTTTTTTACCTTTAGTTACTTTATACAAAGGCGGTTGGGCAATATAGATATGCCCTTTTTCTATCAGTTCCTTCATGTATCTGTAGAAAAAAGTCAATAATAAAGTTCTGATATGTGCACCATCTACATCGGCATCTGTCATTATAATTATTTTCCCATATCTTAATTTTTCAATGTTGAAATCACTTCCAATACCGGTACCGAAGGCTGTTATCATGGCTTTAATTTCTTCATAACCTAAAACTTTATCAATTCTTGCCTTTTCAACATTCATTATCTTACCTTTTAACGGTAAAATTGCCTGATATTTTTTATCTCTTCCTTGTTTAGCACTACCACCTGCCGAATCCCCTTCCACCAAATATATTTCATTTTCAGATAAATCACTGGACTGGCAATCTGCCAATTTTCCGGGCAATGTAGTATTATCTAGAATGCTCTTTCTCCTAGTCAACTCTCTAGCCTTTCTAGCTGCATCTCTAGCCCTTTGAGCACTTACTGCTTTATCTAATATTATCTTGCTGGCCTTAGGATTTTCTTCTAAATAATTATTTAAATAGTCATAAATAAGTGAATCAACAATTCCTCTGGTTTCACTATTTCCTAATTTACTTTTTGTTTGTCCCTCAAATTGCGGATTAGGCAATTTTATGGATAAAACAGCAGTTAATCCTTCTCTAACATCTTCACCTGAGAGATTTTCTTCCTTTTCCTTTAAAAAGGAATATTTTCTTCCGTAGTCATTTATAGCCCTTGTGATTGCAGATCTTAATCCTGATAAATGGGTGCCGCCTTCAATTGTGTTGATATTGTTTGCAAATGTATATATATTTTCCGTATATCCATCTGTATATTGTAAAGCCAATTCTACAATTGTTGAGTCTTTTTCAGATTCGAAGTATATAACGTCTTTATGAATCGGAGTTTTATTTTTATTTATATATTCCACAAAAGACTTAATTCCACCTTCATAATGAAATTCCTTTAATATATCATTTCTTTTATCATTTAATATTATTTTAATTCCTTTGTTCAAAAATGCCATTTCTCTCATTCTGAATTCCAATGTTTCAAAGGAAAATTCTATAGTTTCAAAAATACTTTTATCAGGCATAAAATGAATTGTAGTACCTGTAGAATCTGAATTCCCGATAACCTCGAGCTCCGATACTGAAATTCCTCTTTCAAATCGTTGCATATATTCTTTACCATTTCTTCTTACCTTTGCTACCAACCACTCCGAAAGTGCATTTACTACTGATACACCAACTCCATGTAAACCTCCGGATACCTTATATGCGGAGTTATTAAATTTCCCTCCCGCATGTAATATAGTTAAAACAGTTTCTACAGTAGATTTACCGGTTTGAGGATGAATTTCTACAGGTATTCCACTACCATTGTCCTCAACCGATACAGAATCATCATCATATATAGTTATTTTAATAGTATCACAAATACCTGCTAATGCCTCATCTATGCTATTATCTACTACTTCATACACTAAATGGTGAAGCCCCTTAGGTCCTGTACTACCAATGTACATACCGGGTCTTTTTCTTACTGGCTCTAAACCTTCCAATACTTGTATATCTTTTGCGGTATAATGTCTCCCATTATTGTCATTAGCTTCTTGTACCATCTACGCTCTTCCCTCCAATTCTAGTTAACTTGCAGTTAATCATTATTTTAAATCACTTTTCCATCTTCTATAATAAATACAGATTTTGATAAGTCGTTAACTGCATTTAAATCAACAGCATCTGTAACTGTAATAAAAACTTGCATATTTTTGAAAGAATTTGATAAAAATTTTCTTCTATCTTCATCTAGCTCGGAAAATACATCATCTAAAAGCACCACAGGATAAACTCCAAAATACTTCTTTATATATTCTACCACAGATAATTTAATTGACAAAACTAATGTTCTTTGCTGTCCCTGGGAGCCATATATTTTTACATCTTTATTGTTAATTAACATCAATAAGTCATCTCTATGAAGCCCGATTTCAGTTGTTCCATATTCTATATCCCTATTTAAATTGGACTTCAATAACTTTAAATATTCTTTCTCAATACTTTCTTTATCAATTAATCTAGGAATATTGGAAAAATATTTTAATTCTACGCTTTCTTTATCACAAGTAAGATTTTTATGGATAGGATTTATAAGTATATTCAATTCATTTATGAATTTATCACGCTCTATTATAATACTTGTACCAAGCTTTGACAATTGAATGTCAAATACATCTATTAAATTCACTAAATCTTTTTTTATTCTGCAAGTTTTTAATAAATTGTTTCTTTGCATTAAAACCTTATTGTATCTTATTAGATTATAACTATATACGGGTTTAATTTGAGAGATACTTGCATCTAAAAAATTCCTTCTTAACAAAGGTCCCTCTTTGATCATTTTTAAATCATCCGGACAAAATAATACAGAAACTAAACCGGTATTAAGTTCCTTATAGTTTTTTAGCTCTGACTTGTTTATTCTTATTCTTTTTGGTTTATCTCTTTCCATCTTGACTTCAATGAACTTTTCCAGATTGTTAAGTTTTGTATTAGCACCTATATATGCTTGTTCTTTATTGAAATTGATCAATTCTCTATCTTTAGTCGTTCTAAATGATTTACCATATGAACATATATATAAAGCCTCAATTAAATTGGTTTTGCCTTGAGCATTTTTCCCCATAAATATATTTATATTATCATTAAATTCCACATTTAAATTATAATAATTTCTAAAGTTAATAAGTCGCAGATTCTTTACATTCAAAAATTACACCCCTTAAGGATTTATATAATAATGAATTTATCAAAATTTTCTATATCCACTATATCATTTTTCCTTAGCTTTTTTCCACGTTCAAATACTTTCTTATCATTTACCTTAATCAATCCATCAGCTATCATTATTTTAGCATGTCCCCCAGTCTGAACTACATTGACAAGTTTTAAAAATTGATCAAGCTTTATATATTCGGTTGAAATAGATATTTCTTTCATAATTACCTCCAAAACAATTCACGATTTCAATTCACAATTCACAGTTCACAATTCACAATTATTAGGGTTGAGCTATAGGGTCTTAATCAGAAGATAATCTTTTATCTCTTCTCTTACCTAGATAAATTCCTTTACCCTATTACCTATTACCTATTACCTATTAAAAAATTATCCATTGTCTTAGTCAATTGTCAAATCTTTTATTATTATTTACGATTTCTTTCACTATTTTATTTAAAAGTCTTCTTGAGCTAATCTAACAGGCAAGACCAAATAAGTATAACTATCATCCTCTACACCATTTATAATACAAGGATTTAAGCTACCCATGAGATTGAGCTGAATTTCCTCCGAATCCATAATCTTGATTCCTTCCAATATATATCTGGAATTAAATGCTATATTTAAGTCTTCCCCATCTTTATTAGATAATACTCTTTCCATTACATCTCCGACTTCAGAATTGGATTTTATAATTATATTATCATCAATTATACTTAATTTGATTAAATTTGCTTTTTCCTCTCTTGCAAGCAATGAAGCTCTTTCTAATGCATTTTGAAAGTCTTTTTTATTTACGATTACTTTAGTTTTATGATCGTCTCTTATAATATCCTTATAATTAAAAAATTGACCTTCTAAAAGTCTTGAATATATTATAGTATCTCCTAAATTGAATAAAACGTGACCCGGTGCTGCACTTAATATAACATCTTCTTCTGTGTCTTCAAGTATTTTATTTATTTCATTAAGTATCCTACCAGGAATGATAATTTTTAAATCTATATTATAATCAGTATTTAGTTTCATCAATGCTAATCTATACCCATCTAATGAAACAAAGGAAATATTGTTGTTTTCAATTTCAACCAATACACCTGATAATGTAGGTCTTGTTTCGTCTTGAGAAGTTGCAAATACAGTCTGTCGTATAGCATTTTTTAATGATTCCACTGATAATTTTAAATTTTCTTTTTGTAAGATTATTGGCAAATCGGGATAATCCACTGCATAATTACCTAATATGTTAAATTCAGAATTTTCACATTTTATGTTTATCTTATTATCTTTAACTTCAACTTCAATAATTGAATCAGGTAATTTTTTTATAATATCTCCGAATATTCTTGAATTTGCAACAATGGAACCTTCTTCTTTCACTTCTGCATCCAAAAACGTTTCAATACTTATCTCCAAATCTGTAGAAGTTAACTTTAATTTATCATTTAATGTTTCAATTAATATTCCGTCAAGTATTTGTATAGTTGTTCTAGACGATATGCCTTTTTGTACAATGTTAATGTGTTTAGATAAATCCTTTTGTTTTACTTTAAATTTCATATAAATTTCCTCCTTAATAGATATAGAAGAATTAAATAAATAGTAGTAATAGTAGTAGGGCATGTTATTATGTGGATAACCTAAAAATTACTTAAGATATTGAAACTTAATAACTTAATAACATGTTAATAACATTTGTATAAAAAAACATTAATCCACAATTATTAATTTTCGCCCTTTATTTCTAAAATAATATCATCTATTTTTCTTTTTATATCTTCATTATTTGAGATATCTGTATTAATTTTTTCGCAAGCATGGATAACAGTGGTATGATCTCTTCCTCCGAACTCATCTCCTATTTTAGGTAAAGAAAGATCCGTTAATTCTCTTGTTAAATACATTGCTATCTGTCTTGGATACGCAATGGCTCTGGTTCTTTTTTTTGAATTAAATTCTTCTAATTTAATCTTATAATTTTTTGATACAACATTTTTAATTAAATCTACTGTAATTTCATGAGTTTTTTTTGAAGAAATTATATCTTTGAGTGCTTCTTCAGCTAATTCGATATTTGCTTCTCTGTTGGTTAAAGAAGAATAAGCAACGACTCTTATAAGCGCACCTTCTAATTCCCTAATATTTGATTGAATTTTTGAAGCTATATAGAGCATTACTTCATCTGATACTTCAATATTTTCTACATTAGCCTTTTTTCTGAGAATAGCAATTCTTGTCTCTAGATCCGGTGGTTGAATATCGGCTATAAGACCCCATTCAAATCTTGATCTTAATCGATCTTCCAGTGTTGGTATTTCTTTAGGAGGTCTATCACTTGAAATTATTATTTGTTTACTAGCTTCATATAAAGCATTGAAAGTATGGAAAAATTCCTCTTGTGTACCTTCTTTACCAGCTATAAATTGTATATCATCGATTAATAGTACATCAATATTTCTATATTTGTTTCGAAATTCCTCATTTCTATATTCACGGATTGAATTAATTAGTTCATTAGTGAATTTTTCAGAAGATACATAAACCACTTTTGAATTTGGGTTCTGACTTAATATGTAATGACCTATTGCATGCATTAAGTGAGTTTTTCCTAATCCTACACCACCGTAGATAAAAAGAGGATTATAAGCTTGCGCAGGAGCTTCAGCTACTGCAAGAGATGCCGCATGCGCGAACCTATTGCTATTTCCGATAACAAATGTATCAAATATATATTTTGGATTAAGTTGGGATCTTTGATTGTAATCTTGTGTTTCATGATTTACACCTTGTCCTACATTAAAGATATTTTCTTCTCCGGGTATGATAAATTCTACAGAATAATCAACTTTGGTGGCATGTTCTATAGCATTTTTTATTAAATTTAGATATCTTCCTTGTAAGATTCCTCTTGTAAAATCATTAGGGGCTCCTAAAATTATCTTATCTGACGAAATGGAAATGGGTTCAATAGTTTTTAACCATGTATTGAAGCTAACTTCAGATAAATCTTCCTTAATTATATTTAGGACATCCTCCCATATATCTTCCAAATTAGATGTCATAAATTAACCTCCTTTTGAAAATTTGAAAAGATTTAATAATTATCAACATATTTATCAACAAAATTTATAAGTTTTTATAATAATATTGCAATAATTAAAATAAATAATTTGTGAATAAATATGTTATTATATTGTTAATTAGATGAAAAAATGTTTAAGTATAAATGTAGTCCACATATATTAAAAAAGGAAAATGTGGACAAAAACTTAAACAAAACCAAATAAATACTAATAACTGCGGTAATATTCAGAAGTTATACACACCTTATCCACAGTTTGTGTATAACTTTATGAATTTAACAACATATTAACATCTTATTTAATAATATCAAAAGTTCAATTGTTATTCAATAAAATTATCCACAAGTATATAAAGTTGTTGATATCTATTTTGTGTAACTAGGTAATTTAAATTCTTGACATAACTATTTGTAATAAATATAATCAATAGTAGTCTTATAATTTATTTTTTATTTTATTTGAGCAAAACTCTATATTTTTATATAGGTCCCATTTTAAGGAGGTGTACTGATATAATGAAAAGAACTTATCAACCAAAGAAAAGACAAAGAAGTAGAGAACATGGATTTAGAAAGAGAATGAAAACTAGGTCAGGTAGAAATATTATAAAGATGAGAAGACAAAAAGGTAGAAAAAGATTGACAGCATAAGGCCGCTAAAGAGGTGGCCTTTTAATTAAGGTTCATAATTTTAAGGAGTAACAATGGATAAAAAGTATAGATTAAGGAAAAATATAGAGTTTAAGCGTGTGTACAATAAAGGAAAAAATTACTGGAATGGAGATTTAACTTTATATGTAAAAAAAAATGGATTGAGAGAAACAAGATTAGGTATAACAATTACTAAAAAAATAGGGAACGCTGTTGTTAGAAATAAAATTAGAAGAAGAATAAAAGAGATATATAGACTCAATCATCATCGAGTTAAAAATGGTTATGATTTAATTTTTATACCCAAAAAGAACGTAGTAGGCTTATCTTATAAAGAATTAGAAAAATCGTTAATTCATGTATTAAGGATGTCTGGAGTTCTAAGGAGATAGATATATTGATGACGAAGATATCAATATTTTTAATAAGGTTTTACCAAAATTACATTTCAAAGTATTTATTACCAGGAAAAAAATGCAGATTTTATCCAACATGCTCCGAGTATTCATTGCAAGCATATACTAAGTATGGATTTATGAAGGGAACTTATTTAACAATAAGAAGAATTTTAAAATGTCATCCATTTCATGAGGGAGGATATGATCCGCTTAAATAATTATAGGGGGTTACTAAATGAGAAATTTTTTGGGAACTTTGATGGGGTCGATATTGAGAGTTGTTTATAATATTGTATCGGGAATTGGTACTGAGCCGACCCATGTTTCATATTATGCGATAGCAGTTATTATAACTAGTATTATATTCAAATTATTGTTGCTACCAATAAATATAAATCAGTCAAAATCTAGTAAAAAGATGAATGAAATACAACCTAAACTTAAGGAGATTCAAACTAAATATAAAAATGACCCTCAAACTATGCAGGTAAAAATGCAGCAATTATATAAAGATAATAATTATAATCCGGCATCCGGATGCTTGGTTTTATTGATTCAATTTCCAATTATACTTGCTTTTTTTGCTGTATTTAGAGAGCCTGCTAAATATGCTTTTACCGAACCGGGATTTTATGAAGCAATGAATAAATCCTTCCTATGGATTGCAAATTTAGAAAATTCGGATCCATATCTATGGGGTATGCCATTATTAGCAGCTTTAACTACTTATTTGCAGACTAAAACAATGCCCACGGCACAAAATGTAGATCCTCAAACTCAAGCTACTCAAAAAACTATGAATTATTTTTTACCAGTTATGATTTTCATATCAGCTAGAAGTTTTGCTGCTGGTTTGGCACTTTATTGGATAATAAGTAATCTATTCACAATAGTTCAACAACTGATAACTAATAGGTCCTTATCTAAAGTTAAGGAGGAAAAATAAATGAAAGAAGTAACAAAGTCATCTAAAACTGTTGAAGATGCCATAAAAGAAGCATTAATTGAATTAGATGCAAAAGAAGAAGATATTGAGATAGAAATATTGGAAGAGCCTAGTAAGGGATTATTTGGGTTGATAGGAACAAAAGAGGCAAAAGTTAAGGTTACCTTAATAAATGATTTGGAAGAAATAGCTAATAAATTTTTAAGTAAAGTAATTAGTTTAATGGGCATAAATGCTACCAACCATATTGAGAAACAAGGCGATATATTGAAGATAGAAATAACAGATATAGATCCGTTGGATATGGGGATTTTAATTGGTAAAAGAGGAAATACATTGGATTCGATACAATACTTATTAAATCTGGCAGTAAATAAAAACAGACCAAACTATATGAAAGTTATAGTTGATACAGAAGGATATAGAGCAAAAAGGGAAGAAACGCTGATCAGACTTGCTAATAAAATGGCAGAAAAAGTTAAATATAGTAGAAGACCCATAAAATTAGAACCTATGAATCCTTATGAAAGAAGGGTTATCCATTCAACTCTTCAAAATTTCCCGGGAGTAGTAACATATAGCGAAGGGGAAGAACCCTATAGAAGAGTTGTAATTACATCTAAATAGTGTTAAAATAAGAGCCCAAGTATTTCAATAGAAATAAGTGGGCTTTTTATAAATTCTCAAGTGAAATTGACAATTTATCATATGGATTTTAAAATATCATAAAATGTTTTTTAAAATAGAAAAATTTATGTAAAATATATTATAATTTATATATGATTATAATCTTTAAGATATAGATAATAATTTTAAAGTGTAACGAGGTGAAGCATATGTCTGATACTATAGCGGCTATTTCAACTGCAATAGGTGAGTCAGGAATTGGAATTGTAAGGATGAGCGGTAAGAATGCGCTAAATATAGCAAGAGGTAAATTTGTAAGTATTAAAGGAGATAATTTCAAAATTGAAAATAGAAAATTGTCATACGGTCATATAGTAGACAATGATCATATTATTGATGAGGTCTTGATTTCTTTTATGAAGGAACCTTATACTTATACAAGAGAAAATATGGTTGAAATATATTGCCACGGAGGGATAATCCCTGTAAAGAAAATATTGGAACTATTATTAAATTCAGGAGCAAGATTGGCTGAAGCAGGAGAGTTTACTAAAAGAGCTTTTCTAAATGGAAGGCTTGATTTGTCTCAAGCTGAAGCGGTAATAGATATGATTAAATCCAAGACGGATAAGAGCTTTGAAGTATCCTTAAATCAATTGGAGGGAAGTTTATCAAATAAGATTAATGAAATTAGAGATTTACTATTATCGATGATAGCTCATATAGAAGTATCAATAGATTATCCCGAGGAGGATATTGAGGAGATAACATATGAGGATCTGGAGAAGGACTCTAATATTGTGAAGGAGAAAATCAAAGCATTATTGTCAACTGCCGATAGAGGAAAAATTCTTAGAGATGGTTTAAATACTGTAATTTTAGGCAAACCAAACGTAGGAAAATCTTCATTATTAAATGCAATATTGAGAGAGAACAGAGCTATAGTGACGGATATACCCGGAACTACTAGGGATATCATCGAGGAATATGTCAATATAGATGGTATACCTTTAAAAGTTGTAGATACTGCAGGGATTAGAGATACGGATAATTTGGTTGAAAAAATAGGTGTAGATAAAGCCAAGAGCATAGTGGAGGATGCAGATCTAATTATTGCAATTTTTGATGTATCCACCGAGTTGTCTGATGAAGATATTGAGATAATTGATTTAATCAAAGATAAAAAGACAATTATATTATTGAATAAAACGGACTTGCAAAGTTTATATGATAAGGATTACTTTAAGAAATACATTAAGAATATGCATATTATATCTACGTCGATTACAAATGGAATTGGGTTGGATATTTTAGAGGATAGCATTAGAGATATGTTTTATAGCGGTGAATTCAATATAAAGTCTGATGCTATAGTTACTAATTTAAGACACAAAAATCAGTTAGAAAAAGCTTTGAAGAATATTGAAAGTGTATTGAACGACTTAAAGGCACAGGTTCCTCTAGATTGCTTGGAAGTGGATTTAAAGAATTGTTGGGAAAATTTGGGAGAAATCTCCGGAGACTCGGTTGGAGAAGATATTCTGGACAGGATATTCTCCGAGTTTTGTATAGGAAAATAGTAAGTAGTTGTTAGTGAAGCATTGCAATTGAAGTTGAAATTGAATTAGAAAAGGTGAAATAAAGTGAAAGACGTAAAACACTATGATGCAGGTGAATATGATATAGTGGTTATAGGTGCAGGGCATGCAGGTGTTGAGGCAGCTTTAGCCGGTAGTAGAATGGGAATGAAAACTATAATGCTTACCATGAGTCTTGATTCCATCGTAGCCTTATCCTGTAATCCGAATATTGGAGGAACAGGAAAGGGTCATTTGGTTAGAGAAATAGATGCATTGGGTGGAGAAATGGCAATTAATATAGATAAGTCTTTTATTCAAAGTAGGATGCTGAATACTTCCAAAGGGCCTGCTGTCCATTCATTGAGAGTACAAGCGGATAAAAGGAAATATCATACTGAAATGAAGAAAGTGCTTGAGAATGAACCCAACTTAACCTTAAGACAAGGTGAGGTTGTTGATATATTAATTGAGGATTCACAAGTAAAAGGTGTATTAACAAGAACTGGAGCTATATATAAGGCAAAAGCTGTAATTTTATGTACCGGGACATATTTAGGCGGTCGAGTATATATAGGGGAAGTAAATTATCAATCAGGACCGGATGGAATGTTTCCTTCTATATTATTATCGGATTCATTGAAAAATAAAGGCCTTAAGCTTCGAAGATTAAAAACAGGAACTCCTGCAAGGGTTCATAGGGATAGCATAGACTATTCGGTTATGGAAGTTCAGCCCGGAGATGAGGAAATTATACCATTTTCGTTTTTGAATATGGATAAGAAATTTGATATTGAACAAGTACCTTGTTATCTGACATATACAACTGACAAGATGCATGAAATAATCAGGAATAATCTATACAGATCTCCTATGTATGCCGGTGAAATAGAAGGGGTAGGACCAAGATATTGTCCATCAATTGAAGATAAAATTGTAAGATTTCCGGATAGAGACAAACATCAGGTATTTATTGAGCCTGAGGGGCTTTCAACTAAAGAGATGTACGTGCAAGGAGTAAGCTCAACCTTACCTGAAGAAGTGCAATTGGAAATGTATAAACATATTATTGGTCTTGAAAATGTTAAATTCATGAGAACAGCTTATGCAATAGAATATGATTCAATAGATTCTACTATTTTGAAATTAAATTTGGAGCATAAAGAGATTAAGAATTTATTCTTTGCCGGACAAATAAATGGGTCTTCCGGTTATGAAGAGGCCGCAGCTCAAGGATTGATGGCGGGAATTAATGCCACTTTAAACTTAAAGGGGAAGGAACCATTTATTTTAGATAGATCTGAAGCATATATAGGTGTATTGATAGATGATTTAGTAACAAAGGGGACGAATGAACCATATAGGATGATGACTTCAAGGGCAGAATATAGATTGACATTAAGACAGGATAATGCAGACTTAAGGTTGACAGAAAAGGGTTATAAAATTGGTCTTGCCAGTGAAGAAAGATATAGAAAGACCATGGAGAAGAAAAAAGCAATAGAAAATGAGTTGGAAAGATTAAAAAGTATAATAATTACTCCAACAAGTGAAACAAATGAGATCTTGAGAAAACTAGGAACTACGGATTTAAAATCACCAATTAGCTTATATGAGTTAATAAGGAGACCGGAATTAAAATATGATGATTTAATAATAATAGATTCCAATAGACCTAAATTGGTAAGGGAAATAAGACTTCAGGTTGAAACACAAATCAAATATGAAGGTTATATTAAAAAACAAATGATACAAATTGAACAATTTAAAAAATTGGAGAATAAAAGGCTAAATATTGATGAAGATTATACGAATATAAAGGGTTTAAGTAATGAAGCAAAACAAAAATTGAATAATATAAAGCCTTATTCGGTAGGTCAAGCATCAAGAATATCAGGAGTATCTCCTGCTGATATCAATGTACTATTAATATATTTAGAACAAAAAAGACGGAGTGAGAAAAAAAGTGTCTGATATTTTGATTAAAGGAGCAGAAGAACTTAATATAAGTATAGAAGAAAAAGACATTAATTCATTCGAGATATATAAAGAAATGTTAAAGGAATGGAATACAAAGATAAATATAACAACGATAACAGATGATGAAGATATAGATATAAAGCATTTTTTAGATAGTTTAACTCCTTTGGTTACAAATCTTTTTGATGGTAAGAAAAATCTAATCGATATAGGTACAGGGGGTGGCTTTCCAGGGATTCCTCTCAAAATTATAAAAAGGGAACTTAATGTGACCTTGCTTGATAGTTTAAATAAAAGAATCAATTTTTTAAACGAAGTAATCAATAGATTGGAATTGGAAGATATAATAGCTATTCATGCTAGAGCCGAAGAGATGAGCATAAAACCTGTATATAGAGAAAAATACGATATAGCTATTTCAAGAGCAGTTGCCTCATTGAATACCTTAAGCGAATACTGTATTCCATTTGTTAAGTTAGGAGGGTATTTCATTTCAATGAAGGGACCGGATGCAGAAGAAGAATTAAAATCTGGAAACAATGCTATAAAAGTCTTGGGTGGAAGAATCGTTGACAAGAAATTAATATGTATACCTGAAAGTGATATAATGCACTCTTTGATAATAATCGAAAAAATAAAAGAAACTCCGACAAAATATCCCAGAGGCGGAGGTAAGCCTCGGAAAAATCCACTATAAATTGTAGTTATTTGTATGAAAATACTTGGGAAATAAAGAAGGAAATAACGCCTTATATATTGAATAATTGGAATAAAGACCTATTGAAAAGAGAGGTATCATATTTTGAAAGAGATAATAAATATTCCAATTAGATTTATAAAACCTAATCCATATCAGCCAAGAAAAAATTTCAATTTAAAATCTTTAGAAGAATTGTCACAGTCTGTAAAAACATATGGAATTATCCAGCCAATCAGCGTAAGAAAGCTAAGCCATGATTCTTACGAACTAATAGCAGGAGAAAGAAGATTAAGAGCTGCAGAGATAGCAGAACTTACGGAAATTCCGGCTATAGTTGTTGATTATAGGGATAAAGATTCTGCGATGGTAGCATTGGTTGAGAACTTACAAAGAGAAGATTTAAACTTTATTGAAGAAGCAGAGGGATATTATAATTTGATTGAAGATCACAATATTACTCAGCAAGAATTAGCCGAAAAATTAGGAAAGTCTCAATCTACAATAGCTAATAAATTAAGGATATTGAAATTACCACCGGATATAAAGAAAATTTTAATTGAAGAGAAATTAACTGAACGGCATGGAAGAGCTCTGTTAAAATTACCGGATGACAATTTAAGAAGGATAGTACTAGATAAAACTGTAAATAATAATTTGAATGTCAGTGGTACTGAGACCTTAGTAGAGGACATATTAGATAATTTAAGAAAAAAAGATGAAAATGTTTCAAGTCAAAAAATCAAATCATTAATTAACGTAAGAATTTATCTGAATACAATCAAGAAGGCATATAGGGCAATAAAGGAATATGGGGTTAAGGCAGAATACAATGAAGAAGATAAAGGAGACTTTTATTTAGTTTCTATAAAGATACCCAAGACAAGTTAATTCAATACTTGAAAGATAATGTTCCACGTGAAACATAAATAAAATGTTCCACGTGGAACATTTTTTCTTTAATTTTATCTTTTTTCATTTTGTATTAATTTAAATTTCTGATATTATATAATATAAGAAGAATTTTCGAGGTGTTGATATGGGCAAAATAGTTGCTATATTTAATCAAAAAGGTGGAGTAGGAAAAACTACTACAAGTATAAATTTATCATCGGGTATAGGTAAAATAGGAAAGAAAGTATTGTTAGTTGACATTGATCCTCAAGGGAATTCAACTAGTGGTTTGGGGATGGATAAAAACAAGGTAGAACATATAATATATGATATTCTTGCCCTTGATTTACCTATAGAAGATGGAATCTTTCCAACATCTGCTGAGAATGTAGATATAATACCCTCAAATAATCAATTAGCAGGTTTAGAAATAGAATTGGCAAGGGAAGGAGATTGGGAGATGATGCTAAGAAAAGAATTAGCTAAAGTCAGGGATGATTATGATTATATATTTATAGATTGCCCGCCTTCCCTTGGCATACTAAGTGTTTTAGGACTTATTGCTTCAGACAGCGTAATCATTCCCATACAATGTGAATATTACGCATTGGAAGGAGTGAGTCAATTATTTGATACAATAGAACTGGTAAAGAAAAACTTTAATCCTTCCCTTGAAGTAGAAGGTGTTGTATTAAGTATGTTTGATGGTAGGACAAACCTCTCTATACAAGTAGTGGATGAAGTCAAATCATTTTTCAAAGGTAAGGTATATACAAATATAATCCCGAGAAATGTTAGACTAGCGGAAGCTCCTTCATACGGACTATCTATAATGGATTATGATGAGAAATCAAGAGGCGCGGAAGCGTATATGGATCTGGCAGAAGAATTTTTAGATTTGCAGGATTTGGATTGACCTATTAACCTTACGGGAGTGGATGAGGCTAAGGAAACAAAACTGGTGACCAATTAATGAATTGTTGCTTTGAAAGTGTTTGGTTTGATAAATGTAGGAAAGGGATGATATAAATGACTCAGAAAAAAAGAGGTCTAGGGAAAGGTCTTTCTGCATTAATATCTGATAAAGCTTTAGTTGATACTATATTAAGTGAAGAAGAATATATAAATGATAATATTGTTTATTTAGAAATTGATAGTATAGTATCTAAAGAAGAACAGCCTAGAAAATATTTTGATGAGGAAGCCTTAGAAGATTTAGCAAATTCTATTAGACTTCATGGAATAATACAACCTATAATAGTAAGAAGAGCTGATGAAAAATATGAAATTGTTGCCGGAGAAAGAAGATGGAGAGCGTCTAAAAAAGCTCAGTTAAAAAAGATACCTTGTATTATAAAGGATATAGATATAGAAACAGCTTCTAAAATTGCTTTAATTGAAAACGTTCAAAGAGAAGACCTGAATCCAATAGAAGAAGCTATAGCATATAAAAGAATCATGGACGAATATAATTTAAAGCAGGAAGAAATCGGGGAGGCTATAGGTAAAAGCAGAACGTATGTTGCTAACTCCATAAGATTATTGAATTTACACGAAAAAGTTATAGAATATATCTATGAGGGAAAATTAAGTAGTGGACATGGAAAAGCTTTATTGGGAATAAAAGATAAAGATGAACAGCTGAAGGCTTGTGAAAAGATAATAGATCTTGGCTTAAATGTCAGAGAAACAGAAGCCGAAATAAAACAATCCAAAACGAAGCCGAAGAAAAAAAGAAAGATCAAACCTAAAGAATCATATATTATTGATTTAGAAGATCAGTTAATGAGATCTTTGGGAACAAAAGTTAATCTAATTGTGGGCAATAAAAAGGGCAAAATAGAAATTGAATATTATGGTGATAATGACTTAGAACGGCTTATAGACTTGCTTATGCAATGATGTTCCACGTGAAACATTTATTTTGAAATCATGAAAGGATGAATAAAAATGGAGATAAATATATTCCAAGTTGATGCATTTAGTTCCAAGCCTTTTGGAGGTAATCAGGCTGGTGTTATACCAAATGCTAAGTGGTTAAAGGAGAGCGATATGCAAAAAATCGCAAACGAAATCAATCTACCTGAAACATCATTTGTAAGGCAAAGGGATGATAATCTATTTAAGATCAAATTTTTTACTCCATTATGCGAAGTGAACTTATGTGGTCATGCAACCATAGCAACATTTTATACCTTAGCAGAAAAAAATTATATAAAGCCCATTAGAAATGGCATTAAAAAGGTATTCATGGAAACAAATATAGGCAGATTTCCAGTGGAAATAAGATACGAAAACAGCGAGCCTAAGTATGTAGCTATGGAACAAGGGAGACCTAAAACAATCAGCAAAATAGAAAATTTTAATGAATTGCTGGATATTTTAAATTTAGAATTATCTGATATAGGAGTAATAGATGAATTTATTGATCCGGAAATTATATCTACCGGGCGATTGGATATTATATTGCCTATAAAAGAGAAGGAAATATTGGATAATATAAAAGTGGATTTTTGTGAATTATCGAATTATTGTAAATCAATGGGTGTAATTGGAGTACATGTTTTTCATATTCCTGAAATTAATTCTCATAAAATATATGCTAGAAATTTTGCTCCGTTAGTAGGTATCAATGAAGAAGCAGCAACGGGAACTGCCAATGGAGGTTTAATCTACTATTTAAAGAAGAATTCATTAATTAATGAAAATTTAATTACAGTGTCACAGGGAGAGTCATTAAATAGATTGAGTGAAATATATTGTTATATTGACAAAGACAAAGACGGCTTTATAGTAAAGGTAGGTGGCAAAGCTAATATTACCATGGAAGGAATTATAAAGTTTTAAAATCTAGAGAAATTTTATAGATATAGGATAAAATATGATTTGGAGGGGTATTGAATGCTAGTTGAAAAAACAGTAAGGGAGTTTATTGATGAGACAAAAAGCGGCAATCCAACACCGGGCGGAGGTAGTGTTTCTGCATTGATTGGAAGTTTAGGCGGAGCATTAACAAATATGGTGGCAAATCTTACCATAGACAAGAAAGTATTTGAACAAATTCCTGAAAATGCTAAAGTTAAGATGAAAGAAAATTATATGGAACTTGAGAAATCAATAGAGAATTTAGTCCTTATAATAGACAAGGATGCAACTGCTTTTGATAGTGTTATGGATGCATTTAAATTGCCTAAGAGTACCGATGAAGAAAAATGGATTAGATCAAAATCTATCCAAGAAGGATATAAAAAGGCATTAGAAGTTCCGCTTAATTGTGCAGATGAATGTTATAAGGTACTTAAACTTCAAAGGGTATTTGCAGAATATGGAAATGTAAACGCAATTACAGATGTTGGCGTAGCTGCACTTTTAGCCTATTCGGGAGTAGAAGGTGCATTATTTAATGTTACTATAAATTTAAAAAGCATAAAAGATGAAGAATTTAGATTAAATATAGAAAATAGGGTTGATACTATATTAGTAAATAGCAAAAAACTCAAAGAGGAACTTCTAGAGATAGTATATAGAAGATTAGGTTAAGAGAAGGCATCCCTTCTCTTTTTCTTTAAATAAAACGAATAGAAGGCTTTTATTGTCTTTAGAAATATTGTATTATTAAATAAAATAAATTAAGAGGTAGCAATATGGAAAAAAACGAAATTAGAAATTTAATCATAAAAGCAAAGGGAGAAAAGAAGTCGGAATTAGTTATTAAAAATTGTCATGTGGTAAATGTATTTACAAATGAGATTATAAAAGCAGATGTTGCTATAGATAAAGGTAAGATAGTAGGTATAGGAGAATATCAAGGTTTAGAAGAAATTGATTTAAAAGAAAAATATCTAATACCAGGATTTATTGATAGCCATGTCCATATTGAGTCATCAATGTCCACACCTTCACAATTTGCTAGGGCGATAATTCCAAGAGGCGTAACATCTATAGTTGCAGATCCCCATGAAATTGCCAATGTTAAGGGAATTGAGGGGATAAGATTTATGATTGAAGACAGTAAAAAAACTCCTTTAGATGTTTATTTTGTACTGCCCAGCTGCGTACCTGCTACATCCTTTGAAAATTCCGGTGCAATCTTAGAAGCCGATGATTTAAGAGAACTTATGGATGATGAAAATGTCATAGGACTGGGTGAAATGATGAATTATCCGGGAGTTCTGAACTTAGATGATAAGATATTGGATAAACTTGAATTAGGTAGTAGAAAAATCATAGATGGACATGGTCCAATGATATCGGGCAAGGATTTAAATGCCTATGTTGCCGCAGGAGTTAAAACAGAGCATGAATCATCAACATTGAAAGAAGTTGAGGATAGGCTAAGACTTGGAATGTATATTTTAATTAGAGAAGGCTCTGCAGCAAAGGATTTAAACAAAATAATTTCTGCTGTTAATAAAGATAATTTAAGCAGATTTTTATTTTGTACGGACGATAAACATCCGGAAGACCTGCTTAAAGATGGCAGCATTGATTTTAACATAAGATTGGCAATTAAAAGTGGTGTAGAACCGATTGATGCAATTAAGATAGCTACGATAAATGCTGCATTGGCATATAACCTTAAAGGGAAAGGTGCTATTGCTCCCAATTATGATGCTGATTTAGTTGTTGTAGATAATTTAGAAGATTTTAATATATTTGAAGTATACAAACATGGGAAGATTGTAGCTGAGAATTATAAGCCTTTATTCGAAAGCAAATCATATTCACCGGACTATATGAAACACTCAGTACGCATAAGAACAATAACTGAAGATGACTTAAAAATCAAAATGGAAGGAAATATAGCCAATGTAATTAAAATTATTCCAGAAAGCCTTGTTACAGAAAAAGTGCAAAGGAAAGTTTTAATTAAAGATGGATATTTTGCATATTCTGATAAGGATATATTAAAATTGGCAGTCATTGAAAGACATAAATTAACCGGCAATATTGGTGTTGGACTTATCGAAGGCTTTAAATTAAAAAATGGTGCTATAGGAACAACAATTGCCCATGATTCACATAATATTATAGTAGTAGGGGATAACGATAGAGATATATTAAGGGTTGTTAAACATCTAGACGATATTGGCGGGGGCTTACTAATAGCATCTCAAGGAGAAATAATAAAAAGTTTAGCTTTAGAAATTGGAGGAATAATGACTTCCAATGCAATCGAAGAAACCAATGAATCATTGAAAGAAATGATGGATATGGCATATAATAAATTGAAAGTTAATAGGGATATTGACCCATTTATGACTTTATCATTTATGGCATTACCGGTAATACCAAGATTAAAGTTGACTGATATGGGCTTATTCGATGTTGAAAGTTTTAAATTTGCGGATGTATCGGTAAAAGATTAATTGTGAGGGTGATTAGATGGTATATTTTGATAATGCGGCAACAACATATCCAAAGCCGGATGTAGTATATGAAAAAATAATGACTGCAATGAAAGAATATGGCGCAAATCCCGGTAGATCAGGACATAAGATGGCATTAAAGATAAGCAGGGGTATATTTGAAACTAGAGAATTGCTTGGGAAACTATTTAATATAGATAATCCTTTAAATATCGTCTTAACCTTTAATTGTACAGAAGGGTTAAATTTAGGCATTAAGGGATTGTTAAAACCCGGAGATCATGTAATCACAACGTCAATGGAGCATAATTCTGTATTAAGGCCCATTAAATCTATGGAGAAGCTTGGTATAGAACATACAATAGTGAAATGTGACAGTAAGGGAAGACTCAACGTATCTGATGTTGAAAGAAGCATTAAAAGCAATACTAAATTAATAGTAACTACCCATATTTCAAATCTTACAGGTACCATAATGCCGATAGCCGATATCGGCGAATTGGCTAAGAAAAGTGGAATAGCATATATGGTAGATGCGGCACAATCTGCCGGTATATATGATATAGACGTGGAGCGTATGAATATAGATCTGCTGGCGTTTCCAGGACATAAGGCTCTTTTTGGACCACAAGGTACAGGAGGACTTTATATTAGGGACAATATAGAATTGACCGATCTTTTTCAAGGGGGTACAGGCAGTGCATCTCATCTGCTTGAACAACCGAATATACTCCCCGATAGATATGAAAGCGGCACTGCAAATGGACCGGGTATCGTAGGTCTTGGAGCAGGTATAGAATATATATTTGGAAAAGGAATCAATAACATAAGAAAACATGAGGAAGATCTAACAGAACATTTTATTGAGGAAGTGGGCAAAATAGATGGTATAAAACTCTATGGGCCTTTAAACAAAGAAGAACAGTTAGGAGTTGTATCTTTAAATATTAAAGATGCCGATTCATCTGAGGTTTCTTATATATTAGATGAAGAATATGATATAGCAGTAAGACCTGGACTTCATTGTGCGCCTTTGGCTCATAAAAGTATAGGAACATTTGAACAAGGTGCAGTTCGGTTTAGCTTTGGGTTTTTTAATACACATGATGAAATAGAATATGCTATAAGAGCATTGAAGGCAATTGCAAAGGAAGTACAGGGAGGAAATATATAGATGGTATATATAAGAGAGTTTATTTCTGCTTATTTTATTGAAGTGATTTTAGGATTAGTTATAGCAATTTTAATTTTATTTATTTTATTATTAATTACACAAAGCAAAATTAAAAAATCTAAAGAAAAATATAATTCATTTATGAGAGGATTAACAGGTGTTAATATAGAGGATTTATTAATTCACATAGATAAAGATATAAGAGATATGGAAAGAGATATAAATCTAATAGAGAATAGCATTAGTTCATTTGATGCTAAACTTGCTTTTGCAATCCAGAAGATAGGGTTTATAAGATACAATGCTTTTGATGGGATTGGAAGTGAATTAAGCTTTTCCATTGCCTTACTGGATAATTTTCAGAATGGTTTTGTACTAACAAGTATCTATGGCAGAGAAACGTCAATTAGTTTTGCAAAACCGATAAAAAATGGAGAAAGTAATATCCCTCTATCGGCAGAAGAGTTAATAGCCATTGATAGAGCAATAAAAGGAGAAATGCAAGAGAAATCAATCTAGTGAGGTGGTAAAATAGATGAGAAATATACTATTTATCGTAAATCCTATAGCAGGCGGAGGGAGAACTAAGGAAATAGTGCCAATCATAACAGAAAGGATGACGGAAAACAATATTGAATATAAAATTATATATACAAAACGACCTAAAGAAGCTATTAACATCTCTGAAGAAAATGTAGACAAGTTTTCGGTAATCGTAGCAGTAGGTGGCGATGGTACTATTAATGAGGTAGCTAAAGGAATAATCAACAAAAAAAAGGGAATATTAGGTATTATACCAGGGGGAACTGGTAATGATATGAGTAAATCCTTGGGATTATCACAAAATCCAATTGAAGCATTGGATGCAATTATAGAGAATACTACCAAAAATATAGATATAGGAATAGTTAATGGGACTTTATTTCTTAATATAGCCAGTATTGGTTTTGACGCAGAAACGGTAAAAAATACTGAAGTTATAAAAAAGAGAATAAAAGGTAAAATTGCATATATATTAAGTGTTTTAATTACGCTTTTCACCTATCGGAGAAGAGATATTTCTTTAATAATTGATGGTAAGGAATATCAAAGAAACTTTCTACTCATTGCAGTAGGCAATGGCAGCTATTATGGTGGGGGCATGAAAATTCTTCCAATGGCTGAAATAGATGATGGGTATTTTCATGTTTGCATTATTAAGGATATAAAAAATTGCATGGTACCATTTTTATTCCCATCTATTTTTAAGGGTAACCATTTAAGATATTCTAAGTATGTCGATATATTCAAAGCTAATAAGGTGATAATAAAAAATGAATCAAATGTGATTATAAACTTAGATGGGGAACTTATGAATAACGATAAAAAGGATATAGTATTTGACTTTATGGACTATAAGTTAGAAGTTATTACTAATGGATTTAAATATTAAATATTAAATATTTTTAATATTTTACAAACTGCCAACTTTAAAATTTTCAGGATGTTGGTATTGCTTATCTTGATGATATGAATTGCCTTATCAGTCCTATATAGTATGGCTTTTTAATAAGGTTGATATATATTTATACTATGATATAATTATTACGTTATAAAGATTACAAAATGGTTACAAACTCAAATCTCTACTAAGGAGGAAAGCTTATGATTGAACAAAATCCATCAGAACCAAATACTTCAAATAGCAACAAGATTATGGTTTTACTTGATAAGCTAAAGAAAATAGACATTAAGAAAATAGACATAAAGAGATTCGATATAAGAAAATTAAAAAAATTTGACATAAAGAAATTAAAAAAATATGATTTAAATGAAATCAATTTTCGGAGAGTTCTAATCTTATTTATGGTAGTTGTGATGGCTGGACTAGGTTTCACGGGTTATAAAATAAACGAGATAAGGACAAGGGGATTTGATGTATTCTTAGGAAGTGAGCTCTTAGGTAAAGTAAGGACCGAAGAAGAAGCAGTATCTGTAATGGCAGATATAAAGAGAGAACTATCAAATACATATGATGTAGATGTAGTATTGGATAATGAGTTAAATTTTGAGGCAACTCATTGTAAGGAGAAGAACTTGATATCCGATACTGATTTAAGAAATAACATAAAGTCTAAGATTAACTTCGTAGTCAGCGGATATTCTTTGCAGGTTAATGGAGAAGAAGTTGGGGTACTTAAACATGAAGAAGATGCCCAAGAAATATTGGATAAGATAAAAGAGCCCTTTGTAGATATTAAGGATGATGAATCGAAAGTTAAAGAAATAAAATTTTTAGAAAATGTAAATGTAGCTAAAAAGGAAGTTCCTTTAAATAAAATTGCGAATTCTGATGACGTGATTAAGTATTTACAAACCGGATCTGAAGAAATTAAAACTCATGTAGTTGAAGTTGGTGAAAGTTTTTGGACTATAGCAAAGATGTATGATACTACAGTTGATGAATTAGTCGAGGCAAATCTTGATAAAGATCCTAAAAAACTTAAACCCGGGGATGAAGTAAAATTACTTGTACCTAAATCTAAAATTACAGTAGCTACAGTGGAAGAGATAGAATATGTTGAGGATACAAATTATGAAGTGCAAGTCGAATACGATAAAAACATGTATGCTAATCAGAAAACGGTTAAGGTAGAGGGTAAAAGAGGAAAATCAAAAATTGTTGCAAATGAAATAAGACACAATGGAATGTTATTTGAGCGAGAAATAATCAATGAAGAAGTAATTGAGGAACCAATTGACGAACTTGTAGTTAAGGGAACTAAAGAAGTACCAAAAACAATTGCAACAGGAAGCTTTTTAATGCCGACAAGAGGGAGAATATCTTCAAGATATGGTATGAGATGGGGTAGAATGCATAAAGGCTTAGATATAGCGGCAAGCTATGGCTCAGCTATAAAAGCAGCTGATGGCGGAAAGGTAACATTTACAGGAAGCAAAGGCTCATATGGGAATTTGGTTGAAATAGATCATGGAAATGGATATAAGACCAGATATGCTCATTGCAGCAAAATCTTGGTTAAAACCGGAGACAAGGTTTATAAGGGACAGCATATAGCCAATGTAGGTAATACCGGAAATTCTACGGGGTCTCATCTTCACTTAGAGGTTCTTAAAAATGGAGTAAATGTAAATCCGGCCAATTTTGTAAAATAGAAAATCGAAGGTTTAGCTGTACACTTTATACTTGGTGTGCAGCTTTTTGTAATTCTATAAATTTTATTTTAATTTGATTTATATAATATATCAGAAAAGAGGAGATAAAGCTTGAAATACAATTATGGATATTTTAAAGAAAGTGCAGATTATATACTTAGTAAAATTGATTTTAAACCTGAAATAGCTTTGATTTTAGGATCTTCTCTAGGTACATTATCTGAAGAGATAGAAAATCCTGTGGTCATTGAATACAAAGATATACCTAATTTTCTAATGACAACTGTTGAGTCTCATGCAGGTAAGCTTATTCTAGGAGAATTAGGTGGTAAGAAGATTGTTTGTATGTCTGGAAGATTCCATTATTATGAAGGATATGATTTTGAACAATTGGTTACGCCAATAAGGGTATTTCATCTATTAGGAGTAGAAGCTGTTATCCTAACTAATGCAGCAGGTGCTGTTAATACTTCTTATAGTCCCGGAGAGATAATGATAATAAAAGATCATATAAAATTAACAGGAGCAAGTCCGGTTAGAGGGTTAAATATTACAGAATTTGGGCCTAGATTTTTTGATATGTCAAAGGCTTATACAGAAGAATACAGGCAATTAGCTAAAAAGGTTGCTAGAGACTTAGGGGTAAAAATTAATGAAGGTGTTTATTTTTATTGTTCAGGACCTCAATTTGAAAGCCCTGCAGAAATACGAGCAATTAGGATTTTAGGCGGAGATGCAGTAGGGATGTCAACGGTAACGGAAACTATAACTGCTGCTCATTGCGGTATGAAGGTATTGGGATTATCACTTATCACAAATATGGCAGCAGGTATATTAGATCAACCTTTAACCACAGAGGAAGTGGATGAAACTGCAAAAGAAGCTGCTAATGATTTTAAGGTTTTAATGAGAGAGATAATCAAACAAATGTAGAATATTAAAAATATGATGAAATAAGGGAGAGAGGATGTGCTGTATGCCTGAGGATTGTTATCTAAAAGAGAAACAAAGGGGATGCAAAACGGCAGAACATTTGGAGTTTGTTTCAGAAATATATTATTTAACCAAGGCTTTAGGAGGTCCCAATATATTAACTAAAGAACAAATGGATGAAGTCATGAAGAAATTCAACACTTATAAATATAGATAATTTACAACCTTATAAAAAATACTTGGAGGTATCCTCCAAGTATTTTTATGATTTTGGATTATAAGGAATTGAAAAGTGGAAATCTCTCGACTGTGTTCGAGATAATACAATAATGAAGCATTGATTATATTTTCGAATCCAACAAGAAAAATATAATCAACAACATAACTAAACTTTCTAATAGATCATCCCTATTTCCACTTATTGATTCCACTTCATTTTTTTCAACTGAATCGCCTTGGAACAACGCTTTTAAATTTAACATTCCAGCTCCTTGACTATCAGGGCTGTTGTTTAGATCTAAGCATGATTTAATCAGCATATTTTTTACTTCATTGTGAGTCAGATTATTATCTTTGTTTAATAATAACGCAATGCTTCCTGTTACCAATGGTGTTGCCATTGAAGTGCCGCTTAGAGATGAATAACTATCTAATTTTGTGTTGGATAGGGATTTTATATTTACTCCCGGCGCCACCAAATCAGGTTTATTAATTCCTTCCTTTGTAGGGCCTCTACTTGAAAATTTTGCTATGGTGTCGTCTTTAATATCAATAGTCCTTTTATCATCTACGGCACCAACCGTTATTACATTTTTATTTACACCAGGGGAAAGAATCGTATTCTCATTTGGTCCGCTATTACCTGCAGCAGTTACAACTATTAGGCCTTCGGAAATAGCTCTATCTACCGCTTTACATAGAGGGTCTTTGTTGCTGGGATTTGTAGCGGGAGTTCCTAAAGATAAATTTATCAATTTTATATTGAGCCTATCTTTATTTTCTATGACATAGGAAATCGCTGAAATGATATCTGAGGTACTACCGCCGCCGTTTTCATCCAATGCCTTAATTCCTACAATGTTTGCTTTAGGAGCGATTCCCGATAGTTTGCCTCTTGAAGAATACCCATTACTTGCAATAATTCCTGCTACATGAGTGCCGTGACCATTATCATCATATGGAGTTTTTTTGTTATTAACAAAATCCTTGAAATCAACTATCCTATTAATTGGTTTGATTAAATCATCATGAGGTGCTACTCCTGTGTCTATAACGGCAACAGTTATCCCTTCACCTTCGAAGCCTTTATCATGGGGGAAATATGCTTCCATTGCAGCTGTAGAAATATCCAATTGAGTATAAACTTGTGAATCAAAACTAATATAGTCTACTTCAGGACTGGTGGATAGCCTATATATCATATCTGTAGACATTTCTCCGGCGTATCCATCTATTATAGACAATTCTGATTTTAAAGATGTTGCAAAGCTTTTTATACTCTGCCTTAAATTATTATATACTTCGTTAAATTGTATTATAACGGGGACTTCCTCTATTGTTTGAGCCATTATCTTAGAGCTTAATATTGGACATAGCTTTTCATTATTTCCTCTTCTCAATATAACCACCTTCCTTTCTCTATTCTATGCTTCAAAAATTTAAAATGTGATAAATTTATAATTTATTGCGTTAAATGAAAAAAAGTAGCGGATTGATGATTGATGATCCGCCACTTTTTTAATGTTAAATGTTATTTAATGCTTTTTATGAACAATTAATTTGACTATTTCTCCAATCAATAAAGGAAGAAAAGCAAAAGCCAAGATAATTTCCCAATCAGTAAATCCTAGTGGAAATGTATGGAATATTGGATTTAAAAATGGTATATATATTACCACTAACATCAGTATAAAAGAAAAGGTTGTTCCATATACAAGGGTTTTGTTTGAGAAAACGCCAATTTCAAACATAGTATAATGTGTTGACCTAGTGGAATATGCTCTCAATAATTCAGCAGTTATCAATGTAGTAAAGGCAATAGTTCTAGCCTCAAGTATATTATCTAAACCATATCTGTAAATTCCCCACCAATAAGCAGATAATGCTGCAATTGCAATTGCAATGCTTTGGAAAACAATGCCTATTACCATATGTTTATCCAATATGGGTTCATTAGGGTTTCTGGGGTTTTGTGACATTATATCCGGATCTCCTTTTTCAACACCAAGAGCTAAGGCTGGAAAACTATCAGTCACTAAGTTTAACCAGAGTAGCTGAATCGGCAATAAGGGAACCGGCAGATTCAACAGTATACTTACAAATACCAGTAATATCTCTCCTATATTACAGGATAATAGGAAGAACACAAATTTCTTGATATTATCATAAATTATCCTGCCCTCTTCCACCGCAGAAACAATACTTGCAAAATTATCATCGGTAAGAATCAAATCTGCTGTATTTTTAGCAACGTCTGTTCCTGTAATGCCCATAGAAACACCTATATCTGCTTTTTTCAATGCCATAGCATCATTTACGCCATCACCCGTCATTGCAGCGATATTCCCATTTGCCCGTAATGCAGAAACGATTCTAACCTTGTGCTCTGGAGAAACACGAGCAAATACTTTCACCTTTTTAACTATTTCTTTTAGATCTTCGTCGGAAACATTATCTAATTCTTCGCCCATCATTGCTTGGTCTTCTGTTTCAGCCATTCCTAAAGCCTTTGCTATAGCGAAGGCAGTTTCTTTGTAGTCACCGGTAATCATTATTGTATTTATTCCTGCTTCTTTACACTCTTTAATTGCGTCCTTTGCTTCCGGTCTAGGAGGATCAATCATTCCAACAAGGCCAACAAATATCATATTTGTCTCATTATTTTCTGGTGATATATTAGAAGGCAAGTCATCATATTCCCTAAAGGCAAAAGCTAGGACTCTCAAAGCATCCTTAGCAAATTTACTATTTATTTCTAATGCTTCTTTTTTTAATTCATCTGTAAAAGGCACAACCTTGTCTTCTATTTTAATAGAACTACACCTTTTGATGATTATATCAGGAGCACCTTTTGTAAAGGATACCATTTTTCCCGGTATAAAGTTTTCATGAAAAGTAGTCATCATCTTTCTACCTGAGTCAAATGGGATCTCTTCTATTCTGATGTAGGATTTATTAATCTCATTTGTTATATTAGCTTTTCCGGCTAAAGTAACCAGTGACCCTTCAGTAGGATCTCCTATTATTTTATATAAATCATCTGATTTATCAAGTTTCGCATCATTGGTCAGCATACCTATTGAGAGCAATGTATTTAAACTTTCAATTGAATCAGTAGAAATTACTTCACCTTCTATTTTAAATTCACCGGTAGGGTCATATCCGGTGCCGGTTACATCCAGTATTTTATCATCAACATAAACTTTAACTACTGTCATTTCATTTTGAGTCAATGTACCTGTCTTATCAGAGCAAATAACAGTAGTACATCCTAAGGTTTCTACTGCTAAAAGTCTTTTAACTATAGCATTCCGTTTGACCATTCTATTCATACCGATAGCCAATACAATCGTTACTATAGCAGGCAATCCCTCTGGAATAGCTGCTACTGCCAGACTGATCGCAACCATAAACATTTCAAGCGGCTCTCTTCCTTGAAGTAGACCTATAACAAATACAAGAATACATATTACAATTGTAGAAATACCCAAAATTTTCCCCAATTGGTTTAATTTCTTTTGCAAAGGAGTCGTTTCATCTTCAAATGACTGTATCATTGTAGCTATTTTACCTATTTCGGTATTATGTCCAGTGCCTACCGCTACGCCTTTACCTCTGCCGTAAGTGACTATGGTGCTCATATAAGCCATATTGTGTCTGTCACCTAATGAAACTTCCTTGTCAAAAGATTCATTAGCTTCCTTTTCGGATGGAACCGATTCTCCGGTTAGGGAGGCTTCTTCAATTTTAAGATTTGAACTTTCAATAAGCCTCAAATCTGCAGGAATTATATCTCCGGTTTCCAATAAGACAATGTCACCTGGAGTCAATGTATTGGCAGGTACTACTATAACTTGTGAATCTCTTATGACTTTGGCATTAGGAGATGCCATCTTTTTTAAGGCATCCAGGGCTTTTTCTGCCTTGCCCTCTTGATACATACCTAAAAAAGCATTGACAACTACAATTGCCAATATAACAATAGCATCGCTAGATTCACCAACAGCGATAGAAATAATTGCTGCTCCAATTAGAATTAATACAAGAAAATCGGAAAATTGTGCTAACAATTTTGAAAAAAAGGACCGCCCTTTTTCTTCTTGTAATTCATTTAGTCCATATTTTTCCAGCCTCTTACTTATTTCGTTTTCCTTTAAACCCACATCGGATTCTACATTCAATTCGGATAGGACTTCTTCTTTACTTTTTAAGTACCATTCCATAAAAACCACCTCTCTTTTTCCTAACAAATTTTTCTAACAATACTACTAGTATATCATTTTTTTAATATAAAAAAACAAAAAAAGACCTTTGTTTATGATTATCATAAACAAAGGTCTTGCTTCCTAATAGAGGTCAGTTAACCGGGATTAACCGTATTGACGATTAACTAATTATAAGCTACTCCCCTTTGATACTATTATTATATGCTAAAATTTTATTTTAATCAACAAAAATATTAAATATTATGGAATTAATAAGTATTTGACTTTAGCTAAGCCTTAGTAGATAATCTATATATAGAGACAAATTAAGGCATAGATATGATAATCATTCTAGAAATAATAATGAGTTTTATGATACATACCATATATAGGGAGAGATTCCAACTCTCTGTTAATTTTTATACTATTAGGAGTGGATTAATAAATGAGTGACAAGGTGTTAGTAGTTGATGATGAAAAAGCCATTGCGGATATTATAAAGTTTAATCTTGAAAAAGAAGGATATCAGGTAGAAACAGCATATGATGGAGAAGAGGGGTTGGAGAAGGTAAAAAGTTTTCAGCCTAATTTAGTTGTCCTAGATATTATGATGCCTAAAAAGGATGGATTTCAAGTATTAAAAGAAGTCAGATTATCATACAAATTTCCTGTAATAATGCTGACAGCTAAAGAAGAAGAAGTGGACAAGGTATTGGGACTTGAGCTTGGCGCCGATGATTATGTGGTCAAGCCTTTTAGTATGCGAGAGCTGATTGCACGAATAAAGGCCAACCTAAGAAGGGTAGACTATTCAAGTATCAAGGGAAATACCAATGTAATAAAGTCGGATGAATTGGAAATAGATTTAGTAAAATATGAGGTTTTAAAAAATGGTAAAGTTGTAGAATTGACATTAAGAGAGTTTGAATTATTGAAATTTTTAGCATCGAGTGCAGAGCAAGTCTTTACTAGGGAACAGCTTCTGGAGGAAGTGTGGGGTTATGAATACTATGGTGATATTAGAACAGTTGATGTTACTATAAGAAGACTTAGAGAAAAAATTGAAGATAATAATGGAGAATTTAAATATATATTAACCAAAAGAGGAGTTGGCTATTACTTCGGGAGGGGGTAATCCATGTTTTCCAGTATTAAATGGAGATTCATTGTAATATATTTTTTATTAGTATTTATTGCAATGGTTATAATAGGAATATTTATTGTGGATAAATTGGAACAGCACCAAATAAACAGTGTTATCACTTCGATGGAATATAAATTGGAAAACATTGCAAGCTATTCAACTTATCTAACTTCCGATGACTGGGTTGCAAACAGAGAAGAAATACAAGATACAATAACTGAGTATGCATCAAGTGCAGAAACCCTTTATGTTATTTTAAATGAAGATATACCTACTATCATAGCATCCTCATCTAAACAAAATGATAGAATTATCGGCGACAGTGCATTTCAGCAAAGATTTATTGATCCTACATTAGTTCTGAAAGCCTTTGAAGGGGAAACGGCAGTAAATAAGGAAGTTATAGACAATATTCCGTTAGAACATGTTGCATATCCGGTATTTTCAAGTAATGGTAAGGTCAAGGGCATACTTTATATGACCTCGGATTTAAAAAATGTGTATGCTACCGTAAATGAATCTAAGACTATCTTGACAAATGCTACATTTTTGGCTTTAGGTATTACAGTACTTTTAGGATTTATGATTGCCAGCAGTATTACAGAGCCAATACATGATGTAACCAAAAAGGCCGAGGAAATGGCAATGGGAAATTTCGATCAATTTGTTGAAGTAAAGTCCGACGACGAAATCGGACAATTGGCAAATATGTTTAATCATTTGACCTTAAAGCTTAATCAGACAATTCAGGATATGGATTTAGAAAAAAGTAAGCTTGATACGATATTCAATTATATGGCTGAAGGAGTTGTTGCCATAGATAGAAACGGCAGCATTATACATGCTAATCCAATAGCTATAGAATTGTTGAATTTAGGGAATAATTTCAATGAAAAGGTATTTAATTTATCAGATATCAATTTAGGTAATATAAATTATAATATAACAAATAGTCTAGAAGGAGATGTGATAACTGAGATAAATTCTCAAGTATTTAAGGTAAAGTATGCGCCTTTTAAAAATGAAAAAAATGATATTGGCGGACTAATTATAGTGTTCCAAGACATAACCCGCGAGCATAGATTAGATAATATGAGAAAAGAATTTGTAGCAAATGTATCTCATGAATTAAAGACACCTATTACTACTATAAAGAGCTATACGGAAACCTTAATGGAAGATGATATAGATAAAAATACAAAAGATAGATTTTTAACTGTAATTGATAGCGAATGTGATAGAATGACAAGATTGGTCAGAGATTTATTGCAATTATCAAATTTGGATTATAAAAAAACCAATTGGAAAAAGGTTGAAATATCTACCGGAGAAATAATACGGGATATAATTTCAAAATTGGATTTATTGATTAAGGAAAAAGGACATAGGCTAATATTAAATATAGAGGAAGACATTCCCAATGTAGTAGTTGATAAAGATGGTATTGAACAGGTTATACTAAATATTATATCTAATTCCATAAAATATACTGAAGACAACGGTATAATAGAGATAAATAATTATGAAGCTGAGGGAGATGTGGTAATTAGCATTAAGGACAATGGTATTGGCATTCCACAGATGGATCAAAAAAGAATATTTGAAAGATTTTATAGGGTTGAAAAAGGCAGAAGCCGGGATTTGGGAGGAACAGGTTTAGGATTATCTATTGCAAAAGAAATAATTGAAGCGCATAATGGAAATATAGTACTAAATAGTGAACCAAACATAGGAACAGAAGTTATAATTAAATTGCCAACAAGTGTAATTCAATCTTAATTGTGCTGTAATAATTCTGTAATATATTTACTATATAATTAAATTGCATTAAAGTAAGTTAAAGAAGGAGGTATGGATATGTGGAAAAAGTTTGTTTTATGCGCACTAATATGTTTTAGTTTAATAAGTTTCAGTTCATTGAGTTTCGCCGTAGATGCTAGTAAATATCAAGTTCTAAAGCCTGATAAAGAATCCTATTCTACTGCGGATAAGGTAATACTATTTAATGGAAAAGCTCCTTCGGGGACTGAAATTATGATAGATGTCTATGGTACAACCGATATTGATATAGAGAAGAAAACATTTAATCTTGATAAGCTTCCAACGGAGAAAGATTATATTTTAGTAATTTCAGAAAAAGTTACCTCAGGCAATTTGGGATTTTTTCAAAAGCAGATGGATTTAGTAAAAGGAATTAATAAAGTTGTTGTAAACTTTGGAGTAGAAGGTGTTGAATCAAAGGAATTTATTGTATATGTATATGATAAGGCTAAAACCGACAACAGATTGAATGTAACGGGAGATTCAAAATTATCTGAGGTTTTACCGCTGTTAAAATAATGCCAGTCATTTGGATAAGGAGATGATACTATGAGAGAAAGAGTCAAGACTATTCTCCTTTTTTCTTTGGTATTATTAGGTATTTTTTTGACTCAGAAATTGTGGATACAATTACCGGGAAATATATTTACAATATTTGAATCTAAAGAGAAATTGTCATCATCCTATTTGCTATCGGATATGATAGCACCCAATAAGTATCTTTTAAAATTTAATAAAGGAAAATATACTCTGGTATATGAAGATAAATATAAACTATGGGATAATGCTATGACTTGCCTTAAAGTACTTTTGGGGTCGGATAAGATAAAATTTGAGGAAATCACAAAAGAAGAATATTTAAAATATCAGGAACAAAGATCCCTTGTCTGTTATTTTCCGGAGATGGTAAATACCTATATATTGGCAAAGGCTTGGGATGTTAATTCCCCTAATAATATTGTGGATACTATACCTAATATAACTGATATCTATATCTTTTTAGGTAATGGTGATCCTTTTTTTATTTTTTCATTGGGTGATAAACATGTAAAAGCTTATGACAATGAATTGGATACAAAAATATTAAAGAATAAATTAACAAGTATAGAGGATTACGAAAATTTCGATTATTATTACTCCATGAGGGAGGTCCAAGGGACACAAAAAGATATTTATATACCTTATGAAATTAAAAATAGTTTACCGGTTGTATATGTGACAAACGAAATTGCTTTCTTAGATAGAACAGAAAAGGATTTGCTTGCTGAGGAATTCTTTTCTACAAACATAGAAAATATACAAGAAATAGTTGAAGCTAATGGTTCATCTATATATGTATATGAAAATAGGTTTTTAAAATTAAGTATGAATGGATTGTTGGAGTATTATCATCCTCTTGAAGAGAAGGTAACTGAAAGAAATTTGTATATAAGTTTATCTAATGCAGCTGATTTCATCAATGAAAAGACTAAAGCTGAAAAAGGAATGTATTTAGCAAAGGTTGAGGGAATCGAATCTGAAGAGAGTTTTGGATATAGATTTACATTTAGATACAGAATAAGGGGTATTCCAATTATACTTGGAAACAAGGAAGTAGGAGAATATATCCAGATGGAAGTTTTTAATAATCACATAAGAAGCTATAAACATTTTATAAGGCGAGAAACGGATATTAATTTAAACCCCATTGTTGATGGAAGAAAAATGTTAACATCTTATGACGTAATTGACCAGAATGCTGAATTTTTGGTTGAAAGATATCTTGAATCTAAAAATATGACTAGAGAAGAAGTGGGAGAAGAAATAATACAAGAGGTCACATCATCTATTGAAGATATTACTCTGGCATATTATGATCCTTGTCTTAAGGACAAGGGAGAAAAATTGATAGGTGTATGGACTATTAGATTTGGTGGCAAATTATATGCTTTTGATGCATATACCGGGACTCTAGTTTTTGAAAGATAGATGGTGATGATATGGATTGGTCTAAGGCAAAGTCTATATTGATTGTAGCTCTAATAATAACAAATATATTACTTGGGTTGATTTTATACCAAAGTGAAAGAAATATGGATCCAACCCTTAAAAAGGGATTTATTGAAGATGTAGTTAGACTTTTGGAGGATAAGGGAATTAAACTCGATACGGAAATTCCAAGAAAAATTCCTCAAATATCATGGCTGACTGTTGAATATGAAAATGTGGAGCCAGATATAATAAATAAAAATTTCTTTAATGACAAAGGAACTATAAGTGAGAGTGCAGAGGAAATTGTAGATATAGGTTATAATGATGAATTAATTACAATCACAAATGAAAAATTGTTAATGTATCAATCCAAATCGGATAAAATTATATATGATATAAAAGATGAAGATGATGCTGTTAATATAGCTATGAACTTTTTAAATGATAAGAATTTCTCCACAGAAGATATGAAATTATCATATATAAGGCAAGTAGATGATGGATATAAGATTGAATTTACTAAATTGTATAATAGTAACTTTCTGGAAAATTCCTATACAATTATACATGTGGGAAATAAAGGGGTAGTTGAAATGGAAAGGAAATGGCTAAACGTTGTAGATGTAGGAGAGAAGCCATTAAGCATTTCCTCAGCTCCCAAGTCAATTTTAGGATTATTGAGCATGGAAGATGCATATGGAAGATGCATAAAGGATATATCAATATGCTATTATTTCGAACCTGAAAAGAATGCTTACGTCGATAATCCGGATGAAGCTAAACAAGGCAGAGCGACTCCGGCTTGGAGGATTCAATTTGATGACGGACATAAAGTTTTTATAGATAGTTACAATTATTACTAGAAGGAAATTTATTTCCTTTTTTTTTTAAAATAAAAGAACTATGGGATTTCAAAAATGGTATTATATAATTTATATGTTGCTTATTAGAGGTCTTTTTTATTATAATGTAATAAGATACAAATAGAAGGCGGGAAAAGTCATGTCGATTAAATTTTGTTCACTCTCCAGCGGAAGCAGTGGCAATTGTCAGTATATAGAAACTGAAAATACCAGAATTTTAATAGATGCAGGATTTAGCGGAAAGAAGATTGAAACTCTTTTAGGATCAATTGGGGTGTGTCCAACAACCTTAGATGCTATATTGGTAACACATGAACACATTGATCACACCATGGGGGTAGGCGTTCTTTCCAGAAGGTATGATTTACCTATATATGCAAATTCAAATACATGGGTTGGGATGGATCCAATCATCAAGAAGATAAAGGAAAAGAATACTAAGGTTTTCAATACAAACAAATCATTTAATTTAAATGATCTATACATACATCCATTCAATGTATCCCATGATGCAATGGAACCTGTAGGCTATTTGGTGTATTATAATAACATTAAAATTAGCATTATAACGGATACCGGCTGGGTCAATGACAGCATGAGGGAAAGTATCAAAAATTCACATTTATATTTTATGGAATCAAATCACGATGTTGAAATGCTTAGGGAAGGCTCATACCCATACCCTTTAAAACAAAGGATAATGAGCAATATAGGGCACTTATCAAATGTTGATGCAGGTAATGTTTTAGGGGATGTATTGTCGGGAAATGGAGAGATTGTGCTTCTTGGACATCTCAGCCAAGATAACAATAGACCTAAGCTGGCATATGAAACTGTAAGGAGCATAATCTTAAAACAGGGATTGGATGTAGACAACAATATAAGATTAAATTTATCCTTTAGAGATAAGTCTACTTGTGTATATAGTTTGTAATATGGGGAATTATAGTGAAATATTAAGTTATATTAGGCAATTAAACCAATTTAAAAAGAGAGTTTTGTAGGAGGTTGGTTAATGAAGATTTTAATTACAAATGATGACGGTATAATGTCTGATGGAATCTTTGCTTTGGCAAAAGAACTTGAGAAGGACAACGACGTAACAATCGTAGCTCCGGAGGTCCAAAAAAGTGCTCAAAGCCATGCTATTACATTGAATAAACCGTTGGTAGTGAAGGAAATAAAACTAGAAGGATTAAAATCAAGGGCTTATAGTATATCAGGAACTCCGGCAGATTGTGTTCGCGCAGGTATGGAAATGTTGGTAGATGAAAATATTGATATAGTAATTTCCGGGATAAATATGGGACTTAATTCAGGAATGGATATATTGTATTCGGGAACGGTATCGGCTGCTATTGAGGCAAATATATTCAATAAGCCTGCAATAGCTATATCTGCTGAATGGATTGACGGGAAAGCAAACTATGAAATAGCTAGTAAATATGCCAGAAAAGTTCTTGAAGAAACTAAGGAAGAATTGTTAAGGACAAATATAGTTTTAAATGTAAATACTCCTTTTGAATTAGAGGACATAGAGAAGGAAATTAAGATATGCAAAATAGGGGGAGTAATATTTGACTATTACTATATGGACACCGACGAGAACGGAGAGAATGTACTCAAACTCAAAGGACGTAAGGAATCTCAACCTGATGAGGGAACAGATAGATATTATTTATCTAAAGGATATGCAACATTAAGCCCCCTTTTCTACGACCTAACCAATTTTGAATTATTGGAAGAAGTAAGAGATTGGTTTAGATAGTGCATATTAATGATGTTATTGGGTAATTATAAACTACATTTAGATAATATCTTGGATACTTTTATAGGGGGGATTTAAGTGATTGAAAAAAGGGCAAATATAATTACTATGAAGGGAAATCCTATGACTTTATTAGGACCGGAAATTAAAATAGGCGATAAAGCACCGGATTTTACAGTATTGACCGGGGATTTGAAACCATATACTTTAAAAGATGCAGGCGATAAGATTAAAATCATATCTGTAGTCCCATCATTAGACACGGGAGTGTGTGAACTGCAGACCATTAGGTTTAATGAAGAAGCTGCAGATTTAGATAATGTTGTAATACTTACAATATCCGTAGATTTGCCTTATGCTCAAAAGAGATTCTGCAGTTCAAATAATATAGACAAGGTCATAACCTTATCGGATCATAAGGATCTATCCTTTGGATTAAACTATGGATTTGTAATTGAAGAATTGAGATTATTATCCAGAGGCATAATTGTACTGGATAAGGACAATACAGTAAGATACGTTGAATATGTAAAGGAAGTATCGAACCATCCCGATTATGATAAGGCATTGGAGGAAACAAGAAAACTATTATAAGGGTAAAAGCGATGCAAATATTTATTGCATCGCTTTTTAAATAAAAATTTAATAAGGCAGGAATACTTGTGAAAATTAAAATTATTTCAGTAGGGAAGATTAAGGAAAAATATATACAAGAAGGAATCAAAGAGTTTTCCAAAAGATTGTCCAGATATTGTACCTTAGATATTGTTGAAATAGATGATGAGAAGGTACCGGAAAGTTTGTCTAAAAAAGAAATGGAGATTGTAAAACAAAAAGAAGGAGAGAGGATATTGGGAAAAATACCGCCGAACTCCTTTGTTATAGCATTATCCATAGATGGAAAAGAGCTTTCCTCAGAAGATTTAGCATTTAAAATTCAAGATTTAATGATAAATGGGACAAATGATATCACCTTTATCATAGGAGGCTCAGTAGGATTGTCAAATGAAGTGCTGAGTAAAAGCAATTTTAAATTATCTTTTTCAAAGATGACATTTCCCCATCAATTGATGAGGCTTATATTGTTGGAGCAGATATATAGGTCTTGGAGGATTATAAATGGAGAACCGTATCACCGCTAATACAGGACTCTAATTAACCGTGTTTTTTTTGTGTTATGCTAAAAACATAAGGAAGACATGTAAAAAAGGAGAAATGTATTATGGGTAAGGTAGCAATTTACACAAGGGTATCTTCGGCGAAGCAAGCAGCAGAGGATAGATATTCGCTTGAAGTACAAAGAGAGAAATGTATTTACTATTTAAAATCGCAAGGCTACAAAGAAGAAGATTTTCTGTTTTTTTGTGATGCAGGAATTAGCGGAACGACTATAGAACAAAGAGATGAACTTAAAGAGTTATTAAAACAATTACAAGAACCAAATAGCAACATAGAAGGTATCTGTTGTTATGATTTAAGCCGTATTAGTAGAAGTATAAGTCATACTTTAGAGATTTTTAAACTTTTAAAAGAAAATCAACTCAAGTTATATACTGTAGACGGTGCGTTTCAAGGAGATATAAACAATCAAACGGCTAAAATAATGGTTTCTATCTATAGTATGCTAAATGAGTTGTTTATCGACCAGTTAAGAGAGCGTGTTAAAGCAGGTTTAGAAAAATCCGTATTAAACGGTAATTACTACGGAGGACCCGCACCTTTAGGTTATAAATACGAATTTTATTCTACTAAGCAAGAAGAAGATAAAGATTTTAAACAAGACAAAAAGACAAAAAAGAAAGATATAAAAAAAAGATTAGTCGTAGATGTAGAAGAAAAGCAAATTGTAGAATTAATATTTAACCTTTTTACTAAGGAAAAATACAGTATAAAAAATGTTGCACAATATCTTAATTTAAACGGGTATAGAACAAGAAAAGGTAAACAATTTGCAACTGCTACGGTTCAAAAAATATTAGAAAATCCCGTGTATGCAGGTAGATTATTTTGGGGAAAAAGGAAACAAAAGAAAAAAACAGAGCAAGGTGTAAGGATATGGGAAAAGACAGATATTTATAGTATAGATTTTTACGATTTACCACAAGGAAATCACGAATCAATAATTACGGAAGAATTTTTTTTAGAAACTGTAGAAAGATTAAGAAGTAGAAAATTAGTTAGACAGAATAAAGATATGGCTGAAGCAATGTCTAATGTAACTAAACAAGAGTATTATGATGCACATAAAAAAATGTTCATTAATATTTTGCATTGCCCGAACTGTAATGGGAAAATGACATCTTCTTTACAACCTGGACACAGACGAGCAGACGGTAGTATATCAGAAGCGAAAGTGTATTATAAATGTTCAACATACAACGCAGGGAAAAACATCTGTGACGGCTATTATAGTGTTCAAGAAGAAAGGGTATTTGCCTTAATCAAAGATGATTTTTTTAAAAGGCTAAAAGAAGCGTTTTTACTTGTAAAAGAGTATCAAAATTATTTACGAGAGAAACACGGGACAAGAGAAGAAATGATTTTCGATGCAGAAGTTAATAAAATTAAGGAAGATATAAAAAATCTTGAAAAAAATGAAAGCAGACTTATGACTAAGATGGATAGTCTTATTGAACGACAACTTGATGAAGATAAAAATACAATAAAATATAAGCGACTAGAAAAAATGATAAAAGAAACGGAAGATGAAATTGAAAAGGTGCAAGAGTTAAAAAAAGAACAACAAAATAAAATAATATCAGCGGAAAAGCGAAGAGAAGCGTTATTTACAGAAGTTAAAAAACAAGAAGAATTTAAAAACATAGAAGATTATTTTACTTCGCTTACATTGCTTCAAAAAAGGGAACTTTTAGAAAAAGTTTATAATAAAATTGTTATAGATACTATAAGCAATGCAAAATTTGGGCCAAAAAAATTAAGTTTAAAGGAAATAGAATATAATCAATATTCTAGCGTAATAGGATTATGTAAAATATTAGGAGTTCAAGATTTTAAGGAATTTAACAAATATCTAAGGTTAAGTAAGAAAAAAGAACTTAATCTTTTAGAACAATACTACGCAGATGCTGAGGAATATTTAATAGATATAGAAAAACAAAATAAAAGTGCTAAATTTTATAAATATATCGATGAATTAGATAAATATGTAAAAAATAACAATGAGGAAATCGAAGAAATAGAAAAAATGATAAAAGAAAACTTATAAAAGAAAAACATTTATTATAACACTTGTTAAAATAACAGGTGTTTTTTTATGTATTTTTTAGAAAAAAAATACTTGACATTAAAAAGTATCTTTCTGTATTATACTTACAACATAAAACAGAGAGAAGGTGGCACAAACGAGAAATAGCAAGCCTTACGAGAATTTTTAATAAAGAAAAAATATAATAAAAATAGATAAATATTAAGCACATCTTCCCATAAAAGGGAGATGATGACTATGAAATATATTAAATTACAAAATGAAGATTCTTTTTACAATAAAAAGAAAATTGGTGATAAAGGAGAACAAATAGTTAGTAAACTTTTAGAAAATAAAGGATATACAGTAAAAAATGTTACAGATAAAACCGAATGGCGAAAAAAAGATGTAGATTTACTTTTGTATAAAAATAATAAACTTACTAAAAAAGTTGAAGTAAAAACAGAAAAAGCAGGAACGGTGACAGGTAACTTTTTCGTGGAAACAAAAAGTAATGGTAAACAAGGTTGGATGTTTTATACAGAATCAGATTATCTTTATGTAGTTGTTCCAGACAAAAAAATTTATGTAATTTATACGGAAGAATTTAGAGAATGGTTTAAGGATAATATGTATAAATGTAAAATTAAAAAAGCACCAACAACAGGAAGTGATGGTAAAGTATTATATTATAATTGGGGCAGATTAGTTCCTTTAAATATTTTAGATAATTTAGAATTTATTTATTCTATCCCATTAAATTAAATTTAAAAAATACTTGCAATTATAATATATCATTTTATATCTTATACTTACCTCCATTAAGTTTTTTATAAAATATATTACTTTAGGTTTTTATTTAAAAGGTGGTATTTTTATAAATACCCCTTTACATAGGAGGTGGTAATATGAATATACTTGCACTCGACCAGTCTACAGCGCTAACTGGTTTTGCAATATTTAAAAATAAGAATCTTAAAAAATCTGGTTATTTTAAACCGTCTGGAGAATTATTTATTCGTATACAACAAACTAAAGAATACATACGGGAATTAATTATAGATAATAATATAGATTATGTGTTTTTAGAAGATATCCAATATCAAAAAAATCAAAAGACATATAAAATTTTAGCCAATTTGCAGGGTGTAATTATTAATTTACTTATAGAGTTAAATATACCTTTTGAAATAATTCCCCCTTCCGTTTGGAAATCTTGGAACGGGATAAAAGGAAGAAAAAGAGCAGAACAAAAAGAGAATACAAAAGAGAAGTGTAAAGAGATTTACGGAAGAGATTTTAGTGAAGATGAAGCAGATGCAACTTGTATTGGACTATACGGACTATATATATTAGAACAAAAGGATGCTATTTAGCAACAAAGTATGCTATTTAGTATCTTTTTATTATGTTATACTAAAAATAAGGAGTTGATATATTTGAGTAAGGTAATTATAGAGTGTAATAGTCTAATAGAAAAATATAAATTAGATAAGGAAGTAATTTTAAAACAATTAGAAGTAATTAATATAAAAGAAAATAAAGATTTTATTCTTACTTATAGTAAAGACTTTAAATTTACTTTAGTGGGAGAAATAAAAGATAATAGTATAATTCTTACAAATATAATAAAAGCCATTGCTTATAAAAAAGTAGATAATTCAGATATTCTAAATATAATTAAATAAAAGTATATAAATTCTTACTAAAAGCCCAAAACGGGCTTTTTTTTATGCCTTTTTGTCCCCTTTTGAATTATCAATATGAGTTTTTAACTTGAAAATGCTTTAAATGATTGGTTATAAAGAACGAAGTAAAGTTTTGCAACAAAAAACATAAGAATTTTTCGCAAAAGGGGGGCGATAAAAATGGCACGTCCTAGAAAAGTAATAGATATGGATATAGTAGAGAAATTGGCATCAGAAGGATATACAGTAGAAGAAATTGCAGCAAAAATGGATGTAAACAGAAGTACATTATATCGCAGAAAGAAATTTTTAGAAACATATTATAAGGGTTATTACAAATTTAATACAAAAGTTAAAGATGCAATAAATAAAAAAATTCAAGCAGGTGATGTAAAAACTCTTTTATATTTAGCAGATAAACGAAAAATCTATAAAACTGAATTAGAAGAAATTGAATTAAAAATGAAAGAAATTGAATTGAAAATAAAAGAGAAACAACTAAATAATGATGATACTGACGGAAATTTTGATATCGTTGTAACGCTTAAGAAAAAAGGTAGTGATGACAATGAGCAAGATTAATATTCAATTTGATGAAGAAATTTTTAATACGGCTTATTTACCGTATTTGACTGACTTCTCTAAAAGGTTTCTAATTTGGTTTGGCGGAAGAGGTTCTGGTAAAAGCCATAGCGCTGCACAACGAATTATTTACAATGTATTATCAATTAAAGGATTTAATGTGCTTGTTGTGAGAAAATGGTTAAATGCAAACAGAAACAGTACCTTTTCACTAATTTACGGATTGATATTAGAATACGGATTATCCCGTTTTTTTAAAGTGAATCAGCAGGATATGACTATTACTTGTTTAGTTAATCAAAACCAGATTCTTTTTAAAGGACTAGATGATAAAGAGAAAATTAAAGGGATAAAAGCATTAAACGGTAATATAAAACATCTTTGGATAGAAGAAGCGAATCAAATTACACAAGATGATTTTATATATCTTAATAACTCTTTGCGTGGTTTTGACGGATATAATATTCCTTATAATATCTTATTAACCTTTAACCCTGTTTCGCAGTTAAGTTGGTTAAAGTCTTATTTCTTTGATACTACAAATAAAAGTATTAGAAATAAAACTGAAATATTAAAAACTACTTATCATTCAAATAGATTCCTTGATAATGATTATATTGAATCACTAGAATCCTTAAAAGATATAGATTATATAAAATATTGTGTTGATGTATTAGGCGAATGGGGAAGTTTTGGAAATATTATTCTTTCTAATTGGGAAGTTAAAGATTTATCGTTATCAAATATTTGGAGAGATTATGATTATTTGACGTATGGTTTAGACTTTGGTTATAACCATCCATCCGCTCTAATTTTGGTTGGAATAAAAGATGACAATGTTTATGTTTTGAATGAATTATACGAAAGAAAATTGACTAATACGGAATTAATTACAAAGGCAGAGAAGTTTATAGTAGATAGGAATATTTCAATTATTGCTGATTCTGCCGAACCTGATAGAATTAAAGAATTTCGCAATTATAATTTTCTTTCTATTCGTGGAGCAGAAAAAGGGAAAAACTCTGTGAAAATGGGGATTGATTATTTAAGAGGAAGAAAAATTTATATAAATACTAAATGTGTAAATACAATTAAAGAAATTCAGAACTGGCAATACAAAGTGGATAAAAATGGAACTGTATTAGAAGAACCTGTTCCGTTCCAGGATGATGCGATTGCCGCTATTAGATATGCTACAGAACAATTCTGGGGAAGTAAAAACGGAGTTGGTTTTATTAAATTAAAGTAACATAAAAGGGGGTATGTACCTATGCTTACAGATTTAAAATTTTTACAGGTTGGACAAACTTTTCCACCTGCAACTGAAAAAGAAAGATTAGAAAATTATATAGATTATAAAAAACTTTTTGAAGGTAAACACGAAGAAGTTTATAAGAATCAATTTAATAGAATAAAAAGAATTAATAATGATTATACAGAAATTGTATCTTTTGATATGATTTTAAACTATCATCAACTTGTTACTAAAAAAGTAGCCGATTTACTTGTGGGTGAAACACCTAAAATTACTATTCAGGACAAAAATAAACAAAAGATTTTAGATGATATTTTAAATAAAAATGATGTTTTTAATTTAATGTATATAACAGCGATGGATACAAGTAGATACGGCGTTGGACTTTTTTACCTTTATAAAGAATTAAACAAAGGTGTAATAGATATAACACAACCTGCGATATGGTTTCCTATTGTAAGCCCGAGAAATGTAAGAAAAATACAATATCATGTTCTTTGTATTCCACGCCAAATTAATGACAAAGAAACAGAATTATATTGTGAAATCCACGAAAAAGGTAGGTATACAATAAAATATTTTTTAATTCGAAACGGAAAAATTGTTAGAGAATTTACTGATGAAGAAAAAACAATAGAAACTGGGTTAAATGATTTTGCTATTATTCCCGTAACTAATCTTATTACAAGTGATAATATTTTTGGAATTTCTGACTATGATGTAATAGATACTATTGTTTCTGAACTAGAAGTACGTTTTTCCCAAATATCAAAAATTCTTGATAGACATGCTGAACCAAGTATGCAAGGACCCGCTAGTGCGCTAAAATACGATAGAAGAACAGATAGTTATAGTTTAAAGACAGGTTCGTATTTTGTTGTAGAAGGAACGGATGGAAAAGTGAACTATCTAACATGGGATGCACAACTTGAAGCAAACTTTAGATTTATACAAGAATTACAAAATGCACTTTATACGCTTAGCGAAATGGGTGGAACAATTTTAGGCGATAAAGAAAATGTAAATGGGAATATAAGTGGTATTGCTTACAAACTTAAAATGGAAACTGCTTTACAAAAGGTTAGCAGAATAAGGAATTCTATGGATACAGCAATTAGAAAGGCAATTTCTGGTTGTGCTAAAATGGAAGGTTATAACATAGCGGAAAACGAATTAATTATTGAATGGAAAGATGGATTAACAAATGACGATAAAGAAGAAGCAGAAATTATGCAAATTAAAAATGGTAATAAGCCTACATTAAGTCACGTTACTTCTATTATGATGGCAAATGATATGAGCCGTGAAGAAGCAGAAGAAGAATATGAACGAATAGTGCAAGAAGAAATGGAAGCCAATCCTCTGCTTATTCCTAATCCACATTTATTAGAAGATGAAGAGATAGATGAAGAGATAAATGAGTAAGAGAGGTGATGTTAAATGGCTAAAAGAAAACTATCTTATATAGAACAACTAATTAGATTATTTACAGCCTCTCAACAGGAACTTATTCGTTTATTACAAACTATAGAACCCCGTGGAACAGTAGCACAATATAGAAAAGAATTATTAAAACAGACAGATAAGGAATTAGCCTTACTGTTAAGCAAGGCTACTCCATTAATGGAGTCTTTAGTACAACAATCTTATGTACAAGGAATAATTTATGTAAATAGAAAACTGGGTAAGAAGATGATTAGCACTAAAGAAGCAGAGATTTTAAAAGAGTTATCTAAAACACATCGTAAAACTATTAATGTGTTTATTAGGAATAAATTGGGAGATTTAAACGATACTAATTACTTTATAGGTAGACAGATAAAAGATAACATTCAGAGAGCCACAGAGGAAGCAATAGGTTTAAAATTAAGCACAAATGAGACATTAAGAGAATGTAAGAAAAATATATTAAAAAACTTTGCAGAGAACGGTATTAGTGCTATAAAAACGAAAAATGGACGAGAAATTAGAATGGATGCTTATGCAGATATGGTAGCAAGAAGCACAACAAGAGAAATAACAAATACGGCTACTATTAAACAAGTTAGCGAATTGGGTTATGATTTAGTAAAGATGTCGGAACATCTTGGAGCCTGTCCTATTTGTCAAACATATGAAGGTAGGGTTTATAGTATATCTGGTAAGGATAAAAGATTTCCCAAACTGGATATTGCGTTTAGTTCTGGTTATGCTAATATACACCCAAGATGCCGTCATGTGCTTGAGCCTTTCGTAGAAGAATTAAACGATGTAGATAAATATATTAAAATAAGTAATGAACCTTTTAAAGAGCCGTCAAAATCCAGTAAACAAGTGCAAGAATATTATAAACAACAAAGAGAAAAACAAATACTAAGAAATGATAGATTGCAGTGGGAAAAGTATAAGACAGTTCTTAAAAATGAAGCCCCTGCGACACTTGCAGGATTTAGAAGAATGAAAACAGCCAATAGTGATAATTATAAAGAAATAAAGAGAAAATATAAAGAGACTTTAGCGAGAGAAAATTAAAGAGAAAAATATAAAAAATAAATAAAAAATACTTGCAATTACAAAGTATGTTTATATAATATACTAACAATAACAACTTTACAGAAAATAATTAAAGAACGGAAAAGTATTCATAATTTAATCATCTCCTTTTCTATTAAGGTGGTAGGCTTGTTCGGTAATGAGCCTATCACTTTTTTATATTTAATTTTAGGGTGTAAACCCAAATGGGACTTTATATAGATAGACTTTATATAGATAGTATTACAATTCTCTACTATTCTTTAACTACTTTAAAAGTTTTTTATTTTATACGCTGCATTATTATAGTTTATACGTTATACTGTTTATAAAAGTATATTACTATTTATAAATGTTTAAAAAGTAGTGTGTTAGACTTTTTTAAATACTTTTTAATATAGTTTTTAGTTGTTTATAAAAGTATACTTTATTAAACAATATAGAGTTATTATTGCTTAACTGTTTTTCGTTTTGTAAAACTCAAAAAAATAAGAGCCTTGTAACAGGCTTAAATACTGGCTTATATCGAAACCCAACGTCATATCTTATATAATATATTATTAAGAAGTCATGTTGGGTTTTATATTAAAAAACAAATACAACCTAGTATTCCAAAACATTCAATCCAGTTCATTAATATGTTTTTGGATACAATGTATTACTAATATTCCAGGTAATTAAATACAAATAAACCGTATAAGAAAATCTTTAATATAGTATATAAATTATTATTTAAAAAACACTTTATAAAAAAGTATACTTTGTAATAAAGTGTGTAATTTAAAACCTTTAGCAATACTTTTCGCAAGAAAACAGTTATGCAAATTATATTAAGTATAATAGGAGTGATAAAACGTGCAAAGAAATTATGCGTATTTGCGTGTTAGTACGAAAGAACAAAATTTAGATAGACAGTTAGATGCTATATATGATTTAGATATACAAATTGATGAGAGGGATATATATGTAGACAAACAAAGCGGTAAGGACTTTAACCGCCCAGAATGGCAAGCATTAAAGCGTTCTATTCGCACTGGGGATACATTATTCATTCATAGTTTGGATAGGTTAGGAAGAAATAAACAAGGAATTTTAAATGAATGGCAATGGCTTATAGATAATAATATTTATATTGTAGTTTTAGATATGCCTCTTCTTGATACAAGAAAATACAAGGATTTAGATGGAATAGGAGAATTAGTTACTAATTTAGTCCTTCAAATTCTTTCTTGGCTTGCTGAACAGGAACGAACTAATATAAAAGTAAGACAACGAGAAGGTATAGATTCAGCATTAAAAAAAGGTGTAAAATTTGGACGTCCTTCTGTTCAAAAACCAAAGAATTTTAAAGAGATATATAAACAATGTATTTGTCAAGTGAAAATTCCTCTATATTCTAATCCAAAATTCCTCTAGTTTAGGTAAAAAAATTATTGCTTTTCTAACCAAAGCTGTGTTTCTTTTAATCTATAAGAATTGCCATT
>NZ_JACRTG010000015.1 GCF_014385195.1 Paratissierella segnis
CTTTTTCAACAGCAACTACTGCGACTACTGCAACTACTACCACGAGATTCCACTAATTTATCCCCGAAAAACCCTACAGCGACTACTGTGACTACTATACTTTTCTACCACGAGATTCCGTTAATTGTTTTATGCATGTTATTAAATGAATAATTAAGAAATCAAGTGTTTTTTAGAACTAACGAGAACTTTTTATTATTTGGTATGCTTATTTAATCTTGGTAAGATAGATGAGGGTATGAGCAATAAAGGAATTTTTGTAATTCAGGATATTATTGTTCATACCTTCTTGTGGAGCCATAATTTATATGGGATGTTGGGACTACAACAAAGCGGGTAATACAATATAAAAAACTTGAAATAGTTTTAAAGTAACCTGTATCATACCTCAGATAATTCTTTATGGAGGTATGTGAGATATGAATATAAAGGTGCTTAAAGTTGCGGGAGACAGCAATATCAATGCTGTTGTAGATGCAGCATTAGAAGAGATAAAGCAAAACTTGGCTGTAAATATCGATTGTATCGGCATGAAGGCCAGTTATCAGACGGTAAAAGTTTTAATTTTGTTTACTGAAAGGTTGCTAAAGATGGGTTACAAGTTTTATATAAGGCCTTACTATGTAAAGGTAGATACACTAACACATGAGCATGATACCATTGCTAAGACAGCCATTCGCTGGACTATAATTGGACAAAGGAAAAAGTATTGATTCTTGTTTTAGTGACTGAAATGCGGTAATATGTGGATATACTGTCGGGAAGGACACACTTCTCTTACACTGAATTAAGTGAAGGAGAGGTGTGTTTTTTTATGCTTAAAAAAATAGATATAACCTGATTAGCAAAAGCATTACGAATATCATTATCTACTAATTTAAATGTACTATCTTTGTATTTATATAGGAGAATATGAAATGGAGAATTTTACTAGTGTAGGAAAGACAGTCTGTATATTGATAGACCAAGAAAGTATAGTTTGCTATAGCAATATCGATAGGGATGTTACATATGAGTACTTAGAGGCTATAAATATCTCTGACTATTTACCTGTTGACGATACTATTGATTACAGGGCTATGCGTCATATTGTAACTATTGATAAAGTTAATTTAGATAAAGCAGTATATTATTTGATTCTTATTCAATTACAGCCAAACTATGCGTATATAGATTCCCTGACAGGCCTGCATAACCGAAACTACTGGGAACAGTTGATGTCATATATGTTGCGTTGTACCATGCCTAAACGCTTTACATTAATTATTATTGATATAGATAACCTAAAACATCTCAATGACACCAAAGGTCATTTGATTGGAGATAAAGCCATAAGGATTGTCGGGCAAGCCATAAAGGAAAACATTAGAAAACAGGATATCGGAATAAGGAGTTGTGGGGACGAGTTTTTTATATTACTTGCAGATACCAAAGAAAGTGCGGCTCAAAAGGTAATAGATAGAATCAGGGAAAGTATCGGGAAAAGATGTGAAAGAGAAAATATTAATATTGAGATAAGCGCAGGTTCAGCCTACGCAGATTCTATGTACGAACTGGAAAAGGTGATTGATATGGCTGATAGCAATCTGTATAAAGAGAAGAATGGAAAAAAGGCTCAAGTAAAGCATATAGCGGATGAATTAAAGGATTTAAAACAGAAAATAGAAATGCTAACAGACAATATAAACAGAAAATTTGTTCAGGAGTCAAATGTAGCAGTAAACAATGAACTGTTGGAAATAAGCACAAAACTAGATAAACTTATTATGAAATATAGTAAATATAGGAGATAAGATTTAAGGATAATTATAGGTAAGTGCATTTTCGTTTGAACGGAAGTACTTGCCTTTTAGTGTTTATGTAATTTCCCCACATCTTTTTTTGTCGCATGGAAACCCACCAAAGCCCTTGTGCCTTAAGCCTTTACCCTAATTTCACTAATATACATAATTATAGGGTTAAGGGATTAAGGATATAGTGTTAAAGGGTGTAAAAAGTAAACTTGACATAGGGATATTATAGTAATTACAATATAAATCCAAATCCGATATCAGGTTTTGTCATAGCATCTTTTCTTTGAGGAACTGTCTACTTTTTTAGTAGGCAGTTTTTTTAATGACAAATTTAAAACAGCATGACTAGCAAAGGGAAAATAAAAAATTTCTTTAAAACATACAAAAATAGGACTAAAGACCTATATAAAATCGATCCTGCCTATTTTTCATGTGTTATGCTCAAAAATAGAAGGGGAGAAAAACGAGATATGGCTTATTAAAGAAGTTTTTTAAAATCTTGCAAATCACCTTACTTTTTAAAAACATGTGTTATGTTCAATAATAGAGGGTCGGGAAAGGAGATGATTCTATGGTAAGGATTAGGGCGCCAAGTACCAAAGAAGTAAAAGAGGCATTTTGCCGAATGCCCCTTTTACAGTGGAAATTTATAAAAATAAATTTATTAATAAGTATTATATCAAAAAGCAAGGGAGAAATGAAATATGAAAAAAATAATTAATCGTAAAGTTTATAATACAGAAACGGCGGAATTATTGGGCAAATACTGGAATGGTCTTGGCAATGATGACTTTAATTATTTGCATGAAGAATTATATATAACCAAAAAAGGTAATATGTTTCTGTGTTATTCAGGTGGTGCCTTATCAAAGTATGGAGAGTCAGGTTATGGATGTGGATGGGGAACCGAAGGTATTATTCCTTTAGAACCAGAGGAAGCATATGAATGGCTTGAAAAAAATGATTGCAATGAAGTAATTGAGAAGTATTTTGCAGATAAATTAGAAGAAGCATAATAAATTTACTGTAAAAGTGGATTGAGAGCATTTTGTGGGAATGGCTGGGTACTGACCTGCTATATGGACCTAAAGATGAAACAAAATCGATATTAATTCCAGAAGATAGTGAATATAACCAGGTAATAAAACCAAAAGATGTTATTTTTGTAGTCATGAATAATGGAATGTGTAGTACTAAAGGCAGGTACTTGATTTCCCGAGTACCTGCTAGTATAAGATATATATTTTTTTAAAAGAAAGGGGTCTTTACTATGAAACAATTTTTAAACTATAAAATAACAGATAAGGCGGCAGAAAAAATTGAACATTATTTATGTAAAAAGCCATTAAACGAAATAACAAAAGAAGATTTTAAAGAAATGGAAGAATATAAAGAAACTTTTTTGCTTGATGTCCAAAATGAATATATATGGCATTATGATGATATACACTATATCTGTGACTTAAATATTGCATCTATATTTAAGTACTGCGAATATTATATTAAATTTTATGAGATAAAAGAATTAGATATATATGTTATTCAAGAAAGCAATGAGATTAGTAAGGTATTTAATAAAGGAGTAGTCGGTCATATAGAAAACTTTATAGAAAATCACTCTACAAGCGGAATAGACTATATAATGCACATAATACTTAACAGAACTTGTTGGGAAGATAAAAACAACATATTTAAGAAAACGATAGATAATTTTACAAAAATATATAAAGATGAAAAAGACGGTGAAGACTCCTTAATTTTTAGTGGAGAAGGGGATTCATTTCAAATAAACCTTTCAGGAGAAATTCATAAATATCTTGCTAAAGACGAAGAAGGAATGCCAAAAGACTTTGATTATTATAGTTATTTTAATAAGAATTATAAAGAGTATTTAATAGGATACTATTTAGGACAACCAATATATAAAATTAAAGACAAACTATATTATTTAGCAGATGATAGCGATTGCTTTGGAGGTCAGTGTTACTGGCATTTACAAGAGGTTGGACCAAAGTGCTATCAATATTTTAAAAATAATGTTATATGCAGAATAATAAGAGAGAAGGAGGATTGGATAAAATATAAATGGAACAATATTTAAATCGGATGGTATAGCGGACGATAGTTGTTAATATTATATTGACATAGAAAAATCATAAGAGTACAGATTTGATGTATATGTTTCCGAACCTGATTTAACTGTTGATATCCTAAATAAAGTAGAGGTAGCGAAAGAAGAACTGATATATGGCGAATTTTATATATAGAAAAATTTTTATCATGATGTTTGAAGAAGAGTACATGCTAGTAAAGGCACGTACTCTTTCTCTAATATATCCCATATAATCAACTTTAATTAAAGAGTTATAGAGCGCAATGTTCATAATATATAGTTTCATTGAAAAACAAGTTAACGTGTCGTAAAATGGAATTAACAGTATTTGGACAAAGGGTGATATCTGTGAAAAAAGAATCTAGAGATGTAAAGAAAATAACAAATGTAGAAGATATAATAGAAGCCCATAAAAGAGCGATAAAATTGGTACCTGTAAATTGGAAGGGCAGAGAATTAAAAATACCTGTTTATTATAGCATGAATGCTGCAATCGCTTATGAAAAGGCCTTTGAAGAAACAGAAAGTTATAGAAAATCATTCTGCACAATGGTTTTGAAGATAATCAACAATAATAAAAAAGTTATTTACCAAGAAGATGACTTCCCTATTCTTGGTTTAGACGACATAGAGGGTTTATCAGATAATGACTTGCAAAAAGTAGGAGAAGAAATAATAAATAGTTCAGACTATTTAAAAGGATTTACCGAAGAAGTACCTGAGGAAACAGATGACTTCTTCCAAAAATTCTATTTGATACATAAAAAAGAAACAGAAAAGTATAGAGAACATATGAAAAAAGTAGCAGAGCAATTAAAGCCCAAATTAGATTTTGCTGCCTGCTATAAAAACTTACTGCCAGGCATAGAGTTAGTATCAAAACTAAGTAGAATAACAGAAACAGTAAGACCTCCTTTGATTGATATGGCAATATATCAAAACATTATAGGCAATTCAGCGTTGATGGAATTGGCGGCTACTGCAAGTAAGATGGAGAACATGATAGGTACATATATGGAAGTTATTAACCCGATACAAAGGAGTATAAATAAATCGATAATAGAAATGCAGCCTATATTAGCACCAGCAACGAGCATTGTTAATGAAACAATTAAAAACTATTATTCTGAAATAAATGCAATAAGGGATATATTACAGCCAATCAACATGGAATATGTTAAAACGGCATTAGAAAGTCAAGAAGCACTTAGAAATGTCATGAATAGTGGCATTCAGAGCCATATGCAAGTATTTGGAGCAGAATTAAACAAAATACTTAACTTCACACATCATGACAAGTTATTTAATTTTGCAAATGTGCAGCAGGATATCATTGGCAATATAAGACCGTTTTTATTGGAGACACAGCAAATTCTGTTTGCAAGAAAAAATATTAGCGATAATTTAAATAAAAAGGCAAAAACCATGCTCCAATTTGGATGGTGGTTTATTAGTTCCCTTCCCATAGAAATAATAAACTATATTTATAAAAATAAAGAAACTCTAAAGCAGAAAGATGTAGATAAAATAATATCTGACTATTATAAATCTGATGAATGCAGAGAACTTGAAGAGATAATAAACGGATGGAATGAATTAGAGTATTTTAATAAGTGGGAAAAGAAGGTTAATGATGCTTTCTATGCTCATAAATTAGAAATGTATTCTCTATCAGTTCCAGTATGGGCACTAATGATTGAAGGCATCATTCGGGACTTTATGAGGGGAAATTATGATGTAACGGCATTTAAATTTGGTATCTTGTATGACAATTTTAAAGAGAAAGCAAAGGAACTAGATGGATTTATTGTTAGTTATGCTTTTAATTGTATGGATTCATTCTATGTCAGATTTAATCCCGAAAAACCAGATGGGGTACATGATTTTAGCAGGCACAAAATATTTCATGGACAGGCTGTTAACTATGACACTGAAATAAATTCATTAAAATTGATGCTGTATTTAGATGAACTATTTTATATGGCATTGTCTTTGAAAAATCCTATTATTGCATAATAAAGGACTAACTATTACATGCCTTTGGCATGTTTCTTTACATATAGCATTGCATCTTATATAAGATGCAATATGCAAAGGAAAACCTAAAAAGATATAGAATATTAAAGTATAGATGATATAATTTGGTATGAGATACTAATACCTAATTTGATAAGCCCGAATTGAAAAATACATAGGAGTGATAAATTTGATTAATTTTCAAGATAAAATTAACTTTATATGGAGTATAGCAGAACTTTTAAGAGGTCCTTATAAAAAAGAACAATACGGGGATGTAGTTCTACCTATGGCCGTACTAAGGAGGTTTGACTGTGTTCTTGCAGCCACTAAAGAGGAAGTACTTAAAAAGTATGAAGCATTAAAGAAGTCAGGGCTCCAAAACGTAGACCCTGTTTTAAATAGGATTTCAAGTCAGGAATTCAATAATACCAGCAAATATGATTTTGAAAAGTTATTAGCAGAGCCAGATAATATCTCAAATAATTTAAGGAATTATATTAATGGTTTTTCTAAGAATGCTAGGGAAATCATAGAGTATTTTGATTTTGATAAGCAGATTACAAAACTTAATGATAATGACCTGCTTTATCTTGTGATATCTGAATTTAATAAAATAGATTTGCATCCCGATGTAGTAAGTAACACAGAAATGGGATACATATTTGAAGAACTGATAAGAAGATTTTCTGAACATGGAGAGGCAGGAGACCACTACACCCCTCGTGAGGTTATAAGGCTCATGGTAAATATTCTCCTAAACGAAGATAATGAGGAACTGACTCAACCAGGGCTTGTTACAACTGTTTACGACTGCTGTGCAGGGACTGGAGGCATGCTTTCAGTTACAGAGCAGCATTTGAAAGAATTAAATCCTGGAATACAAGTAGAATTGTTTGGTCAGGAGATAAATCCCCAATCCTTTAGTATCTGCAAATCCGACATGCTTATAAAAGGGCAAAATGCAGATAACATCATCTTAGGAGACAGTTTTACAGAGGATGGACACAGGGGTACAACTTTTAGGTACATGCTTACTAATCCCCCATTTGGTGTGGAATGGAAAAAAGCAGAGAAATTTATTCGTGAAGAATATGAGAAAGATGGGTTTGATGGCAGATTTGGTGCGGGTCTTCCCAGAATATCGGATGGTTCTCTTTTGTTTTTACAGCACTTAATATCTAAAATGAGGCAAGATGAAAAAGGCAGCCGTATTGCCATTATCTTTAATGGTTCACCATTATTCACTGGAGATGCAGGTTCAGGAGAATCAGAGATAAGGCGATGGATAATTGAAAATGATATGTTGGAAGGGATTATTGCACTGCCCGACCAGTTATTTTATAACACAGGCATTTCTACTTATATTTGGATAGTAACCAACCGTAAGAACAATGACCTAATGAAAGGTCCTGTAAGGACAGGAAAAATACAATTGGTCAATGCAGTAGATTTCTATCAGAAAATGAGAAAGAGCCTTGGAAACAAGAGAAATGAAATCAATGAGGAACAGATAAAAGAAATTACGAGGATATATGGGGATTTTAAAGAAAATGAGTACTGCAAAATTTTTGATAACGAGGATTTTGGATACCAGAAGATAGTAGTGGAGAGACCCTTAAGGCTTAACTTCCAAGTAACTGAAGAGAGAATTAATAATTTATATAATGAAACGGCTTTTAAGAAACTTGCTGAATCCAGGAAGAAAGGTGCAGCAGGGCTTCAAGAAATAGAGGAAGGCAAGAAAACTCAAAGACAAATAATAGATACCTTACAAACAATGGACGCTAATGTTCTTTATAAAAATAGGGATACCTTTACCAAGGTACTTAAAAAGATTTTTAAAGTAGCAGATATTAATTTGAACAGCCCTCTATTAAAGGCTATATTATCTGCCTTATCTGAAAAGGATGAAACAGCAGATATTTGTATGGATAGTAAGGGTAACCCAGAGCCAGATTCAGACTTAAGAGATACTGAGAATGTACCGTTGAAAGAGGATATTCATGAATACTTTGAACGGGAAGTAAAACCTCATGTTCCTGATGCCTGGATAGACGAAAGTAAGACTAAAATCGGATATGAAATACCGTTTACAAGGCACTTTTATAAATATGAGCCTCTAAGGCCTTCCGAAGAGATAGCAAAGGAGATTAAGGAACTTGAGGAGAGTATTCAGGCAAGGTTGAAGAAGGTGATGGGTGAATGAGAAAGTATAGAAGATATGAGAGGTATAAGGATTCTGGTGTTGAGTGGATAGGTGAGATACCTGAGGAGTGGGAGGTAACACCTCTAAAGAGAGTATTTAAAATTGTCAATGGAGGAACACCTAGCAGTTCAGAAGAAAATTATTGGAATGGAGAAATTGTTTGGATAACACCAAATGATTTAAGTAAATTAACTGAGGTTTATATAAAGGATTCTGAAAGAAAGATTACTGAAGATGGATTATGTAATTGTTCAGCAAAGAAAGTGCCAATGAACAGTATTATTATTTCTACAAGGGCACCAATAGGCTATGTTGCTATTGCTGGTGTAGATTTATGTACTAATCAAGGTTGTAAGAGTTTAGTTTCTACTAAAGTAATCAATCACGAGTATTTTTATTATTGGATATATAGTATAAGTTTTTATTTAAATGCTTTGGGGCAAGGGACTACTTTTATGGAATTATCAAATAGCAGTTTGTCGATGGTTGAATTATTGACACCTTCAATGAACGAACAAAAAGCCATTGCCAATTTTCTTTATGAAAAAACTGCCGAGATAGATGCTTTAATTACTGATAAGGAAAAATTAATTGAACTATTACAGGAAAAGCGGCAGGCGATTATAACTGAGGCTGTTACCAAAGGGCTTAATTCAAGTGTTAGGATGAAGGATTCAGGGATTGAGTGGATAGGGGAGATACCGGAGCATTGGGATATACGAAGAATAAAATATTTATCAAATATAAGAAATGTAAAAGCAAGTGATGGTGACAATGATAAAACTTATGTGGGGCTGGAAAGTATTGAGTCGAAAACCGGAAAGTTATTAACGAATAACAACGATGAACAACAAGCAGTTGGAGAGACAGCGAATATTTTTAGAAAGGGCGATGTATTATTTGGGAAATTAAGACCTTATCTGGCCAAATGTATTGTTGCAGATTTTAATGGGAGATGCACATCGGAACTTCTTGTGTTAAGAACTGCTTCTAATATGTTGCCAGAGTACTTATACTTATTTATGCTGTCGCCGATATTTATTGATGTAGTTAATTCATCAACATATGGAGCAAAAATGCCACGTGCAAGTTGGGATTTTATTGGCAATTTAAAAGTTCCTTTGCCTAATATTAAGGAGCAAGAAGAGATTGTTGAATATTTGATTAAACTGACAAATAATATGGATGATTTAATATCTGATATAAGTACACAAATCCAAAAACTCAAAGAATACCGTCAGTCCCTCATTTCTGAAGCAGTAACAGGTAAAGTTGATGTGAGGGAATTTGAGAATATGAGCGAGGTGATTAATGAATGAATAAGATAACAGCCCATGCGGGGAATATTCGCAATCTGTTAAATAATAAATATACGGTTCAGTATTACCAAAGAGAATATAATTGGGAAACTAAGCAGATTGAAGAATTGATAGAAGACTTAACCAACGAGTTTAATGAGTTCTATAAAGATGAGGATAGGCAGATGGATGTAAGGAATTATGGGGATTACTTTTTAGGTCCCATTATCCTTACAAATGATAATGCAATTATAGATGGACAGCAGAGGTTATCGTCATTAACGTTGCTTCTCATTTACCTAAACAATCTTCAAAAACAGCAGAATTCTTGGCCTAAAGTAAACATTGATAATCTGATTTACTCTGAAATGTATGGCCAAAAGACCTTTTGTATCAATGTACCTGAAAGGGAAGGATGCTTAGCATCTCTGTTTGAGACAGGGGATTATGATACTACCAATGAGCAATCAGAAAGTGTCCTTAACCTTTACAATAGGTATAAAGATATTGAACGGATTTTTCCTGATGAATTAAAAGAAAGTCCTCTTCCAGTATTTATTGAATGGCTAATCGATAATGTATCTTTAGTGCAGATAAGGACTGATTCGGAGCAGGATGCCCATAAGGTTTTTGTAACCATGAATGATAGGGGACTAAGGCTTACTCCTACGGAAATGTTAAAGGGATACCTTCTTTCGGAGATGGATGATAATACTATCAGAAATAAGGCAAATGACTTATGGAAGAACAAAGTCATACAGTTAAAGGAAATTGAAAAGGATGGAGACGCAGACTTCATAAAGAACTGGTTAAGGGCTCAATATGCAGAAACTATCAGAGAAGGTAAGAAAGAAGCAGAAAATAAAGACTTTGATATTATCGGAACAACATTTCACAAATGGGTTCGGGAAAATAAATCTATTGTGGGCTTAAACACCAGCGCAGATTTTGAAAATTTTGTCCTTAAAAATTTCAACATGTATGCTGATATTTACATTCGCTTAAAGGAATACTCCCGTAAGTTTAATAAGGATTATGAGCATGTATTTTATAATGCAGATAGAGGGTTTACGCTGCAGTACCAAATTATATTATCGGCTATAAAAAGTGACGATACACAGGATGTTATTAATAAGAAAATTAAAATGGTTTCCTGTTTTATTGACCAGTTTATCTCAATCAGGATTTTTAATTTTAAGACGGTAGATTACTCTTCAATTAAATATACAGTATTCAATATTACAAAAATGATACGTAATAAGGACATACAAGAGTTGGCAGTATTATTAAAAGATTACATAAGTGATATGGGATATACTCTTGATGGAATTGATGGTTTATATTTAAATCAGTTTACAAGAAGATATATGCTCCATATTCTCTCGAGAATGACCTATTATTTAGAGGAGCAAAGCGGTATCAACAGCAATTTTGCCGACTATGTAAATAGAGAACAAAAAAACCCCTACGATATAGAGCATATTTGGGCTGATGATTACACCCAAGGAAATCATCAAGTTGATTTTTCAACAGAAGAAGAGTTTAAGGACTTTAGAAATAGATTCGGGGGACTATTAATACTTCCTAAAGATAAAAATAGAAGTTTGCAGGACATGGAATACAGTAAGAAGGTAATCAAGTATGACAGTGAAAACCTATTGGCTCGAACTTTAAATCAGAACTGTTATCAAAATAATCCGTTGTTTTTACGGTTTATGAATAATACACAGTTACCTTTTAAGCCATATGTTAAATTTGATAAGATAGAATTCATTGAAAGGCAATCTCTCTATAAAGAGATATGTAAGAAGATATGGGGTGTAAATGAAATTGATGTATTAACAAATAGTTAGTAAGGAAGTGAGAAAAATGGCTAAAACTCCAGTGGAACTTTCAGAAAAGGGCTTTGAAGAATATGTTGAAGAACATCTTTTAAAATCTGGATATGTTAGGGGTAATCCTAATGACTATAACAAAGAGTTTGCCCTTGACACAAAAATCCTATTTGACTTCTTAGAGGATACTCAGCCCAAGAAAATGGAAAGATTAAGAGAAATCTATAAGAATCAGTATCAATTTAAGGTGCTAAGCCGATTAAATCGGGAACTTAACAACCGAGGTATGGTTGATATATTAAGGCATGGGATTAAGGACTATGGCGTATATTTAGACCTTGCTTATTTTAAACCTGCTAGTAAATTAAATGAAAAAACAGTTGAATTTTATGAAAAGAACTGCATATCTGTTACTAGGCAAGTACGCTATAGCACTAAAAATGAAAATAGCATTGATATTCTTATCTGTATCAATGGACTTCCAGTTGTTGTACTTGAACTTAAAAATCCTTTTACTGGTCAAACTTATGAAGATGCAATTATACAATTCAAGAAAGATAGAAGCCCTAATGAACTATTATTTCAGTTCAAGAAAAGAGCCATTGTATTCTTTGCAGTAGATACTCAAGAGGCCTATATGGCTACAAGGCTTTCAGGGGATAAGACTTTCTTCTTACCCTTTAATAAGGGGCGTGATGGAGGATGCGGAAATCCCGACAATCCTGATAGCCTTAAAACTGCTTACCTTTGGGAAAAGATACTTCAAAAGGATAGCCTGATGGATATATTGAAGAAGTTTGTATTTATAGAGATCCAAGAAAAGAAGGATATAGACGGAAACACATATACATCAGAAAAGGTCATATTTCCAAGATATCATCAATTGGATGCAGTAAGAAAGCTGGAAGCCGGTGCAAAAGAGAAGGGGGCAGGAACAAATTATCTTATACAGCACAGTGCAGGTTCAGGGAAAACCAACTCTATTTCTTGGCTTGCCCATAGGCTTGCTAACCTTCATGATGATGAAGATAATCCTGTATTTGATTCAGTGATTGTTATTACCGATAGAAGGGTTTTAGACAGGCAATTACAGGACAGCATTTATCAGTTAGAGCATAAACATGGGGTTGTTGAAAAAATAGATAAAGATTCCAATCAATTGGCTGATGCCATCCAAGGAGGAACGAGAATTATTATTTCTACCCTACAAAAATTCCCCTTTATTATTGAAAAGGTTGGGGAGTTAGAAAATCGTAAATATGCAGTAATTATAGACGAAGCCCATTCCAGCAGTGCAGGAGAGAATATGGCTTCTTTAAGAGAAGTACTGTCAGCAAGTAGTCTTGAAGAAGCAGCAAAACTAGATGAAGAGTTGGAAGGCAAAGAATACGACCCGGATGAAGAGATATTAAAAGTTATAAAGAAAAGGGGAAAACAGCCAAATATCAGTTTCTTTGCCTTTACGGCAACACCAAAGGCCAAAACTCTTGAAATGTTTGGAACTATAGGTGAAGATGGACTGCCCCATCCCTTCCATTTATATTCTATGAGGCAGGCAATTGAAGAAGGATTTATACTGGATGTACTTCAAAACTATGTTACATATGAAACCTACTTTAAATTGGCAAAGAAAATAGAAGATGACCCTGCTTTTGACAAGGCTAAGGCCACAAAAGCACTTACAAGATATGTTAGTCTTCATCCCCATAACATCGCCCAAAAGACTGAAATCATGGTGGAACACTTTAGAAACGTAACCAGGCATAAGATAGGGGGAAGGGCTAAGGCAATGGTTGTGACCAGTTCTAGGCTTCATGCTGTACGATATAAGCATGCTTTTGATGAATATATCAAAAAGAAAGGCTATAAAGATATGAAAACCCTAGTAGCCTTTTCAGGAACTGTAAAGGATGATGGAGTAGACCATACTGAAAGTGGTATGAATAAATTTAAGGAGTCTGAACTTCCAGACTGCTTTGCCACTGATGAATATCAAGTGCTGCTAGTTGCGGAAAAGTATCAGACAGGCTTTGACCAGCCCCTTTTACATACCATGTATGTAGACAAAAAGTTGTCGGGGGTTAAAGCAGTACAGACTTTATCAAGACTTAACAGAACCTGTGGGGGAAAAGATGATACTTTTATCCTCGACTTTGTAAATAAGGCAGAGGATATTCAGGAGGCCTTCAAACCCTACTATCAGGCAACTATCGTGGAAGAAGTGACAGAGCCCAATCTTCTTTATGATATTGAAACTATGTTAAATGCCTCTGGCGTGTATTTAAAAGAAGAACTGGATAGGTTTATTCATATATACTTTAGACATAAGGAAAAAAAGACTTCTTCAGACAGGGCAATATTAAACCACTTGATAGATATAGCCATAGAAAGGTTTAAAAAGTTGGATGAACAGCATAAAGAGGATTTTAGTAGCCAAGCAACGAAATTCATAAGGCTTTATTCCTTCATCCTTCAAATCACGCCCTTTGAGGATGTAGAACTCCATAAATTATATGTATACTTGACATATCTGCTTAAAAAACTGCCAAAGGAAAAAGGTTCTACTATTCACCTAGCAGATGAGATTGCTTTGGAGTATTATACTACCAAGAAGACATTTGAAGGAAGTATTTCTCTAACTTCTGATGATGAAAATGTACCAGTTACACCTGTAAAATTCGCAGGGACAGGGGTAAAAGAAGAACAGGAAGAATATCTCTCAAGTATTATTGAGCGACTTAATAATCGGTTTGGAACAGACTTTACAAAAGCCGACCAGTTATCTGTGGAGCAGATTAAAGAGGATTTTGCTACTGATGAGGATTTGGTTCAAAAGGCTAAAACAAATACCATTGATGATTTTAGGTTTGCTTTTGAAAAAGTTTTTATTAATAAAGTTATTGATAGGATGGACCAGAACCAATCATTCTTTACCCGTGTTTTGGATGATGAGCAGTTCAAGAATGCCCTAATGGAGTATATGCTGGCTGAGACTTATGAGAAGTTAAACAACAGGGAGTAGTTAATTTTATTGAGGAAAAACCGTACAAAATTACTTTAATAGATAGGGGCGTGGCTATGGAAAGATGTAAAATATCAAAAAAGATTACATATATCGATATTCATAGTTCACGCCTTGAATCTGACATTGTACCGTTACTTAAAAATGAGGTTTTCCATGTTACCTCTGTAGAAAATTTTTGTCAGATATTAAAGGATGGTAAAGTGATTTCAAATGCTGATAAAAAATTCAAGTACTCATACTCACAATCTGAGAATAGTTATGGAAGGAAAAGAGGCTATATTTGTTTATTTGACCTAAGGAATAAAGCAGAAGAAATTATTTATGATACTTTGGATAAATATTATTTTTTACATCCAACTCAATTTCAAAATAAAGTTGTTTACTTGATTTTGAAGAAAGAATTATATTGCAATCTTATTGAAAATGGTGCAGCAAGAAATGAAGTAGGTTATAGGGAAGTTTATATACCATATACGGAAGTGTGGTATCCAGATGAAATTTTTCTTGAAAATATAAAGAAGATTATTATTACTAGAATTTATCAATGAGAGGGGGATTATTATATATAAAAATATAAAAGGTAAAAAAGTATTTATAGAAGAGCAACATCAGTATGTTTTAAAGCATTGGATAGATTATTATAAGAGGGAACTATTTCTGCCAGTGCTTATTACACTGGACCAGCATACAGATACTTTACTAGCATTTAGATATTATTGCTGTGACAAATGTGAAAATACAGGACATACTTATGACTTTGATAAAGCCAATCAAATGGCTATTGATATGCTTCAGGATTCTAATATCGATGATTTATCATTTATAAAGAAATTAAACAATGATGAACATATTGATTTTGCTACGAAAAAAGGTATTATATCGAAGGCTTTTGTTATAAGTTTTGAATGTGTTGATGATAAATACGACCCTGAAAATGATAAAATTTACTATATACCTAAAGACTTTTATAATAAGTATTTGGGAATGGCTCAGGATAATAACTATGAACGAATTCTATCGGATAATTGTATTGAAGATGATGATTTATCTATTTGTCTTAATGAGATTCCTGTAGATTATCACCCAAATTACATATTAGATATTGATTTAGATTTTTTTCGAACTGCCAAGTCTATCAATCCCAATAAGAAAGAAGATTCACCCCACAGGTATATGTTGGGAGACTATAGAATTTATTGAGGAAGATAAAGTAGGATATTCCTTTGAAATACATCAAGAGTTTGAAGAAGATTCAAATGATGCTTTAAAGAGGCTTTATGAAAAGATAAAAAAAGGATTATCACAAAAGTACATAAAAAGAGAAGTATTCCAAGGGTATGAACTTATCTCTTTTAAAGATAATCTAGTAGAAGGGCGTATTGAATGGGATGATAGATACGACGATAGAACACCAAAATTTATTATAGACGGACAGGAATATAGCCTGAAAGAACTAGGTAGAATGATGATGTCTTGTGAAGGATGGAATTTTAAATTAGAAATTATAGAACCTACTGAGTAGGAGAAATATTGGGTTTAGGTAGCAATTTAAAAAGTGGGAGTTAATTTGATACAAGGAATTGGGTGTATTTACCGTACTTTTATTTTCTAAAGGCAAATTATTAGTACATAAAGATTTTGGGAGGTTAAAATGTTAATAAGTGAAGTAGTAGATATTGAAAAAGATGCTAGAGCATATAATGGAATCTTGGCACATGTTTCAGCAGCATTTATATATAAAGAAGAGATGAAAAAAGAAATAGAAACTATTTATGAAACTGATAAATATAATTTCTACAGGAAGGCAAAAGAATCCAATGCGTACCATCATGTGGCTATTACTATGGCAGGGATAGAAAGAGAATTCTATGCTAAAAAAGCATTGGGAATTATTTTAGCCGCGGAGGAAGATGCGTCTGTATGCTCTAAGGTAATGAATTTAATAGCAAGGCATTATCCTACAATATATTCCAGTTTAAGCAGGAACCAATTCATAGATGTGGCTATGATGCTGCTAGAATTACGCGATACAGTCAAAACGCCTACTGAGTATAAGGCATATGAGAATATTATATTTTATGCTGTATTGAAATTAAATCATAAAATAAAAGATAATATGCAGAAGGAGTTTGTAGATTCTTATATTGATGCAATGAAAATAATGCAGACAGAATCTTTTACTGTTAAAGACATCGAGCCGTTAATAAATTCTAAACGGGAAACTATTGACAGTATTAAATCGAGGATTGAAGCAAATAAGGGCAGGTGGAGGGGATTTGAAGATATTTTTAATGCACAGGATGAAGAAATTAAAAAGTACCAGACAATAATGTCCCTTATATTTGAGTTTGAAAGAATGAGTATTAGTGCACTACTAAGCGACATTGTGCTAAATGAGGAGGATATTGACAAAATAATTACGGCCTATTTGCTACTTTATTCTGATAAAAATTTAGAACGTACAACAAACGTCCTTATTAACGGAATTATTATACAATCCCTACTAAAAGCCTATAAAGATGTAAAAGAAACATTCTTTAAGAATAATAAAGAAACCCTATACCTAAATTTAGAGATGCTTGAAAACAATAATGATAAATTACAAAAGGAAAATCAGAGATTAAATGAGGAAATAGAGTCTTTAAATCAAGAGATTAATTTAACTAAAAACAGCCAAATATCTGAAATTAATAAGGTAAAGAAACAATATGAAAAATTAATTAATCAACTGAATAAGAAGATTAAAGATTTAGAAAAAGAACTAAGAACAGAGAAGAAAGCAGTCTACAATGATGAAATTTATAAGTTGAGAGAAATGCTATTCTCTATTAAAAATGAATATACTCCGCAAAAACAGGTAAAAACGCTAAATGAATACCTAGAAGAATATAGAATTCTAATTGTTGGAGGTGCTACTGAATGGAGAAGGAAAATTAAAGAGCAATATCCTCAGATTTTAACAATAGATGGGTTCAATGAGAACTTTGATATTAATACTTTAAAAAATATTAATTTTATTTTCTTCTTTACTGGCTATATGAATCATGGAACTTACTATAGATTTATAAACCATATAAGAAATAAAAATATTAAATTTGGTTATATTGGTAAGACAAATTTAGAACTTGTTGAAAGTGAGTTAGTTGAAGAAATAGAGAAAACAATGCAAGGGAAATGACATAATACGGGATTATGAGGGAATCATAGATTCTAAGGGTAAAGGGGGTAGCGTTGCATTTGCAAGTGTATAATCCATTATTTCAAAATATTACAAGTTAACAACAAATACCCCCTAGAGCCTTGCATATCATAGAATACTATGGTAATATTTTCTTGTTACTGTATATACAAAAGAAACTAAGAACCTTGATAACTAAATCTTTCACGGTCTCGACAAGTTAGAGCAAACTTATATCCATAGCGACCTTGACCTATTTATGTAATCAACTTTCCTTTAACAGAAAGTACATATGGAGGGTATTGACTCCATATTAATTGAAAACATAGTATTTTTAAAAGGAGAGATTTAGATGATGAAAGAAAAAATAGGTGATAAGGTGCTAGGGATTGACAAAGTATTATCAGGAGACTGTGCAAAACGTAGGAATGGTCTTAGTATTAAAGTAACAGATGAGCAGTTAGAATTTTTTCTAGCATGCAGAAAGTTTAACAAAGAGTTTTATGGAGGAGTGGTTCCAACTGTAGCGATACCCTATAAAAATGGGGATGCTAAATATATAGGGGGAATATGGGGACTTCATGCTCATGGTAAAGGACAATTATATAACAAAGGAAATGTTCCTTACACAGAAGGATACTTTAGGCGTGGAATGTACTTAGGACCCCAAACTACGTGTTGCACACAAATTTTTATGGATGGCACTGTAGAAGATATATTCACCTACATACCATCAATGGACAGAAGCATATTAAAAGAGGCTTCTGAGAGCATTTGGATAGTTCAAGACGTGGAAGATTATTTAGAAAAGCACGATATTTCAAATCAAGTAGAAGAAATAATATATCGTAGAATAGTTATTTTATAGAAGAAAAAACACTAACGGAGGCATATCTCCTTTACGGCCAGTTTCATAACTGGAATTAAACGTAAAGGAAGGTATGCCTTTTGGTTTATCAGGATTAAGGATTAAGGGAATATGATTTAAGGAGGGATAAGGTGCTTAGAATTGAGGAGTTTACAGAAAAAATTACAAGAGATTTTAAGATGGAATTTCCCGAGGTGGAAGTAAAAGAAAAATATATTCGCATTGGTACAGAAGTGGCTCATGTAGAACTGCCAATCAGCAGTATGTATAAAGAGTACCAGGTTACGGGCTACGATAATATAAAGAAATTGTATATAAAGGTTGCAAATGAGGTATTGAATCAATATAAATTTAAAATTGATTATAATAATGTATATCCGTTACTTAAAAGCAGGAATTTCGGGAAAGGAGAAAAGGATTTAAGGTTTTGCAGGGAGCAAGCCTTTACCGATATAGATACACTATATGTATCAGACGAAGGAGAAGTGTTTAGATTTGTGCTGGAAAGTGATGATGTGGACTTTGATAAAATAAAAAAGAGAGCATGGGAGAACCTAAATAAACTTTCCAATATACTGGTACGATTGGATGATACGCTCAATATATTTTGCTTGCGATATTCTACTGATTATAATGCATCATTTTTACTTAGTGATTCATTACAAAAACAGATAAAAAGGAAAGTGGGACAGGATTATCTTTTTGCAATTCCTTCTTCAACTGCATTAGTTGTGGCTAAATATCAACCTGAATATATAAAAATTATGGAATCACTAATTATGGTAGATAAAGACCCGAATAAGATTTCAGATAAAGTATATCAATATAAAGATGGGAGATTTGATATTGCATCTGTTTAACAGTATATTAAGGAGTAGAAGGAATAAGGGTTAAGTATAGTTATAGAGGAAATCACAAAGATTTATTCTAATTTGATTTAGAGATAGTAATTTCATATAATATAATAAGATATGTAATATGTGGAAAAGGAGATATGGTAATATGAATAAGGTAATAATTGAATGTGCTGAATTGGTTGATAAATATGAATTAAATAGGGATAGCATTCTGAAACAGTTACAGTCTATGGAAATAGATAAAGGAATAGGGGATTTTATTATTGCATACAATGATGACTTTCGGTATACTTTGATTGGTGAAATCAAGAGCAAACAGGTAGTTTTAACTAATATTGAAAAGGCTATTGCTTTTGAAAAGATGGATAATACGGATTTATACGAATTTATAAAAAAGGGACAAGGGAAATAGGAAAATTAGGACAAAAGAAAAGGCTTTGGGGATAAGGTTATATATCCTGCAAAGCCTTTTTTAATAGCATTTGGATATCTCAAATTTTATTTTCTCTAAAAAATTCCCTATGGTAGGAATATTGTTCAGCAGACGTTTGTACTCACAAGGTTCTACTTCCTGCTGAATTTGATTTAGATACTGCTCAACTGCTTGGAGATGGGATAGGGATAAGGATAAGGAATCATAAGTAGTAGGATTAAGAAAACAAGTGACTAATACTGTGATTGCTTTACCTAATTTCCACGCATCCATATTTCCTAATGTCCTATTCACAACCTGTTGCAGGTAATTTAGTTCCAATCTCAAAACTTCTAGATTTATCATAATGACCACTCCTTCACGAAATTTGAAGCATTATAGCCATAGGTACACGAGAAATCAAATTATTTGAGATAAAAGTTTTAAAATTAATAAAATAATTCATGGCATATAACTCAATATTGTAGTAATAAAATGTTACATGGTGGATATAATATTGACACATGACAAACAATAATGTAATATAATATTACAAAGGAGGGTTTAAAGATGGCAAAGGATATTCCTATTGGATTAAAAATAAAGGCTATTAGAGAAGCAAGGGGATTAAGTCAGATTGAAGTAGTAGAACGACTTGTTGAAAGAGATGTTAATATGAGCAGAGAAACATTAAGCAAAATAGAAAACGGCAACAGGACTGTATCGGCTGTGGAGTTAAATGCTCTATGCAAAGTTCTGAATATAGATATAAACATCCTATTTGAAGATGATGAAGATGATGATTTAGTTACATTATTCAGGAAGAAAAATTTTTCAGAGAAAACGATTAAAGAAGTAGAAAAACTTCAGGATATGGTAAAGGTGTTTATTTATCAAAAGAAAATATATGCTGGGGAGTTTAAACCACAAGAGAGAAAGCCACTATGGGAGGAGTGTTAAGATTGCCAAAGAATAATTTGAATCTCCTAGAAGAATCTTTCAGACTGCAAATTAAAGACTTAGCAGAAGAAACGAGAATAAAGTTCGCTAGAAAAGGGCTTTCCGATATATTTGACATTCTATCGGAGGCTGCATTTTTGATAAGAAAGCCCTTGGATACAGATGAATTATCAGGGTTTAGCACTTATTTTGAGGAACAGTTTATTGTCTATTTAAATAGTAATTTTACTTTGGGACATGAACGTTATACTGGTGCCCATGAATTATATCATCTTATTTATAATGCCGATATCCTGAAAAAAGAAAAGATTCTTTTAGATGATGAAAAGCATAAAGCAGAAGATATGAAAGCAAATGTATTTGCTTCTGAATTTTTAATGCCTGAAGACTATGTAAAAGAAGTATTTTATAAAATTGTTAATGTGGATAAGGGCAGTATTTTACCAAGGCATATCGTTAGAATGCACAATTATTTTAAAGTAAGTTATAAGGCTATGTTAAAAAGACTTATCCAACTTGATTTATGCTCTATTAACAAATATGAGGAACTTGTAGATATCTGTTCACTGGAAAATATGGAGCAACTCCAATCTTTAACCAAACGGGAAGGCTATAGCATTGAACTGATAATTCCATCAAAAGAAACGTATGTACCTACAGAATATATAGAATTTGTAAAGGGTAATTACGAAATAGGGAATATTTCATATAAGAACATGAAAAATAGTCTTGAATTTGTCGGACTGACTCCAGAGCAATTCGGATATGAGTATCCCCTAGAAGAGGATTATTAGAATGAGGTACGTAGGAGCCATTTCTGATGCAGATATTTTAATTAATTTAGCCAGAGTTAACAGATTGGATGTTTTAGAACTTTTATTTGAGGAAATCATCATTCCACAATTTGTGTATGATATTGAAATAAAGAAAAATGCAGGAAAGGGTTATGGTGTAATTAATCAAGCCATTCATAAAGATGGGAGCATATTTAAGGTAGTAGATAGGAAGAAAGATATATCTGTAAATATACTTGCAAGAGGTATTATTGAAGATAAGAAAAAGGTAATCGGTCCAGGAGAAAGTGAATGTGCAGGATATGCTCAGGCGTTGAGAATTCCAACAATAATATCAGATAATTATACTGAATTTAAGTGGTTAGACGAATTCATTACCCTTACGCACAATAATATTTTGGCTTTATGTGTGTATTTTGGCGAGATTACAAAAAGTGAGGCAGAAGATATTTTTAATCAAATTAATGATAAGTTGACTCGTCCAACTAGAGATACCTTTGAAGACCAATATGGAAAGGCCTTTATAAGATTTGAAAGAAATGGTTGGAAAAAATATTTGGGCATATAGGGGAAGGTATATGTAATAAGGGATATGGGTTAAAGGAATTAGGTCGGATGAAAATGGTAATTGTTACAATATAATAGTTTTCTTCTGTATATTCGCTACAATAGCATTAGTGTCACAGATGGAGAGCATATTCTCTTTATACGGGCTGGTTTATTCTGGCATTATTAAAGGAGAATGTGCTTTTTATTTTTTTGAAAGAAAATTTAGACGACGAAATCAAGGTTAGGGGTGATATCATTTAAGACCAAAAGTATTCCATTAAACCATATTCCTCTTACTAACCTATAATTCTTTATTTTCTAAATCCCTATTATATATGTATATTAGTTAGAAAGGCCAAAGGCTCATGTATATAGGGATTCAAAGTAAACTGAAAAGACAAAAATTAAAAAGATTGTTAAAAATAAATTACATTTTATTAAAAGGGACCTGACAAATATTTCTATGCGCGCTACAATTATTATAAAAGGGAAAGGAGTTGATTATGGTGAAAAGGAAAATGAATATAATTTTTAATATATTAATACCTACAGCAGTTGGATTTACAACATTTTTCTTGATTTACTATTTATATCAAAAGATGTTTTTCGAATATAGATGGCTAGCAGTAATACCTCTTGTAATAGTAACAGGCTATATGATAGTAGAAAATAGAAGAGAGTGGGAAATGATAAAACAGGGATAAGGGAAACCTTATCTCTGTTTTATTAGGGGGGATTGGCGAATTGATGTATTTAACAATTGTCATGATTTTTTGTATTACCGTTGCTGGCATTGCCTGTATTTGGTTCATGTGTAGAAGGAAATAGCATATTTTGCATAGTTTCAAAAAGTGTACTTTTTGAAACTGCGTAATAAGGCATTTAAATAGCATTTCAAAAGGTTAAGTTTATATTTTGAAATATATTTCAAAAGTGCAGGGACATTATGAAATAGTCTATGGATTTCCTTAAAAAAGGATGGTGAGAAATATGGATAGAAGAATTTATGGGTATATAAGGGTCAGTTCTAAGGACCAAAATGAAGCAAGGCAAATAGAAGAGATGAAAAAGCATGGAGTCGATGAGCGCTTTATTTTTATAGATAAAGAAAGCGGAAAAAATTTTGACAGGAAAGAATATCAACTGATAAAGAGAGTGTTAAATCAGGGGGATTTATTGATAGTTGAGGCAATTGACCGTTTTGGTAGAAATTACAAGGAAATTCTAAAAGAGTGGAGAGAAATAACAGAGGAAATCAAAGCGGACATTAAAGTTTTGGATATGCCATTACTGGATACTACTCAATATAAGGATACATTAGGCAACTTTGTAAGTGATTTAGTGCTTCAGGTTCTAAGTTTTGTTGCAGAACGGGAAAGAGACAATATAAGGAAAAGGCAAAACCAGGGAATAGCAGTGGCAAAAGCAAAAGGAGTTAAATTTGGTAGACCAAAACAAGTTATTGACGATAATTTTGAAAAAGTGTATAAGCGATGGAATTTAGGAGAGATAACTGCGGTTAAGGCTATGGAATTGTGTAAGATGAAGAGGAACACATTTTATAGGCGGGTCAAAGAATATGAAAAAGTTCATTATGAAATAAATACCATATGAGTTTCTATAGTTCCTTTTTAACATTATAAGAATTGGTATATATATCAATCTATCTATAGTTGTATATTGTTATACCTTTTTTACATATATATATGAATATATCAAAAAGAGAAACAATAAGAACCTACCCCCATAGTTAGGTTCTTATTGTTTCTCTTTTTGGCAATTATTCGTCTAATAGGTTATTTTGAATGAGTAGATATTTCTTAGTGTCTATACCTAGTTTTTGATTAATGTTTTTATTAGCCTTCACATATATCAGGTCGTATTTTTGAATGACATCAGGTAAAACCTTCCTAAATTCATATTCTTTTGCTCCACGCCTTATATAATGGTTGTCCACTTTTAATTTATAATCCATAACCATATCTTTGGTGAAGTAACCATAGGTTTTGATTTGTTGCAGTATGAATACTTCTATGGCATCTCTTATGCTTTTGCTTTTCTCGGTATCTTTCACATTTACATGATAGATTTTATTTGCAAACTCTTCTCCAAAACAGTTTTCCAAATATTTTTTGCTCATACCCATGATGCTAAATTTATATTGAAGCATGATGGATGCTCTTTCATCTGCTGTTTTAAAAGCCTCATTATAGTCAGGAATAGTATAGAAAGAAATTCCGTTTTGACTATTATCTTTGGAAATTTGAATAGCAGTTGCTCTTAAGTTTTTATTTACATGGCTATATGGGATTTTGTTGAGTAATCCTAAGGTGCAAAATAAGTTAATGTATTTATTTGTATTCACGACGCTTTTATTCCTTTTTGCTGCAAGATATCGATTAGAAAAGAAAAATATGCTTTCTCCATTTGCATTAAAGAAACGGTTAACAATATTTTTTTTACCAATTTCAAGAATATCTAATAGTAGAGGGTAACCAAACCTAATGATACGGTTTAGGTTTGGGAATTCGTCTTTTCTTTCATAAAGTTGACTTAAAAGCATAATGTTATTTTCAAATCTTTTATTCTGTTTATTTATCCAAGTTGAATCCTTCAATTTAATATGAAAACATTCAATTAATTCTCTTATAGCAGTTGAAGTGTCGCAGTTTTCTCTAATTTTAACTATATCAATAATATCCATGCCTTTCCCAGCATTATGGCAAATACAAGTAGGAGAATTACAAAAATACTTGTAATATCCACCGCCATTTTTTATGACAGCACTGGGGTTGTTGTCGTTATGGAATATGCATTTAAAGTTCGCATTAGATTTTGCATCAATACCTAGATAACTTATTAAGTCCTGCTGTTTTAAAAATGGAATCAAGTCCTCATACTGTAAGACTGGAGTAGAATGAACTTTATGGTTTCCTTTTTGCAAGTTGCTGGTCTTAGCCCTCGTAGCAGCGGGTTTTAGTTCAAGACTTTTAGCATCATTAATCAACTCAATGATATTACAACCTATGTCACTTGCAATATCGTGTTGAGTATATTTTATTTCTGTATTTAGGTATATACATTTTATAGTAAATGGGTCTTTTGGATTCTTTAAATGTTTATAATTTATTAGCCTTAAAACTCTATTTATATCCTTTACACTGCTATCAGCATGCTCTTTTCTTTCTTCAAAGGCGGAGAAATAGTCAATAAGTTTTTCCTGGAGTGGAGTAAAAACATCTAAACTTTCTGGCTTATCAGGGTCAAGCAGCCAATATACATGAAAGCCGTTTTTAGTTTCTACAATAGCATTTGGAATTAGTTTAAAATTTTCTAATTTCTTCAGAAAAGCAATCTTATATTCCTCTATTTCTTCTTTGTTCCTATATTCATATACAATCTTTCCTTTAGAATCTTTAAAGAGTTCCCCGTTAATAAGTTTTGGAACCTTTCCAAAGTCCATATCAACAAAGTGTGCATTCACCCTTTTAATAGAATCTGTTTTTTGTCCACCACTGTTTACTACAAAATAGACTCCATAGCCTTGTCTTTGATATTTTTGAATAACTTTTTGCATAAGAGGGTATTCTAACTCCTCATCTAAAGTAAGAAGACAGTCAAAGTTCTTTGCTATATGCTTTTCCTCCTGAATGAGCCTAAAGTATACTTTTTCATTTTCCTTTTTAAATAGGGATAAAAACGCAAAATCTGTTATGCCTAATGCTTCACGATTTTCATAGTTAATTCCTAAATTCATCAAAACTCCTCCGTTTCAGAGGAGTCACTAGATATTATGTTTTCCGTTTACATTGAGGCGTTCTCCGTATTATTTTATAAATCTCCGTTTTTAAATAATGTGTTTCCCGTTTTGATTAGCGACTCCATTGTTTATTTTTTAGCATTATATTTGTTGTGCTATTGAAATCAAATTTTTACATAGACTTTTTTATAAAAAAGAGAAACAATAATAACCTAACTATGCGTGTAGGTTCTTATTGTTTCTCTTTTTAGAAATTATGAAGCAAGTAGAAAAGGACTGCTTAATAGCAGGTATAGATGGCTAGCAGTAATACCTCTTGCAATAGTAACAGTCTATATGATAATAGAAAATAGGAAGTATTATAGATTTAAAAAGCAGGCAAATGATGCCTGCTTTTTAAATCCTAAACTAATGTTTCTATTGCTGCCTCCAATTCTTCTTGCCTTGGAATGGTATATACTTGTGCCGTAACATAACCAGAAGCATGACCTGCAAGTTGAGCAACTATAGAAATATCAACCCCATTTTTGAGAAGTGTTCTGCAAAAATAGTGCCTAAAAGAATGAATAGTTACATCCGTAATCCCTATTTGTGCACAGTATTTCTTGAAAATCTTCCAAATTCCTGACCTGGTGTAAGGGGTCTTGCGTTCGGATATGAACAGATTATCACATTCTGTTTTAACGTTTTTTCTTATTTCCATCCAGTTGTTAATTGCATCCCGAACATCCCTATGCAAGGGGATATGACGCACTTTATTTTGCTTTCCTATTACTTTTAGGTTACCTTTTCGTTCAGTTATATCAATGTCAGCAATACGGATATTTATGAGTTCAAAATTTCTAACTCCACACCTAGTGAAAATTTCAAACATGGCAATATGAGCCTTATTACCTCCACGGTATATATGACGGCGTAAGGCACGGTAGGTCTGTTCATCCAAAGACTTGGGTGCAGCAGGTGATTGAATCTTTATTTTTTTAATTGGTTTGGCAGGATTATTTTTTATATATTTTTCTCCTTCAAGAAATTCAAAGTAACTCTTCAGACTGGCCAATCTTAAATTAATGGTTGTTTCTTTCAAATGCCTTGTTCCCTGTAGATATGAACGCATATCTCTGATATCAATTTCAGTTACTATAATAGGGTCAAAATTTATGCCATTGGTTTCTTCAAACCATTTCGCAAATGCCTGCACATGCTCGATATAAGTTTTTATTGTGGAATCAGACTTGTCTATGCTCATCAAATAAGTAGCAAATTCATCAATATAAAAATTGCTTTCAGTTAATCCCTTATTATATTCCATCATCAACATCCTTCCTATAGTTTTTAATACTATAAAATATATTGGATAAGGGTTTCAAGAGAGTGTTAAATTTTTGTTTCCAATTTTTTATGGGATAATGGGCGATTATATGGGGGTTTATATTTAGATTTAAAGGGAACTGGAAAAAGAACTTATATTTTGTTGACAAGTTTTGTGGAAAAATTATGAAAATTGTCCTATAATTTATATAAGTGAAATAAACAAAAAAATGGTGGTGATACGGTGAGTTATTTTTTAAATTACTACGATGCAGTTCGATATCCTTACGAAACTGATGAGAAGAAAGGCTTAAGAGAATCTCAACTCGGGGCAATACATGCTATAGCATCGCACTTTACTAATAGCAATTATCCTGCAATTATTACTATGCCCACAGGTTCAGGAAAAACTGCTATTTTGATATTATCAGCATTTGTTTTAATGGCTAAAAGGGTTTTGGTGTTGACACCGAGCCGATTGGTTAGGAGTCAAATAAAAGAAGAGTTTGAAGAATTACAGACATTATTAGATATAGGTGCACTGACGAATATTACTGAAAAGCCAAAAGTTTATGAGTTAAAAAATAAAATATTAACGGAAGAGGCATGGAGGGGATTAGAAAATTTTGATGTGGTAGTTGCTATACCAATGAGCATTAGTCCTGCTATAGATGATATTCCTACTCCTCCTGATGGTATGTTTGATTTGATATTAATTGATGAGGCACATCATAGTCCTGCAACAACATGGAATGGAATAATTGAAGCATTTCCACAAGCAAAAAAAATACTATTCACTGCTACACCATTTCGAAGAGATAAAAAAGAAGTTAAAGGAAAGTTTATATATAATTATGCAATATCAGATGCTTATAAAGATGGGGTTTTTGGTAGAATAAAATATATTCCAGTAGAAAATATTGAAGGTTCGGAAGATATTGCAATTGCCAAGAAGGCAGAAGAAGTGTTTATTGAAGATAAAAATGCTGGTTTTGAGCACTGTTTGATGGTAAGGACAGATAGAAATAAAAGGGCAAAGGAACTAGAACAAATATATGCTGAAAACACATCATTGAGATTAAAGATTATAAATAGCGACCATTCATATAGCCATGTTAAAAGTGTTATTAAAAAACTTAATAATGGGGAACTAGATGGGATAATATGTGTTAATATGCTGGGTGAAGGTTTTAACTTTCCTAAATTAAAAATTGCTGCAATTCATTCCCCTCATAAATCTCTTGAAGTTACACTACAATTTATTGGAAGATTTGCAAGAACAAACGCTCCTAATCTTGGAACTGCAAAATTCATTGCTACACCATCTGAAATTGAAATAGAAAGAGAAAAAATATTTGAGGAGGGGGCTGTATGGGAAGAAATTATTATGAATTTAAGTGAAAGTAGGATAGATGAAGAAATTGAAAATAAGCAGACTCTTAGTACCTTCGATTGCGTTTTAAATAGAGATGATGAAACAAATGACCTGTCATTGTCTTCATTAGTTCCATTTGCACATGTTAGAATATACTCGGTGGATACTTTTGACATACATGCAGATATTAATCTGCCTAATGGTCTACTATTAGTAAATAAACATATCAGCAGAGAATATTCAATGATAGTTATTATTGCTAAAGAGATACTTAATCCTAAGTGGACGAAACTAAATATGTTTCAGAAGATACAATATGAATTGTTTATAATATACTTTCAAGAACAGCATAAATTATTATTTATTAATTCTACTAGGAAGAATGAAGACATTTATGAAAGTATTGCAGAACAATTTTCTGGTACAAATATAAGAAAACTATCATTGGGTAAAATAAATCGAGTTTTATCTAATTTAAAGAACCCAGAATTTTTTAATATTGGCATGAGAAATAGTATACAAACAAGTAATACGGAATCCTATAGAATAATTAGTGGTTCTAATGCACAAAAAGCAATTAGAAAAACAGACGGAAGGATTTTTCATAGGGGGCATTGTTTTGGTAAAGGTACTGATAATAATGAAGAAGTAACTGTAGGATATAGTAGTGGTTCAAAAGTATGGAGCAATAGTTATTTAACAATACCACAATTTATAAAATGGTGTAACAATATTGCAAACAAGGTTACTAGCAAAGGCTCTGCATTTACAAACTCTCCTTTAGATTATATTCCAGTTAGCGAAGAAGTGAATACTGTACCTAACAAATTTATTATTTCAGTAGATTGGAATAATGAAACATATCAAAAACCACCAATTATAAGCAGTAAAAATAAAGATATAGGATTTGAATGTATTCAGTTGTTAGATATAGAGTTGCAGGTAAAAGGCAGAAATGAAGGGAAAATAGAGATAGTTTTTAAATATTACAATTTTGAATTCAGCATTTGTTTTTCTCTAGATGATGATAAATTTTTCAAAAGTGAGGATAGTTTGGCTAAAAGTATATTTATTAATAGGCAATATGGCGATATCTCTTTATTGGATTATTTAAATGCTAATCCTTTAGTAATATATTTTAGTGATTTTTCTTCATTGATAGGGCATGAATACTATAAAAAGAATTATGATGACTTGATTTTGATAGATGAAGATATTTTAGAACCAATAGAATGGGAAGAGAATGGGGTGGATATAGAGTGTGAAATTGATAATCCAAGTCATGGGAAGATTTCTATACAAGAATTTTTAAATAAATATTTATCAGGCAAAGAGTATGATTTTCTGTATTATGACCACGGAACAGGAGAAATAGCAGATTTTATAGCAGCCAAGGAGCATGATAAACGCATTGTTCTTCAGTTCTATCATTGTAAAGGTTCTGGAGGCGAAAAATCAGGAGACAGAGTAAATGATGTATATGAAGTATGTGGACAAGTTATTAAGTCATCAATGTGGACAGATTTAAAGAAACTGAAAAGGAAACTAAAGGCTAGAATGATTACACATGAAAATTCTAGTGATAATCCGAATAATTACATAAGAGATAGTTATGATAAATTTTTAGAAGTCTTGGCTTCAGGAGAAACTAAAATGTTTGAATTCGAAATAATTTTAGTACAACCAGGTATTACAAAGTCTAGGTTAAGTGAAAAGATTTCAAGTGTTATTGCGGCAGCAGATGATTTTTGTGTTAATCAGGGATATTTACCGATAAGAGTATTCTGCTCTAAGTAAAAAGCATATACTAAATTTTTGAATAGAGAATAAACATACATTTATTTCTTTTTTATATTAAAAGCCATATTCAATTGATAAAGGTTTGCTATGTAAAAATATCGAAAATGTATAGTATGCTAAAATATTGAAGAAGTTATGACTATTTTAAGGAGAATAAAGATTTATGGATAGTGTTACTCTAAAGCAACTTTATGATAAAGCATGCAAGGGAAATATGGTTGTGAGTATTTTAAAATGGATTTACATATACATACTCCTTCATCTAAGTGCTATAAAAAAACATATACGAGCAATGAAGAGGAATACATTAAAATACTGGATGAAGCCTTTGAAAACGGAATCGGTATTATTGCTATAACCGACCATAATACTGTTAAAGGATATTATGAGATGATGGACTATATAATGGCTGATAAGAAAAAATATAGTAAGTATACAGGTATGCTTATATTGCCTGGTATTGAAATTTCCAGTTTTGGTAAACATATTTTAGCAATTTTTCCTCCACAAAAGACTCAAGATGAACTAAATACATTTTTATATAACATAGGTATAGATATTAATGAACAAGGAGAGGAAGATGCTGATGCGTATAAAGTAACTCCTATGGAATTAATGAAAAGAATATATGAAATGGATGGCATAACTATTTTAGCCCATGCAGACTCAACAAATGGCATGTTAGAAAAACTTCTTCATAATGGCAATAGTGGAGATGATTCATGGATACATAAGGGAAAAAGTTTGGCATCTATAATTAAATCTGAACATCTTTACGGGATTAGTTTGAATGATAAAGGTTTGAAAGATAAACTTTTAAAAGATATTCTTAACAACAAGGAATATAGAAGGGAAAAAAGTATAGCAGTAATATATTGTTCAGACAGTCACGGAACTAGAGATACAAAAGCAAAGTATAAAGCCGATGGCAAACCTATAGGTGAGAGATATTCATACATTAAGTTATCCGAGTTATCATTTCATGGATTGAAAATTGCACTATTGGACCCAGAGGTAAGAATATATGATGAGATACCAGGAAACATTTATCCATATATAGAGGGAGTTGCTATAAATGGCGGATACTTAGAAGACCCTAAAAATCCTGATGGATTTCAGTTTTTTAGGTTTAACAAAGCACTAAACTGCGTGATTGGAGCACGAGGAACTGGTAAATCAACATTATTAGATACAGTTCAATATACACTTTTCCCAGAAGTAACTGATGATGAGGTTGCGTTGAAATTCGATATTTCTGCCGTTTTCCTAAACTACTTTGGAGATGTATATGCTTTTATTTGTGAACCTAAAATTGAGTTTGATAATTATACCAAAGAATTAATAGGTGTAAGGAATAAACCTAGTATCTATAAGTTGAGTAAAAATGGGAAATTTTATAGCAGCAGAAAAAGCAATGAAACTTATAAAGAATTACAAAACTTTTCATCAGTTGCTTACAAACAACGTGCTATATTGAATTATGCTCAAGATAAAAGAGGGCCAATAGATGTAATAAATAACCTTTTACTCATTAGTAATACTGAGAAGTATAGTAACCTGCTGAAAGGTATAAAACAGAATTACGACTCTATAGAAAGTATACTTAAAAAGCAAAATAGGGTTGAATGGAATGATTATATTGAAAGAGCACATATCGTTGAGGAAGATATGCAGGAAATAACATGCCCATTTCTTGAAATACTAGAAAGTAATAAACAAATATTTAACTTGAGAAAAAACATAATTAAAAAGGTAAATAAGATTTTAGATGGACAAGTAAGATTAAGGCTTGAGAAAGATTTTGCTGAAAAAGATAAAAAGAGAGTTATTGATGATACTGTAAATCAATGCAGAAGGAAATTTAATATAATATATGAAAAACAAATTCTTTTAGAGAAATGGCTAACACAAGTAGTTAGGAAAGTTGCATTGGAAAATGCAGAGTGGATTTTCCCAGTATATATTTTATATAATAAGCCCAATAAATTGGCTAAATGCTATGGACTTGAGGAAAGTGATGCCGAACAGTTAATCAAATGGGTTAGGCCAGTATTAGATAGATGGGTTTTTACAACATTTCCAGAAGATAAAATTGAATATGAATATAATGTAAATACTGGAATAAGTAAAAAACAAAGATTTCTACCGAGAAATATGCTTTCGATGGGTCAAAAATCAGTGGCTATGTTACTTATGATTGTTACTGCTGCTCATGATTTGGGTGATAATAGGCCTTTGATTATAGACCAGCCAGAAGATGACTTAGACAATATTTATATTTACTCAAGTTTGGTAAAAGAATTTAGAAAAATAAAAAATAGTAGGCAGTTAATTTTTGCGACACACAACCCTAATATCCCGATATCAGGAGATGCAGAAAACATAATTATCCTTGAGTCTACTGGTGAAAATGGTTATGTTAGTTGTTCAGGTTCTATTGATAAAGTTGGAATAAGCGAAAAAGTACTAAACATACTTGAAGGAGGCAGACAAGCACTAGATGTAAGAAATATGAAATATCCTCCATTTAAATAAATAGATTATTTACAAACCAAGTATTGAAAATAAATTATAATTAACTTTAAATAAAATATTTAAAGTGCAATATTTATGAAAGTTACATGAATTGGACTTCAATAAACATCATATTTGTGATTCAAGTGCCGATAGATTGAGATTCAAAATAAGGAGATGATTAAACTGGTATCAAAAAAGAAATATTAAAATTATTTATTATGATATCATCTTTTTTTGAGAGTATTTTATTAAAAATGAAAAAAGGAAATCATAAACACTCTTATTTTTTACATAAAATGGTACAGTTTTTTTACTGTTTATCTATGGCTTTTACTTTAGAGTTAATATTAAGTATAGCCGTTATTATTTTAATAGCCATTAGATATAATGCGGTGACATTAGGACAGCATGTTTTGTTTTGGATACCAATATTTTTAACTGTACTTTTGATATGGATAGTTATATTAAACTACAAAAATTTAGAATTCAGTCTTCCTAATTCATTACTTTCAGCACTTTTAATATTAAAGAATACCAATTTTAAGATGAGATTATTTGAGTCAATATTAAGCATATTTATAATACCCATTATATTGACTACTCTTATAATTAGGCTATTATCAAATTACTCAGTTCCAACACAAGAAATGCCTATTATAGTAGAGGTAGTATTTACTATTTGTTTTATTATTAGTCTTTTAATCTATAGTGAATCAACAAAGGATGAGTTTAAAAGATTAACACGACAGTTTGTAATATGGTTTCTAATTTTTTTAGGCTTTATGATTTTAACTTTATATCAGATAAATACTTATATTATAGAAGGACAGATGCAAGAAAATATGATAAATATTTCAATAGCAATTTTGGGACTTGTTTTGACAATGGTTACTATTATTGATAAGGCAAGACTTTTATATGGAGCAATATACGAGAAACGTAAAGATACAATTATAAAAGAAATAGACAAAGAAGTAGAGAAATATTCTATTGATAAATTTAAGAAAATTCTAATTTCTAAATACGAAAAGATATCAGATACTTTTATAATTATTAGAAAAGACTGGAATTCAGGTAAAAAGATAAAAGTGATTAGAATAATGTTTATTGCATTTTTACCTATGATATTTTTAGCAATAATATTTAAAACCGAGGATAGAATAAATAATATTATGGAAACTATAGTTTTATTTTTAAGTAGTAATTGGTTTAGAATATTTAAAGATGATAAAGAGTTAGGCACCAAAGTTTTAGGACTATTAATAATTAGTGGGATGTTAATAAAATGTATATATGACCTAATTAGAAACTTTAATAAATATAAAGTATATAATAATATGGTTTATATTTGCAGAATATTAGGATTACTAATGTTTATGTTTATTATACTTGCAACTATTTTTTCTAATATATATGCAACTATTTTTAAGTATGCTGTAATACTAATATTTGTAATTATATTAATCTTGCTACTTTTGATAACAATAATAGAAAAAATTTGGCAAAAAAGAAATAAAAAGAATAATCGTGTTAATCAAGAAGAAGGATAACAAAACAATATGTATTTTTATGTTAGAATTAACAGACAATAGCATAATGAAAATAGACAAAAAATAGACAAGCAGTATTCAAAGAAAGACTTATAATTATAGGAAAAACTAGTTATTTATATTTAAAATTAAATACAATTGAATTCTTGACTTTAAGGAGATGTATTTAATGCAATACACAATTTATAGATGATGATAGGAAAGACATAGATGAGAAATATTTTCTGAATAAAAAACAAGGAAAGTAAAGTGTATTAGTACATAGGAGTTAGATTTTAAATAGATGTTATATATGTATATGGGGTTAACAAAGAATAAAACAAAAAAATATTTGAAATTTTAAAAATGTATTGGAGAATTTTGAAAATTAAGTGGTAGAAGTATTTAATAATTAAATAATAATTTCAACAAAAAAGTTTATAAAAACTTGATAAGAATATGCAGCCCTCTTTATATTATATAGAGTTTAAGAAATAGGAATTTTATAATATAGGGAGGGCTTATACTATGCATTTAAAACCAGAAGAAATTTATTCTAAGTTTAATGAGGTAAATATTAAGATTAAGATTCCCAAGGGATTGTTATTATTATTGCTACGGCAGATAAATAGGCATCTAGAAGTTTTAAGATATGAAGAGGGAGTTATAGATGACTTTGCAATCCATGAAAATATCGCCAATACAGAAATGATAATGACTAAAGTACTTATTTTAATGGCTGAACCGTACAATAGGAAGGAAATTTTACTTGAACTAAATATAGCAGAATTTTTAGTTTTTAGGGAGTGTGTACACTTAAATTTACAATTAATGGGCATATACAATAAGAAATATGAGGACCTTGTATGGCAAATAAAAAGTATATATTCTATGATTAGTAAAGAGGATATAAAGGAATATAGGGATTACATTAATAACTATCAAGAAAATAGGACTGCTTTGAGTTGATAGGGGTTTGGAATGTTGGCGATTTGTTCGCCAATATTTTTTTATAAGTTAGAATTAATACAATTGTAACATAATCTTAATGTTATTCTACGCTTTTGGCAATTCTAGAAAAATTTCGTGTTATGCTAAAAGTAAATAAATAAAAAAGTGAGGTATGTTAAAAATGGAAAATAATATAGTGAGCCTAGACAATTTTAGATTAAAAAAGATTGAGCATAAGCAAAAATCCTCTGACGGTTTTTGTATTAAAGATAGAAAAGAAAAGATATATTTGGATGGAACAGAAGTAGAGGTTTTGATAAATTTCCTTGATGAATTCATAAGTTTTTTAAAAGGAAATGAAGAAAAACTTATAAATGAGAATGAATGGGGGCTAGTAGAGGATGGCCAAAACTGTAGAAGAGAATGCAAGAGAATTAAAAAAGTAATAAAGGATAATATGGAATTATACGAAGACTATGCTATGTTAGAGCGTGATGATATAAGTTTTTTATTCTCACATATATATATGTACAATTCTAGTATAGATATTAAAAAGCAACAAAAGAATTTAGAGAAGTATAAAACAGTAATGGATAAGTTTAATGAAAAATTAAAAGGAAATGGAAGACCTCTTATATAAAATTGTCTCTTTGCTTTAATAAAACAGCGGGAACTGTAGGGGTAGTGGCAAAGGGTTTAAAGGATAAGGGGTTTAGGATTATACCAGAAATTGCAATATGAAAAACTACACTCTCCGCTAAATAAGAAAAGGCATTAGGGGATTATGTCCTGCTAATGCCTTTCTTATTACTTTAATCATCTTTTTCATATAAGTTTTGCATTTTACTGGTGAATGACAGTAATGCAATAAATGAAAAACCTATGAAAAAGCCTATAACAAAGCGTATAACAATGTTTTGAATGGCTACAACAAAGGGTATTAAGAATATGTTTGCTAGTATAAGCAATCTTATAGTTCTAAAAATACTTCCTTTCATGATACTTAAATGCCTCCTTGTGCAAGTAATACATAGAATTTTACTTGGCCACTATACCTTATTTCAAATTGAAATTTAACGTTTAAAATAAAGTTGTTGTATGATAAAATTAAAGTACACAGAACGAATGGATTAAAATGCCATTGACACAGACATCTTAAAGATGCCTTGAGGTCAGTGGCATTTTTTTATTTGCAATTTTAAAGTATTGGAGGTAATTCAATGGCTAAAAGAAGCAATGATTGGGATTCAAACAAATTAAATAGATGGATAAAGGAGGGTAGGGGTCAGGGAGAAGGGAAGGAATATAAGCCTTGGCTAACTGTTCAGGATTTCCCTAGCATGGGCAGGGTAACGAGAGTTTTTGGATGGACAACACAAAGAATACATCATTTTTTTTCAGATACGCAATTAAAGTATTTTTATTTATTAGATTGGGAAGAAAAAGTTATCGATATTCGAGAACATTATCCATTAATAGATTTAGAAGTAGTGTTGAACGACATATCGGATTTAAGACTTGATAAGTTTATAGACAGGAAAACCAAGGAAACGTATATACTAACCACCACATTCTTGATTACGCTTTTGAACTCTGATGGGCAAAAGAGTTTTGCTGCAAGAAGTATAAAATATGCTTCGGAATTGTCTAAAAAGAGTACAATCGAGAAACTGGAAATTGAAAGGAGGTACTGGAAGGTTCAAGGAATTGATTGGGGCATTGTGACAAATAAGGACATTAATGATGTCAGGGCAAAAAATATAGAATGGGTTCATTCATCAATGACTACTGATGGCAATAATGGGTTTCAAAAGGCTGAGTTTGATGACTTATTTGATGGTCTTTTATATAGATTCATTAATACTAAACAGAGCATAAAGAACATTATAGTAGGATTTGAAAAAGACTATTCACTGGATGTCGGAATGGGATTACTATTATTTAAACGTTTAGTTGCAGAGAAAAGGATAGTTTTAGATATGGATAAGCCTATAAATCTTAGCCAAACAGGAAAATCAGTTTACATACCTGAAATAAGTGACAAAGGGGGAAATAATGATGTTAAGGTATACGGTTAATTCCTTACTAGAATGGAAAGATGGGACTGAAAGTACTAACATTGAGAGACTTCTGTGGATGGATGATGAAATAGCCTACACAATAGATGTAAATAAAAATAAAGTTCCTTATATTCGAAGACAGAAGGATATAGAAGATGCATTGGCTGGAGGGAAGGCAGAAATAAAAGATGATGACGAATTTATAGTTGTGTTAAAGGAACAAGATATACCTGAAAAACATAAGAAAATTAGGGATAGGGCGTGGGAAGTAATTAGGGATATGGTAGATAAGGAGCCAGATATTTTTCAATCTGCTTTTAGAGGGAAGTTAATTAAAAGAGCCTCCGAAACCTGTGGATTAAGTGAATCATGGATTCTGGAATATTTAAAAAGGTACTGGAAAAGGGGAAAAACTTGCAACGCTTTATTACCAGATTACCGAAACTGTGGAGCAAAGGGCAAAGAGAGAAAGGCTGGAAATGTGAAAAGAGGAAGACCTAGAACTAATCAGTCTATTATAGGAGAAGGGGTAAATGTTACTGAGGAAATAAAAAGAATCTTTCGTATTGCTGTAAATAAATACTACTATACCACAGCAAAAAATTCTTTAACATTGACTTATGAACTCATGAGAAAAGAATATTTTTCGGATGGTTTTAAAGAAGAAAATGGAGTTAAGATACCAATTATAAAGCCTCAGGCGGAAATTCCATCCTTTGGGCAGTTTAGATATTGGTTTGAGAAGGAGCGAAATATAAAAAAAGAGATAACTAGCAGATACAGCAATAAAAAGTATCAAAAACAGTATCGACCTATAATAGGCAGTTCTTTAGATGGAGTATTTCAACCTGGGCAATTTGAAATAGACTGTCAAGTGGGAGATGTTTATTTAGTATCACGGTTCAACAGAAACTGGGTTATAGGTAGGCCTGCCATTTATGCAGTAATTGACAAGTTTAGTAGACTAATATGCGGTCTATATATTGGATTAGAAACAGGTTCTTATGCAGGAGCCATGATGGCGCTTTTAAACGCAACCATGAATAAAGTGGAGTTTTGTAAGCAGTATGGAATTAAAATAGAAGAAAAAGACTGGCCTGTACATCACCTTCCAGAGACAATAATTGCTGACCGTGGTGAACTTGAAGGTGGTAATATTGATAACCTTATAAATATATTAAATGTGAAGGTTCAAAATACACCACCTTACCGAGCAGACCTAAAGTCAGCGGTGGAAAGGTTTTTTGGACTTACCAATGAACGAGTTAAGCCGTTTCTTCCAGGAAAAATTGACCTAGAAGGTCGCGAAAGAGGCGACAATGACTACAGGACGGCCGCCAAATTGGATTTACATCAATTTACACAGATAATGATAAAATGCATCTTATATCATAATAATCATTATCACCTCGATTATTACAAGAGAGACCAAGATATGCTAGAAGATAATGTTTCTTGTATTCCAATTGAACTATGGAATTGGGGAATAGCAAATCGAGGAGGAATGCTTAGAACGACTTCAGAGGATGTTGTTAAATTAGCACTAATGCCGTCTGATATAGCAACTGTTACCCCTAAAGGTATAAGGTATAAAGATATGTATTATACATCTAAATCTATATTGAAAAGTGGAGTCTTTGCTGATGCACGAACTAAGGGATTACGGAAGATTAAAATAAGTTATGACCCACGTAATATGGAGTATATATATGTCTATAATGATAATCCTAGCGAATATGAGAAATGCTTTTTAGTAGATGCTAGCAATAGGTATAAGGACAGAGCAATTGAGGAAATAGAGTATTTATTAGCAGTAGAAAAAATGCAGAGAGAAAGAAATAAAGATAATGTTGCACAAGCAAAAACTCAATTAATTGCTGAAATAGAGGACATAGTTCAACAAGCAGAAGAAGACTACAAAAGTGAGACAAGTACAGTAGAAAGTGATAGACAAAGAGTAAAGAATATAAGAGGGAATCGGAATGCGGAAAAAACAGTTAGAAGATTGGAAGAGGTTTTTGATTTAGGAAGTGATAATGAAGATTATCAAAGTCCAGATAAAGAAAAAGAAACTTTAGAAATGGATACTTTAGAATTATTGCTTAAAAAACAGAAAGAGGTGATGAGGGATGAAGGAAGTGATGATACCAAACGGTAGTATAGCGGTAGAAGCAAAGTATATAGAACAGATAATTCCAGATTATAAAGGCAATCCATTCATTGAATCTCTTCCTAATCTCCTTTCCGCCCAAGAGGCAATTGAAAGATTGGCTTTTTATCCCGAATTTAATAAAAGTGAAAGATTACTGGACAGTCACTATCGTATTCATATGGTAGACAGATTATTTCAGGTTTTTCAGCCCCTCCCTATGAGCATAGAACTTGAAAGAAAGATTTCTCGTGCAATAAGGCAAGGATACCTTTCCCGGAATCCATTTAGCAGCAAACTGGCTCAAGGGTTTTACAGAGATTATCATGAGAATACTAGTAACCTAATAAATAATAAAGATTTTTATTCAACTTCACTAGGATTTTCTTTGATAGGAATATCAGGTTTGGGAAAGACTTCTTCTCTTAATAGGGTACTAACTTTATATCCTCAGATAATTGTGCATTCTGAATATCAAGAAATTCCTTTTTCGATGTACCAAGTAGTATATTTGAAATTGGAATGCCCCCATGACGGCTCAATTAAGGGACTCCTATACGAGTTTTTTGCTGAAATAGACAGGCTTCTTGGAACCAATCATCATGAAAAAGTAATGAGGACAAGACCAACTGTTGATGTGATGATGACCGTCATGAATCAGGTGGTAAGAAATTGTGCTCTAGGCATTTTAGTTATTGATGAGATACAACATTTAAGTATGGCCAAATCTGGTGGAAGTGAAAAGATGTTAAATTTCTTTGTAAACCTCGTAAATAATGTAGGGGTACCAGTTATTTTAGTGGGAACCCCAAAAGCAATCAAAGTCCTCCAGGGAGACTTCAGACAGGCTCGCAGAGGGTCAGGCCTCGGTGGCGATATGGTATGCGATAGGATTCAAAGAGATGGGGTGTGGGACTTATTAGTAGATTCTATATGGCACTACCAGTGGATGAGGAAAGAAACGCTCCTTACCCCTGAAATAAGTAATGTTTTATATGAAGAAACCCAGGGGATACCTGATTTATTAAAAAAGGTTTATGCTATTGCTCAAGCCCATGCTATATCGACAGGAAAGGAAGAGATAACTCCACAAATTATTAAAAAGGTAGCAAAAGAGAATTTAAAACTAATTCAGCCAATGATTACTGCATTGAAGACGAATAATCTGAGAGAAATTATTAAATACGAAGATATCTATATGGCGGATATTGATTATACAGATTATTTAACTCGGGCGAGAGAATCTATTAACCTGGACTTGCGGGCTAAGGAGATAAAGAAAGAACAAAAGAAACTAAGGCAAGAGGGCTCTATAGGGGTAAAAAAAGAGGCTCTGATAAAACTTGTTGAGTTAGGCGTAGATATTAAAAATGCACAAAAAATAGTTGATACTATGTTTTCTAAAAATCAAGACTTAGGTGTAGATGATGTGATAAAAGGTGTGATAGAACAACTTAAGGATGAAGAAGTAGGGGGGATAGGGAAAAAAGAAACAGGTAAAATGGAAGAAAGAGAATCAGGGCGAAATGCTGTAAACTCATTTGATATTCGAACCATTGTTGAACAGGGCAAAAAGGATAATAAAAGTGCTTATGAGGCTATAAAAGAATCAGGATATATTGTAAGTTTTGAAGATGATATTTTTTCCAAGGAGGTGATATAGTGAACTTTTTTCCTACACCTTATCCAGACGAAATATTATATAGTACATTGGCACGATACTGTATGCGAAGTGGAAATATAAAAGAAATTCATAATTTTGAAGACTTATTCGGAACAAGGAATTGTATAGCAGTTATGGAACTGTCTACACAATTAGATGCATTAATTGAAAATATGCCTGTCGGTACAAAATATACAGCAGAATATTTTATCTATAAGCATACCTTATTTCCTTTTCTTGCAGCATTTATCCCAAAAGAACGGGCTGAAAAGATAATTGAAACTATGAGAAATGGTGAAGGGGCAGTTTCCTACATGAGGATAGGTCTAATATCAAATTCTATCAATTTAAATAAATACTTTCGATTTTGTCCTGAGTGTTTTAAAGAGGACATAGAAAGATTTGGAGAGCCATATTGGCACAGAAGTCATCAGGTTACAGGGGTATTTGTATGTTTAAAACATAAGATACCCCTTTGTGATAGCACAGAACTCATAAGGGCTGGTAACAGACAGAGATTTATTAGTGCATCCCATGAGAACTGTATAGTAGAAAAAGAAATAAGTTATTCAAATGATTTGATGAAGAAGATGCTTTGGATGGCAGGAGATGTAGAAATACTTCTAAATAATCAATTTGGATTTAAGAAGACTGAGTGGTTTAGAAATCAGTTTCGAGTTAAGTTGATTGAAAAAGGCTATGCTAGGATGAACAATTATATTCACCAAAAGAAGTTAAAACAAGACTTTGTGGATTTTTATGGTCATGAATACTTGGCACTTGTTCAATCCCCTGTATCAGTTAATAGCGGAGGTTGGCTACCTGATATGGTTAGAAATAATGATAGGACAACCTATTCAATAAGGTATCTATTATTAGCGAGGTTTCTCGAAATTCCAGTGGCTGATTTATTTAATACAAAACTTGGCTCTAATGATGAAGATGAAAACAATATTGATGCTTATCAGGAACTGTGGGACCAGAGGTTGATAGAACTTACCCAGTCAGGACTATCAATCCGAGAAATATCAGATATATTAAAGTCATCTGCAAAAACAATTAGAAAGGCTATTGATAGGTTAGGAGTAGAAGAGTTTTGGAAATTTAATGGTGGTGGAAAATATCTTCACAACAAGTTTACTGATCCAGAAGAATTTAGAATGAAAAGGGAAAGGTTAAGGGAAAAGTGGCTTGAACTCCATGCTCAATATCCTAATAAAAGCAGCAGTCAAATTCGTAGAAATAACAATGGAGTTTATGCATGGCTAAAAAGATATGATAGTGAATGGATGGAAGAAAACTATCGCAGAATAAAAACAGTAGTTAACACTGTTGATTGGGATAAAAGAGATGCTGAATTGTTTCCTAAAGTTAAGGAAGTGATAAAAGAAATGAAGGAAGGCAAGCCTGAAAGGATAACATGGTCAACTATAGGAGGCAAGTTAGGGATTAGCGGCTGGCTCTCTAAAAGGAAGGAGAAACTCCCATTGACAAAGGCATATATAGACTCAGAATTAGAAAGCCTAGAAGAATTCCATATAAGAAAAATAAAATGGGGCATTGAAGAATTAGAAAGACAGGGAAAAGAGATGACACTATGGAATTTGGCAGAAACAGCAGGAGTAAAGCCAAGGTATATGGGAGGGATTTATAAGGAAATTAAGCAGATATTAAAAGAGAATGGGTATGATTTTACCTTTAATAATATTTAAATAACTTTAAGACTGCACATTAACTACAATGCTATAAATGTGTGCAGTCTTTTTATAATGGGAAAAATATTGCAATTTCTATAGAATTAAGAAATAAATTTAGACCATATATAGAATGTGTTATAATAAAAAATAGATAGAAAATTATGTAAAACTAAAGATTAATATGATGCATGATATTATAAAGGCGGGGAGGATGCTTATGAAAGATAAGATTCTTAAACAAATTACAGATTATTATTTGAATTCAAGAGATTTCAATGGATTTCCATTATATAATTTTGACAAAAACTATACTGATTTGATTTGTCAGTTAATTGATGAAGATAAGGTAGAGGTATTATCTTCTGCATTCGTTTTAAACCCACATATAAAAACATTGAGATTAAATATTGATAAGGAAGAACAGAAAAAAGAGGTTATTAATAAATGTGACTCAGTTGTCTTATATCCTACAGAAAAATATCTAAAATCATTAAATATAAACAGTGAAAAGCCTTTTACAAAGATGCTTTTAGATGGACAAGAACAATTAAAGATATTATTTTTTAATATAGAAATATTAGAATCATATTTTCAAGACCCGAGATACGAAGTATTTTGGTCTGATTATAGAGGAAGTATTGTTGTTGCTGATGAATTTTATGATGATAACTTAGAAGGCGAATATATAAAGGATTTTGGATTAGGTTATCATAAAGAAAAGTTATATGAAGAAAGAGTGGTAGGAGTTTTTCTAGGAGACTTAGCAGACCTTTCACTTAATGCACAACTTAAATGGAAAATAAATTATTTAGACCATCAACAAGATTATTTTATAAATGGAGGTTTTTATAAGAACTTAATTTTAGGGGAATGGGTAGATGAAGTGTCAATTTATGATGCTGTTCTAGATGAAATGATAGTTATAAATAATATGTGTGAAAATATGGATATTCCACATTTATTTAATAAAATATATAAGCCACATACATTCGAAAAACCAGAAGATTATAGGATAATGTTTCTTCCAACCCTTAAAAATTACTATGGTTTCATGTTAGCGCTTGAAAAAATAATTGTACATAATATTAATTACAAAACTTTTACAACTGTCGCTAGATTTATAAAACCAGTAGAACGAAAAGATGATAAAGGAAATTTAAAGAGAAGTTTGCAAATGATGTCGGAATGGTTAAAACAAAATATTAGAACTAGTGAGAATATAGATGAACTGATTATAAATCCTTTAAAATCCATTAGAAAAATTAGACAAGTTCCTGCACATGAAATATATTCTAATCAATATGATAAATCATTATTAAAAAAACAAAATGAAATGATACTAGAAACATATAAAGCAATAAGGAGTATAAGATTATTTTTTGTTAATTATCCAGGGAATAGGGACATAAAGGTACCAGAATATCTTATAACAGGAGAAAATATAAGAGTATATTAGTTAATATAAAGTTAAAGAAGCAATCCTGATATTAGAATGTAGAATAAATGGGGGATTTATGTTGAATATAAAAGAAGGGTCAGTAATAGCATCAAAATACAAAGTAATTAAAAAGATAGGTACCGGTGGTAATGGAACAGTATATAAAGTTGTTAGTTTAAATGATGAAAATAACATTTTTGCATTAAAAATTATAAATTTAAATTACGGTAAATATTACAATAGAAAATATTCATATTCTGATTGTAAGAATTATGAGCGTAAAAAATATGCAAGGTTTTGTGATGAAATTAAAGTAGTACAGAAGTACCAAGATAAAGTCAAAGGTATATTACCTATTTACGATTTATACGTACCTAAGGAACCTTCGGAAGATAACTTTCCTTGGTATACTATGCCAATTGCAGTGGAAATGAGTGAGAAATTAAAAGAATATTCTTTTGAACAAAAGATAGCGAGTATCTTTGAAATTGCTAAAATTTTAGAGAAATTACATAGTAAAGAAATAGCACATAGAGATATAAAACCCAATAATATATATTTTTATAAGAATGGATGGTATTTAAGTGATTTTGGTTTAGTTTCATATCCAGGTAAAAAGGCATTAACTAATGCCAAGGAAGCGATAGGGCCTAAAAAACCAAATACCATAGCACCAGAAATGAGAGAGGATTCCAAAAATGCTAACCCGTTATGTGCAGATATTTATTCATTGGCAAAAACATTGTGGATGATACTTACTAACAAAGATATTGCATTTGGAGGACAATATAATCATAAAAATAAAGGTATATCTTTAGGACAATATATTAAAAGAGAGTATTTAGTTACTTTGCATGAAATTCTAACAGTATGTACATTAGATATTCCAGGGGAAAGACCGACAGCAGAACAGTTAGTAAATTTATTGCAAGAGTGGTTTGAGATAAAGAATGATTTCAGCAAAAGATGTAGAAAAGAATGGGATTTTATTATTAAAGAGGTAACTCCTTATACTCCAGAAACAATTGTATGGTCTAATATTGAAGAAATAGTAAAGGTGCTTGATTTAGTTAGCCAAACAAAATCTTATAACCATATGTTTTTACCGTCAGATGGGGGATTAGACTTAAATGGATGCATACTTTCTCGGAAACAAGGTTTTATAGAATTGAACGAAGATGGCTATATAACATTAGTAAAGCCTAAACGATTATATATGGAGATATTTGGATACTATCAATGGAACTACTTTTTATTGGAAACCGAACAATTACCGCCTTGTGGTTTATATGAATATGATAATGCTGATGATGTATATGAAGAATGTGTACTAGAAATAGAACCTGATGTATATATTGAACCTTATCACTTGAACTATGGGACCTATAATGGTATAAAGTTACCTGATAATGCAAGGAAAATATATTTTGGTTTAAAGGGTAATTATGTCATTTTCCCTAAAGATTCATATTACAACTTTAATATGAAGAGTTATAATGCCTTGCAAACAGAATATGAAACCCCATTAAAATTTAAGAATTTTATTAAAGAAACTATAAAATTCTTAAGATGGAAAGAAGATAACCCTGAAAAATATGATAAATTAATGAACAAGAAGAAAAGAGAAGAAGAAAAAGAAAGGCAAGAATGGATTGCTCTTCATAACAAAGAGGAAAATCAATTATTAAATTATATTCAAAAATTTAAATTAACAAGAAATGATTGCAATAGAAAAGATAAAGATACGAGATTTGAATATACTGTAAGTGTACAGATAATAGCAAGTTTTGAACTTTACTTAAACGTCGATGGAATATTAAGAGTTAAAGAAGATTTATGGGACTTTGAAAGTTTGATTAACGGGACAGATAGGAAAAAGGATTATTACAAGTTCTATGACTTTGAAGAAGCAAAAATATGTTCTACTGAAATTAAAAAGTATTTAGATATTTCACTTGCAAACTTACATACCATTAGTAATGAAGCAGATTGTCATATTGATATGAAAAGGTTAATGGGACCAAGGCATTTGTTTACAAAGGAAGAAATTATTGAAGCATTAAAGAAAGGAAATGATAATTACTATAATAGGCTAGTGATTAATAAAGATGGATATATAGAACTTATTCAACCAAAAGAAGTTGAATATCTTGAGATTTTCAAATACCCTGTATTAGGCTATGAATTTCCTGCAAAAAATAATATGGTTGGAGAGACAGCACCAATAGATAGATATATAGAAGATGTGTATCTATTAATGTTAGATGCGTGGTACGAGCATTTGAGATGTGGAGAAAATGAATGCTTATCAGATTATGTAAGTCTAAGCCAAGAAGAACTGTTAAAAGAAATAAATTGCGAATTAAATAAATACACTTTGTAAAAAAATAAAACAATTAAGAAGAGACTTTAGGAGGGGGAGTATGAACGATAAAAGGTATAGGGGGTTTTTGGAAGGAGAAGGCTTGACTAATAAAGCAATTAATTCAAGAATAACAAGAGCAAATAGGGTTGAAAGAGAATTTAATGTTGATTTAGATATATTAGTGCAGAACCAAACAGAAATGATTATACTACGACAAAGGATATATGAGAAATATGGAAACAAAGGAAGCATACCTGGTAATTTATATAATGCAGTTACGAAATACTATAAATGTATAAATGGAACTGAGATGGAGAGGATAACACGATTTATGAACAGAGAAGGATAAAAAGTAATTGGGGTTAATAAGGTGACAAATATTATTGTTAAAAAATATTATACGTCTTTATTTAGTATAAAAATTGAATAGATAGTATTTATCAAAAGAGCCTTAACACGCCCTTGTTTTTTAATTAGATTTAAAATATAATAAACATAAAATGGGAAGACAGTAATATACTTAATCCTTACCCCTTATCCCTGTATCTATGTCTCCATCAAATAAAGTACTATCATTATGCAAATTCATTTTAAAATGCAAATAAAGTAGTATTAGGAAACATGGTTTATTAGGGATTAGGAATCTCGGGTAAGCCATGTTTTTTTATTAGAAGTTTGCAAGGGATAGAGAAAAGGAGACAAGGCTAAAAGTCAGATAAATCAATGAATTGAAAGATTGAATGGATAAGAAAATGGAAGAATAAATGGACAAAATCTCCCCTTATCCCTAGTTCCTAAATCCTATTATTTCCTCAATCCTAATAGAACTTTATTTTCATTTTTTGCCCTGATTTTTAAGAAATATAAGTACTTTAGTGGTGCAGGTTCAAGGATTAAGAAATTAAATGGATAAATGGAAAAGAATAACAAGCCAGTAGTATCAAGGGTTTGAGGGGTGTTGGTGAGAGAACTTTATTTGAAAAAGGTGAGGAGTTTGTTTGATGAACACAATTCACAATTCACAATGCACAATTCACAATGCACAATGCACAATGCACAATTTAAAAGATAGTGAAGTTGGACCAGTTTGCAAAGTTCATTGGAGTGTTTGTGTCTTTAAACGTAGGTACAAAATCATCCGCAACGTTTAGAAATATAATTACATAGCCTTCTTGTTCGGCTTTTATCTTAATATCTTTAGTGTCAAATTTTTGATAGTCAACATACTTTTCATCCTTGTCCCAATAATATACTTGCCACTCCCAAGCATTGATTTTATTTCCTGCTCCTTTTAAAGATGCATCTGACACTTCAATTTCTTTTCCAACCGGTATTGTAGCCTCTCT
>NZ_JACRTG010000019.1 GCF_014385195.1 Paratissierella segnis
TTTTTCTCTCTATCCTGTTTTTTTCTTTGAATTTAAGAGGTTCTATTAATTTTGCCCTTTTTTAATCATTTCTTTTGTTTTTATTTGTTTTTTTATCTTGACATATTACCAGATTGCTCTGTTAATACTATTATTTGCCTATTCTCATTTTTAATACAAAAAAGGCATATCATGCCTTTGCTAGTATTTTCCTCATATCATCGATTATCCTCTTTTCGATGCGGGAAACTTGCACTTGCGATATGCCCAACATTTGCGCAACTTCAGTTTGAGTTTTGTCCTTAAAATATCTCAATATTATCACTTGCCTATCTCTAGGCTTAAGTTGATTCAATATTTCCTTTAAAACTATATTGTCTATTAAATTTTCATCTTCTTCAGGCTCTAAGCTTATTTTGTCTATAAGATATAATGGCGAACCTTCGTTTTGATGAACCACATCATATAAATATTCAGGTTGATAAGAGGATTCAAGCGCCATTACGATTTCTTCTTTTTCAATACCAATTTCTTCTGAAATCTCTTGGATAGTCGGTTCTCTTCCCAATTCTTTTTGTAGTTTCTCTTCTGCAGACTTTGCCATTCCTGCTACTTGTTTAAGGGATCTGCTTACCTTTATGATGCCATCATCTCTTAAAAATCTTTTGATTTCCCCAATGATCATTGGCACAGCATATGTAGAAAATTTTACATCATATGAATTGTCAAATTTATCTATCGCTTTTAAAAGACCTATGCTACCTATTTGAAATAAATCCTCTGTATCATATCCCCTATTCATAAAACCTTTTAAGACAGATCTGATCAACCCCAAATTACTCTCTACCAGAATCTCTTTAGCTCGTTTGTCCCCATTCTGAGATTTATTAATTAAATCTATCGTCTCTTCATGGGATAATAGAGCCTTTCTATTTCCCTCAGAGCTCATAATATCTACTCCTTATCAATAGAGGTATTTATCTTTTTCTTCATGGTAACTATTGTGCCTTTATCCTTATGGCTTTCCACTATCAAATCATCCATAAATGTTTCCATAACTGTAAAACCCATACCGGATCTATCTAAATCAGGCTTAGAAGTATAAAAAGGCTCCATAGCCTGCTTTATATCTTCAATACCTTTGCCTTCGTCTGTAATGCTAATTTCGATTTCATTTCTATTTATACTTGCCTCTACGGTTATCATACCATCTCCATATTCATAGCCATGTATTATGGCATTTGTAACGGCCTCCGATACTGCTGTTTTTATATCAGATAGTTCCTCTAAAGTAGGATCCAATTGAGACGCGAAACTAGCTACAACAACCCTAGCAAAAGATTCATTTGAAGACTTACTTAAAAATTCTAATTTCATATAATTTTTATCCATAATCATCACCCCTCTAAAGTTTCTAAAGCATCATCTATATTTTTATAAACTTCAATTATTTTTAATAACCCTGACATCCTAATCAACTTATCAACATATACATTTGAACTAACTATTGCTAATTTTCCTTTATTTTCAGTTGCATTTTTATACCTTCCCATAATAAGCCCAATTCCGGAACTATCCATCAATGAAAGCTGCGTTAAATCAAGGATTATATTTTTAAGGCTGCTCTCTTTATATTTCATATCAATCTTTAGCCTTGCTTTTTCGCTTATATGGTGATCTAATTCCCCATAAAAATGAACAATCAAATTATTTTTTTCAGTATCTATAGTATAACTCAAATTTATCCCCCCTAGCTTATGTGAATATTCAACATAAATATAGTTTTCTCCTTCAAAGAATTTTAACTATTTTTGTCGATTAATGAGAAAAAAGGAGATCCCTCCAAGTTGGTCGGAAATGACAAAAGCCAAAGGCGTCATTTCGACTGTAATGGAGAAATCCCCTCTTAATTTTTAACTCTCATCTATCCTCTGTCAACTGCCTAAAGCATGCCTTTACAACTTGATTTAAAAGTACAGTAGTCGTAACGCTACCTACCCCTCCGGGAACAGGTGTTATCGCTTCTACAAAATCAGATACACTGTCAAAATCCACATCACCGCTTAAATTTCCTTCCCTATCCAAACTTACACCTACATCTATAACAATTGATTTTTCAGTGAAATATTTTTTATCAAAATATTTAGCTTTCCCTAATGCTGTTACAACAATATCGGCATTTCTAGTAAGCTCTTCTAAATTTTTAGTTCTGGAATGACAAATAGTAACTGTAGCATTTTTTTGAAGCAGCATCATTGCCAAAGGCTTACCAACTACCATTGACCTGTTAATTATCACTACATTTTTGCCTTCCAATTCAATATTATTGTGAATAAGTATTTCCATAGCGGCTTTAGGAGTAGCCGGTGCAAACCCTTCCATATCTCCTTCAAAGATCAATTCCAGATTGAGCGGATGCATACAGTCAACATCCTTATCCGGACTTATGGAGGTTCTTATTCTTTCCTCGTCGATATGTTTCGGCAACGGCCTAAACAAAAGAATCCCCGAAATATAATCATTTTTATTTAAGACATCCATAAATTGCATTAAATCATCTGTGCTTATATTCTCGTCTTTTTCATATACAATAGATTTGATACCAAGCTTTTCGCAGCTTTTTATGATGCTTTTTTCGTAGGATATATCACTGGGATCACTACCCAATCTAACTACACCTATTGTCGAAGTTTTGCCCTTACTTTCTAATTCCTTTATTCTTTCAGCCATAGATTCCTTTATTTTTTTAGCAACAAGGCTTCCCTTTAAAATCTCTGTCACAATATCCCTCCTCTTTTATTTACCCATATTATAGCATAGCTTTGGTTTATTACAAGGATTTAAAAAAAAAGCACTAAATTAATAGTGCTCATGCAATTCATATTCAAAAATTTAATTTACAATTCTCCTGGCTGTTACATATCTTTGACCGTAATAACCCGATTCAATAGTGGAGATTGTTACTTTTTTTGCAGTGCTGGAGGAGGCATGAATCATATTTCCGTCTCCTATATATATCCCTACATGGGATATTCCTCTGCCGCTTGTATTGAAGAATAATAAGTCTCCCGGTATTAATTCGGATTTATCTATGTACGTGCCTACCTGTGCTTGTTCAGATGATGATCTAGGAATTTTAATTCCCAATTCCATGGAATAAATCGAGTATGTAAGTCCTGAACAATCATAACCTCTTCTTCCAGTATCTGCATAAACATATGGTTTTCCAAGCTTGCTATACGCTGATGCTACAGCTTTACTTAATATTTGAGATTTTCTTGAACCAGAGGACCTGGAAACCTGCTCTCTAGCACTTCTCAATTCTATATCATTATCATTTACTGAAAATTCATTCACGTTTCCATCAGCAATGATGAACTTTCCATCTACATAATCTTTTATAACAACTGAATCACCTTGTGTTAATACATAACACTTATCATCTTTTTTTATAACTTTATTTACTAATGATATGCCTTGAGTTAAAGATTCAGAGTTATAAGGCTGCAGCTCTGCCAGTTTCACATATCCGCTGATATTTTCTGTAGTTTTAAACAAACCGTATTCTCCTTCTATTCTTTCAGGAGTTACAAAATCATCAACATTTAATATTTTAATCATTGTGCCTTCCGGCTTGTCTAATAACGGTGTATTATTAACTACTTTGTATTTAAGCGAACTATTTGTAGTGCGAATTAGCACATCTTTGGGTATCTTTATACCTTCTTTTCCATATTGTATCAAGAATGAGTCTTCTCTTTCCTTTACAACATCAACAACATCACCTTTGTTGAAAGCAATTTGAGTTCCGTCATCCTTTATAGCTTTATATTCCTTAACGAATTTTCCAGTGTCTTTAAATCCTAACAACAATACTATAGACAATAATGCTACAACCATTGGCAGATTGTGTCTTTTTGACTCCAAAATAAACACTCCCCCTTTATTTGATTTAATCCACAGAATTATTAAAGCATAAAACCGTAAAGATTTACTTAACTGTAATTATTATATTATAATCTATTGCTATTGGCAACATAATTATTACAAAAAAGTTACAAAATAGTTGAAAAAAGTTGAAAAATAAAGAAAATCCCAGGGTATCACCCTAGGATTTCCATATCAATGAGTAAGTCTATAAGCCGTGTTCTGTTTATATGGTCATCTATCTAGATCTGTTGTTACCAATAGATTCCTGCGACCTACCATTTGAACAGCAACGAGCAGCTGCTTTTTTTGTTCTCTTTTGGTCTTGCTCTTGATGGGGTTTACATAGCCATTTAGTCACCTAAATGCTGGTGAGCTCTTACCTCGCCTTTCCATCCTTACCTCACACTTGATATGCTAGGCGGTTTCTTTCTGTTGCACTTTCCTTAGGGTCGCCCCCACTGGACGTTATCCAGCATCACGCTCTGTAGAGCACGGACTTTCCTCATGCTTTTGGCACGCGACCACACAACTTACTCTCTATAATAATATAACATATTTATAAGCTATTTGCAAAAACATAATTTGGAAAGGAAAACCGAAATGACAAAATATATATCATTAATCCTCGGGTAAATACAGTATCCTACCGCAAGATTCACAAAAAACTATTTCCTTTTTTTGAAGTCTTTCTCTTGCATACATAGAGACAAACATATTGCAACCGCCACACACAAAATTTTCGGCAGTTACTATACCGCGTCTTTTGCTTTTCTTCAGCACTTGGTATCTGTTTAAAATGTCTTTGTTAATTTTTTCATTTAAGCTTTTAATTTGAATATTTTCATATTCAATCTTTTCCACTAAACTTTTTTGCATTTCGCTATTTGATTCCTTTAAATTTTCAATTTGATTGGCAATTTTATTTAATAAATCCGTAGAAACTATATATTCTTCTTCCAAAGAATCATTTTCTTCCATCAGGGTCAGTATTTCTGTTTCAATATCTTCTATTTTGATTTTTAATTTGTCTTTTTCTTCAATTAAATAATTGATCTGTTTTATATCGTTGATTTTACCATTATATAAATCTGCATCTATTTCTTTAATCTTAAAATCATAAGTGTTTAAAAATCTATTGCTTCTATTTAAAGCGCTCTTGTTCGATTTAATCCTATCATTTAGATTATCTACTTTCTCCTTGATATTATTAAATTGTTCCAAAATTTGTTTCATTTTTAAATCCTTTTTAATAATATCCAGATTTTCTTTATGATTCTCCAATGCATTATAGTGATTTTCCAGTTCCCAAATAAAATCTAGCTGAGACATAAAATCCCTCCATTTTAATATAATTGACATTTAACGGATGGTTCCTCATAAATCTTAATGTAAATCTCATTATGAAATCTTTCGTCCAGATATTTCTTGATTTCAGACAATATTATCTTTTCTGTATGATAGTGACCGGCATCTGCCAAGAGCAATCCTAATTGCACTGCCATTTCAGCATCATGATACTTTATATCCCCGGTTATGTAAATGTCTGCACCCATTTTATAAGCATCATAAATAAAATCCGAACCGCTGCCACCACATACAGCTACCCTTGAAATAGATTTATTGATATCTCCAAAAACAGAGATATAATCCACATCTAATTTTGACTTAACTAAGCCTAAATACTCTATTGCAGTTCTCTTTTCTATATCACCTATCCTTCCATATCCATAAATTTTATCATCATATATTTTTGATATGCTCAAACAAGTAGCATTTTTAAGTTCTAACATATCTGCCAAAATATCATTGACTCCGCCTATGGCTAAATCCAAATTTGAATGAGCGTTATAAATTGTGATATCTTCCCTTATTGCACTTAGTATAAGTCTTTCTTTGTATGTCCTGTTCGTTATACTATTCAATGGTTTGAAAATTATTGGGTGATGGGTGATTATCATTTGATAATTTTCTTTAATTGCTGTGTTTAATACATCCTCATTTGTGTCTAATGCAACAAGTATCCTTTCTATATGAGAATCATCACAACCCACCTGAAATCCGGTATTGTCCCAAGAATCAATAAGTTTGCTATCAGCCCAACTATCCATTGCATTTATTATATCTTTAGCTTTCAATTTCCGTTAACACCTCCTTATAATCCTTAATCTTCTCTGTTAATTCCTCATATCTTGCCCTTCCCTTTTCGGAAGGAGTTTCTTCCAAATCCTCTATAATGTTTAATACACTTTGAATCTTATTTTGAAGGAATTCCTTTAGTAAGGGATGTTTTTCCATTATCAAAGATTTCCCAATCTCAAAATATATATCCTTGTCAACAAAATCTAGACCTTTTTTAGCATAGATTATCTCATAGAATTTATCATCCTCCTTTGCTAAACTTTCTTCAATGATTTTGAATTTATTATGTATAAGATAGTCTCTAAGTTCTCGACTTGCTATCATTGGCTGGAAGATGAAATTTGTTATTGAATCTGTCATATTTTGATTTTTCTCAAGTATCTCTTTGATTAACAAACCTCCCATTCCCGCTATGATGACTGTATCTATTTCAAATGGTTGAAGTATTTCCAAGCCATTGCCTAATCTAGTTTCTATTTTATTTTCAAGGTTAGCTATCTTTACATATTCAATTGCCTTATTTAAAGAGCCTTGACTTATATCTGTGGCAATAATATATTTTGATATATTATTCTGAATCAAATATGCAGGTATATATCCATGATCTGTTCCTATATCACCAACGATAGAATTCTGTGGTGTAAGTCTTACTATTTCTTTAAGTCGATTTGATAATTTCATAAAATATCTTCCTTTCCAACATAAAAGATTCGCAAATAAGCGAATCTTTTCTATTCCAAAAAATCCTTTAATTTTTTACTTCTGCTTGGATGTCTCAATTTTCTTAAGGCCTTTGCTTCTATTTGTCTTATTCTTTCCCTAGTTACATCAAATTCTTTGCCCACTTCTTCCAGTGTTCTTGCTCTTCCGTCATCTAAACCAAATCTAAGTCGCAGTACTTTTTGTTCTCTCGGAGTTAAGCTATCTAATACGTCAATCAATTGTTCCCTAAGCATGGTAAATGTAGCCGCTTCTGCAGGAGCCAGCACCTCATCATCGGGAATAAAATCCCCTAAATGGCTGTCTTCTTCCTCGCCTATTGGTGTTTCCAGAGAAACGGGTTCTTGAGCTATTTTCATTATCTCGCGAACTTTATCCACATCAAGATTCATCTCCTTACCGATTTCCTCAGGTAAAGGATCCCTGCCTAATTCTTGAACTAATTGCCTTTGAACTCTAACTAGTTTATTTATTGTTTCAACCATATGAACAGGAATTCGAATTGTCCTGGCTTGATCAGCAATCGCCCTGGTTATTGCCTGTCTAATCCACCATGTAGCATAGGTACTAAATTTAAATCCTTTTTTATATTCAAATTTCTCGACAGCTTTCATAAGCCCAAGATTTCCTTCTTGAATTAAATCTAAAAATAGCATACCTCTTCCGACATAACGCTTTGCAATGCTTACCACAAGTCTCAAATTTGCCTCTGCAAGTTTTTTCTTGGCTTCTTCATCTCCTGCTTCCATTCTCTTAGCCAATTCGATTTCTTCTTCTCCGGTTAATAATGGGATCTTTCCTATTTCCTTCAGATACATCCTTACAGGATCATCAATATTTACCCCTTTTGGTACAGATAAATCGTCTTCTTTAATCTTTTTAAATTCTTTTTCAGGATCTTTATCCAAATCCTTATCTAAATCATCATCATCTTCGTCTTCTAACAACAATTCTTCTACTTTATCTCCTATAATATCAATACCGGCATCTTCGATTTTTTGGTATAAATTATCAATCTCTTCCGGTTCCATAGAAATTTCCTCCAAAGTATCCATTATTTCCTTGTATGTTAAAATACCATTCTTTTTCCCCTTTGATATTAACTTTTTTTCAGACTCTAATTTATCTTTTTGTTTTTTCATTGGGTCTTTATTATTTTCTTCCAATTCAAGTTCCTCCCTACTCAATTAATGAGATTAATTTCTTTGTTCAGTGCTGTAAGTTCTAAACAAAGTCTTAATAACAATGACTCTTCGTCACTATTTCTTTTGATTTTTTCAAGCTCCTCTATTTTAACAATAAGTTCTTTTCTTTTATTTAACAATTTACTGACTAAAATGGTATTTATTAAATCATCTATAATTCTATTTATATTAGAAGGTTGATAATTTAATGTGTTTTTAAATATATTGTTTACAGTTTCCTTGTCTAAATTAGGTATTTCCAATGTCTTTACAAATAATACCTTTTCGTCTATATTTTCTTCATTCGCATACATTTTACCTATTAATTCATATATCATTCTGCATTCATTGGATTCAAAATCTCTAAATTTTAACCTATCAGCGATTATTTCATAATAATCTTTGTCAGTGATTGATAGCCTTATGATATCCATTTCAGCCTTTAAATAAGCTGTCGGCAATATGGTTTTAATGGGTTTTATATTTTCCTTGATAATATCCTTTTTATATAATTCCTTTTTTTTATAAAATTTACCTCTTATTTCCTTTTCTATAGCTTCTTTTGAAATACCTGTTTTATCTGATATCTTATCAATATAGACATCCTGTTCAATGGGGCTTTTCAAACCCTTAATTAAATTTGCTATTTCTTTAGTAAAGTTCACTTTCTCTTCAAGCTTTTCTAAATCATACTTTTCCCTAATTATATTTATTTTAAAATCCATATAATTAAGGGAATTATTTAATTGTTTTTCAAATTCTATTAGCCCTTTTTGATTTATATAATCATCCGGATCCATACCCTTTGGTAAAGAAATGATTCTAGGATTGACATCAACCTTAAGCATTAAATCTATAGCTCTTAAAGCAGCGTTGATACCTGCTAAATCTGAATCGTAACAGATATACACTTCTTCTCCATATCTTTTAATAAGCTTACATTGCCTATCAGTCAAAGCTGTACCAAGGCTAGCTACGCTATAATTTATACCTTTCGCATATAATGAAATTACATCCATATACCCTTCTACAAGAAGTATTCTTTTTCTGTTTGAATGTTTGTTCAATAAATTTAGACCGTATAAATGATTGCCCTTATTAAAAGCAATTGTATCTTGGGAATTCAAATATTTGGGATGAGAATCATCTAATACCCTACCCCCAAAACCGATAACCCTTGATTTAGTATCAATTATAGGAAAAATAATCCTATTTCTAAACTTATCATAATATCCATTATTACCACTTTTCTTACCTATAAGTCCTGCTTTTTCTATTGCGTTATCAGAATATCCTTTTTGAGACAAATATCTGTATAAATTGTCCCAGCTATTTAATGAAAATCCTAAACCGAATTGTCTTATAGTCTTTGCATTTATATTTCTTTTCCTTAGATACTCCAAAGCAAAAGAGTTTTTATATAAATTGTCACGAAAATATCTTGCAGATACTTTGTTGATTTCATAGATCTCACTTTTATCCTCTTTATCGTTGAAGTTTACAGCTTTATCTTCTATTTCAATGCCAAGCTTGTCCGCCAGAAATTTAACTGCATCTAAAAACTCAAGGTTTTCCTTTTTCATTATAAATGAAACTATATCTCCCCCTTCTCCGCAACCAAAACAATGGTAATATTGCTTAGTTTCAGAAACTGTAAAAGATGGAGTTTTTTCGCTATGGAAAGGACAAAGTCCTACATAATTCGACCCTGATTTTTTTAAATTTACATATTCGGATACTATATTTACAATATCCGAATCTTCTTTAACTTTTTGAATTATTTCATCACTAATATATAATGTCATATTATCACCTATTAACACCTACCAAATATATATAATACATCGTTATAATGTTTTTATTGCTTTTATTAAATTGAAAATTTTCCTATTCGTAATAAAGATCAAGGTCATTTTATACCTCGATATATACCCTTATTCGACATAAAATATTAAAAATCCTTCTTTTTTTAAAATTTTTCCCAAGGTTTTGGTAGAAAATTATTTGTAAAAAGATTTACAACATACCTGTCAGTCATACCTGCTATATAATCACAAATGATATCTTCCTTTTCCGAATCTACATGCTCATATATTTTCAGATGCTCTTTCGGAAGTTTCTCCAAATCTTTTAAATAATAGTTAAATAATTCGGTAATAATATATTCTGTTTTTTCTTCTTCTGATTTTGCAGACTTATTTAAATAAACATTTTCAAACATAAAGTCCCTTAATTTATTAGTTGCTTTATCTATTTCTTCACTCATTAATATATATTTCTCATCCATACTATTGTTGATAATATCTATAATCATAGTATTTATTCTAATACCATGAGTTCTCCCTAAAATAACAACACAATCTTCCGGCAAATCCTCATTCTTAATTATATCTGCTCTTATTGCATCATCTATATCATGATTTATATACGCTATCCTATCAGCATATTTTACTACTTGTCCTTCCAATGTATTGCTTAAATTATTACCAGAATGTTTTATTATACCTTCTCGTACTTCATATGTCAAATTTAGTCCAATTTTGTTCTCTTTATGCTCTAAAAAGTCTACTACTCTTATACTCTGTTTGCTGTGATCAAAACCATGAGGGTTTAGACTGTTTAATACCTTCTCACCTGTATGCCCAAAAGGTGTATGCCCTAAATCATGTCCCAATGAGATTGCTTCCACCAAGTCTTCATTAAGACGTAAAGCACGGGCTAGAGTTCTTGCTATTTGGGATACTTCCAGAGTATGAGTAAGTCTTGTCCTAAAATGGTCGCCTTCAGGCGCTATAAAAACCTGCGTCTTATGCTTTAATCTTCTAAAAGACTTAGAGTGAATTATCCTATCTCTATCTCTCATAAAATCAGTTCTTATAGTGCATTTTTCTTCATATGTTTTTCTCCCCTTTGAGTTTTTACTCAAAGTCGCATACTTGGATAGCCTAATTTCTTCCCATTCCTCAGTTTGTTCTCTAATATTCATTATATCTACCCCGCTTAAGTATAAATACTCCTATTTTATATATACAACATAAATTCAAATTATCCTTCTTTTTGTTTAAAATTTTTATACATTGAAAAAGAAGTGTTTCAAAACACTTCTTTCTAGGCTATAATTTATTTATTTTTGATAAATCGCATACTTTCATCATGGTATCGTAAATTGTTTTCAATAGACCTAATCTATTATTTTTAAGCGTTTCATCTTCCACCATGACCATAACCTTCTCAAAGAAATTATCTATAGGATCCTTTAAAGTTATCAATAAGTCTAATGCCTTATCATATTCCTTTTTCTCAATTAAGTTAAGAACTTTCTCCTCTATATTGTTATAGCTGTCATACAGGTTCAACTCATCCTCTGTTAATAGATCTCTTTTAATCTCATTTGAAGGAGCTTTTACAGCAAGAGTTGATACCCTGTTAAAGGCTGTTAAAATATCTTGAAGACCATCTTTTTTCAGCCACTCATTCAATTTAATTGCTCTGATTTTTAAATCATAGATGTCATCTATATTTGTACTTACTACTGCTTCGATAATATCATGTCGAATATTCATATCCATGAACATATTTCTTATTCTTGCGATAAAAAAGCCCATAATATCAGACTTTATCTTGTTGTAATCAAATGCCAGTCCATTTTCTTCAACATAAATATATAAAGCGAAATCAACTATTTCATTGAGTGAAATATTCCACTTCTTATCAAGTATTATGTTGATAATACCCAAGGCACTTCTTCTCAATCCAAACGGGTCTTGAGACCCCGAAGGCTGTATGCCTATTGCAAACAATCCGGCAATAGAATCCAATTTATCAGCAATTGACAATATTGATCCGGCAGTAGTGGATGGGAGCTGATCTCCGGAATACCTTGGTAAATATTGTTCAAATATGGCTATAGAAACTATTTCATTTTCATTGGAGATTTTAGCATATTCCATTCCCATTTTGCCTTGTAATTCTGTAAATTCACTTACAATTTTAGTAACTAAATCCGCCTTGGAAAGGAACGCCGCCCGATCCACATTTTTTACGGTTTCATCTCCAACCTCCAAGTAATTTCCAATTTTACATGATAATTTTTGTATACGCTTTGTTTTTTGATACAATGTACCCAGTTTTTCTTGAAAAGTTATATTGTTTAATCGTTCAACATATTTTTCCAGTGGATATTTTATATCCTCTTTGTAGAAAAATTTAGCATCTTCCAGTCTTGCACCCAATACTTTTTCATTTCCCTTAACAACAATATCAATATATCTGTCATCACCATTTCTAACAGTTATGAAATATGGCAACAGCCTCTTCTTGTCATCTACTACCGGAAAATACCTTAGATGCTCTTTCATAGGTGTAATAACTACATCCATAGGTAAGCTTAGATATTCATCTTTTATTCTTCCTATTATAGGTGTAGGATACTCTACGATATTTGTTACTTCATCAAGGAGATCTTCATCAAGCAATATAGTACCTCCCTTTTCCCTAACCAATCTTTCAGAACCATATTTTATAAGCTCTTTTCTTTCATTTTGATCGATTATAACATAATTCTCTCTAAGTAACTTAGCATAATCGTCCACATTATCTATTACTATATGACTGCTTCCCAAGAACCTATGTCCTCTTGTAATATTAGAAGCTTTAATTCCTTCCAGATTAAATGGTATAACCTTGTCATCTAAAAGAGATACAAGCCATCTTATAGGCCTGACAAATTTTAAATTTTTTCCTCCCCATTTCATAGACTTTGGAAAAGAAATACTTCTTATTAGCGCAGGCATATCATTTGAAAGAATTTCTTCTATTGATTTGTTCATCTTTTTAATTAAGGCATAAATATAATCTTCACCATTTATTTTTTCAACTGTTAATGAATTTTCATCTATATCATGACCTTTCATAAATCCCATAAGAGCTTTTGATGGTTTCCCTTCGCTATCATATGCTATTTTTACTGAAGGGCCTTTTACTTTTTCTTCTATGGATTCCTGCATATTTTTTATTCCATTAATAGTTAAAATAAGTCTTCTTGGTGTTGTGTAAACTTCCAAATCTGTGTATATAAGTCTGTCTTTTTTCAATAAATCATTACTGATATTTTTAATTTGATTTATTGTATCATGAATAACATTAGCAGGTATCTCTTCCACGCCTATTTCTAAAAGATATTTACTCATCTATGCCCACCTCCTTATCCAGCAATGGAAACCCCATATCTTTTCTTTGCTCAAGATATTTAGAGGCTACTATCCTTGCCAGATTCCTAACTCTTCCGATATAGTTTGTTCTCTCCGAAACAGATATAGCACCCCTAGCATCTAAAACGTTGAATGTATGGGAGCATTTAAGAACGTAATCATATCCCGGCAATACCAATGAACTATCTAAAGTTTTGTAAGCTTCATTCTCATAGGTATTGAATAATCCCTTTAGAGTATTGATATCTGCTTTTTCAAAGCTATATACAGAATGTTCATATTCTGCCTTATTAAATACTTCTCCATAAGTTATGTTTCTATTCCACTTTATATCAAATATATTATCCACATCTTGGAGATACATTGCAATCCTTTCCAGCCCATAGGTTAACTCTGCTGATTCCAGCTCACAATTGATGCTTCCAACTTGCTGAAAATAAGTGAATTGAGTGATTTCCATTCCATCCAACCAGACTTCCCAGCCCAAACCCCATGCACCTAATGTCGGAGCTTCCCAATTATCTTCTACAAATCTTATATCATGCTTTATCGGATCTATTCCAATAGCTTTAAGGCTATCTAAATATAAATCTTGAACATTTTCAGGTGATGGCTTTAAGATAACTTGTAATTGATGATGCTGATATACTCTATTAGGATTTTCACCATATCTTGCATCTGCAGGTCTCCTTGAGGGTTCTACATATACGACCCTCCATGGTTCAGGGCCTAAAGCTCTGAGAAATGTATGCGGATTCATTGTGCCTGCACCTTTTTCTACATCATATGGTTCCATTATTATACAATCTTTTTCACCCCAATAACTAAGTAATTTCAGCATCAAATCCTGAAAAAACATATAAACCCTCCTTAATAAAACTTTATTCCAAAAGACAAAAAACCTTATCATCCCTATAGGGACGAAAGGTTCCTTCCGTGGTTCCACCCTACTTAATACCATTCTATACAGGAATGAATCTTATTAATATCAAACCTATAATAGGCACTCTTTTAATAGAACATACTCCAAAGCTCCTTTCACCAAAATAATTATATCTAGCTCTCACTATCCTAGACTCACTTTAATAACTGATATTGGTTACTTTCTTCATCATTGTATAAATTCAATTCATGAATATAAATTTAACAAAAATACCTTACTATGTCAATAGTAGAGTTTATTTCCTTTAAAACTCTCCTATTGAATTTAAAATATTTAAAGATTTAAACTCTTTTCTTTCTATGTTTAACAAAATGTAGTTTAATAATACATCGTGAATAGATTTTAAGGTTGTATTGAATATATTGACATCGTCTAAAGAGTCAAGAGATGAATATAGTAAATCATTTAGTCCTTTTACAAATAAACTGTCTACGGACTTAGCTGATAAATCTATAGAATAGCACTCTTCACATAATAATCCTCCGTTTATACTACTAAACTTCATATCTGATTTAATTTCCTTATTGCAGTTAACACATCTATTTAAATATGGTCTATAACCTAAGAAAGAAATAAATTTAACTTCATAAGCAGCAACAAATTTTAAAAAGTCCCTGTCCAATTCAGACAGTATTTTTAATCCTTTTTTTAACAATAAAAATATTCTTTCATTTTCTTCTTCAAAGGGCGTTGATTTTTCAATCAATTCTAAGATATAAAAGCCATAGATCATTCTTTCCATATTTTCTCTGATAGAATAATAGGAATCAAGGACATCCGAGTTATTGATATAATAAAAATTTCGTCCTTTTTTTAAATAAAATTCACTCAATGTAAAACTTTGCGTACTGGCCATTAAGCTGGACTTAGGTCTAAAAGCACCTTGAGCCATAACAGTTACTTTGCCTAATTCTTTAGTATATATGTTCAATATCTTGCTGGTTTCCTTATATCTTATCTCATTTAAAACAATTCCCTCTGTTTTAATCAACTTTACACCTTCTACTTATAGCCGAAATATTTAACCTTATTTTCTCTTTCTCTCCAGTTTTTCTCAACCTTAACCCAAATCTGCAGATTGATATTACTCCCTAATAGTTTTTCTATATCTTCTCTGGAGCTTTGACCAATTTCACGTAGTTTTTGACCGTTTTTTCCTATTATAATTCCCTTATGTGACTTTTTCTCGCAATAAAGGTTGGCGAATACATCTATCAAATCCTTGCCTTCCCTACTTTTAATGCTATCAATCTCTACATATATTCCATGTGGTATTTCCTCGTCCAGGTTAAGCAATGCTTTTTCTCTTATTATCTCTGATATTATAAATCTTTCAGGCTGATCGGTTATCATATCCTCGGGGAAATATTGTGGTCCCTCCGGAATCATTTCTTTAATCGTCTTTATATATCTATCAATATTGTCATCATTTATTGCTGAAATTGGTATGATTTCTTTAAATATATTTAAATTGTTATATTTATTAATTAGTTTTGTAATAGATTCTTCATTCAATCTATCCGTTTTGTTTATTAACAGAATAATAGGAGTAAAAATATCTCTTAATTCCTTTAAAATATATCCGTCAAGCTTCCCTACTTCCATGCTATCATCTACCATAAATGTGATTATATCAACTTCTTCCAAAGTACTCTTTGAGATTTTTAGCATATACTCACCAAGAGCATTTCTAGGCATTTGTATCCCAGGAGTATCCAGAAATACAATCTGACAATTCTCCTCGGTATAAACCATCTGAATTTTATTTCTTGTAGTTTGAGGTTTATCTGAAATAATGGATATTTTTTCTCCAATGATTTTATTTAACAATGTTGACTTCCCAACATTTGGTCTGCCAATTACAGTCACAAATCCCGATTTATACATATTTATTCTCCTAATTTATTATCTAAATCCTCCGGACCAAAACTATGAGGAAGCAATTCATCTAATGTGTACATCTTATAGTTATCCGCAGAATTTGCAATGATTATTTTAGCATCTTTTCCAAATTCTCTTATTACTTGTCTGCAAACGCCGCATGGAAAAGTAGGATTCGAATCTCCTACTATTGCTATAGCTTTTATATTAGTATGTCCTTCGGATATAGCTTTAAATATTGCTGTCCTCTCTGCACATATAGTAGGCGAATATGAAGATATCTCTATATTGCACCCTGAATATATTGTATCATCTTCGGTGAGAACAGCCGCACCAACATGAAAATTTGAATATGGCACATAGGCTAATGTTTGTGCTTCCAAAGCTCTTTTAATTAATTCCTTTTTATCCAAGATATCCCCCCCAATTATTCGATAACAATATCCGAATTTTTCTTTATAACCTGAATCCATGTAACTCCGGAATTTAATGCTATCTCTTTACCATTTTCATCATAATAATAGGTTTTTCCGCCTCTATCCTTCTTTTCCCATTTTATATCTATGCCATAACCGTTTGTAAAATACTTACCAATTCCTTCACCTATTAATTCCACTTCCAGCCTGCCCTCATTATCGAGTACTTTAGTATTTACTTCTTGAACAATAACATTTTTGACAGTTATTCTAGAACCATCTGATTCGTCTATATGATCTTTTCCATCTTTTTGTCTTAGATATACTTTACTTTCCTCATCATATGTATACTTGGTACTATTATTTCTCATATAGTTAATTAAAATACTCTTACCGCTATAGCCAACCATATCTTTATCCTCTTCATTAAACTTAAAGGATTCGAAATTACCGTTTAAATTATATCCCTTTTCCTCCTGAGTCTTACGTAAAACTTCCATGCTTGAATATAAATTGTTTGGTGCTTTTTTGTTTTTATTTCTCCAAAAAACCTTATTTGAACTTGTTAGCCCGTCAATATCTGCAATTTTAAGGCTTTTGATATCGGATTTAGCCTGTTCACTACCGCCAACATGTACATAAACCGCATCAAATTCTAATGCTTTTGTTACAAAATAAGGTCTTGCGCTCCTTATAGGTCCTATGCTTTCAGGACTATTAATTAAATAAAGTCCAAAATACCTAGTATATGGCGCCTCAACAGGAAATTCATATACAATTTCTGCATCCTTTAATCCTGCCTGCCATCTTGCTCCGGGGTGATTGTCAAACATTATACCCACAACTCTTCTATTTAATCTATCCTCTGATGCATATATACCGCTTAAAGGTGAAGGTCGTCCAATTTTTTTTGGTGTATCATCGTCTTCTTCCATTATATCATCAATATCAACTATAGGTTTATCAATTATAGTGGATTCATCTAATTCCTTTTTACATCCTGTAAGAATAAATATTATAATCAGTAACATTGTCATAATTTTTTTCATTTTTGTCCCCCTCTTATCCTAAGCCTTGAAATACTAAAATTCCTATAATTATACCCAATAATGCTCCTAAAACAACCTCCAATAGTGAATGTATCCTTGCTTCAATTCTACTTTCCGCAACCAGCAATGCCAATCCTAAAGCAAAAGTACTTATTAAAATATTTTCTGCTAAAAAGGATATGATAGTTGCAATGCAAAAGGCTATAGCACAATGTCCGCTTACAAAACCTCCTTGGAAATGGGTTCCTCTGCCTCTATAGAATTTTGCTTTCAAGGCTATTGTGAGCAATATCACAATAAACAGAGCAATAAAAGTCAAGTGTATAGAAGATCTCCTTATTTTAAATAATAACAATTCTCCAAAAGAACTTAATCTATCAAAAAATAATAAATACCCCACGATAATAGAGTTCATAGCTGATATTAGAACTGCTCCGGCTGAAACATCTTTTACCAGTCTTGCTAAAGGATGATAATCCTGTGTAATTAAATCAATAGTTCTTTCTATTGCAGTATTGATCATCTCAGAAACGATGACCAAGGAAATAGAAAACAATAAAAGTAAGAATTCAATTCTTGAAAAATCAAAAAACAAACTCAATAAAATTACCAAAATTGCAATAGTGTAGTGAATTTTAAAATTTCTTTCAGTTCTAAAAGCTATAATAATTCCGGATACCGCATGATTGAAACGCTCCAATAAGCTTCTATTCATAACAATCCCCTCTTAGGAAGAACTCTTGAACACTTTAAGATTTTTCATTACACGCTTTTCTTTATTCCTCATAATTTCCTTTTCTTCATCTTTTAGATGGTCGTAGCCCATCAAATGGAACATACTGTGTACAGTCAAATACACAATTTCTCTATCCAGAGAGTGACCATAATCTATGGACTGCTCATAAGCTTTTTCGACAGAAATTATAATATCTCCAAGAATCAAAACGGGTATATCTACAACTTCATTAAAAGGAAATGACAGTACATCGGTTTCTCTATCTATCCCGCGATATTCTCTATTCAATTTCTTTATTTCATAATTATCTACATAGGATACACTTACCTCATAATTATCCTTTAAGCCTTCTACCTTCAATGATTCTATTATTGCAGTTTTTACGTGTTTATTGATTTCCTCACTAATATCAAACTTTTCTTGTCTATTATCTATATATATATTCATTAGGCTTTTACCTCTTTATCATTTTCCATATTTGGGTATTCAATTCTATCATGATATATACCTATCAAAATACTGTTAAAGGTTTCAATAATATTGGTTATATCTTTCCTTGTTATATCGCATTCATCTAATTGTCCATCATCTAATTTGCCTTTTACAATCTTGGAAACCATACCCTTAATTGCCTCTTTTGTGGGATCTTTCAATGACCTCACAGCTGCCTCCGTAGAATCTGCAAGCATAACTAAAGCAGATTCCTTACTCTGCGGTTTTTTGCCTTTATATCTAAAATCCTCTTCATTTATTGGCTTGCCTTCTTCCTTCCTTTTATAATAAAAGTAGGCAACTAGAGTATCTCCATGGTGTTCTTCAATTATATTGATTATTTCTCTTGGCAATTTATTTGACTTAGCCATTTGTATTCCATCTAAAGTATGATTTGTAATAATGCGAGCACTCTGCACAGGATTTAATTTATCATGTGGATTTTCCATTCCAAATTGATTTTCTGCAAAATAATATGGCCTTTTTATTTTTCCTATATCATGGTAAAATGACCCAACCCTAGCAAGCAGAGGATCTGCCCCTATGACTTCAGCAGCCGCCTCGCTTAAATTGCCAACCATCAGACTGTGATGATAGGTTCCGGGAGCTTCCATAATCAACTGCCTGAGTAGAGGTTGATTTGGATTCGATAGCTCCAATAACTTTAATGGAGTTAAAATCGAAAATGCATTTTCCCATAGCGGCAATGAACCTAAAGCGATAATTCCTGATAAAATTCCATTTATAAGTCCCAAAAAATTTCTAATCAATAATTCTCTAAAATCCAGATCTTGAATAATTCCAAGGGAACTAATGACAAGAATGTTAATTATACCAATATACAATCCATTTAGCAAGACGCTGTATCTTTGATTTTGTTTTGTAGAGGTTAGCACTCCTATGCTTCCGCTTAAAATAAACATAAAGATTATATTCGTATCAAGTCTTAGACTATGGCCCAAAAATGTAACCAAAAATACATGACTTATCAATGCCAGTTTGGGTTCAATCAAAATAGATATCAATAAAGAACCTGCTGAAATAGGCATTAGAAATGTGGAAATTATGCTAAAGCCATGGGAAATTATAATCGTTAGAGTCATAACTAATAATAACAATACAATCTTTGTATTTCCCAGTATATCTTTGTTAAATAGAAAGATATAATATATAAAAAACAATATTGAGATAAAAAGCAACAGTCCCATGCCGAAATATGTCTTAAAAGGAGTTTTATTATCCTCTTTTAATAACCCTGACTCTTTGATTAAACTAAATTTATGTTCATCTATTATATCTCCCTTTTGAGCTATCAAATCATTTTGTTTTATCATTATGGGCTTTACCTTATCCACTTCCTCTTTTTTAATTTTCTCTGTTTCAACAACATCTATAGTCTCATTGGGTTTTATAGTTTCATATATCAGTGTAATCCCCAAAGATTTTTGTTCTTCACTAAGGTTTAATGACTCAAAAGTTTCCTTCAAATTTTCATTTTCATATTCTAATTCCTCTTCTCTTATTCCCCTTCCCATCATTTGATTTACCAAATCTATAATTAAATTTTCAAAATCATTAAGTGTTCTAAAATCCATATTGAGCGCAGTAAGAACTTGTCCTTTGCTCAATTCTAAATCCGTACTTTCCAACAAGAGATCGGTTTTTTTACTTGTGCTTATATTGTTCTGTAATTTTACATCTCTGACTGTATCCAAGAACTCCGTTATAGAATCCTTCATTTGCATTTGTATCGAAGGTGAAATCCTATATTTAGGCGTCACATTATTTAACACGTCTGATTTAAGAATATTAGTTGAATATTCATCTACAAATTCCTTTGTCGATCTTATATCATTCTTAGCTATATCACCTATTTTTACGTCCATTTTCTTTGATTCAAATCTTGCAATTGTTATAAAAAAAAGTATTGCCGTAAAAATTACTAGCAATAATCCAACAAATAATTTTTTATTGTTAAAGTTTAAATGTTTTTTTATAAAATTTTTTTCATCCATTTTTGCTTTTTTCATAGGTTTACCCCCTACGCTTGTTTATTATCATTTCTTTCGTACGCTTCAATTATTTTTTGGACTAAAGGATGTCTTACAATATCATATTTTGTTAAATATATAAAATCAATACCTTGTATATCTTCCAAAATTCTACTTACAGTTTTAAGTCCTGATTGCTTACCTCTCGGTAAATCTATTTGAGTTATATCTCCTGTAATAATAGCTTTGGACCCAAAACCCAGACGAGTTAAAAACATCTTCATTTGCTCGTTGGTTGTGTTTTGAGCTTCATCCAATATAACATAAGAAGAATCAAGAGTTCTACCTCTCATATAAGCTAAGGGTGCAACTTCGATCAGACCTTTTACCACATATTTTTCATATGTTTCATACCCTAATATTTCAAATAATGCATCATATATAGGTCGTAAATACGGATCAACTTTTTCCTGCAAATCTCCGGGCAAAAATCCTAAATTTTCTCCGGCTTCTACGGCAGGTCTTGTTAAAATAATTCTATTAACTTCTTTATTTTTAAAAGCTTGAACCGCCATTGCCATCGCAAGAAATGTTTTTCCGGTACCGGCAGGCCCTATGCCAAATACTATATCGTTGTTCTTTATAGAATCTAAGTATCGTTTTTGACCTAATGTTTTTGGCTTTATGCTTTTTCCTGAAGCTGTCACACATACAACTTGATTTAATAGTTCACTTATCTTGTCCTCCTTACCCTCCAAAATAAGCCGAATTGCATAGTCTAAATCCTGTTTATCAAGTCTTTTTTGTTTTTTTATGATTTCAATTAGATTGTATATTAACTTCTCCCCTAAATCGATAGCTTCGCTTTCTCCATACAATCTTAAATCACCGTTTGATATCATTACATCTATGTTTAACTTTTCTTTAATTATATCAACTTTCTCGTCAAATTCACCAAATATTTCTCGAATAATATGATTATTATTGATTTCTATTCTTTTCTCATTTGCTTTGTTTGTCAAATTCCAACCTCCTATTTAATTATATGTTGCTTTCCTATTTCCTCAATTGTCTCAATTACAACAGTTGTTTTTAAAGTGTTATCTTCCACCGAATGAATAACATTTTTACTAGCTATTTTGGCTTCTTTAAACAATTCTTCATTAATTTTTTCAATTGCCTTTAATTGATTGGATTTTTTTAAAAATTCAATGTCCTGCTTTACCTCTGTGATTTGGGTTTCTTTATATTCATAGGTTATCAATTTTATTGGAAAATCTATCTCTAAAAAGTCCCAATCAATCAATTCATCCTCTCTTACTATTTCCTTGTAACTTTCATATGGTATATCCTTAATAAATTTTACCCCGGTATTGTTGATTTTTATACCTCTTTGTTTCATAAACTTTCCGGTCTCTTTTTCTACCTTTTTTACAATCTGGTCTTCAACATTAGCTTCATATCTTGTCCTTGCAAGTACATCACCATCCGCATGGACTAAATAGTTTCCCATACTTTCACTTTCTATAACGCCGGAAATAAGCACTTGATTTTCTTGAACAATTTGACCGGCTTTAACCACTGCAGTACCATTTCGGGCAACAATCTTTTCAATAACGCCTTTTTTCCTAGCAATTATATTGCTTGGATATGACTTATCAACTCTTTCCGGAGGTATTGGTTCCTCTTTTACATCAATTATCAATTTTACTCCTTTTTTTTGAACTTCGATAAATGAAAAATAATTAAATTCATCCAATATTTTTAATTCTAACTCTTCCGTGGAAATTTTTCTTTTAAGTGTGCCTATATTAATATTGTTTTTTTCAAGTAATTCAAGTATTTCTTCCTTGGGAGTTTGTTCCAATCCATTTATTTCAAATTTAAATATAAAAGAGGACAAAAATATCAATAATAAAAAGAAAGCTACAAATCCGGCTGCAAACATCTTTCTGTGTTTTATTTTCTCTATTAAAAAAGGCAATCCCCTGTTTTTTAAAACAGTTAATTTGCACCCTGCTTTGCTCACCAGTTCTTCGATATCTCTTAACCCTTTTATGCTAACATTTGCCTCAACTTGAAAATAGTTTAACCTTTTTACATCCCAAAGGTAAATATCGTTTGTCAATGCAAGATTTAAAAGCCTTTCAAGGGATAAACCTTCAATCTTAATAATAACATAACCTTTTAAATAATTCCATATTTTTATAGCTAGCATCTCATCACTCCTAGCTCAATATTTCTATTTTTTCTATTAATCCCGTTACAAGTATTTCTTCCATAAGTATATTTTTAATTTCCAAGTCGTATCCAATTATTTTAATAATACCTATCTTTGAATTTATTCTAATCATCAAATCTGAGTACTCTATTATGCCTTTATGGTTTATTATACTGGCTTCCCTGTTTCCTGTTAGTGATATCTTTGGCAAATCCAAAGTAATATCCATTGGCAGTTCCAGCGCTTCCGATAAATTTATCTTGATATCCTCCACCTTTTTTTTCATAAATATCCCTCCAATTTATCATATGCACGGGTATATTCCACTATTACAATACAATTCACAATTCACAAATCACAATTCACAAATCACAATTCACAAATCACAATTCACAATTCACAATTCACAATTCACAATTCACAATCGAAAAGACAATTCACAAATCACAGCTCACAATCGAAAAGATAGTGAAGAACTAAGGACTAAGATAGAAGAGTTGGGGACAAGTCAAAAAAAGAAGCACTTTACGTGCTTCTGGCATATTACATGCTTCTTTTAATATTCTGTATTGATTTTGGTTCTGACAAAATTTCAGAGAATATAATCCCTTTAAGTATGTCATTCCTTAAATCCAAAACAGGTGTGTTGATTCTATTATCCGACTTTTCTTTTCTTTCTACTTTCACAGCTTTCGGATGTGTTCCAATATCCCTATCTTCATCTTCTGCCTGATATGGATGGACACTCTCCATTTTAGAATGATATACATTTCCTTCATCAGTTGATACCACATCAGGCGATACAGTACTTCCCATATCTTTGCGCATCATTGGAGGTTTATCTTTTCTTAACTGCTGAACTCTTTTCCTTCTTGCTTCTTCTATTTTCTTTTTATCGTTTGCACTCTTTAAAAACATATTTATTAGAAACCATATGATTAGTAAAACTAATGGGCTATTCATTCAATCACATCCTATTTTGTGCTTTTTTCATCATCTGCTATCTTGGATATTGACGATCTCATATCTGTATCAGCTAATATATTTTTCATATTATAATAATCCATAACTCCAAGCTTTCCTTCCTTTAAGGCTGATGCTAATGCAAGGGGAACCTCTGATTCGGATTCCACAACCTTTGCCCTCATGGATTGAACCTCTGCCTTCATTTCCTGTTCTTTAGCTACAGCCATAGCTCTTCTTTCTTCTGCCTTTGCTTCGGCTATTCTCTTATCCGCTTCAGCTTGGTCCATTAGCAATTTTGCTCCTATGTTTCTGCCAACATCAACATCTGCTATATCTATAGACAATATCTCAAATGCAGTACCGGAATCCAGCCCTTTATCCAATACAGTCTTGGATATGCTATCCGGGTTTTCTAACACATCTTTATGAGAATTAGAACTGCCTACCGTAGTTACTATACCTTCTCCAACCCTTGCAATAATTGTTTCTTCTCCTGCTCCGCCAACCAATCTTTCAATATTTGCTCTAACAGTAACTCTGGCTTTTACTATTACTTCTATCCCATCCTTAGCAACTGCTGCTATTTGCGGAGTTTCAATTACTTTTGGATTTACACTTACTTGAACTGCCTCCAGAACATTTCTACCTGCTAAATCGATGGCTGCCGCCCTTTCAAATTCTAGTGGTATGTTCGCTCTTTGTGCTGCTATTAAAGCATCTACAAGGGTATTGACATTACCTCCTGCCAAATGGTGGGCTTCCACTTCATCTATGTGTAAAATCAACCCTGCTTTTGTCGCTTTAATCATTGGGTTTACTATCCTGCTTGGAACTACACGTCTCAATCTCATCCCAATTAAAGTTGAGATTTTTACCTTTACTCCTGAAAAAAACGCTGTAATCCACAATCCTACCGGTACAAATGTGAAAAATATTATTACAAAAATAATGATGATTAATGCAATACCAAATGTAAACATGATTTTTCCATCCATATTATTTCCTCCTTACAAAAATTTTATTTCCTTCAACCTTTATAACTAAAATCGGAGTACCTTTCGGTAGATATCCTCCTTCAGTTAGTGCATCATATCTTTCTCCAGCTATTTCTATAAAACCTGTTGGTCGAAGTTCTGAAATTGCGATGCCTTCTTTATCTGTTAAGTCTTCTTTTCCAAATTCTATTGAACTTACTTCTGAATTATGATTTGTCTTTAGTATTATATCATCTAATAACTTACTTTTAAAACCCAATTTCATCAAAATTACTGTGACTATGGCAGTTATTATAATTGAAATACTTATAGATAAAATTGCATTGGGCAAGTTATCCATAGCAAGTACCGTACCTGTAACAACTAAAATAATACCGCTAATACCCGGAAGTCCAAAGCCGGGCACTATACCCTCTATTATCAAAAGAATCAACCCGGTAACAAATAATGCCAATGATGTCCAATTGGAATTCCCGGCTAGTATATTGCCTCCAAAATATAGACCAAACCCAATTATACTGATCGAACCGCCTAAACCAAATCCCGGAGTTATTAGCTCTATTACCAGTCCAATAAAACCTAATGCCAACAACAGGCTGCTTACATATGGGTTTGAAATGTATTTTGCAAGTTTTATTTGTAATCCTTCCTTCACTTTGACTATATTTGCATTTTCAATATCAAAGTAGTTTAACATTTCATTGTAATCATCGGAAACATAATCTGCAATCCCATATTTTAACGCTTCCTGTGATGTAAGATTTACCAATTTACCTTTATGACTTACCCCATCTACTACTATATCTTTATCAGCCATTGCCTCGATTAACTCATGGTCTCTTCCTCTATATTGAGCCGTATCCCTTAGCATTGCCCTCCACATGGACATTATTTTTTCCGTATTTGGATTAGGCTCGGCAGATCCTATGGTAGCATTTGAAGCCACTACAACTTTTTCACTTGCTATTGTAATTAAAACGCCTGCCGACTCTGCCTTATTGTTAACATAGGACATGGTGGGTATATTTGTAGCCAAAATTAAGTTTTTAATCTTTTCAGCCTCATCGATCAATCCTCCATAAGTGTCGATTTCAAAAATAATTGCTTCAACGTTTTTTTCATTGTTGATATCATCAATTGTATCTTTCAAATAATTATATGTTGCTCTGTTTATTTCCCCCTTAATAGGAACAATATATACATCATTTGCTTCATCTGCAAAACTTATACTATTTAATAAAAGCAACACAATAAATATAAATACATATCTTTTTTTCAAAAAATCACCTCCACCTTTATAATAACATATTTATTTGACATATACCCTAAAATATGCAAAAAACCTGAGCTAAAAGCTCAGGTTAATTTAATATTCTTTTAACTACCCTATTTACCATGTTTCCATCTGTTCGCCCTTTTACTTTAGGCATGACAGACTTCATAACCAATCCTATATCTTTCATAGAGGTAGCATTTATTTCTTTTATTGTAGCTTTAACAATTTCTTCAACTTCTGCTTCAGATAGTTGCTTAGGAAGATATTCCAAGAGAATTTCCATTTCCGATTCAGTCAGCTTAACCAAATCTTCTCTGGAGCCCTTTTTAAATTCTTCTATTGCGCTTCTTTTTTCTTTTAATTGTTTAGATATTATTTCTAATATTTCTTCATCAGTTAATGTCTTTCTTTCGTCAACTTCTTTTTGTTTAATTGCAGCTCTAACCATAATTATAGTATTTTTTCTAATGGTATCTTTGTTTTTCATAGATGATTTTAAATCATCCATAAGCTTATTCGCAAGGGACATTACTCCACCTTCTTATTAATACTTTGCATGCCTTTTTTTTCTTGCAGCTTCAGACTTCTTTTTACGCCTTACACTAGGCTTTTCATAGTGTTCTCTTTTTCTTACTTCTCCAATAACACCAGAACGCGCGCATTGTCTCTTAAATCTTTTCAATGCATTGTCAAGAGATTCATTTTCTCCAACTCTAATTTCTGACATCCGATTCTTCCCTCCCCTCTCCTTATACAAGAGTACTTCAAATAAACAATGGTTAAGGATTGCATACTTGATAATTATACATTATTATTATATATTTATCAATATGTTTTTAACCTGGAGGCCATAACATTTGTCGTCCTCCTAATACATGAAAATGAATATGATTAACACTTTGACCGCCATCTTCCTTACAATTGTTTACTATTCTGTACCCGGATTTTAATCCATTTTCCTTTGCTAATTTTTTAGCAACTTGAAATACATGGGAAACGATATGGGAGTTTTCATCGTTTATATCATCATTGGATTCAATATGCTCTTTCGGAACTATTAAAAAGTGAATTGGGGCTTGAGGGTCTATATCATTAAAAGCCACAACCTTATCATCTTCATATAAAAACTCGGTTGGTATTTCTTTATTTATTATCTTGCAAAATAAACAATCCATTACCCTACTACACCTCCTTTTATCTTACATAATTATAACAATATAATTAATGTAATATTTCACCTATTAATAAATCATTTTGAATATCAACTATTCTGGTGCTCTTTATCTCACCTATTATAGAAATATTTGAATTTGCTGCCACTCTAATATAATTTGTAGTATATCCTTCATGTAAATCTATATTATTTTTATTTGCTTCTTCAAATAAAACATCTAAATTTCTATCTTTAAACCTGTTCATGAACTCAAAAGCCAGCTTGTTTCCTAATTCTATCAGCTTATCACTTCGTTCGTTCTTTACATTGCCATCTATTTGATCCGGATATTTAGCTGCAGGGGTTCCCTTTCTCGGAGAATATTTGAATACATGTATCCTTGAGAATTTGATTTCATTCACAAAATCACATGTCTCTTTAAATTCTTCATCGGTCTCACCCGGAAATCCTACGATAATATCAGTTGTAATTCCGGCATCAGGCATGTATTTTCTAATCAATTCTACCTTTTCCTTGTATATCTCACTGGTATATTTTCGATTCATACGTTTTAACACGCTATTACTGCCGCTTTGAAGCGATAAATGAAAATGATCACATACCTTCCCTACTCTTGCTATGGATTTCATGAATTCTTCATTTATTAGGGTGGGCTCTACAGAACTTAATCTTATCCTTTCAATACCATCTATATTTCCAATTTGTTCGATAATATCTATAAGCTGTATGTTTTTTAAATCCCTACCATATGAGGCAACATGAATACCGGTAAGTATAACTTCTTTAAATCCTGCATGGCTTAGTTTTTTCGTTTCTTCGATTATATCATCGATTGCTCTGCTTCTTATTGGACCTCTGGCATATGGTATGATGCAATAACTACAAAATTGATTGCATCCATCCTGAATTTTTATATATGCTCTTGTCTTAGATTTTATATCATCTATATCTATCTTTTCAAATTTTTTATACGTTTTTATATTTTGAACTACATTGATTATTTCATTGGTATCCATCGCTCTTTCACAAAGTTCAACAATTCTTCTCCTATCACTGGTGCCAATGATTACATCCACGCCGTCGATTTTTTCAACTTCACTGGGAGAAACCTGTGAATAACAACCTACTACGGCAATCACTCCGTTTTTATTTAATCTCTTTGCTTTTCTTATAAATTGTCTTGACTTTCTGTCCGACAGATTTGTTACTGTGCAGGTATTTATTACATATATATCCGCTATATCATTTTCATTAACAATAGAATAATTATTTTTTTCAAATAATTCTTCCATGGCTTCAGTTTCATATTGATTTACTTTACATCCCAGAGTATGAAATGCAACGGTTCTCATTAGACCACTCCTATATCGCCAAATTCGTAAAGAATGATAGTGGAAGCAACAAGACCAGCTGTCTCCGTCCTCAAAATTCTATTGCCTAGGGTTACGATTTTACCGCCTACATCCCTTAAAATTTGTATTTCTTCTTGTTCAAATCCTCCTTCCGGACCTATAATTATATTGATTTTTTTCCCTGAATTTATAAGTCCTTCTTTAATAGAATAGGATTTTTCTTCCTCATAGGGAACGATAATATCTTTCTCATTTCTTAAAATATCAATCATTTTATCAAAGGTTATAATATCCCTTACAATAGGGATTGAATCCCTTTTTGACTGTTTTGCAGCTTCTTCAACTATTGAATTCCATCTATTAATCTTTTTTTGTTCTTTATCCATTTCTTTAATCTTTACAACTGACCTATGTGTTATTATAGGATAAAATTCTTTTACGCCGATTTCAGTATTTTTTTGAAAAATAAAGTCCATCTTTGTACCTTTTGCCAATCCTTGGAATAATGTAATGTCAACTTTAGATTCATTTACACCTGCTTTTCTATCCACAATTGCCGTTTCAATTCTATCCTTTTCGATTCTTTCTATCCTGCATACATATACAAAACCATCGTTAAGTATTTCAATGATTTCATTTTTCTTTAATCTAAGGACATCCTTTATATGTTTAACGTCTTTTCCTATAATAATAATTTTATATTCACTAATTTGAGATTTATCTACAAAAAATCTATGCATTATATTACTTTAACCTTAGAAGCAGTCATACATGCCCATCCATTCATCTGATTTATATCCAGTATTTTAAATCCATTTTCTGCTAAAGCCATTTCTACTAGAGGTATCTTTTCAATAATTATCCCTGAAGCTATAAATATGCCGCCTTTATCTAGATATGAACTCAAATCAGATGTCAGCTTTACGATTACTTCCGCAATGATATTGGCTACAATTATATCTGCTTTACCGTCTATAACATCCAAAAGATTCCCTTTTTTTACTTGAACTATTTCTTCAACATTATTTATTTTAATATTTTCATTTGAAACCTTTATACATACCTCATCTAAATCTATTGCAGTAACTTTTTTCGCTCCTAATTTTGCAGCCACTATACTTAGTATACCACTTCCACACCCAACATCATATACTTTTGAGTTATTTGATATGTATTTTTCCAAGCTTTGAATACACATCATTGTAGTCTCATGTGTACCGGTTCCAAATGCCATTCCCGGATCCAATTCAATTACTATTTTATTTGAGATATTTTGATATGATTCCCAAGATGGTTTTATTACAATTTTCTCTCCAATTTCCTTAGGCTTGTAATATTTCTTCCAATTTTCTGCCCAGTCTTTATCGTCTATTTCAGATATAATAACTTCTCCATAAGGTTTATTACCTAATAAAAGGGGCGCTTTTTCTATATTGTCCCTTATAAAATCCACGGTTTCTAATAAATCTTCACTTTCAGAAAAATATGCTTTTATCAGAATTCCTTCAAAGTCTAAATCAATTATATTTGGATCGATGAAATCCCAATTATCTTCAGTCTTTGAAAATTTTTCAATATCATGAGGGTCTTCTATCGCCAATCCGGTTGCCCCTGCAGAATACAATATGTCAGTTACTATATCTTCATTTTCTTCTGTTGTTTTAACTTGAATTTCAAGCCATTTCATAGTTCACACATCCTTAAATAATCTCAAATTATTATATCTTAATATATCATAAATTGCTAGTATTTTCAAAAAAAATCCGACCAAACCGCGACAATAGTAATCATTGTTGATATTTAAGTTAAAAGGGAGACCCCTCCACATTGGTATTTAGATGACAAAAGCCAAAGGCATCATTTCAACTGAAATGGCATTATAATACACTCCGGATCCTATCCTAAGGAGCAAATTAATGTTGGAGAAATCTCCTCATGATTTTTAATTCTCATATATTCTATCTGGTGTCTATCCAGTGTGATTCTCAATTAAATGCATCCTTAACTTTTTTAAAAAATCCTTTTTTATGTTCTTTAAGATCTTCTCCCGATTCCTCAGCAAATTGCAGCAATAATTCCCTTTGCTTTTCCGACAAATCTGTAGGCACTTTTACATCAACCGTAAAATACAAGTCTCCTCTGCCTACACCCCGGACATTTGGAACTCCCTTATTCTTTATTTTAAACCTGCTTCCTGTTTGAGTTCCCTCGGGTATATCAAATTTTTCAATACCTTCCAAAGTCGGGACTTGAATTTCGGTTCCCAAAGTTGCTTGAGCAAATGATATTGGAATATTTAAAAATAAATCATTTCTATCTCTTTTAAATATAGGATCTTCTTTAACCGTAATATAAACATATAAATCCCCGGATGGTCCTCCTGAATTTCCGGATTCTCCTTCTCCCCTTATGGATATAACTGAATCATTGTCTACGCCTGCAGGTACCTTGACCTTTATTTTCTTATCCTTGACTTCCTTGCCTGAACCGTTACATACATTGCATTTTTCTTTGATTATTTCTCCTGTACCGCCACATTTATCACATGTCCCTACCCTTACAAATTGTCCGAAGGGGGTTTGCTGCGCATATCTCACTTCGCCTTTTCCATTGCAATTAGGGCAAACTTCTTTCTCCGTTCCATTCTTTGCGCCTGTACCGGAGCAAGAAGAACATTTTTCTGTTTTTCTTATTTGTATCTCCTTTTCTACTCCAAAGACCGCATCCCTAAAGTCCAAATTCAAATTATATCTTAAATCAGAGCCCCTGGTAGGACCTCTTCTCTTTGCTCCTGAAGTTGAACCGCCGAAACCTCCGCCAAATATATCAAATATATCGTCAAATATATCAGAAAATCCTCCAAAATCTCCGCTGCCGGCCTGCGGATCCACTCCGGCATGACCGAATCTGTCATATCTGGATCTCTTTTCGGGATCACTTAATATTTCATATGCTGCACTCGCTTCCTTAAATTTTTGTTCTGCTTCTTCTTTATTATCGGGATTTAAATCCGGATGATATTTCTTTGCCAAGGATCTATATGCTTTTTTTATTTCGTTTTCATTCGCATCTTTATTGACTCCTAAGATCTCATAGTAATCTCTCAAATATTTCACCTACCCTTCATTGTCTGTGAAAATTTAGTAAGCTAAATCCTAGGATTTAGCTTACTAAATTATTCATCTTCGTTGTCTTCGTCATCATCTACTACTTCATAATCAGCATCTACTACATCATCATCGCTGCCGGAAGTACCTCCGCCTTGACCATCTTGTCCCTGCGTATTTTCATATAACTTTTGAGATATAGCATAAAACTCTTGTGTTAATTCATCGGTTTTATGTTTTATATCGTCAATGTCGTCTCCCTCTAAGGACTTCTTAAGCGCTTCTAACTTTTCTTTCACTTTTGACTCTTCATCCTTGGAAAGCTTCCCTTTTAGGTCCTTTAAAGTCTTTTCAGTTTGATATACTATGGAATCACCATTGTTTCTAACTTCTATAGATTCTTTCTTATTCTTATCTTCTTCGGCATATCTTTCCGCTTCTTTTACCTTATTTTCTATTTCATCGTCTGATAAATTTGAAGAAGCTGTAATTGTAATTTTCTGCTCTTTTCCGGTACCTAAATCCTTAGCACTTACATTTACGATTCCATTGGCATCTATATCAAATGTAACTTCTATCTGAGGTACTCCTCTTGGTGCCGGCGGTATCCCCGTCAACTGGAATGTACCTAATGTAGTGTTATCATTTGCCATTTGTCTTTCACCTTGTAATACATGAATATCTACGGCAGTTTGACCATCTGCTGCAGTTGAAAATACTTGAGATTTCTTAGTCGGTATGGTGGTATTTCTTTCTATAAGTCTAGTTGTAACTCCACCTAAGGTTTCAATTCCCAAAGATAATGGAGTAACATCCAATAGAAGTAAGTCTGAACCAAATTCCCCAGCTAATATTCCGCCTTGTATAGCTGCACCTAATGCCACACATTCGTCGGGATTTATGTCTTTTTGAGGATCTTTTCCTATAAGTCTCTTAACCGCTTCCTGAACAGCAGGTATTCTTGTAGAACCTCCCACCAATAGTACCTTTTCTATTTCAGATGGTTGCAATCCTGCATCTTTTAATGCTGACTTTACAGGATCCAATGTTTTGTCTACAAGGTCTGATGTTAATTCATTAAATTTAGCTCTTGTAATGTCCATATTTAAATGCAACGGACCCGATGAAGTTGCTGTGATAAAAGGTAAATTTATATTTGTTGACATAACGGAAGAAAGCTCTTTCTTTGCCTTTTCTGCCGCTTCCTTTAATCTTTGCAACGACATTTTATCCTTTGTTAAGTCTATGCCATTTTCTTTTTTGAATTGCTCATTTATATATTTTATTATAGCATCATCAAAGTCGTCTCCACCAAGGGTATTGTTTCCTCTTGTAGCTAAAACTTCAAATACGCCATCTCCCAATTCAAGAATGGAAACGTCAAATGTACCTCCGCCTAAATCAAACACCATTATCTTATGCTGCCCGTCTTCTTTGTCTATTCCGTATGCTAATGCAGCAGCTGTTGGTTCATTTATAATCCTTATAACATTTAAGCCAGATATTTTTCCTGCATCTTTTGTTGCTTGTCTTTGACTATCGGTAAAATAAGCCGGTACGGTTATAACAGCGTCCTTTACAGGTTCGCCAATATAGCTTTCCACATCTGCCTTAATCTTTTGCAATATCATAGCAGAAATTTCCTGTGGTGAATATTCCTTACCGTCTATTACCTTCTTAAAGTCTGAACCCATTTTTCTTTTAATTGATTGTATTGTTCTGTCCGGGTTTGTTATTGCTTGTCTTTTTGCAGTCTCTCCAACCAGTCTTTCCCCATCCTTTGTAAAAGCAACTACAGATGGTGTGGTTCTATTACCCTCTATGTTGGGTATTATAGTAGATTCTCCACCTTCCATAATAGCAACACAAGAATTAGTTGTACCTAAATCTATTCCTATAGTTTTTCCCATTTTAATATCCTCCTATTAATCTATATTGAAACTTTAACCATTGAAGGTCTTATAACTTTTTCTTTGAGCATATATCCTTTCTGCAACACCTCTATAACTGTATTGGGTTCATGCTCCTTTGATTCTTCCGTTACCACGGCATGATGATAATTTGGGTCAAAAGGTTTACTCAATGCATCAATCTCTTCTATAGAATACTTCTTTAATAAATCTACCATTTGATCATTTATCATTTTAACACCTTTATAAAAACCATCATCTTCATCTTGATCTGTGTTTAATGCCCTTTCAAAGTTGTCTAAAATAGGTAGCAAGTCAAGTACAAAGCATTCAATTCCATAGGAGTATTGGCTTTCTTTTTCCTTTTCACTCCTCTTTTTAAAGTTAATAAAATCAGCCTGCAATCTAAGAAGTTTGTTATTTAATTCTTCTATTTCCTCTATTGATTGTGTTAATTCTTCCTCTTGAGTTGACTTTGATTCTTCATTTTCAATTGAATTATCTTCATTTGTATCTTGCATTCCTTCTGCCATATCATTGACAGTATTTTTGTCGTCTTTGTTCATTATCTTTTTCACCTCTTTAAATTAAGCAATATTTCAATTACCACTATAGAAATTAATAATTTCTGTTAAATTTAATGAAAAAATTTTTAAAATGTTTATAAGCCTTAGATAATCCATTCTGGTAGGTCCTATAACTCCAATTTTACCTATGTTTTTTCCGTTTACACTATATGATGCAGTGATTATGCTTGAATCCTTAATTGGTTCATAAATATTTTCATTTCCTATTATAATTTTTATTCCTTCCATGATTTCATCTTCCAACAATACGTCCAAGACCAAATCCTTGTTCTCTATAAAAGAAATAATAGATTTTGCTTTATCAACATCTTTATATTCCGGAAAATTTAATAACTGAGTAATACCTTCTGAATAGAGATCAATGGAATCCATAATATCGAAGGAATCATTCAGCATAGGCAAAATTTTATCTAATATTTCCTTATAAGCGTACATCTCTTTAAAATCTATTTCGTTGGGTATCTCTGAAAATAAAACCCCTCTCAATTTGTGAGTAAGGTAATTTGAAATTATATTCAACTGACCTGGCGATATAGTGGAATCTACTTTAAATATAGTATTCTTAACTATATCAGAATTATTAACCAATACTAAAAGTATCTGATTGTTTTCTATTGGTATAAGTTGTATATGCTTGATTTTGCTTTTGCTTAGTTGAGGTGAAATTGCCAATGCAGTATACTTTGTTATTTTTGACAAAATTTTGGCTGCATTTTGTAATAGTTGATCCATTTCCTTAGATTCTTCAATTAGGGTTTTTTTTATTTTATTTTTTAAATTATTGTCTATATTTGAATTATCCAACTTCAATATACTGTCAACGTATAGTCTATATGCCCTATCTGATGGCACCCTTCCAGCTGATGTGTGAGGTTTGTTTAAAAAACCCAAATCTTCCAAATCAGACATTTCATTTCTGATTGTAGCAGAACTTACACCTAAGTTATAAATCTTTGAAATAGTTCTTGAACTTATAGGCTCTCCACTTAAAATGTAGCTATTTATAATAGCATATAGAACTTTTAATTTTCTTTCATCCAACATATTATCACCTCAAATGTTAATTGGATGTTGTTAGCACTCATGGTCATCGAGTGCTAAACCCATAATATAAATCTACCATTTGTAATAAATATTGTCAATACCTATTTAAAATATTTTCAAGGCATAAAGTCTACTTCCACTAAATTAGCTAAATCTAGACCCTTTTTAGTTAATGTTAGATTTTTACTATCATCTTTTAAAAGTCCGTTTTTTATGTGTTTGTCGATTGCCTCCCTATATATTTTATAAATATCTTGTTTAAATCTATTGCAAAATTCTTCCTTTGATATGCCTTTTATGAGCCTCAAACCCATAATAGAATATTCCGCCATTTCCATAGATTTATCGATTGTTTCTTCTCCCTCAATAGGCAATTTATCTTGACTTAAAAATGCATAATATGCATTAAGATCTGAAGTATTCCAAAATCTCTTTCCAAAACTATTGGAATGACTATTTAATCCGACACCTAAATAGGGTTTTATCTTCCAGTATGATAAATTGTGTTTGCACTCAAATCCGGATTTTGAAAAATTGGAAATCTCATAATGATTGTAGCTGTTTCGTATAAGAAAATCTACTATATAATGATACATCTGTCTTTCTAAATCTTCATTAGGTAATGAAATCAGACCTTTTTTATGCCATTCATTAAACAAAGTTTCCTCTTCTATGATGAGACTGTAATAGGATATATGCTCAATTTCATATTCAATTATTTGCTTCAACGTACGATCCACATCTTCCAAAGTCTCATCCGGCAAGCCAAATATCAAATCCACATTTATATTATCAAAGCCTGCTCTTCTTAAAAGATACAATGTATTTCTTATATCATTACAATTGTGTATCCTCCCTAACATTTGCAATTTTTTATCATTTAGGGATTGTGCTCCCACGCTGACTCTATTTATCCCAATTGACTTATATGCTTCACATTTTGTTTTGGTAACAGTTCCCGGATTTAACTCTATTGTAATCTCTTTTAAATCGGATACATCATAATTTTTATATATATATTCCAAAATATCTATGATATATCTTTCATGAATTGCAGATGGCGTTCCCCCTCCGATAAAAATTGTATGCAATTTATAGTTTGAGAACCTCTCCTTATATATTGACAATTCTTTTTTTAAATAGCTGATATACCTTTCTATATCCTGCCCTTTCATAGGAAAGGATGTAAAATCGCAATAATAGCATTTCCTCTCACAAAACGGTATATGAATATAAAGGCTAAAGGATTCCATGTTTACCTCCACTCCTAACAGCAATTAAATTTCACTTTAATTACTTTTCGTCATACTTAAGGACAGTTAAAAATGCCTCATTGGGAACATCTACAGAACCAATTTGTCTCATTCTTTTTTTGCCTTCTTTTTGTTTTTCTAATAGTTTTTTCTTTCTTGATATATCTCCGCCATAACATTTAGCCAACACGTCTTTTCTTAAAGCCCTTATAGTTTCCCTTGCAATTATTTTAGAGCCAATGGCTGCTTGTATAGGAACCGCAAACTGATGCCTTGGAATTACGTCAACAAGGCGCTCCGCTATTCTTCTTCCTCTTTCATATGCCTTATCTTCATGCACAATCAAAGAAAAAGCATCTACCAATTCACCATTTATCAATATATCCAATTTTACTAATCTAGACTCCTTATATCCCTTTAGCTCGTAATCCAAGGATGCATAGCCTCTTGTCTTAGATTTTAATGCATCAAAGAAATCATAGATTACTTCATTTAACGGCATATCATAATGAAGAACAACACGTTTTTCCTCTAAATATTCCATATTTAAAAATGTGCCTCTTTTATTCTGACATAATTCCATAATCGCACCTACATATTCTGTAGGTGTCATGATTGAAGCACTTACAATCGGCTCTTCAATAAAACTAATTTCCGAACTGTCGGGTAAATTTGTAGGATTTTGAATTTCCAATACTTCTCCGCTGGTCTTGGTAACCCTATATATAACACTGGGAGCTGTGGTTATGATGTTTAAATCGAATTCTCTTTCCAATCTCTCTTGAGTAATCTCCATATGGAGCAGTCCCAGAAAACCACATCTGAATCCAAACCCCAATGCTACTGAAGTCTCGGGCTCAAATACAAACGATGCATCATTTACTTGCAACTTTTCTAAAGCCTCTCTAACGGAATTGAAATCCTCACCTTCTGCAGGATAAATTCCACAATATACCATAGGTATAACCTTTTTATATCCCGGAAGAGGCTCATCTGTGGGATTGTCGTCATCTGTAATAGTATCCCCAACTCTAGCTTCTTTTACATTTTTTATACTGGCAGTTACATACCCGACTTCACCCGCTCCCAAACTTTCAAAGGGAATATGTCTGTTGGTGTTAATCCCTACTTCTGTTACTTCAAAGGTTTTTCCGGTGGATACCATCCTTATAATCATGCCGGGTTTAATAACCCCCTCAAATACCCTTATATAACATACGACTCCTTTATAGCTGTCATAGTATGAATCAAATATCAAAGCTTTCAAAGGTGCATTGGGATCTCCTATAGGTGCAGGTACATTTTGTATTATATCCTCAAGTACATCATCTATATTTATACCTTCTTTTGCAGATATCAAAGGTGCATTTTCACAGTCAATGCCAATTATTTCTTCGATTTCTTTTTTAACTTCATCAGGTCTGGCACTGGGCAAATCAATTTTATTTATGACGGGAAGAATCTCCAAATCTTGTTCCAAAGCCAGATATACATTCGCTAAAGTTTGTGCCTCTATACCTTGGGTAGAATCCACTACCAATACAGCTCCTTCACATGCTGCTAATGACCTTGATACTTCATAATTAAAGTCAACATGCCCCGGGGTATCTATTAAATTCAGTATATATTCATTTCCATCTTTAGCCTTATAAACCAACCTAACTGCTTTAAGCTTGATGGTAATACCTCTTTCCCTTTCCAATTCCATATTGTCTAAAACCTGAGATTTAATCTCTCTGGAAGCCAACATTCCAGTTTTTTCAATCAACCTATCTGCTAAGGTTGATTTCCCGTGATCTATATGAGCTATAATCGAAAAATTTCTAATTCTATTTTGTATGAAATCCTGCATATTTTTCCTCCTTAAAACACACCATATTCTAGATAATTATAGCAAATTAAGACTATTATGTAAAACAAAAGACCAGAAAAACTGGTCTTTAAAATAAATTAGATATTAAACTTAAATTTAAATAATAGGATTTGCCCATTACATTTAGTACATTGTTTTGCAAATCAAATGATAATAAATTTGGATTTTCCATACAATTTAAAGCTATAATAGTTTCATTTACCGTAAATAAAAACAAAATCATTAAGCAAAATAATAGAAATATCGAATTAAATTTTAATAAATTGATAAATTTAACTTTCTTTCTTTCCTTATATTTTTCCATGCGTACACCCATATTGATCACCATTCATAGGGTTGACACAATTTTAAAATTTTATTCTAATATATCTTGCCAAATCTATCGTCAAAAGGAAAATATCTAAATCCTGTTATGCCTTTGATCGACTTAACAGAAACACATCCAAAGTATCTGCTATCCTTACTGGCTCCTTCCTCCCTATTGTCTCCCAAAACAAAGACTTCACCCACTGGAACTATCCATGAGCTTTCATTATAGGTATGCGTAAATGCGTCTCCGTCTATATAGTCCTCTTCTAAAATTTGATCATTTAAATAAACTTTCCCATCAATTATTTCAACTTCATCTCCAGCAACCCCTATGACCCTTTTAATATAGTCTTTGTTTGTATTGTCCGGAGCCTTTAAGACAATCACATCTCCTCTATCCGGTCCACTAAAATATAGAGGAACTTTTAAGGAAAATAATCTATCTCTTTCATGTAATGTTGGATACATAGAATACCCCAACACATAAGTTGTATTAAAAACAAAAGTTTTTATTAAAACTGCAATTATTACGGCTGTTACTATGCTTTTTATCCATTCTATCGTTTCATTTTTATTTTTTTTATCATCATTGTTTTCCAATTAAATATAACCCCCTAACAAGACATAATAAGATTATATCACTATTAATTCCAAATTTAAAGTTTATTCTATAATGCTGTCTATTACGAGGCTCAATATTTCACCAACTAATTTTGCACTTTCATTTGCCTCTTCTAATGTTACTAGATTGCTGCCCATTTCGATTAGCGCTGAATAATCGGAAGTATATAGATTGTACCTACCTGTAGGTTTGACAATTATTCCGGTACATAGATTAGGATATATCGTATCGGATACAGCCTTTATATATTTTGCGAAATTTAAGACCTTTTCATAATTAGCTGCGTCAGGACCGACTACTAATGAAAAAGTAGCGGTACTTACGCCATTTATATCTATTTTTGCTTTTTGAAGAAACTTATCCTTATATGAAGCGTTGTTCTCTACTCCATCTCTGTGAATATCAAATAGAATTTTAAAATTAGAGTTTTCTTCTTTTTTCTTATTTATTGTATTTAAGGAGCGGGAGTAAGATCCTGAAAGAGAAGGATTATCATGTGCTGTCTCTACATGGTCTACTTTATGTCCATTTGCCTTAAGGACAGTTGCCAAAGTCCTACCTACGCTTACTACGCTTTTATTTGGGTCTGAATTGTAATAAACATTCGGATCCTCTGTAAGATAAGATTCTGTTGAATGAGTATGATACATCAAAATATAATCTTTAGCTTTGTCTAATTTAATTTTGTTGATATTCAAAGGCTTAGGTATATTTTCAATAGAGCTTATCCCATGTGAATCTTTAATAATGATTAGGCTCTCATATTCATCCAATTTGTCTATTATTAATGATTCTTCATATTTATTGAATTCATCTTCATCCTCTATATCTCCTTCAAGATTTGTCTCATTCAAATTAGAATTTCTATCCGCTGAATCATCTTTTCCCCCTTTAAAGTTAAAGAAATCAAAAAAAATATTAACAATTTCTTTATCGTTCTTTCCACGAAAATAATTAATAGTTAATAGACTTATATTTAAAAATATCAATAATGATAGTACAATTAAAATTATGTCTCCTCTTTTTTTTCTCCTTACGACTTTTCTATATCTTCCTTTTCTATATCTTCTTTTTCTCCTCATGTAAACACTCCCTAAAATATATCTTAACCAATTTATATTCAAGGGATGTTTATCTTATAACAAGATTTTTAAGTTATGTATCTATTGTACATTGCCGTGTGCCAAGCAGTAGAAATTTCCAAAGCTTTATGCTTTGTGAAATTTCACTGAGTTGGTATGCATTGTGCATTGTGAATTCCCATAACTCTATCTTATATATCTATTTACATCTTTTATGTCGATGCCCGGGTGTAATGCTATATTAAGCCCATTTGCTACGATAATAGACAAATCATCAATTACATCATCAATATCCTTTGGTGTAACTATTGTGTTTTTCATATAGGGATTTAAGACCTCTTCTATCAAAGAATATTTGTCTTCTCCCGACAATTGTTCAAGAATATTATAAAATTCCTTTCCCATTTCCGCTTCCTCTTTCATCGATGAAATTATTAAATCTAAAGTATCATTGACAATAGTTGCTGCATTTACTACTGTAGGAATCCCAATAGCTAAAACAGGAATACCCAATGTGCTTATATTGAGAGTCATTCTTTTGTTGCCAACTCCGCCGCCGGGAGATATGCCTGTATCTGACAATTGGATAGTTGTACTTACTCTATCCATTTTTCTGGAAGCAAGGGCATCTACTGCTATAAGCAGATCCGGTTTTATCTTATCTACCACACCTTTGATTATATCAAAGCTTTCAATCCCTGTTATGCCCATAACTCCGGGTGCCATAGCCGCTACATTTGCCATATCCTCATCAAAGTCTTTTTGATAATTTACAAAAAACTGTCTGGTCACCAATACTCTGTCCACCACTTTAGGCCCCAGTGCATCAGGAGTTATATTCCAATTTCCCAATCCTATAATCAATATCTTTGAATGGGAATTGTTTAACCCAAAATTTTTTATTTCCTTCCCTAACACTTTGCTTATTTCATCTTTTAAATCCTCATCTGAATTGTTTAAATCAGGTACATCTATTGTTATATAGTTTCCAATGGGTTTCCTAATCGATTGTGCACCTTTCTCATCGCTTACCTTAACTCTGGTTATAGAGTAGTTGTTCATCGTCTCAGTCGTTACGGAAACACCTTCTACTTCAACGTCCTTTCCACCGTATAATTCCTTGCTTTCTATGGCTAAATCCGTATAAATATGATACAATTATATTCTCCTTTCATTGTTAGTTTGTAATATTTTTAACCATAAAGAGCTTATTTATCCTTGCAATTTGTAAAACTTAATAGTATAATAATTTTTGTTAGATTATAGGAGGTGAAATTGTTGGCAAATATTAAGTCCGCTGAAAAGAGAATCCTAGTTACCGAAAAAAGAACTGCTTTAAATAAAAGTAGAAAATCAGAAATTAAAACATATATAAAAAGATTTGATGACGCTGTTGCAAACGGAAATTTAGATGAGGCAAAAGTGTTGCTTAATGTAATTGATAAAAAACTAAAGAGAGCGGCTCAAAGAAACACAATTCATAAAAATGCTGTTTCAAGAAAAGTAAGTAGATTGACAAAAAAATTGAATCAGGCTATGTAATAGGTTTCTCCTTTTAAAAAAACTTCGGACACACCGAAGTTTTATTTCTTTTTTGCTAATTTAACTAAAAGCATCTCCATCTCTATTTTATCATTAGTACTTGTAGTTTTTATTCTTCTATCCACTTCCAATATTGAATTTAAGGAATTTTCCAGATCCTCTATTTCATAATTTTTTGAACTTGAAGCTATTTTACCAAATTCATAGGATTTTATTTGAAGTTTCCCTTGGATATATTCATCATTACATCCTTCATCTTTGTACAATTTATAATTCAATAATAGCCGTATTTGCCTTGTAATCATAAACAATATCTTTTGAATGGGTTCATTGGATAAATATATCTCATTAAATATTTTCAATGAGTTATTTATATCCCCTTTGCTTAATTGAGACAACAAATCAAATATATTATTGTCCAATGGTTTTATCAATAGAAAATCTATATCAGCTTTATTTATTTCACTTCCGCTAGTAAAATCCATCAGCTTTTTCAATTCATTCTCTAAATCATATAGATCTGAATGGATATTTTTACTTAAATAACAGCTATTTTGTAAAAAATAATTTATATTTGAAAATGACATCTTCTTATTATATTGCTTCAATTGACTTTCCACCCAAGAATTTAAATATTTGCCCTTTAGTTTTGAAAATTCCACAACACAGTCTTTTTTCTTAAAAAATCTATATATTTTAGTATTCTTTTTCAATTCATTTAAATCATCCATCAGGATTAAACAAATATGGTCGCCGAGAGAATCCAAATACTTATATATTTCATCCTTTAAAATCAATTCCTCCTTTGCAATAAAAGGATTTACGCTTTTAAGTATAATAATCTTTTTATCACTCATGAATGGCAATGTTTCACATGCATTTATCAAAGTATCAAAATTTGCATTATCACCATCTAAAACTGTGAAATTCAGCTCTTCCCATGAGCCTAATATATATTTGTTTTTTAAGGTAGAAATACATTCATTCATTAGATAATCTTCTTCTCCTACAAATAAATAGGCGTTCTCTAATTTATCTTCTTTAATAAGCTCTTTAAATTCAGTATAATTCAAGCCTTAAACACTCCTTTCCTACGTTTAAACTCTTTATGCTCACAAAAGAGATAAGTAAAAATAATAAATATATGGATAAATTAAAAAGTTCATCCATGCTCCTATCCCTTACATAAGGGATAATATCAATCCCATCTCTATCCAAAATAATCTTTATTTGTCCCATTTCATCCGTTCTATAGATAATTGAATCACTATCCGATAACCTCTCAACCACTTCTAAATTTGGATGATTATAAAAATTGTTTCTCCCAACGGATATTATACTATATTTGGGTCTAATTTTATTTATAAAATCTTCTGTAGATGATGTTTTGCTTCCATGATGTGCTACTTTGAGTATATCAACCGGATATAAAGAATCAAGCAGTAGGTTTTCCACTTCTTTTTCTATATCTCCGGTAAATAAAATCTCATGATTAAAATAAGATAATATCATTACCAAAGATTTGTCGTTGGCACTTAAATGGTCTATGTCCATAGAATCTTTAGGCCATATTATATCAAGGATTGTATTTTTATCTAAAACAATTTTGTTATTGTCAGCAATTATATTCAATTTATATCTATTATCTTCGGGTATATAACTTGCAAAAATGGATTTAACCCTTATATTTTCGACTACTGCGTCAAGCCCTTTACAATGATCGGCATCAAAATGAGTTATTATTATACCGTCCAATCTATTAAACCCATTTTTCAACAGATAAGGCATGGTAATATTTTTACCTATATCAAAATCTTCATTGAATGACCCCCCTGTATCAATCAAATAGTTTGAAGTCTTTGTATGTATCAGAATACTGTCTCCTTGCCCTACATCTATAAAATCCACTTCTATGCTATCATCTATATTGAATCTGATTGTTGTGATTAGAACAGTTATCAATAAATAACAGAATATAAATTTTTTAATCTTCATTTCCATTCTATTAAATTTTATAAGTCCCAAGATAATACTTAATAAAAAATAATAGATAAGAATAGTAATAATATCCGGCGAAAAAATATTTAATTTTATAAAAGGAAAATCTCCTAAAAAATTTATTATCATTGAATTTATATTAAGTAATAAATTTAAAACGATACCCAAAATAGAAATTATAAAAGGAAACAAATAATTAAAAGTTACCATAAACATCCCAACAATAAGAGCTATAGATAAAATTGGAATAGAAATTAAATTCGCTATAATTCCCAGTAGAGGCAATGTATTAAAATAATATGCATTGATTGGAAGTAATCCAATATTTACAGCTACAACCGAGGATAGTGAGTTGATAAGTTTCCCTTTATATGGATAAAGGCATTGAGTTATCTTGGGCTTGATTAAAATAATCGAAATAGTTGCTATATATGACAATTGAAAACTCACACTAAATATCCAAAATGGATTGAAAATTAAAAGAATAAACATGGAAATAAAAATTGTATTTAAGGAATCATAAGGCTCATGAACTAAATCGGATAAAAATAAAATGCTAAACATCAGGCATGCTCTTAGGGTAGACGGAGAATATCCAATCAAAATTGCATAAAACCATATTATACTTAAAGTTATGACATAATTGTATTTTCTCTTTATTCCAAGTCTTGAAAATACAAAAATCAAACACCCTGATATTATCCCTATATGTAAACCTGAAACTGCAAGTATATGCGCTAATCCCAAATCCCTATAAAGAGTTAACTCCTCCTCATCTAAAAAATTAGAATTCCCTAAGATAATACTTGATATTAAACCGCTATTTTGGGGATTTAAATATTTATTGAAAAGTCCATTTATGTCATCAGTAAATTTTTGAGTTACTCTATACCTAATGGGTTTATTTTCTCTTTGTATTCCAGTTATTGAATAGCCTTTAATTGACATTGTCGTATATATCTTATGAGTCAATAAATTTAATCTGTAATTGAACAATTTTGGATTTGTATTTTCCTTAGGAAACTTCAACACACCGTTGAACTCAACACAATCCCCTAATTCCAATATCCCACCATCCACTATGTTTAGCATAATCTTTTCTTTTACTCTATGGTTATCCGCTTCAACAATATCTACCATATACTTCCCTTTGTTTTCATCTGAATAAACAACTTTTGACACCCTGCCAATAAAGTCAACCCTCTGATCTATTAGGGACTCCAAGCTGCTGTTTTTATTTATACTAGTGATAAACAGCCCAAGAAATATAAACACAAAAATAATAATTATATTGTTATCTCTATTTTTCATCACATTGGTGATGAAAATAAATACAATAATTCCTAACAAAAGGCTTATAAACTCTATGCTTATATCAAAACAGAATGCTAATAATATCCCTATGATTAATAAAAATGTCAATTTTACAAATGGCTTGTCCATAAAATTCTCCCTAGACGAAAGTTAGTTATTTTTGTAATATATAATTATACTTAAGTTATTTTGATTATAACATATTGCAATAGATTAATATGACTAATATTAAGGAAGGTGTTTATTTTTGACTAAAAAAGTATATATGGACAACCCATATTTAAAAGAATTAGATGCTTTTATCATAGATAAAAAGAAAAAGGACAATACATATCATATTAAATTGGATAAGACTATTTTTTACCCTCATCTTTCAGGAGGTCAACCCGGAGACCAAGGAACTATAAATGGTATAGAAGTCCTTGAATCCTACGAAGAAAATGATGATATAATACATGTCCTTAAGCAAGATATCAAAGAAAATAAGGTGCAAATATCAATAGATTTTGACAATCGATTGGATATGATGCAGCAACATACCGGACAGCATTTATTGTCTTCATGTTTCTACCGCCTTTTCGATGCTCAAACTGTGGGTTTTCATGTGGGGCATGATTATGTTACCATAGATGTCACAATGAGTGAATTAACAGAAGAAGATGCAGAAAAAATAGAAATAATGGCCAATAAAATTATCTGGTCTAATTTCAATATAAAATCATATTTTCCCAGTCAAGAGAGATTGAAAAAATTGCCTTTAAGAAAGATGCCTACTGTAACGAAAAATATAAGAATTGTTGAAATAGATGGATTTGATTATTCTCCATGTGGAGGGACCCACCTTAAAAGCACAGGTGAACTCGGCATGATAAAAATCCGAAAATGGGAAAAATATAAGGGTAATATAAGAGTAGAGTTTCTTTGCGGAAATAGAGCCTTAAAGGACTATACTTGGAAAAATAAATATATCAAAACTTTAAGTCTAATGCTATCGTCTTTGGATAAGGACCTATTGACCAAGGTCAAAAAGCTGTATGATGATAAAAATGCTTTAGAAAAGGAAACAAGGGAATTGAGAGAAGATTTAAATAAAATAAAAGGTGATGAGTTTTTAAAATCCGCTAAGCAAAATGAAAAAGTGAATTTTATTGTAAAAATATTGGAAAATACAAGCCTTTTGGAGGTAAGCTTTATATCATCTTACTTAAACAACAACAATAAAAATCTGGTTCAAATCTATGGTTTAAAAAGTCAAGATAAAGGACAATTTTATATTACCAAAACAAAAGATGTAAATATAAATCTATTGGATACTTACAAAGATGTTTCGTCTAAAGTAAACATTAAAGGAGGAGGAAATCCCAATTCCATACAAGGAGCAATAGAAGTAGATGATATTGAAAATGCTACCAACTTATTCTATAAAGAATTCGTGAATGAATTGGCAGTGTAAATAATTTTGTGTATTCTCATTCTTTAATTAATAATTGGTAAAAGAATACAAAGTAATATAATATTAAAACCGACTCTTTCAAAGGTCGTTTGATTAAGTATATTGTACC
>NZ_JACRTG010000033.1 GCF_014385195.1 Paratissierella segnis
TAGTAACTCAAATTATAACAGAAAATAGGGGGTCATTGTTTTTATTTTATAAAAAACTCTGTAACCCTTGATAATATAAGGCTTTAATAAAAAAAGAGGGGTGTCTTATTGACACTACCATTAAATTAAAGGGGGTTTTTAAATGAAAGAAGTTGTTATTGTTTCTGCAGTTAGGACACCCATAGGCTCATTTGGGGGAAGTTTCAAAGATGTATCTGCAGTAGAATTGGGGACAATAGCAGTAAAAGAAGCATTAAAAAGAGCAAATCTTGACTTAAAATTAGTAGATGAGCTTATCTTTGGAAATGTTCTTCAAGCAGGATTAGGCCAAAATGTCGCAAGACAAATAGCGATTCATGCAGGCATTCCATCAAATGTATCCTCATATACCATAAATAAGGTATGCGGATCAGGATTAAAAGCAGTATCTCTTGCAGCTCAAGCCATTAAAGCAGGAGATGCCGATATAATCGTTGCAGGAGGGACAGAAAACATGAGTCAGGCTCCTCATCTTGCCAAAAGTACCAGATGGGGACAGAGAATGGGAAACATGGAGCTAATAGACTATATGGTACATGATGGACTCTCAGATATTTTCAACAATTATCATATGGGAATAACAGCAGAAAACATAGCAGAACAATATGGAATTACCAGAGAAGAACAAGATAATTTAGCAGTGGTAAGTCAAAATAGAGCAGAGGCAGCTATTAAATCGGGGAGGTTCAAAGATGAAATAGTTCCGGTGTCAATTCCTCAAAGGAAGGGAGATCCTATAGTAGTTGACACAGATGAATATCCAAGATTCAATGTTACAATAGAATCCTTATCAAAGCTAAGACCGGCATTTAAGAAAGACGGGACAGTAACAGCAGGGAATGCTTCAGGGATAAACGATGGAGCAGCAGCCTTAGTCATTATGAGCAGAGATAAAGCGGAAGAATTGGGTATTACCCCTCTAGCCACAATAGTATCCTATGCGTCAGCGGGAGTAGAGCCTACAGTGATGGGTACAGGGCCGATACCTGCATCAAGGAAAGCATTAGAAAAAGCAAATTTAACAATAGAAGATATAGAATTGATAGAAGGCAATGAAGCCTTTGCATCTCAAGCACTTTCTGTAGCAAAAGAATTGGAATTTGATCTGGAAAAGACGAATGTAAATGGCGGTGCTATAAGCTTAGGGCATCCAATAGGAGCTTCGGGAGCGAGAATATTGGTTACATTGCTTCATGAGATGGCAAAAAGAGATGTGCATAATGGTCTAGCTACATTATGTATTGGAGGCGGGCAAGGGATGGCTATGATAGTAAAACGCTAGACGTTTTACTATCAATTAACATAATGTCATGTTTCTAGTTCCGATGGCTGAGCATTAGTATAATCATTGGTAATTTGGTTAAAATTTTTCTGACTGTAAGATAGATGTTTTTCCATTAATATACTTGCTAATTCACCATCTTGCAAAACGATAGCATTATAGATATTACGGTGACTCACCAAATTATCCGTTAATTCTCGAATAAATTGAGATTCTGTATCCAAATTGTACTGTAGGGTGTTAAACATTAAAAGCTTTTCTCGAACATCTTTGATACTATTAATTAAATAATGATTGTCACTAGCCTCAGCAATAGCAACGTGAAATTCTAGGTTTAGCTTCCTGTACTCAATATCTGCAATATGCATATTTTCAGAAACATCTATAGCTTCAATTTTCTCACAATAATGTTTGATTTTATCTAATTGCATCTTATTTCTATTATTAGCTGCAAGAAATGTAGATCTAGTTTCTAATGCAATAGCTAAATCATAGATGTAATAGCCGTCAATTGCTCTAATGTTTCTGACTACTAAGCCTTTTCGAGGGATTGCTTCAATAAATACTTCATCTTCAAGTCGTAAGAGAGCATTTCTTACAGGAGTTCGACTAACACCGAAGTGTTTTCCAACTGAAACTTCAAGTAGTTGTTCACCCGGGCTAAGCTCTCCAGATAAAATTGCAGATTTTATAGCAACGTAAACCCTTTCGCTTAGGGGTTGAATGTTATTATATTGTGAAATATCAATGTTTTTTAAAGTTCCCATATTCGTCTCCATTTCTGTACACATGTGTATTTTTATAATAGATTAACATATTTTAAGATGAAAATCAAATTATGTATTATATGTATACATAAGGATATCTAAATTCACTACATTTCATAAATATCACCTATAAATAACAAATATATGTTGACATAACGACAATAAATGTATTATAATCAAAATTAATGAATACATGTGCATACATATGATCGATCGATTCAAAAATTTTCCTGGGAAGTTGCATCTAAGTCTAGCGTGTATTCTATATAAAAAATACATGAGGAGGTAATATTATGAAATTGGTTGATTTAAGTATCAAGATACAAGATAGAGGAGATAAAGTTCACTCAGATTCTCCCGGTAATGCTCCTGCAGTTGAGTACTATTCCCATAAGGATCCAGTTGGCAAAGGTGGATATTTAGAAACATTTGGTCTAAAAGATGAAGATCTTATTGATGGAGAGGGTTGGGCAGTGGAAAAGGTTACTATAGGTACACATAGTGGTACACATATGGATGCCCCATATCATTTTCATTCTACAATGAACCACTTGGAAAAGGAAGGCGGAGAACCTTCATGGACTATTGATCAGGTTCCACTTGAATGGTGTATGGGGGATGCAGTAGTTGTTGATGTGAGGGACAAACCGACAGGATATGAATTGACCAAAAATGACTTTATTGAATATTTTAAAAAAATCAACTATACGTTAAAACCCGGTGATTGTGTTTTGTTACAAACCAATGCAACTGAAATATTTGGGCAACCCGAATATTGGGTAGCTGGATGCGGTGTTGGTGAGGAGGGGACACTGTGGTTGACTGAACAAGGGGTTCGCTGTGTTGGAACCGATGCTTGGAGTTGGGATATTCCTTTATTACATCAAAGAAAATTGATTGAAGAAGGTAAATTAGATCCAAAACTTGCATGGCAAGGGCATAAAGCAGGACGTCTAAGGGCTTATGTTCAAATTGAAAAGTTAACAAATTTAGACAAAATACCTGTAACCGGTGCTAAATTCTTTGCATTCCCTATTCCTATAAAGAATGCTAGTGCTGGATGGATACGCGCTGTTGCCATGATCGAGGATTAATTGGGAATCCCAATTTAAAATAACGGAGGGGAATATTATGAGCGAACCTTTAAAAAACAATACAAGTAATACAAGTTTTGGATCTTGGGGTTGGATTATTATTATAGTTGGATTTTTGCTTATGGGCGTGATTTTCGGTACTGGAATAACGCTAACAGGTTTTATAGTGGCTCCTGCTGCTGAGGAACTTGGTGTAAGTAGAGGTGACATCACTATGATGTATACTCTTTCTGGAATTGCAAATATTGTAAGCTTGACCTTTGTAGGTAAATTATTTGAAAAGTATAATCTGCGTAAAGTCATGTCGATTAGTTTATTTATAACAGGGCTAACATATATAGGTTCTCAGTTTGTGACTTCTGTATCACAATTATATGTGCTAGGGGTTATTAGAGGGTTGATTTCCGGAACAACTTCAGTAATACCGGTAGGAATTGTTACAAATAACTGGTTTGGACCTAAAGTACGCGGCCGTGCCATGGGGTTCGTTACATTAGGAACTGGCACTTGTGCGATGATATTAAATCCCATTTGTGCACAGTTAGTAGCAAATCATGGATGGCGTAGTGTTCATTTATTATTTGGCGGATTGAGCTTTTTCATGATTCCGATAATTATGTTATTTTACTTCACGAGACCTGAAGAAAAGGGACTTACGATGATTGGAGCAGTTGAAAATATACAGCCTAGCCAATTAGCATTTAATGGGCTAACGGAAAAGGAAGCTATGCATAGCCCTGCATTTTGGATAGGACTTTTAGCAATTTCTTTTGCTGGGGTTGTTGGTGTAGTGTGGAATTTTAACAATTCTAGCTTTTTAGTAGGTTTAGGATTGCAAGCTACTCAAGTTGGATTGATGTTGTCTTCATATTCTATTGCCATGATGGTTGGAAAGGTAGTTCTAGGTATTTTAGTAGACAAAAAAGGATTAAAGTTTGTCATGGTACTTGGAATTTTCAGTCGTGTTTTAGCATTTATATGTGCTCTTTTAGTGCCGTATAATATAGCATTTGTATGGGGTCTAATAGCCTTTCTTGGAATTGGGATTGCAGACAGTACACTTGTGAATCCATTAATAGTTAGTGAGATGTTTGGATATAAGGAATATGGGAAAATATATTCTCGATTCACACAGTTAAGTAATTTAGTCAACGTATTCACACCTACATTAATGACAATGTTAAGTGATGCCAGTGGATATACAGCAATGTGGCTTGCTTGTATAGGATTCTGTGCCTTGAGTTTGATATTAATTATGATAACTTTTGCAAAAAAACCGACAGAAATGAAATTGGAGCCTGTCACTGAAAATTAAATTAAACTAAATTAAATAAGGTTAGGAAGGAGAATTTATAATGAAACTAGCTACTATACGTTACAATGATAAGGTTTACGCGGGTGTTGTTAGAGTGGAAGATTTTGTCCCGTTTCAAAGTATATCCGCGGAAATTCCTAACGATATGCTTGATTTTATTAAAGGATATGTAGATTATAAAAAGATTGTTGATGAGGGATTGGGAAATGCCAGTCGGTTGTGTGCAATGAAAGAGGTGGAGTATCTATCTCCTATACCTAAGCCCCCAACATTTAGGGACTTTATGTGTTTTGAGGAGCATTTTGCTAGCTCTTATAAGCAATCAAATACTAAGGTTCCTGAAGTATATTATGAGATTCCAATTTTTTATTTTTCCAATCCAAATGTGTTTAGGGGTTCAGGAGAAATTATTCCGGCACAGCCACACTCTGAAAATCGAGACTTCGAGTTCGAGATAGGTATTATCATTGGTAAGGAAGGAAGCGATATCAGCGAAGCTGATGCAGGTGAATATATCTTTGGATTTACCATACTCAATGATTGGAGTGCTAGGGATTTACAGTATCATGAGATGAGAGGATTGCTTGGTCCGGCTAAGGGCAAAGATTATGCAACTTCTATGGGTCCTGTAATTGTTACAAAAGATGAGCTGGATGCATTTTTAGATAAAAATGATCCTAAAAAAGCAAAATATGATTTGGAAACGAAGCTTACACTCAATGGAAAAGTTATAAGAGAAAACAATACAAAGGTTATTGAACATTCTTTTGCTAAAATGATTGAGAGAGCTTCAATGGATGTAACTCTCTATCCAGGTGAAGTATTGGGTTCAGGTACTATTGGTGGAGGGACTATTATCGAATATCATGGCGATATTCCATTTTTACAAAAAGGAGATACGATTGATATGGAAGTACAAGGTATTGGAGTTTTGAAAAATATTGTAGGATAACACCTATACCTTAGAAACATATCCAAATTAAAATATAAGTGCAACTATACATTAGATGGGGTGTATGTACCCCATCTAATGCAAGTTTTCCTTATGGAAAAATAATAGGGGATTTAGTGAAAGTTGTCTTGAACATGATATAGAACATCCATAAATTTAAAAGGGGGTTTTTACATGAAAGAAGTTGTCATCGTTTCTGCAGTTAGGACACCCATAGGCTCATTTGGGGGAAGTTTCAAAGATGTATCTGCAGTAGAATTAGGGACAATAGCAGTAAAAGAAGCATTAAAAAGAGCAAATCTTGACTTAAAATTAGTAGATGAGCTTATCTTTGGAAATGTTCTTCAAGCAGGATTAGGCCAAAATGTCGCAAGACAAATAGCGATTCATGCAGGCATTCCATCAAATGTATCCTCATATACCATAAATAAGGTATGCGGATCAGGATTAAAAGCAGTATCTCTTGCAGCTCAAGCCATTAAAGCAGGAGATGCCGATATAATCGTTGCAGGAGGGACAGAAAACATGAGTCAGGCTCCTCATCTTGCCAAAAGTACCAGATGGGGACAGAGAATGGGAAACATGGAGCTAATAGACTATATGGTACATGATGGACTCTCAGATATTTTCAACAATTATCATATGGGAATAACAGCAGAAAACATAGCAGAACAATATGGAATTACCAGAGAAGAACAAGATAATTTAGCAGTGGTAAGTCAAAATAGAGCAGAGGCAGCTATTAAATCGGGGAGGTTCAAAGATGAAATAGTTCCGGTGTCAATTCCTCAAAGGAAGGGAGATCCTATAGTAGTTGACACAGATGAATATCCAAGATTCAATGTTACAATAGAATCCTTATCAAAGCTAAGACCGGCATTTAAGAAAGACGGGACAGTAACAGCAGGGAATGCTTCAGGGATAAACGATGGAGCAGCAGCCTTAGTCATTATGAGCAGAGATAAAGCGGAAGAATTGGGTATTACCCCTCTAGCCACAATAGTATCCTATGCGTCAGCGGGAGTAGAGCCTACAGTGATGGGTACAGGGCCGATACCTGCATCAAGGAAAGCATTAGAAAAAGCAAATTTAGCAATAGAAGATATAGAATTGATAGAAGGCAATGAAGCTTTTGCATCGCAAGCACTTTCGGTTATAAAAGGATTGAATTTAAATTTAGAGAAAACAAATGTAAATGGCGGTGCTATAAGCTTAGGACATCCAATAGGAGCTTCGGGAGCGAGAATATTGGTTACATTGCTTCATGAAATGGTAAAGAGAGATGTGCATAATGGTCTAGCTACATTGTGTATTGGTGGTGGGCAAGGGATTACCATGATTGTTAAGCGATAAATCCCTTAACAATCAAAATTCTACCATTTACTATTGATTATTCACTAAATTAAGGGGGGCATTTATGGATAAAATTATCACATTAGATCAAGCGGTTGATAAAGTAAAGGATGGTATGACCATAATGATTGGTGGATTTTTAGGATGTGGGAATCCACATAGATTGATTGATGCATTAGTAGAAAAAGATGTAAAAAATTTAACATTGATTTGCAATGATTCAAGTTTCCCAGACATGGGTGTGGGAAAACTAATAGTAAAAAAGTGCGTTAAAAAACTTATTGCTTCTCACGTAGGTACAAATCCGGAAACCGGAAGACAGATGAATTCTGGTGAAATGGAAGTAATACTTGTTCCGCAAGGAACTCTCGCTGAACAGGTAAGAGCAGGTGGAGCAGGCTTAGGTGGGTTTCTTACACCTACAGGAGTTGGGACAGTGGCCGAAGAAGGCAAACAAAAGATTACAATTGATGAAAGGGTATACCTGCTAGAATTACCTCTAAGGGCAGATATAGCTTTGATTGCTGGAGAGACTGTAGATCAATTTGGTAATGTAGTTTACCATGGAGCAACAAGAAACTTCAACCACTTAATGGCAACTGCTGCAGATTTAGTAATTATTGAAACTGAAAAGATTGTTGAAATTGGAGACTTAGATCCAAATTCAGTTGTTACACCAGGTATTTTCATAGACCATATAGTTAATGGAGGTGGCAATTGATGGATAGAAATATAATCAAAGAATTTATTGCTAAAAGAGTAGCAAAGGAATTAAAAGATGGAGATGTTGTGAACTTGGGTATAGGACTACCTACAATGGTAGCAAACTATGTACCAGAAGGCATGAATGTCTTATTCCAATCTGAGAATGGCTTTATTGGGTTGGGTCCTGCTCCGTTAGAGAGTAATGAAGATCCAAACATTGTAAATGCTGGTGGCCAATGTGTAACTGTTTTACCTGGAGGAGTGTTTTTTGATAGCGCCATATCTTTTGGAATAATACGTGGTGGGCATGTAGATGTTACAGTGCTTGGAGCGTTGGAAGTAGATGAAAAAGGCAATTTGGCAAATTGGATGATTCCAGGCAAAATGGTTCCGGGTATGGGTGGAGCTATGGATTTGGTAGTAGGAGCAAAAAAAGTAATAATTGCTATGGAACATACTGCAAAAGGTAATCATAAAATTTTAAAAGAATGTAAATTGCCATTGACAGCTGCTAATGAAGTGAATTTGATAATAACTGAAATGGGTGTAATCGAAGTTACTCAGAATGGCTTGTTTTTAATGGAGATTAATCCCAATTTTACTATAGAAGATGTGCAAAAAGCAACTGAGGCAGAATTAACCATCTCTGAAAGTTTAACTAAAATGGAAATATAAATTAGAAACAGGTATAAAAGGTACCCTTCTTTGGTAATACTTTTACTAATAAGGAAAGGGTACCTTTTATTTTTGAAATGTTTTGTCCCCCTTTACATTTTTAATGAAAGAGGCCTTTTCCTTAATTAAAAGTGGGAGGGTTGTTATTATGAAAAAAATTATTTTGTTTGTAATTATTTTATCTTTTTTAATTCCAATATTAACACAGGCTGAAAAAAAGTATAATCAAGAAGAAATTCTTTTTTCATTATTGAATTCATTAGACGGAGAATTTGAAGAAGGGGATATAAGTATTAATGGATTGATTAAAGAGGGGTTTATTAATCATGATGAATTGGATAAGCTAGGTGATGAGACTGTCAAAAAATTGGGTATAATAGGGAAAGAAGTGGCGGATTATGTTGATATCAATGGTAAAGAATATTATATAAAAGAGAAAGTCTCAGATGAGGGCTATGAACAAATAAATTATTTTGGCTTTGATTCAAATAGAAATCCACTTGCCATTATAATTAGTTCTTATTTAAATGAATCAAGTAAAAAAGGAGAAACTTATCTTTTTATAAATTTGATTAAAAGAGAGAAATTTTCAGCAAATAATGATATAATACAGTTAGCAGAAAATGTATTCAATGAATTCAATCAGCCAATGGAAATTACAACTTGTATAATTGGCGGTTTTGATGGTAAATTTAATAAGAGAATAGTTGAAAACAAATTCGACGCTGTTATCAATCGATTTAACGGTATAGTTGTGGATAAATATACTGAAGACAATCTTATTTCCTATACGGCATATACGGATTATATCGAAAATAATATATTTGCCGGGGAAGATAAAATTAATCTTAACGTAGCTTTAAGATATAATGAGTATGACGATAAAACATTGATATGGATTGGAACACCTATAATAGCTAATGGATATTAACAGGAGGAGATATATTTGGAAAAAATAATGGTAGAGAAGAGCCCGAAACTAAAGGGAAGAGTTAAAATCAATGGTGCTAAAAATGCTGCACTTCCCTTATTGGCGGCTTCTTTATTGGGTACTGAAGATATTATATTAGAAGATGTACCAAAGCTAAAAGATGTTGAGATAATGTGTGAGGTACTTTCATCTTTAGGTGCAAAAGTTGAATATTTAGATAGAAATGTTATTAAGATAAATTCAGCTGACATACATAAATATGAGACCAGTTATGAGCTGATGAGTAAAATGAGAGCATCATTTTTAGTTATGGGGCCGTTGCTAACCAGACTGGGTAAAACCAAGAATTCATTACCCGGAGGTTGTGCAATTGGCACCAGACCTATTGACTTACATCTAAAGGGCTTTAGAGCGTTGGGAGCTACAATAGATGTTGATCACGGTAATATAAGCGCTTATGCCGATAGGCTGGTTGGAGATAGAATTTATCTGGATTTTCCTTCTGTCGGAGCTACTGAGAATATAATGATGGCTGCTGTTATGGCCGAAGGAGAAACTATTATAGATAATGCTGCTATGGAGCCTGAAATCACGGACTTATCAAATTTTTTAAATAAATTAGGGGCAGATATTAGAGGTGCAGGTACATCAACTATAAGAATAAAAGGCGTAAAAAAATTAGGAGGCGCCAGACATTTGATAATACCGGATAGAATTGAGGCAGGAACCTTTATGGTAGCTGCTGCCATTACCGGGGGAGACATAATCATTGAAAATGTAATATCAAATCATATTAAGCCTATTATTGCTAAGCTTAAAGAAGCAGGTTGTCGGGTTTATGAAAATGGTGACAGTATAAGGGTAATAGGTACAGAAAAGTTAAATGCAATAGATGTTAAAACTCTACCATATCCGGGATTTCCGACAGATATGCAGGCTCAATTTATGGCTTTAATGACCCTTTGCGAAGGGACAAGTGTTGCTGTAGAAACAGTTTTTGAGAATAGATTTATGCATGTGGATGAATTGAAGAGAATGGGTGCGGATATTAAAATAGATGGAAGATCAGCTATAATTCAAGGTGTCAAAAATTTGACCGGGGCTCCTGTAAAGGCTTCAGATTTGAGGGCAGGGGCTGCTCTTGTATTAGCTGGTCTGGTGGCAGAAGGAGTTACAGAAATAGATAATATCTATCATATTGACAGAGGATATGATGGTATTGAAGAAAAGTTCGCCAATTTGGGAGCTAAAATTTGGAGGCAAGAATTTTAGAATCTGCCTCTAAAGCCATAAATGTTCTATAAGTGAAATGCTTCTTTCTTAACTCTTAGTTCTTAGTTCTTCGCTATCTTTTCATTGTAAACTGTGAATTGTGAGTTGTGAATTGATTTAAGTTGTGAATTGAATATATTTTAGTTCTAATATTTCTTCGCCTTTCATAAGTATTAATTATACTAACGAGACGAGGGGATTTGATGAAAAGATTAGGAGCTTATTCAATCATGGTCTTGATAATAACTATTATTTTACCTGCGGTTATTGTTAAGACCTTTAGTTTTGTACCCAGAGATCAGGTAGTGGGACAGGGTTTTGATAATGAACTTACTGCGGGTAGGAAAGAAAAATTAAATCTAATAAAAAGGTCAAATCTTATAGAGAAAAAATCCGTCGAGTACATAAGCCTTTATAATCCATATACTGATACCGTAAGTGAAATCCCGCTTGAAGAATATGTAAAGGGAGTAGTAGCAGCAGAAATGCCTGCTGAGTTCCATATCGAAGCATTGAAGGCTCAGGCTATTGCAGCAAGGACTTATGCCATGAGTAGGATGCAAAAATTTAGCGATGGACACCCCGATCACAAGGCAGCACCATTATGTAAAGCAGTTCATTGTCAGGCTTATTTATCTATGGAAGAATTGAGAGAAGTTAAGGGTGAAAATTGGATTGAAAATTACTGGGATAAAATAGAGGAGGCAGTTGATTCAACTAAGGGTATTTTGATGTACTATGAAGGAAAAATAATAGAACCATTATATCATTCTACAAGTGGTGGAATGACAGAGGATGCTATCAATGTTTTTGCTTCAGATACTCCATATTTAAAAGGTGTTATAAGTCCATATGAAGAGGAAGCTCCTAAGTATAAAACCGTCACAACAATAACCGGAGACGAATTTATAAATAAAGTTAAAAGCAAATATCCTGATGCTAAAATAGATAAAGACAATTTTTATGAAAAGATGAGATTAATTGAAAGGACATCCAGCGGTAGAATAAAAAAACTGGCAATCGATAAAACTGTAATAGAAGGAAGTGATTTAAGAGAATTATTTAATCTTAATTCTACAAATTTTACTATTACTTATGATCAAGGATTAAATATTATTGATATAGTGACCTATGGATATGGTCATGGCGTCGGAATGAGTCAATGGGGTGCAAATGGAATGGCAAAGCGGGGGAGCACCTATATTGATATATTAAAACATTATTATACGGATATTGAAATAAGATAGGAATTTTCCTATCTTTTTTTGTATTCAATGTATGGATTTCTAAAATGTGGAAATAATACAGATGGAGGTGAAAAGATGAAGCAAAGATTAATTAAATTTTTAAAGAAAAATGGATTTTTACTCTTTCTTTTTATTTGTGTATGCGTTGTAGCAGCAGGGACCATATACGTTTCTACTAGAGATTTTAAAGCTCAAGATAAAGGCAAATTAGATGACCTAATTATTTTAGATGAAAATGGGGAAAAGTCAAGTGATATTCAAGATGTAATCACAAAAGATGAACATAATGAGCAATTGGGTGGTGAGGAAGTTTGGACAGGTAGCAAAACAGACGAAAAATCAGAAGAGCTTGAATCAAAGGATGAAACCAATATTGATTCGGAACCTGACATACCTGTGCTTGATAATTTAGATGATTTAGAATTTGTAGATGATGAAGATGATGACGATAATGAAAAAGTTGATGAAGATGTGGAGCTCGTAACTGAAAATCCCAAAGGTGCTATCCTTCCGGTAGAAGGAGAAATAATTACAGATTTCACTAAAGATACTTTAATTTATTCTAAGACATTAGAGGAATGGAGAAGCCATAATGGAATAGATATTAAAGCTAATGAAGGCTCAAAAGTAAAGGCACCTTTAGATGGAATAGTAAAAGATGTATACGAAGATGAATTATGGGGGATAGTTATAGTAATCGACCATGGGGATGGTTTGGAAACAAAGCTTACCAATCTGGGAACAAAGGAAATGGTAAAACCGGGTCTAAAGGTAAATCGCGGGGATCATATAAGCACAATAGGTAAAACGGCAGATATTGAAATGGAGTTAGAGCCGCATATACATTATGAGATAAGAAAAAACGGTAAAATAATAGATCCTCGTTCTATTAGTAAGTAGGAAAGCATAAATATTAATTAAAAGTCCCAAATCAAAGGGGGTTAATTATGTGAAAGATTATATAGAGGAAAGAGCTTTAGAGATTGCAAAGTACATATTAAGAGAAGGTGCGACAGTAAGGCAAGCTGCTGGGATTTTTGGTGTCAGTAAAAGTACCGTCCACAAAGATGTGACTGAGCGTCTCCCAAAGATAAACCCTCTTATTGCAGCAATGGTAAAGCAAGTTCTTGAAACGAACAAAGCTGAAAGGCATATCAGAGGAGGAAAAGCTACAAAATTAAAATATAAGTCAGTAAAAGCTTAAAGGTCTCAAATTATTTGAGACCTTTTAATTTACCTGTGGTTTTTAATTTGAATATATATGTCAAATTTCATCAAAAAATTTGTTTTAAATATTAAGACAATTCAAAAATAAATACATTCAATGCCATGTTATTATTGTTTTATATAGATATATTTGATAATATATGATTATGTAAATGTTTTTTAGATACATAAATAAAGGAAGGATTTTTAAGATTTTTGTAGAATATAGTCTTTGATAATCATATATAAAGGAGGTTGTGGGTTTGGCTTTTAGAGCAGATGTGGGAGTAGATTTAGGAACAGCTACTACATTAGTATATGTAAAAGGTAAGGGCATAGTCTTGCAGGAACCTTCGGTTATTGCCTTAGATCAATATACAAATAAATTTTTGGCCGTAGGCGAAGACGCAAGAAAAATGTTGGGTAGAACTCCGGGAAATATTGTTGCAATAAGACCGCTAAAAGATGGCGTTATATCAGATTATAATATTACGGAACGAATGTTAAAGTATTTTATACAAAAATCCTTAGGTCGCATGTTTTTAAAACCTAGAGTTATCATATGTGTACCCAGTGGTGTAACGGAAGTCGAAAAAAGGGCGGTTATAGAAGCAAGTGATGAAGCAGGCGCTTTGAAAACATATTTAATAGAAGAACCGATAGCTGCTGCAATAGGTGCAGGAGTTGATATTACAGAGCCTAACGGAAATATGATAGTAGACATTGGCGGAGGAACAACAGATGTTGCAGTTATATCATTGGGAGGGATAGTTGTCAGCAGATCCATAAAAGTAGCCGGTGATGAATGCGACGAAGCTATTATTAAATATATAAGAAAGAAATATAATATGATGATAGGCGAAAGGTCTTCTGAGGATTTAAAAGTTTCTATCGGATGCGCATATCCCTTCGAAGAGGAAAAATATATGGAAATAAAGGGTAGAAACTTGCTTACCGGATTACCTATGAATGTTGAAGTTTCGTCTACAGATATGTTAGAAGCTTTAAGAGAGCCTGTTACAGAAATCGTTGAAGCAGTACACGAAGTGTTGGAACGTACACCTCCTGAGTTGGCAGCAGACATTAGCAATCGCGGCATACTTATGACCGGAGGAGGAGCATTGCTTAAAGGGCTGGACAAGCTGCTTAATGAAAAGACAGGCATATCAGCAAATCTAGCAAAAAACCCTATAGAAAGTGTTGCAATAGGTACAGGGAAGTCTTTGGAGTCTATTGAATTTTTAGAAAAGAGTATGACTCAAGGCGATCAATCCAGATATAGATAAAAAAGATTTAGGGAATAACCCTAAATCTTTTAATTTGTTCATCTTATTGTACTTTAGGTTGCTGATAGACCTTTGAAATTTCATAGGATATATCATTGCCGTTAACGACAAATTCTACAACAGAAATATTGTAAATATCTTCCGGCTTTGTTAAAGCTTTTGTATTCAACTGAATATATCTTACGCCGTCAATAAGTTCAGATTTTGTTTCGTTTCCTCCCTGTACAACAAATATGTTTTTTCCTTTATTGCTGGCTTCAACTAGTTTTTCATGGAATAAATCCGCTTCTAAAGTATCCGAAAAACCACCTGCTCCAAATACTGGCGTTGGCAAGCAAATCGCAAAATTACTTTCCTGCCTGCTATCTAAATCCTTGATAAACTGCATCCATTGTGATGAATTTGATGCTCTGATTCCACCTTTTGAAGAATCAAGATTAAAGAATATTACATCATTATGTTTATTCATTTTATATGGTTTAGAAGCATCTATCAGAACATAATTATTTAATCCCTTGTTAAATTCCGGTGTTATGCTGTTTAGCATTACGCCTATTTTATTTGAAGAAATTCTTGCTTTGAGCTTTGAACTTGCATCGTATCCTACAAGCTTGTCCAGACCTTTTGGTTCCGCAGCAACTATAAATGAGAAACCATCTGCATTAAGTGCCTTCTTTGTTGCTAAATTATCTTTAACAGTGGTGGGCGTAGGTAGAACAATATTGCCTATTGATGTTGGGTAGTATGCTGTAAGTCCATCTATCAAAATTGATCCTTTTGGTTTTTTAACGCTATCGGTTTCAGCCACATATATTCTTTGCAAGCTTATTGGATAGCTAACATTTGCCGGAATACTTGATGAAACATATTGCCAATCTGAAAAGTCAAGAGACTTCTTGAAATCTATGGTATGGGTATTTCCTGCATTATCTTTTAGTGTTCCTCTTAACCATGTTCCGCTTCCGTCTCCTTTAACCCAAAAACCTAATTTCTTTGGGTATCCACTGAATTTTAATCCATTATTGAAGTTTAGATATGCAGCTCTGGTATTGTCGCCTTGTGAAAAATCATAGTTAAGGCTTAAACTTGAAATACCGTCACGCGCTTCATTGCTTAAATTTATACTTCCGTTAATATTTTCGGATGAAGCACTAAAGCTATATTTATCTATGGTTTCAAATCCGTCTACCAAAGTTCCCTTGGACCCGACAGAAACCAGTATATTTGAAATACCGCTGCCTGCCCTTGCGGTTATTGCACCGCTTGTTGATTCGGAACTGCTATAGAATGTGCCGCTTCTAACTTCGCCGATATCACCTATTACATCAAATTGAATATCATCTAAATAAACTACACTCTGCGTTCCGTTTTTATCTTTTCCATTGAAAGAAGACAGCTTTTGTTCACTATTTATATCAATATTTAGATCATTCTGTTTGGAATTTAACTCAACAATTTCACCCAATACATTGATATCAAGACTACCGACAGCACCATTTAAATTTACAACAATCTTTCCTTGACCGGAGGATGTAGCTTTAAACTTATTTCCATTAAACTCTCCGCTTATTCCTTCAACTGAATATGTTATTTGACTTTCATTAATATCTACCGGATTATGGTACTCGTCATAACCTTTTACTGAAAATGCTCTTGTTGTATTTAAAAACATTTTATTATCATCAGTTTTTAATTTTAAATAGGATAATTCACCTTGTGGGGCATTAGAAAATACACCAACTCCGTTGACAACTGATCTTTCGCCTCCATCTGACGGTTTGTTTACGACAGCTGCTTTATCCTCGCCAATAGGCTTTATTGCCATTGTACTGGAACCGCCGCCATCAAGGTTTAGACCATTGTATGCACCAAGTTCTTTTAGTATTGCACCAAACATTTCTTGACTTACACCCTTAAAAGAAGAGTCTCTGCCATCTATTGTTACCAATATTAGCTCTGTTTGATCCTGATTGATGCCTACTCCTGTTCTTGGTTCATTTCCTGCACTGTTAATATTTGTTAATGCCAATTCACCATTTTTAAGGATAATGCTTCCTCCGCCTATGGCGAATTTTATTTCCTCAACATTAGGGACTGTAGAAAGCTCAAGATCTACTTGATCTCCAATGGTTAAATCTTGTAAGCCTGTCCCTCTAACTGCCAAAACATAGCTATTATCGCTATTGGGAATGTCAAATGCCTCTCCGCCTGTTCGGATATCCGAAACAATACCATCGAGAATTAAAACTTCTACTAAATCATTATGGAATCTATTGCCTATGGATTTAGCACCCCAATTTTTATTAAGCAGCGTTACAGTATCAAAATTTTGTGATACTTTATTTACTGAATTGAGTATGACCTGTTTACCATTATTCCTATTAGTAACTACCATTCTTCTGTCAAGATATTCTATGCCTGCTTTATTTTGGTTTGTAACATAAACGCTGGGTAGTGTATAAGGCTTTCCAATAGGAGAGGAAATCAACTCTCCGTCATTGATCAACGTTCCAAGTGAAGAAGGTAGGGGTTGGTAGTCGAAATAGTCTCCATTGACACCTGCTACAGCACCACTTTTTTCGACCATAGAGCTTACTTTATCCCTATTTGGGAGCCCATTCTTATTGAATAATCCCTTCAGCTCAGTATAATTGTCATTTAAATCAATCCTTAATACATTGATATTCCACCATCCTTGGGTGGTAAATCTTAAAATATTTTCATGCTTAACGCCGGAAGAAATATTTTCAGTATTTATAGTTTCATATATTTTAGCGGGCATATTAACTGTAATTGGATTCGCATATGCTGGGATTTGGGCTGCGAAAATCATTCCTGCAGCTAATAGTGATAAACATGTTTTCTTTATAACTTTCTTCATAACTTCACCTCTCATAATATTATGTATTTATTTCCTATTATATAGTTTAAGTATCTCATTTAGGTTACAAATGCATTACAAAAGGATTAATTCATAGACAATTCACAGTTCACAATTCACAATTCACAATTCACAATTGAAAAAATTGTCATCCCCAATATATTGAAGATGACAATTTTAAAAGACACAATTTTCAAAAACTTTTAATTATATTTTATTTTGGCTTTAATTTTCTGTGCTATCTGCGGCTTCGTTTTTCTTTATAGTAGCATTGGTCCATAAAACGTTAATAATGATACATGCAACGACTGTTAAGAATGCTTGATAACTAGTAGGAATTACAGATGCAAGTACAGTCAACATCAAAACAGATACAGCAAGTGCCACTATTGAAGCTTTCCAGTCCATAAGTGCAAATTGAATAAATATAGCTCCAAATAAGGCAGGAAGAATATAATTTAACATATTTTGGATATTCTCCGGAAGAATCTTAATAATAAATGTTCCGGCAACAACCATGATTATAAGGAAACTCGTATTGACTATGGTAGAAGCAACAACTCCTATAGAAGCGATTATATGCTCCTTAGGACCTCCTACAGGTCCGCAATCAACAGCTGCTTTTGCGCTTAATGCACTTGGTAGACGCATATTAGCTACATTACCTGTAAGAGATGACATATATTGTGCGGCAGGTCCCATAAGAATATTGTTTGTGATAACGCTGGGAAGGTCTAAAAATACAAAACCCATAACTCCAAATATTGAAAGGAATGCTGTAATTATAGGCTTCCAGCCGGGAAAATAACCTTTTATGAATCCAAGATAAACCGCTGCTACGCAACTAAAGATTATACCGAGAACAAGAGTAAGCTGCCCCCAAAAATGAACTGATTTATAATAAGATTTTGCTGCATTTTCAAATGTAGTATTATCAACTTTATTTTCTTTATTTTCCATTTTTTCACTTCCTTCCTAAAATAGTATTGTAGATACAGCGCCCAGAATGATTGAGAAGGCTAAAGACCATTCTCTCATCCAACTTATCTTCTTTTTCTTTCCAAATAGAGAGAAAAATAGCATGCTCCCTGCGCCGACGAGAACAGAAATAGTATATTTGGCGTCAATACCGCTCAATAATGTATATTTAGATCCGCTAAAATAGTTTAATGAGGTATAACCGAAGGAAGCTAATGCTGCACTTGTACCGATAACTCTTCCCAATATACCGCCTTTTTTCGTTGCCTTCTGAGTAGCATAAGATACGGGGCGGATAGAAATCAAAGGAAGTATAAGCATTGCAATACCTCCCAGATTCATGACAAATACACAGCAGGTAAATACAGCATATGTGAAGTTTTCTGCTCCAAGTGTAGTTCCCATTGCTGATGCTGCAAACTGTGCAGCGAAGCTTTCATACATAGCATTTCCTATAATGCTCAACCGTGAAAGTGTCAATGGGGCTCCGATTTGAACCATAAGCCCGAGACCGACAGCAAAAATCGAAAGTGCAGGCCCCAAGGTTGCTATAATTCCTGAACGCATAGATGCTCTGACATCTTCTGAAGAGATAGAAAATTCATTTTTATATTTCATTCCTATTCTCCAAAATTTCCATGCTTGAAAGAAAACAAGGGATAAAAGAGGTAGGATGCATAGCCACATTGACAAACTATTTGCAAGTTTTAAAGTTTCGTTTAGATTCATTAATTCGACCTCCTAATTTTATTTTAAATTAATTATCAAAAGGTGTTGCGCCATCAGGAAGTGGAGAAGTATAGGGATAATTTTTTAATTTATCATCAAGCTCTTTTTTAGCTGCTTCAAGAATATCCGGTGAAGTCATAAGTTCTACGCCTGTTAGGGATAAAGCTTTTGCCGCTACCAGCATTCCTTTTTGACCAATTCCCATACCTGCGCATACTGTTTGCTGCCAGCTGTGGTTTCCTGTTCCTACTGTTTGACAAGCAACATTATATGAAGCGAAAGGAACTTGCCAACTTACATCTCCGCTATCACCGGAATACGGTGCTGTCGTGCCTTCAAGCATGGATTCTCCAATGCCTTCATAGAGATCATCTTTACAGTGTTCGTCTGAAATATGATACATAAACATCATATTTTCAAGCTTGTCTTGTAATTTTACATCAACATTTAATTTAGCCGCAAATTCATATTCTTCCGGTGTAAATTTAGGTCCTCCGACTTTAAGAAGGTTCTTTAAAGCAACTTCAGAAATTGCTTTGCTGGAAATGCTGTTGGATGATGCACTTACTATCTTGTAATCTACTGTAGTGCCTGTCATCAAAGCTGCGCCCTTAGCGATATCTTTAACTCTTTCAAAAAGATCATCTACTTCACTTCGTTGTGGTGCTCGTAAATAATAGTAGATTTCTGCTTCTGACGGAACTATATTAGGAGCGATTCCTCCATTAGTGATAACTGAATGTATACGGCAGCTTGTTGTCATATGTTCTCGAAGATAATTTACTCCTACATCCATTAAGATAGCACCATCTAATGCGCTTCTGCCTAAATGAGGTGTTACTCCTGCATGGGCAGCTATCCCATGGAATGCAAATTTTACGCCATATATAGCTAAAGATGATGCCATTGTACACATAGTAGCATTAGCAGGATGCCATGCAATCATAGCGTCTAATCCGTCAAATACGCCATCTCTTACCATGAATACCTTAGCGGATCCTCCTTCTTCTGCAGGGCATCCAAATAGTTTAAGTGTACCTTTGATGCCAAGTTCTTCCATAGCAGTTTTTATTGCTATGGCTGCAGAAGTGCTGGCTGTTCCGAACAAGTTGTGTCCGCATGCATGACCATTCTTACCGGTAGGGATATGGGTATCAGCAATTTCACAGCCTAAACCTTCCAAAGCGTCATATTCCGCTATAATTCCAATAACAGGTTTATCAGCTGTTGAATAAGTAGCAACAAAAGCTGTAGGCATATTTGCTACTCCTCGCTCAATGGTAAATCCTTCAGATTCCAACCAGTTTGATAGGAGTGCAGAAGATTCAAATTCTTCAAATTGAATTTCTGCTAAGTCCCAAATTTTCTTACTCGTATCAATTGCTACTTGTTGATTTTTTTCAAACCAATCCATTAAAATTTTTTGTGCTTGATCCATGTCTAAATTCATAAATTGATAACTCCTTTCTTAAATTAAATTGCAGTGGTTAAATAAAAAATTTAATTATACCGAAAATATTATGCTGAAGATTTCGCCTCCTTTAATATTGATAATTTATATAATCATGTTCATGATAATACCTGAAAGAATTGAAACGATAATGCTTATACAAAAAACTACAGGATATTTTTTTTCTTTAACTTTGAATACAGTTAAGATTCTTCCTATATAAGGTATTTGACCAGCTACACAAAATAGCATTGGCAGCATTATAGTGATTTGCCTTGTAGTTAACAGTCCTTGAGCATTTAGAGTAATAAGAGCGGCGCAACCGCCCGGCAGTGATAAAAAGGCAGTGATCCATGCACTTATAGCTTCACCTGGTAATTGAAGAGGTTTCATCAATGGTGTAAATATAATTGATAAAATGTTTAAAATTCCGCTTACCTGAAGGACCTGCATAATAACAAATCCAAGAACTGTTCCGGGAAGGATGTTTAGTGCCCACATTTTCAGTCCGCGTTGGCAGCCATTAAGAAATATATTGATAAATCCATTGCTTTTATTTTGCTGCGGCTCTTGTGTTGCGCTTTGAATCTGTTCCGATGAAGATTTAGTCACAAAAGCAGGCTGATTTTTTTCAAATATAAAGTTGTAAAGACGCATAAAATTAGCAGCAATTATTTTCATAATCATGATAACAGCTAATCCAACTCCTGCATCGACTGTTATATACGGAAAAAGTATAGAGCCGTTGCTGTAATATACGCCAATTGTTGCCGCAGCAACGAAACAATAGGTCGCTAAAATATCCCGTTCCCGACTGGTGATTTGATTGTCATTATAAAGTTCGGCTGCTGTTACAGCAGAAGCATCGCTGCTTTGCCAATTTGTAATAATAACACTGGTGGACTTCCCGGAAACACCCATCAAAATCTTTAATACAGGTGCAAGGAGTTTTTGAGCTGCTATAAGTCCACCATAGTTGTCAGCCAACTCAAGAATAGCTAAAACTACCATAATAGCAGGTAACATATTGACGGATTGAAAGACAGCATCACTGGCTCCAAACCCTCCTTCTCCTATGATTCCTGCTCTGCTTGCGTCTCCTATGGTTCCAAAGGATCCGATAAGCGTTTGAAAATTAAAAATGCTCAAAATACCTTCTGATTTAGAGAAGATACCTGAAAAATATGCTATTAAAATAGCAAGCCAGATATATCCTCCGACGGTTTTTTTCCAATTACTTTTTGTGTCCAAATTAATCTCTCCCTAAAATAAAAACTTGTGTTGTCAAAATCCATATAAAAAATTATAATAGTAATAATTATAATTATAACATGACCTTTGGTAGAAGCAATGGGCAGAATAATGGGATTTTCATGTTATAGTGGCAATTAACATATGACAAGTTTTTTCAATTGAAATAGATTTATGATAGTTTTGATTATTCTGAAATCTATATAACTCTGTTTATGAACTTTGTATGTAGTGGCAATTATTTTAATAGGGGATTGATTATCATGTGGATTAAAAGAACAAGAAGTGTCAGTGGGGGCATTCCCGTAACATATTTGCAATTAATTAAGACAATATATGAAAATGGCAAATCAAGACAAGTGGTTGTAGCAAACTTAGGACGTGAAGAAAAGGTTGATTATGAGAGGGCTTGTAAATTAGCTAAAGCAATGGAAGATGACAAATATCTTTATTTACCGAAAGATTTACTGGAATTGCTGCCAATGAAGAAGTATGGGGAAACATTCCTCTTATATAAGATATTCGATATGACGAGCATGCGCAGATTTTTAGAAAACCTTGCTTCTTATAAAGCTTTGCCTCAGTTATCAGTAACTGCTATTTTTGCCATTTGTGCTTATTATGCATTTGACAGTAGAAATGATTTTTTTCACTTCCTTAGTAAATATTTTATTTATAACTCTGATAGAATTACAAAAGATACTATAATTGATGCATTTCGATTGCTTAAAGGAACTCCATATGTGCATCCAGGTATTATTTCTAATTATTTTTATCTTAAAGAGAATGATGATTTTAGGTTAATATATATCGTCTCAACCCATGTTTCAAGAGCACTTTCAGAGTCGGGCAATGGTATTGCAACTATAATGACCGATCAGCGGGGAATCCCTCTTCACTATAATTTCAGCGATTCAAAATTGAAGGAGCTTAATTTTTCTGATAATGCAAATATTGTACATGTATTCAATGACCTTGATATTTGCTATATTGAGAAAATCAATGTTCATAAGCATCGATTCATCGCAAAAATGGGCATAAGAGAATTGATGAAACTATTTCCAAATTATGATATAAACGAATTAGTCAATCAGGAAGCACTTTTTACTTCATATAAGGATGTTGGGATCAAAGTATTGAAAATAGATGATTTTCATGTGATATTTATTCGCCCGAAAGCCGGGTTGGCGCCAATATATTCTAAAGAATCCGGGGAAGTTCGGGATATCTTAATTACAAATACAAAATTATCTTTTGAAGATGTTATGAATTTTTATGAGAGAATTTATGATATTGAGGAGATTTTTTATGATGTCGCCCTTCCAAATGATTTGTTGTTTTTGACTAATTATTTTTCAAGGAAAGAAATAATAGAAATGTTATCACATATTCTTTTTATGCGTTTATTTCTTGAACAGCAGTTGACAGATAAGCTCTGCCCGCAAGGTGTATTACATTTTACCGCATCGGATGCATATGAAATATGTGAAGATATGCTAATTCTTGAGCTTGAATATTGCGGTAGATATCAATATATCCACAGCATATTAAGCGATGAACAAGTAAAGGTTTTAGACTGCCTGGCTTTTGCGTGATTTTTATATGAATGGAAATAATAAAAACTGACTTGAAAAATTTAAGTCAGTTTTTATTTACCTATTTAGTTTTGGATTGTCAGTTCTACCCATGGGATAATCAACCGATAAGTTTACAACTATAGGTGAAAAATAAAAATAAAAATATTATTGCTAATTTGCATTTGGTATGTTATAATTTTTTTTGTGCTGAAGAGTAGTACATTGTACTACAATGAAGAACAAAACTATAATTTTATTTTGGAGTGAAGTAATTGAATGATAAAGGTAAAAAAATAATTCAATCTGTTGATAAGGCATTTCAAATATTAGAGTGTTTTAATAATTATGAGGAGTTAGGTGTTACAGAGATATCTAAGATGTTGGATTTGCATAAAAGTACTACATATGGCTTAATATCTACACTTAGTGCTAATAACATTCTTGAGAAAGATGATAATACTGGAAAGTATAGATTAGGTCTTAAACTTTATCAGTTAGGTACAAAAGTAAATTTTTCAATCAGGGAAATCGCTTACAGGTATTTGGAACAGCTGGTTAGTACTTATGAAGAGACTGCTAACTTAGTTATATTGCAAAATACATCTGTCGTATATCTAGAAAAAGTAGAAAGCTCACATTCTATGCGGATTAGTACTTTAGTAGGTGGAGATAAACCTCTATATTGCACAGCAGTAGGAAAGGCTATGATTGCATATCTTCCTCATAGCATATTGGATGAATTATTAAATAAAATTGAATTTAAGAAATATACCTATAATACAATACAAAATAAAGAATCCTTATTAAAATCTTTGGAAGGGGTTAGAAAAAAAGGATACGCAGAAGATCATGAAGAATTAGAGATTGGTTTACATTGTATTGCAGCTCCAATATTTAATCAGTATAAAATTCCTTTTGCGGCAATAAGTGTATCGGGTCCTGTAACTAGGATGAATGATAGCATATGTATGGAAATAGGTAATACTTTAGTCAAATTAGCACAAGAAATTTCTGAAAAACTTGGATATGTAAGATAAATATTGGAATAAATGAAATCGTTATTAAAAATATTTTAAAAATAAAAATATTTTAGCTTAAAGGGAGGAATTTTTATGGTAAAAAAAAAGACAATATTAGATTTCTATGAGATGAAAAGGAGGAAGGACAAGGTTGCTTGGATAACTGCTTATGATTTTCCTACTGCTTCATTTGCTGAGCAAGCTGGTATGGATATGATTTTAGTAGGTGATTCTCTTGGAATGGTTGTCCTAGGATATGATGGGACTATTCCGGTTACTATGGATGATTGTATATCACATTGTCAGGCTGTAAGAAGAGGAGCACCAAACACTTATGTAATTGGAGACATGCCTTTTGGTTCATATCAGACGTCTAATGAAGATGCGGTAAAGAATGCATGTAGATTTTTAAAAGAAGCTGATGTGGATGCAATTAAGTTAGAAGGCGGCAGAAGGGTAATGGATAAAATTAAATCTATTTCTGAAGCAGGAATTGTTGTATTTGGGCATATTGGATTAACTCCGCAAAGTTCTGGTCAATTAGGCGGATTTAAAGCACAAGGAAGAACTGTAGATAGTGCACGAGAATTGATAAAAGATGCAATAGCAGTTGAAGAAGCTGGAGCTTTGGCTTTACTTTTAGAAGCTGTTCCTCCTGAAGTATCAGAGTTTATATCCAAAAGATTAACTATACCAGTGTATTCAATTGGGGCAGGACTTCCATGCGATGGACAATTAATTATTTGTGGGGATATGTTGGGACAATTCCAAGCTTTTACCCCAAAGTTTGTAAAAAGATATGCAAATGTAGCTGATGTTATTATAAATGCATTTAAAGAATATATAGATGATGTAAAAAATGAAAGATTTCCTGATGATGGGCATGTTTATAATATAAAAGATAGTATGGAAGAATTTGAGGTTCTATTTAAGGAATTTGAGTAAAGAATTATATTCCACGTGGCAACGATATCATAATATTGGTAATAGTATGGAACTTTGTTGTTGCAAATTATTTTATATTGGTATCGTCGATATTGTCGCTTTGACAACGTATATATAGCGTTTATGGGTTGTGGAAAGATAATCAGGAGAGGAGATTTGTAAAATGACTGGTATTAATATGGGACAGATGCTATTAAAAGCAAAAGAGGGGCAGTATGCTATTGGTGCATTTAATATATTTAACTATATTTCAGCGAAGGCAGCAATAAAGGCTGCAGAGGATTTAAATTCTTTCTTAATTTTGCAGACATCGGTTGGAACTGTGAAGCAAATTGGCGCTTCTCAGCTGATAGAAATGCTTAATATTTTAAGAAGTGATACAAAAGTACCTGTAATAGTCCATCTTGATCATTGTAAAGATGTTTCCCTTGCAAAAGAATGCATTGATAAGGGATGGGATTCAGTAATGATTGATGCTTCAGAAAAATCATTAATTGAAAATATAGATACAACCCTTGAAGTCAAATGTTATGCCGAAAAAAAGAATGTCACTGTAGAAGGGGAACTAGGAGTAATTAGAGGAGTTGAAGAGGAAATTATTGTCGATGAGGAAAAAACTACAAAATATTCAGAAGTTGTGGAATATTTAAATGCCACAGGCATAGATGCTATTGCACCTGCTGTAGGGACAGCACATGGCTTGTATAAGGGAGCTGTTTCCATAAATTATGATTTAGTCAAAAAGATTAGTAAAAATATTGACTGTCCAGTAGTTATTCATGGGGGTACAGGTCTGGAAGATGATGTTTTTAAAAGATTAATAAGAAACGGAGCAACAAAAATAAATATATCCACAGCGTTAAAACATGCATATATTGATGCATGTCGTGAATATATACAAACAAATAATGAGGAGTATAATCCACTAAAGCTTGATGCATATGTTGAATCAAAAATATATGAAGTTGTAAAGAAGCATATTATTACATTTAACTCGGTTGATAGTGTTACAAGATAATTAGATTATATGCAAGGAGGCAGGTGAAAGAAGATATGGAGAAGATTAAAGCTTTAATTTTTGATTGTGATGGGGTTCTTGCAGAAACAGAGAGAGATGGTCATAGGGTAGCATACAATCAAGCATTTAAAGAGTATGGTATTGATGCTGAGTGGGATACTTTAGAGTATGCTAAGCTAGTAAAAATTTCAGGCGGGAAGGAAAGGATGAAGGCTTATTTTTCAGAGGATACAGCTCGTTTTCCTATTGAACAGTTTAATGATGAATATATACAAAAACTTTATGAGTGTAAGACATCTATTTTTATAGATATGTTAATGTCGAATAAGCTGCAGTTTAGAACTGGAATTAAGCGTATTATAAAAGAGGCTTATGATAGGAAGATACTATTGTTTGTATGCTCCACATCCCACTTGAATAGTGTACGCTCGCTTCTTAAGGTAAATTTAGGAGAAGAAAACATGGATTATTTTACGGAACTTTTTTGTGGAGATATTGTAAAGAGAAAAAAACCTTCTCCAGAGATATATAATCTTGTGAAAAGCAAATATGGTCTAAAAGGTAGTGATTGCATTGTTATTGAAGATAGTAGAAATGGCTTATTAGCTGCAAAGAGAGCAGGTATGCATTGTATCGTAACTCCAAGCTTTTATACAATAGATGAAGATTTTAGCGAGGCTGATGTTGTAGTTTCGTGCCTAGGAGATCCTAATACTTCTAAAATAAGAATAATCAAAGGTTCAAATCTAATAAAGGATGCGGAATATATTTCAATAGATGATTTAAATTTTATTTTATAGGGTTAATACAAGACAAATGGCATATAAAATCCGCGTTGGAATTTGAAAGGAGCAAAAATGTGTATACTTGCTGTTGATATTGGTACATCTTCTGTAAAAATGGTTATATTGGATGAAAGTTACAATATATTGGATTCTATTTCGATTAAGTATAATTATAAAATTTCAAATATCGATTGGGTTGAATTAGATCCTGATGAAGTGTTTTTAGCAATGATAAAAGGTCTTAAAATCATGTCTAAATATCGTGATAAGATTCAAGTTATTGGGTTTGATACATTTTCACCATCTGTATCCTTCATGGATAAAGATGGGGAGATGCTTTATCCAATTATAACTCATCTGGATAGGAGAAGTAAAAAACAAACTAAAAAGATAATGGAGGTAATGGGTAAGGATAGCTTCCAAAATATTACTGGGGTCCAACCTTTTACTGGAGGCGTCTCCATAACTACAATATTATGGATGATGGAAAACAGACCGGATATTTTAGACAGAACTTACAAGGTGGGACATCTGAATACATATATATACCATAAACTTACGGGAGTTTGGGCATCGGATCCTACCAATGCTTCTATGATGGGTTTGTATGAGACAATTAAGTGGGGAAATTGGTCAGAAGAGATATGTGAAACTTTTGGGATTCCCATGGATAAACTGCCTCCTATTATGCCGGCGGGTAGTATTGCAGGGACTTTGACAAAAGAGATATCAGAGCTTACAGGTCTCTATGAAGGGATACCGGTAGCATTAGGCACAAATGATGCTGCATCTACACAAGTAGCTGTTAGTAACACAAATGCAGGAGATATACTGATAATCTCTGGTAGCAGTGAAATGATATCAATCATATCGGATAAACCAATTGTAAACGATAACTACTATTTAAGGAATGCAATTACACCTGGTAAATGGCAAATTTTTGCGATTACAATAGGCGGATTTGCGATTGATTGGTTTAGGAAGGAATTTTATAAAGACATGGATATTAACACGTTTTTTAATGTAGAGCTTCCGGATGTTATCCAAAATTATATTGATAATACAACAGTTACTTTCCTTCCATATCTCGCCGGGGACAGACAAAGCTTGGAACCAAAGAGAGGTGCCTTTAATGGTTTGAGTCTTGATACAACAAGAAAAGATATGCTTGCAGGTATATTGCTTGGGATGCATGAACCCATATTAGAAACACTTAATATAAGCTCTAAGTTTCTTAATTTAAACAAAAATATAAAGCTTACTGGCGGCATGATTAATGATCAATTTATGGAAGTAAAAGGGAAGTTACTAAATGACTATAATTTTACAGTCAAACACAATTGTACAGCCATTGGAAGTGGAATGTTAGCATATGAATCGCTTAAAGCTATTACTTTTGATAGTAATGTGAGTATCTAACAATACAAATAAACAAATAAAAGAAAATAAGAAACTGAGGTGAGTGTATGAATGAAAAATTAAAAGGGGTGTTTGCACCTATAACAACGCCCTTTGATGAAGATGGAGCATTTTCTGTAAAAAAATTGGAATTCAACATTCAAAAGTATGCAATTACAAATATCGCAGGATATTTGGTGCTGGGATCAAATGGTGAAAATAAAAGTTTGAGTAGCAATGAAAAAGAAGAAGTTATTAAAACTGTAATTGCAAATAAATCAGCCGGTCAGGTGGTCATGGTAGGAAGTATTTTTGAATCCACTCGTGACACTATTGAGTTTGCATTAAAATCTGAGGAGCTTGGTGCAGATTTTATAACCCTATTACCGCCATCATATTTTAAAGGTATTATGACTGATAGTATTCTAATAAAATATTTTACAGATGTTGCAGATGCGATAAATACTCCATGCTTGATGTACAATGCTCCTCAATTTGCAGGTGGAGTTTCAATCAGCTTGAATGTTATTAAGCAATGTTCTAAGCACCCGAATATTGTAGGAATAAAGGATTCTTCATCCGGCAATATAGAAAAGACCATATTATCTATTGATTCTGAAAATTTTGACGTTTTATCTGGCTCAGCAAATACATTTTTAAGTGCTTTGCTTCATGGTGCAACAGGCGGAGTAATATCCTTGGCTGACAGTTTGCCGAATTTGGTGGTCAAGTTATATAGATATGTTATGGATGGTGATATTAAAAAAGCTGTGGAACTTAATAAGAAAATTTTGAGAGCTAATTATGTAATTTCAGGTGAATATGGAGTTGCTGGTGTAAAGACTGCCATGGACATAGAGGGTTATTGCGGTGGAGCTCCGAGATTACCTCTTCTGCCTCTTGAAGAAGAAGGAGTTAATAAATTAAGGAAAATATTAAAGGATATTGAATTGGATAAGCTTTAATTTTAGTTAGGATAAGAGTATATAATGTGCTTTAGTATAATGCATGAATGCACGAAGATATAAAGAGCATTGTATGTAGATAGGAATTATATAATAAAAAAACAGTAAAAGATTTTTTACGATAAGATTAGAAAAGATGGAGGTGAAAATCTGATTTTAACCATTTAAGACTTATTTTATTGGTAGTATCTAAAGCAAGTAACTAAAAGTGAAAGGAAGGTTAAAATGCAACGATACATATTAAAGCGTATTTTATGGATGATTCCCATATTATTAAGCATTGGATTTATCGTATTTATGATAGTTAATTTGACACCAGGAGATATAGCACGTACTATTCTTGGGAGTGAGGCACCGCAAAGTGCAGTTGATGAGTTGCGTGAAGAAATGGGACTAAATCAGAATATTATAAAACGATATGTTATTTATATAGGAAATGTATTGCGTGGGGATTTTGGAACATCCTATCGCAGTGGAACTCCTGTTTTTAAACAAATTATGGATCGTTTTCCTATATCTTTGAAACTCTCTTTTTATGCAATGACTTTTGCAGTTTTAGTTGGGATTCCGCTTGGTGTTATCACTGCTATTAAGCAATATTCAATTTTGGATAATATTTGTACATTTATTGGATTGTTCTTTGCAGCAGTACCACCATTTTGGTTTGGCTTGATGTTAATTTATACATTTTCATTAAAATTAGGGTGGTTTCCGACGAATGGAGTCAGTACTCCGGCAAGTTATGTACTGCCTACTTTAACTGTTGGAATTCCTGCAGCAGCTGAACTAATGAGATTGACACGTTCATCTATGTTAGAATCTACTCGTTCAGATTTCGTGCGTACGGCACGTTCCAAAGGATTACCAGAATCTAAGGTCATCATAAAACATGCCTTGAAAAATTCATTACTTCCTATTATTACGCAAGTTGGAATGACTTTTGGTACATTGTTTGGTAGTTGTGCTATGAGCGAGACGGTCTATGTAATCCCTGGTTGTGGTACTTTGATCCTTAATGCGGTCAAATCAAAGGATGTGCCTATGACAACAGGTACGATTCTTATTTTATCCATAGCATTTTGTATTATAATGCTTATCGTTGATTTACTCTATGCTTTTATTGATCCGCGAATTAAGGCAAAATATAAAAGCGTAAAGAATTAATTTTATCGGGAGGAGGGAAATCATGGAAAATAAGGCAGTAGAATCTGAATTAATGGGAGAAGACTTTTCAAGGACTGAGTATAAGAAACGCAATCAATTTCTTTTTATATGGAAGAGGTTGAAAAAGAGCAGAACTGCTATGTTCGGGTTAGTTGTATTGATATTCTTTTTTCTTTTAATTATATTTGCAGATGTAATAGTTGATTATGAAGATGTTGCACTTTATCAGGATTATACTAACAGGCTAGCATTACCAAGTGCTGAACATTGGTTTGGGACTGATAATTATGGACGAGATATGTTAGCGAGAGTTATACATGGTACACGTGTATCATATTCCATAGGTTTTGGAGCCATAGGGGTAGCATCTGTAATTGGTATTTTCTTAGGAGCTGTAGCTGCATATACAGGTGGTTGGGTAGATACTATTATAACACGAATTATGGATACTTTAATGTCTATACCAAACTTGCTACTTTCACTGGCAATTATGGCATCATTGGGTTCTGGTGCATTTAATTTGGCAATGGCTATGGCAATATCTAATATACCACAGTTTGCACGATTGATTCGTTCTTCGGTTCTTACAGTCGTAGACCAGGAATATGTTATGGCAGCTAAAGCATGCGGAACATCTGATATGCGCATTATTTTTAAACATATTCTGCCTAACGCTATCGGACCAATTATCGTAAAAGCTACTATGGCGGTAGCAACAGTAATTATTTCTGCAGCGGGTCTATCTTTTGTAGGAATGGGTGTTCAGCCACCGATACCTGAATGGGGTACTTTGTTAGCTGAGAACCGAGATTTTATGCGTACGAATATGAACCTTGTAGCGTTTCCTGGTTTGGCAATTGTGTTATCTGCATTATCCCTAAATCTTTTGGGGGATGGATTACGCGATGCACTAGATCCTAGATTAAAAAACTAAGCAATATTAAATAAAAGTACCTGGAATGGAGGGCTGAGTATGACTGATAACGTTATAAAAGAGAATGAACTACTGAAAATAAAAAATCTGAGTGTTGAGTATAGAACAGATGAAACTGTGTACCATGCAGTGAATAACATGTCTTTAGAGATAGGACAAGGAGAGACTCTCGGTTTAGTGGGAGAGACAGGTGCAGGAAAGACTACATTAGCTTTGAGTATAATGGGTTTATTGCCGAAAGATATAGGCCTTGTTACAGAAGGTGAAATAGTTTTCAATCAACGAGATATATGTAAATTGCCTGAGCCTGAACTACAGAAGTTGCGTGGCTCAAAAATTTCGATGATTTTTCAAGACCCTATGACTAGTTTGAATCCGCTCATGACTGTGGAGAAACAGATCATGGAAGTGTTGCAAGTGCATAACTATCATTCAAATGAGGACGCTTCTAATAGAGTAGATGAGATTTTACAGCTTGTTGGTATTCAACCCAGTCGTAAAGTTGAGTATCCTCATCAGTTTTCTGGGGGTATGAAACAGCGTGTAGTTATTGCAATGGCACTTGCTTGCGAGCCTACGCTTTTGATTGCAGACGAACCTACTACTGCACTGGATGTTACAATTCAAGCACAGATACTTGCTATGATGAATGATTTAAAACAGAAGTTGCAGACATCTATGATAATGATAACACATGATTTAGGTATTGTAGCAATGATATGTGATAAGGTAGCAATTGTGTATTCTGGAGAAATCATTGAAAAAGGTACAGTCGAGGATATATATAGCGGTAGCAATCACCATCCTTACACTGTGGGATTATTTGGATCAATTCCAGATTTGACAAAAAAGACAAAAAGACTGAGTCCTATTGCTGGACTTATGCCTGATTCGGCTGATTTGCCAAAAGGATGCAAGTTCCACGATAGATGTCCGCAAGCAATGGAGATTTGCAGGAAACAGGAACCTGATATTTACATATATGGAACGCATAGTATAAAGTGTCATCTATATGCCGAAGGTTCTGAAAATATTGAAACTAATTATTGAGGAGTAAATGAGATATGAGTGATATATTAATTGAAACTATAGGATTAAAAAAGTATTTTAAAACCGGATCGGGGATGTTACATGCAGTAGATGATGTAAATATTAAGATTGCTAAGGGAGAAACGCTGGGAGTAGTAGGAGAATCAGGATGTGGAAAGACCACTTTAGGTCGTACGGTACTTCGATTAAATGAAGCAACAGATGGAAAAGTGCTATTTGAAGGAAAAGATATATTACAGTTTATGAATAAGGAAATGAAAAAGATACGTCGGGATATGCAAATTATCTTTCAGGACCCTTATTCTAGCCTAAATCCTCGTATGACCGTTAGGGATCTTATTGCTGAACCTATAATTGTAAATAAAATCTGCAGCAATAAGTCTGAGATAGAAGATAAGGTTTTCGATATTATGAAGACTGTAGGACTAAGTTATCGAACCGTTAATATGTATCCTCATGAGATGGATGGAGGGCGTAGACAGCGTATTGGAATTGGACGAGCATTGGCACTTAATCCGAAGTTCATTGTGTGTGATGAGCCGGTGTCGGCATTGGATGTTTCGATTCAAGCTCAGATTTTAAATCTATTAATGGATCTTAGTGATGAACATGGATATTCATATATGTTCATAACACATAATTTATCTGTGGCTAAGCATATTTCTGATCAGATTTTAGTTATGTATATGGGAAATTGTGTAGAACTTGCTTCATCAGATGAACTTTTTGAGGAACAGTATCATCCATATACTAAGGCCCTTTTGAATTCAATTCCTAAACCAACGCTTGAATCTAGGAAAACTCCGCTTCATATTTTAAGAGGAGAGGTTAGCAGTCCAATAGACCCTAAACCCGGTTGTCGTTTTGCATTGCGTTGTCCATATGTTAGGACAGATTGTATGGGAGAGGATATACCTTTTATAGAAGTAAAGCCTAAACATTTTGTAGCTTGCAGATTAGCTGAGGAAGGAAAGAGCTTAAGTTGATAGAAAATAAGTTTAAAGGGACATAAAGTCAGAAATAAATTAATGAAAAGAGGATAAATTATGGAAAAAAGAAGATTAAGAAGTGAAATTGGAGAAGATTATTGTCTTGAAAAACAAGGAGCCTTGTCATTACTTAGAGCATGTGGATATTCATATGAAGATCTTAAAAAACCAAGAGTTGCAATTATCAATACTTGGAGTGAAATGAATCCTGGACATATTCATTTAAGAGATGTTGCTGCAGAAGTAAAAAAAGGTATATATGCTGCTGGTGGTATGGGTTATGAATTTAATTGTGTTTCAGTTTGTGACTGTATAGCAGATTCGAGGTATGTTTTACCAAGTCGTGATTTACTTGTAAATGAAATCGAACTTTTAGTTGAAGGTAATAAAATGGATGCTATGGTTCTAATTGGGACATGTGATAAGATTATTCCCGGTCTGCTTATGGCAGCAGGGAGGCTTAATTTACCGGCTATAATTGTAACTGGTGGATATATGCAGACAGGCTCCATTAAGGGGAATGACTGTGACTTTATAGATATTGGTATGACTATAAGTAAATTTAATGAAGGAACTGTGACGGAAGAAGAACTTGAAGAAGTTGTTGAACATGCTTGTCCGGGACCAGGTGCTTGTGGCATGATGGGGACTGCAAACACAATGAATATTTTGGCAGAGACAATTGGGATGAGTTTTCCTGGGAATTCAACCACAGCAGCTATTTCTCCTAAGTTAAAACAAATAGCTTATGATGCAGGTGTACAAGTAATGAAATTATGGGAGCAAGAAATTACTGCAAGAGATATTATTACCAATGAATCCATTACAAATGCTATTAAGGTTTGTATGGCAGTTGGAGGGTCTTCAAATACAATTGCTCATATTCCAGCTATTGCAACTGAAGCAGAGCTTTCTATTGAATGTAGTCCTGTCTATGCACAAGCAAGTAACGAGATTCCTCTTCTTGTAGGTGTTCGCCCTAACATGCCAATGCATAATATGACTCAGTTTGATAATGCAGGTGGTCTTGGAGCAGTATTAAACGAATTAAAGAATAAGCTTGATTTAGATACAATGAGTGTAACAGGAAAAACATTAGGTGAAAATATGTCGTTGAATCCCGATATGTATAAAATTAAAGATTATAAAGTTATTCATCCTATTTCAGATCCAATTGGAGATGGTGGGGGTTTAGTGCTTTGTAAGGGAAACCTTGTTCCGGAAGGAGCATTTATAAAGCGTTCAGCAGTACCTAAATCTATGATAAAGTTCAACGGACCTGCTAAGGTATTTAATGATAGTCATATAGCAATTAAAGCATTAAATAATGAAGAAATTTCTGAAGGAGATGTGGTTATCATCCGTTATCATGGTGTAAAAGCCGGACCGAATACTGCCTATGCATTTGCTTCAGCTCTTAAAGGAAGCCACCTAAAGGACAAGGTTGCTGTTATCACGGATGGGAGAATGTCCGGAGCTGCCGCTGGCGCATGCTTCCAGTATGCTTCACCTGAAGCAGCACTAAGAGGACCTTTATGTGCTGTTAAGGATGGTGATATTATAAGTTTTGATATTGATAAGTGTGAACTTAATATTGAGTTGAGTGATGAAGAATTAAAGGAAAGAATTGAATCAGCAGAAATTATCCTTTATCCAAAAAAAGGATATTTAGGGATTTACCAGAAATGTGTTGGATCTATCTTAAAAGGTGCTGTTTTAAGAGGTTAATATTTATATAAATATTATTAATATAATAAATTAATAGGAGGTAGTAAATAATGAAGAAAAAAAGGCTTATTTCAATTATTGCGTCTCTGCTAGTGCTGAGTATATTGACGGGTTGTGCAAATTCTGGCGGAAGTAATGAATTTGAGAATACTGAACCAACATCATCGAAATCATCACAGGAACATGATACTCTAACTGTTGTAATTCCATCAGATGTAGGATCACTTTATCAGTGGGATACAGATGATAGTTGGGCGCTAAATGTAATCTGTGAAATAGTGGATCCATTGTGGCGCATTAGCCCAGTGGATGGAAGTGTTTCTGGGTGTCTTGCTGAGGAATGGGAAATATCACCTGACTATAAGGAATGTAAAGTTAAGCTTCAAGAAGGAGTGAAATTTAGTAATGGTGACCCGTTAACTACTAAGGACGTTAAGTGGACTCTTGAGGAAGCTATTAATCAACCATGGTGTTCTCGTTGGGTTGCTAACTTCGAAGGCGTTGAAATAGTAGATGAATACAATTGCATTTTAAAGTGGTCAGAGGGAGATCCTAATTTTATGAAATATTTTGCTCAAAATTCAATGAATATTTTGCCTGCAGACTATATCGCTGAAGTTGGTGTGGATGGATATAAGCAAAAACCTATTGGTACTGGACCATTTATTCTTGAGAGCTGGACTCGTGGAGATCGAATAGTTTTGAAAACAAATAAAGATTACTTTATGGGTTCTGCATCTTATGATACGCTTGTTATTCGAATGATTAATGATGCAAATTCTGCATTGATGGCTTTAGAGGCTGGCGAAGTAGATGTTGTATGTGATTTGAAGCCAACCTTTAAGGATGTTGTTGCTCAGAATGAGAACCTTCGTTGGGAAGAGGCAGCTTCAGCCGTGTTTGTGTATATACAGGTACAAAATCAGAAAGCTCCGTTTGATGATGTTCGTGTACGTAAAGCTTTAAATATGGCAATAAATCGTGAACAACTTCAAGCTGTAGCTTTAGGTGGTGGCGGAAGTTTAGCTCCATATGGTATTTCTCCGTATTCACCTCAGTGGAGTGATAATGATCTACTGCCTGCTTATGATCCTGAGGCTGCAAGGAAGTTATTAGCCGAGGCAGGTTTCCCAAATGGACTGGATGTAACGTTGACATGTCGCGAGGGAGATTATCAAAAGCCTGCATCTGAAGTAGTACAAGCTAACTGGGCGGATATAGGTGTAAATTGTAAAGTGGAAGTTATGGAAAGAAACGCACAGATTAATGATATGATTGCTGGAAGCTATCAGCTTGGTTGGCAACAGACTACTGATGTTATCTTAGATGGTTCAATATGGGGAATGGCAAATGACAGCCACTATTGGGGAGGAAATGGTGCAAACCGTGCTTTTTATAAGAATGAACGGTTTGATGAATTAAATGCTTTACAGAAAATTGAATTGGATCCAGGGAAGCGAAAAGAATACTTTGAAGAGATGAAACAGATTTATTGGGATGATTGTCCAAATATGCCTGGCTTTTTCGCTCCAACGACTTGTGTGGTTAATAAGGACCTAAAAGGCACCTATGCTGCAATGCTTAATTTCTATCGTTATGAGTGGTTTAGCTGGTAACAACCAGAATAGATCAGCTTATACAATGATTTGTCATTTATAAATAAAGTTATATATTATTAAATAATAAAATTTATTAGGGAGGTAGTATAATGGGTAAAGTAGCTATTTTGGGCTCAGGAAATGCAGGATGTACATACTCTGCATACTTGGGAAAGAGAGGGCATGAGGTTCATCTTTGGGATTCTGAAAGATTTAAAGATAATTTGGATCCAATTGCAGAACGAGGCGGTATGGATATCATAGCTGGAGGGAATATGGCCGAGCATAAGTCTGAGGAAGAAGGTTTTGGAAAAATTGCAATGGTCACGACGGATATTCAGAAAGCAATCGAGGGCGTAGAAGTAATAATGGTTGTAGTACCAGGTTTTGGTATAGCGCCAATTGCTAAGCAAATTGCACCATATTTGAAGTCGAATCAGATTGTCATGTTGAATCCCGGGCAAGTTCTAGGATCTTTAGAATTCCTAGAAACGCTAAGAAAATGCGGTAATAACGAGGATGTTACCATCTGCGAGGGGGCATCAAATATATTTGCTTGTCGTCGTGTTGGACCCACTAAAGTTAGAATATCTGCTATTAAAAATGAGATGGAACTCGCTTCAATTCCAAGTGATAGAATAGAACATTGTATAAGTAAACTAAACGAATTTTATCCAGATCGATTTGTGGCAATGCCTAATATTCTTTACACTGGGTTAAACTATAATAATTTAATTGTACATCCTGCCGGAGCATTGTTAAATATGGGACGTATTGAGTTTACCAAAGGAGATTATGACTTTTATTGGGAAGGACTTACTCCGGGGGTATGCCGAAACATTGAAGCAGTGGATGAAGAGAGATTGGCTGTAGCTGAGAAGTTTGGATGCAAATTACCTACTTTCATAGAAATAAACCATGCTTATTATGGTCATCCTGAAAGAAAAACAATATATGATTTCTTTAGCGTAAGTGAAGTACATGGCGGAGAAGGACCAAGTGCTCCACAGAATTTACAACATAGATATATAAGTGAAGATATTCCTTTTGCTTTGGTTGCTGTTTCTGCTTTAGGAAGTGCAGTTGGTGTAGAAACCCCTACTATTGATGCACTTATTACCGTTGCTTCGAAGGCTAATCAAGAAGAATATAGAGTAACCGGACGATCATTAAAGAATTTACGTTTAGATGGTTTAAATAGGGAAGGAATTATCAATCGTATTGAGACTGGGAAATAAGATTTGGATATATAAATTTGTTTATAGTGTTAATTTAAGAGTGAACTAAAATTATTTTGGAGTCAGTGGCTAAATGTCATTGACTCCCTCTATAGATAATTTTAGTATAATATTTAAATATATTTTTATAAAAATACATTGGTATATAGTTTTTAATGACTATTACATAGATTTATTTTTTAGAGGTGCTATCTTAAGAGGTTAATATTTATATAATAAATTAATAGGAGGTAGCAATAATGAAGAGAAGAAGACTTATTTCAATTGTTTCATTTCTGTTAGTGAGTAGATGTTATATGTGATTTGAAACCTACTTTTAAAGATGTTGTTGATCAAAATGAAAATCTTCGTTGGGAACAGACAGCTTCAGCCTTATTTGTATATATACAGGTACAAAATCAGAAAGCTCCATTTGATGATGTTCGTGTACGTAAAGCTTTAAATATGGCTATAAATCGTGAACAAATCTCCATATTCACCTCAATGGAATGATGATCCATTGCCTACTTATGATCCTGAAGGTGCAAAGAAATTATTAGCTGAGGCAGGTTTTCCAAATGGGATGGATGTAACGTTAACATGCCGTGAGGGAGATTATCAAAAACCTGCATCTGAAGTAATACAAGCTAACTGGGCAGATATAGGTGTAAATTGCAAAGTGGAAGTTATGGAAAGAAATGCACAGATTAATGATATGATTGCCGGGAACTATCAACTCGGTTGGCAGCAGACTACTGATGTTATCTTAGACGGTTCAAATTGGGCAATGGCTAATGACAGTCATTATTGGGGAGGAAATGGTGCAAACCGTGCTTTTTATAAGAATGAACGGTTTGATGAATTAAATGCTTTACAGAAAGTTGAATTGGATCCGGAGAAGCGAGAAGAATATTTTGAAGAGATGAAACAAATTTATTGGGATGATTGCCCAAATTTACCTGGCTTTTTTGCTCCGACAACTTGTGTGGTTAATAAGGACCTGAAAGGGACCTATGCTGCACTGCTTAATTTTTATCGTTATGAGTGGTTTAGCTGGTAAAGCTTATTATTTATAAATAAAATTCATTAGGAGGAAGTATAATGGGAAAAGTTGCTATTTTAGGTTCTGGTAATGGAGGTTGTGCATATTCTGCATACTTGGGAAAGAGAGGACATGAAGTTCATCTTTGGGATTCTGAAAGATTTAAAGGTAATTTGGATCCGATTGCAGAGAGAGGTGGTATGGATATCATAGCCGGAGGGAATATGACCGAGCATAAGTCTGAGGAAGAAGGCTTTGGGGAAATTGCAATGGTTACGACGGATATCCAGAAAGCAATTGAAGGAGTAGAAGTAATAATGGTTGTAGTACCGGGTTTTGGTATAGCACCAATTGCCGAACAAATTGCACCATATTTGAAGGCAAATCAAATTGTTATGTTGAATCCTGGTCAAGTTCTGGGATCTCTGGAATTTTTGGAAACTCTAAGGAAAAATGGTAACAACGAAGATGTTACTATTTGTGAAGGAGCATCAAACATATTTGCTTGTCGTCGTGTTGGACCTACTAAAGTTAGAATATCCGCTATTAAAAATGAGATGGAACTAGCTTCCATTCCAAGTGATAGAATAAAACATTGCATAAGCAAATTAAATGAATTTTATCCGGATCGTTTTGTTGCAATGCCTAATATCCTTTATACCGGTTTAAACTACAATAATTTAATTATACATCCTGCCGGAGCATTGTTAAATATGGGACGTATTGAGTTTACCAAAGGAGATTATGACTTTTATTGGGAAGGACTTACTCCGGGGGTATGCCGAAATATTGAAGCGGTGGATGAAGAGAGATTGGCTGTAGCTGAGAAGTTTGGATGCAAATTACCTACTTTCATAGAACAAAACCATGCTTATTATGGTCATCCTGAAAGAAAAACAATATATGATTTCTTTAGCGTAAGTGAAGTACATGGCGGAGAAGGACCAAGTGCTCCACAGAATTTACAACATAGATATATAAGTGAAGATATTCCTTTTGCTTTGGTTGCTGTTTCTGCTTTAGGAAGTGCAGTTGGTGTAGAAACCCCTACTATTGATGCACTTATTACCGTTGCTTCGAAGGCTAATCAAGAAGAATATAGAGTAACCGGACGATCATTAAAGAATTTACGTTTAGATGGTTTAAATAGGGAAGGAATTATCAATCGTATTGAGACTGGGAAATAAGATTTGGATATATAAATTTGTTATGGTATTAATTTAAGAGTGAACTAGAATTATATAGGAGGTATAAATGTGAAAATTATAGATATTAAGGCAACTCCTGTTGCAGTACCACTAAAACCATCCATGACAAAATCAAAAATGCGTAAGGGACCAAATGTAGTTCTTGCAGTTATTGTTCAAGTATATACAGACGATGGATATGTGGGTATAGGAGAGACTCCAGCCGTGTTAGGACTTGATATTTCTACAGCTATTGTAAATTCTACTAAAGCATTGCTTATTGGAGAAGATCCTAGAAATATTAATCTTCTAATTAAGAAACTGTATGTGCGTTATAATTTGACACATCTACATATCCATCTAGCTAATTGGGCATTTTCTGGAATTGAATTGGCTTTATGGGATATAGCAGCGCAATCTGCTAATATGCCTTTGTATCAACTTTGGGGCGGAGCTTTCAGAAAGAAAATTGAAATGCAAGGTACAATTGAGAGACAAGAACTTAGTGGTATGACTGAAGTTGCTTCACAGATGGTTAAAGCAGGATATAAGACACTTTATACAAAAATAGGGATGGATCCAGAAGATGATGTTGCAGCAGTTGCCGCTATACGAAAAGGAGCTTCATCTCGCGATGTTAAAATTCGTGTAGATGCAAATCAAGCATGGTCTACAGGTGTTGCAATAAATACTATTAATAAAATGGAGCAGTATGGAATTGAATGGGTTGAACAGCCAGTCATAATGTATAATATTGATGCGTTACTAGATGTAAAAAATTCGGTTAACGTACCTATATTAGGGCATGAAGCCAACTGGACGATGTATGATCTTATTAATGTAATAAAAAGCAACGCAGTAGATTATGTAAAGTTGGATGGTCGATTTGATGCAGGTTATACTGGAGTTCGTATTAGTGCAGGTATGGCAGAAGCTGCTGGTATTCAATGTTCTCATCACTCTTTCTATACATTGGGTATTGCTTTGGCGGGAAGCCTTCATGTAATAGCATCTTGCCCAAACTTTTCAATGGCAAATTCAATGTCGGAATATGCTGGAATGATTGATGATGTTATTACCGATGGACCAATGAGAATGAAAGAAGTTCCTTATATGGAAGTGCCAGAAACGCCTGGCATAGGTGTTACTATAGATAAGGAGCGTCTTGCAAAATATAATGAATTTTATGTAAAAGAAATATTTGAAAAGGGATTTGAACGGGAAACAGAAATGCCTTACTATACATCAATGTATATGCGTACCTATTTTAAGGATATATTAAATTAGATAAATAATGGGTAAAGAATTCAATGTAATTAATAAATTTGATTATAAAAAGGCGATTGTAAAAAGGAGAATAATATGAAAAAATTGAAATTTGCTGTTATAGGAGCAGGAAGTGGTGGACAAGGTATGGCCGCTAAACTTGCAATAGATGGATATTCAGTAAAGCTCTATGATATAGATGACGAGAAGATTCGAAAACTCAAGGAAATCGGGGAGATAAAATTATCAGGAAAAATAGTTGGGATAGGAAGGCCAGATGTAATAACTACTGATATACGTGAAGCTGTAGAAGGTGTAGATGTTATAATGGTAATTACGACTACAAATGCACATGCGGATGTTGCAGTTTCGTTGATGCCATATTTAAAAGATGAGCAGATGGTTATATTAAATCCTGGGCATACAGGAGGTGTACTGGAATTCAAAAATGTGTTAAAACAAAACAATAGTGTATCAACTCCAATTATTGCAGAGACACAGGATTTATTATATGGATGCAGGACAAATAGTATTGGTGATATATTTGTTTCAGGAATAAAAAAGGTTATGGGAATAGCTACCTTACCAGCGAAAGATGTAAATTATGTAATAGAGACTTTGGGATCAATATTCCCACAGTTTAAAGCATTACCCAATGTACTTTATACTAGTTTAGATAACATGGCATCAATAATACATCCTATTCCAACACTTTTAAACATAAATAAGATCGATTTGATGCAGTCTTTTGAATATTATATGGAAGGGATTACACCTAGCATAGCAAACATTATGGAGCAGGCAGACAAAGAGAGATTGGATATAGGAAGGGCATTTGGGATAACGCTAACTTCTATATCAGAATGGCTAAAAACATCATATGGATTAAAAGATGGGAGTTTATATGAAATATTGCAGAGCAATGAGGCATATAGGGGTACTAAATCGCCTCAGAGTATAAATCATAGATTTCTTTATGAGGATACTTTATCTGGAATGGTTCCTCTTGCTTCATTAGGTGCAGAACTTGGAATTAAGACTCCAACATTAAATGCATTTATATGTATAGCAAGTATCGTGAGTGATAGAAATTACTACAAAGAGGGAAGAACAGTAGAGAAACTTGGACTTGCAGGGAAAACCGTTGAGGAAATTTGTGAGATGGTATCATAAATAGTTATGCGGTGTATATATAAACTAGATGTTCAAGCTATAATAATGCAGATAAGAAGGAAGTATAGGAAATAATTTATACTTTCTTCTTATAGTAGAAGTAGTAGTATTAGTTTTATTCGAATATGAAAAAGAATTTACTAATTTTAGGGCATCTGTCCAAGATGCTTAAAGAAATAAAAAATAACTTTAATTAGGAGGAAAACAATGAAAAACTTAAAGGGGACAAAAACAGCAGTAAATTTAATGAAGGCATTTGCAGGAGAGTCACAAGCTAGAAACAGATATACATACTATGCTTCTGTGGCTGATAA
>NZ_JACRTG010000031.1 GCF_014385195.1 Paratissierella segnis
TTCCGATTGCTCTGCACTTTTCATTTCTTACTAAGCACTTATCAGTAGGAATATCACGAGATGGATGTGATAGTACTTTCGTACAATTCAAACCGCGACTTCAAGTCGCACACTATGACTTCGTCTGACTCCCTCCCTAAACCTTTTTTTCGACCATATCTTTAATATGTGGGTAGGGTCTCCCAGGGTAAGACACTAATCTTTCATTCCACAACCTCTTGATTTACAACTTCGGTTTACGTTTACCATTTGGGCTTAAGTTTGTATTGCAACCTCACCCACCTAATCGCCTTATCAAGTTTCTGTTCGTAGGCTCAAGAATTTTGCTACACCACTTCCTTCATCTATATCATTACTGATACCAACTTGTGGTTCGCTACACTTGGCGGTAAATACCCGTGACTAGACTTTCACTAGCTAGATTAGTGCCATGCCTGGCACACAACAAAATAAATTGCCAGCCTATCAAGGTTGGCAATTTATGTAAACGTTACCCTCTGCTACTATTTCAACTTCTCCGTCAAGAAAAACCGGAACTAATACAAAGATTGTTATATTTTCAACCGAATTAATTTTCACAAATGAATGCTTCATTTTGACACCCTCCTAATTAATCAATTTCTGTTTATCTAATTAATTTTAGCGGGGTAATAGATACTGTATTTGTATATTTATTGATCTCAATTGCCGCATTTAAATTATATGCCTTTTCTATGTTTTTAGCGGTAATCACATCTTCAGGATTGCCGCTTTCTATTATCTCTCCTTCATTTAAAAGTATTATATCATCTGAATATCTGGCTGCCAAGTTAATATCGTGAATAATTAATATAATAGTTGTCCCTCTTTCACTATTTAGTTTTTTTAATAAATTGAGCACGTCAATTTGATGATTAATATCTAAATGAGAAGTAGGCTCATCCAATAGTATAATTGAGGGGTTTTGTGCAAGAGCTTTTGCAATTATTACTCTTTGCCTTTCTCCTCCTGATATTTCAGTAATAAGTCTATCTTTTAACTTAAATATATTTGTCATATTCATTACATCATCGACTATTTTATAATCTTCTCTATTTTCTTTCTGAAACGGTCCTTTATAGGGATTTCGACCCATCATTACAATGTCTTCTACCGTAAATTCATAGTCTATAATAGTATCTTGAGGTACAAATCCCATAATCTTTGCTAAATCTTTTCTTTTATAATCCTCAATTACTTTACCGTTTATTAAGATATTGCCATCATTTGGTCTGTATAAATTGTTTAAAATTTTCAACAATGTCGATTTACCGGAACCATTCGGACCTATTATACTCACGAATTCTCCTTTTTTAACAGAAAAAGTTAATCCTTTTAAAATAAGAGATTCTCTATAACCAAATTCAAGATTTTTTACTTCTATTGAATACATTAGAAACACCCTTTTCAATTCACAATTCACAATGCACAATTCACAAGTCAATTCACAATTCACAATTCACAATTCACAATGCACAATTACTCTATAAATTTCTTTTCTTCTTTCTAAGTAAATATATAAAAAACGGACCGCCAAATAATGCTGTTATTATCCCAACGGGAATTTCTACCGGGGAGATTATCATTCTTGCTAAAGTATCAGCAAATATCATAAATATCCCCCCCATAAAAGCTGACGCAGGCAGCAATATTCTATGATCCGGTCCCAGCAATATCCTTACTATATGAGGTATTATAAGCCCAACAAATCCAATGATTCCACTTACAGATACAACAACGGAAGTCATAAATGTTCCCAACAGCAATATGTAGACCTTTGTTCTCTCCACATTTATGCCAAGGCTTTCTGCAGATTCATCTCCTGTTAGCATTATATTTAAATCTCTTGCAAAAATATTTATTAAAAACATGGATACTAATATAGGTATACTTAACGTTATAATCGGGTTCCAACCCTTCCCTGCGAGGCTCCCAAGTGTCCAATAGACGATCTTAGACATGTCCTTACTAAATATCACCATCAAAAAGGACATAACGGCGGTGAAGAATTGTCCAATAGCTACACCTGATAATAAAAGGGTAACAACAGGTACCTGATTTTTTATTCTGGCAATATTATAAACCAGCACCACTGCTAGAATTCCACCCAAAAATGCAAATATAGATATAGATGAAAAGTTGAATATTTTAAAATCCAATTTCAAGATAATGGCAACAGTTGCACCCAGCGCAGCACCGGAGGAAATTCCTATAATATATGGGTCTGCCATTGGATTATTAAACATTCCTTGAAAAGATGCACCAGTCAATGAAAGACTGGCGCCAACCAAAACTCCCAACAACACCCTAGGGAGCCTAATATTCCATATTATGCTTTTCTGAGCTGAGTTCAAGTGTGAAATATCTACAACATTTTTTAAAAAAGGGATCTTTGAAAAAATTATTTTAAAAGTATCAATAATGCTGATATTTGCCGAACCTATTGTGGAAAACAGCCCTATAGAAAAAAGCAATATTAATGCTAACACTGTTAAAACTAATGAATATTTAGTCTTGCTAATTCTATTTATCATTTAAATCCCAACTTTATTTAAAAATTTCCGGATGAATTTTTTCAGCTACGATCTCTAAAGCTTCAATAATTCTAGGGCCGGGTCTTGAAACAATATTAGGATCTAAAACATATACCTGCCCGGATTTAATTGCCGAAATATTTTCAAATCCGGGTCTTGCCATCATAGCTTCCGGAGTCTTTTCAGGCATATCTGCAGATGTCAAATATACTTCCGGATCTCTTTCAACAAGTTGTTCTAAATCAAATTGAGGGTATTCATCCTGTGCATCCTTGGCAATATTTTCTCCCCCTGCAAGTTCTATCAATTGATCCATAAAAGAACCCGGGCCTGCAGCCATTAAAGGATCATGCCATATTTCGTAAAACACTCTAACCTTAGGGCTGCCTTTAACCTTATTTACGATTTCATCTCTTTTTTCCATCATGCTGTTTGTTAAGCTATCTGCTTCTGCGGTTTTTCCTGTTATTTTTGCAATTTTGTTTATCGTATCAATGATTTCATCTATAGATTCCGGTTCAAACCCAACTACGGGGATTCCGGCTTCTTTTAATCTTGCGTTTTCTTCTTCGTTACCCTCCCCATAAATTATCACCAAGTCAGGTTCTAATTCTATTATTTTTTCTAAATTTATTGCAGAGAAGTCACCAATTTTTTCTACTTCTAATACCTCTTCAGGATAATCATCATAAGATGTAACTCCAACTACCTTATCACCTAATCCTAAGGCAAATAAAATCTCTGTATTGCTAGGAGCCAGAGAAATAATTCTTTCCGGAGCTTTATCAAAGCTTACCTTGTTGCCAAAGTCGTCTTCTATGCTTAATGAAGATTCATTAGGTGCAGAATTATCCAATCCATCTCCGTTATCCGTTTTTTTATTAGTACACCCTATCAATGATAATGCTATTATCATTAAAGCAATAATCAATGATAAATGTTTATATCTTTTGTACATTTTAAATCATCCTCCTAATTCAAAGTAAATGATATTTTATAAATTGATAAATAAATTTGCCCTTATATTTAAACAAAAAAACTTATGCCCAAAAATAGGATAAGTTTTAAATTTAAATAACACTCCCTCCGAGGCAAATAAAATAGGCAGATATCCTGACTAATGAATCATTCTACTCTCAACACCTTCCCAGATTTCCAGTGGTTAATAGTTGATTTCGTTCTCATTTACAGTAGCGGGGGCTGTAGTGGATTTTCACCATTTTCCCTTTTAAGTTCTAATAGAACGCCTATCAGTTTATTCAGTTGTCATACAGAAGGCAATCTACCCTCACTCGTTATATTATCAAATACATTCATTTTTTTCAAGAAAAGTATTAAGGCAATAGTATATCTACTACATCTTCAATATCTTCCTCAACAGGTTGTTCGTTAAATGTAGGTTTTGGTCCAACATTGTATATAAAATCTTTTTCTCTATAATAATCAAAAGTGATTTGTTTTCTATCTATTACTTTACCATCCTTGATAATGGATTTGAAAGTACGAACTTTATATCCGTTTCTTCCTTCTTGAACTAATATTCGGCTACCCGGTTCAGCATTTGGATCAAATACCTCTTTAGTTTCATAAGGTATAGTTTCCACCAACTCAGGTTCGATTTTCACTGTATAGTCTTTAACCTTTGTATCCCCATAAATATAGATATAAACCCTATCTCCTACAGACTTAGTTGATATATATACTGGAAAATCAAAATCATTTTTAAATCTTAAATCCAAATAACCTGAAGCTACTGCGCCATCTTGACCCCGCGGTACATAGGCAGCAGCAATAGAATGCGGATGGCGTTCCACTATGGTCAAATCCGCCAGAAGCAGTGCGTTATACAATGTAGTAGATGTCTGACATACGCCGCCTCCCATTCCGGGAGTTAATTCACCGTTTAAAATCACAGGTGCTTCCTTGTACCCGGATTGCGCCTGCCTTGGTCCTGTTGTTTTATTATATGATATCTCTTGTCCGGGCATAATTAAAAGATTGTTCAGAGACTGAGCTGACAATTTTATATTGTGAATTCTACCGCCTGAACTACCCTTAAATGAAGTGGAAAATTCTCCAATAACGCCATTCACCCTTCCTAGCATTGCCTTAGTTATTTTCGGTTTTGTTATTTCGATTGGTATATTGATATCCTCTAACTCATAGATATTATCTGCAATTAATTTTTCTAATTGCTCTTTATCTACCTTTCTGCCATCTTTATCCTCTGAAATGGAAAATTTACCATTGCTAAAGTTTAATACAGCATCCTTACCGTCCTGATTTAAATCTAATGCTATGATATCCACGGTTTTTAAAACTAAGTCATTGTCATAAGAAGGTTCGAGATTGATATTTATATTATTTTTTCTAACATTTCGTATTTCTTTATATCTTTTAAATAAATTCCCTTCACGACCTATTTCATATGCTTCATTGACCGCCTTCTCAAAATCATATGAATATCCCAAATCTTTAAGGCTGATATCATAACTTTTATCCTCAAAATAGAGTTTCATAAATTTACCTTTATCGTCATCTTCTTTTTGGTCTCTAATAAAAACATAAGCCTCCGACTTAGTCTTATTACTTACATCATAACCATCTATTGTTATCCCGTCATATATCGCATTTGTATTTATTTCGTTCTTATATATATAATAACCTCCGCCTAAAAATCCTCCAATCAAAATAATAAGGGGTATAATTATAAATAATGCTTTTTTCATTAAATCCCTCCGCGCTTAAAATATAAACAATATAATGTTAATGGACATTTCTCACATAAAGGCTTCCTTGCCTTGCATATTCTTCTTCCATGAAAAATTAAAAGATGATGAGCTTTAGACCATAATCTCCTATCTATATTCTCCATCAAATCTTTTTCTGTGTCTAAGACATTGTCACTACTGGCTAAACCGATTCTATTAGATACCCTAAAAACGTGAGTATCAACGGCTATAGCCGGAGTCCCAAAAGCGTTACTTACGACTACATTTGCTGTCTTCCTTCCTACTCCCGGAAGTTCCATCAAGTCATCTATATTATCCGGGACTTCTCCCTGGTATTTTTCAATTAAAATATTGCAAGTTCCCAAAATATTTTTGCTTTTAGTATTGTAAAACCCACATTTCTTGATTTTTTCTCCGAGTTCTTCTACTGTTAACTTGACATAATCATTTGGAGTTTTTAACTCGTTAAATAAAACGGCTGTTGTTTTATTGACTTGAACATCCGTACACTGTGCAGAAAGAATCGTCGCTATCAACAATTCAAAGGGATTTGAAAAATTTAATTCTGCCTTTGCATCGGGATATAATTTCAATAAGATTTCCAGTACATTATCTATATCTTTTTTATCTAGCATATTTTTATTCAAATTTATCACCTATAATATTTCTATTTCGTAATCTATAATTTCAACCCTACTATCTCCATCTATAAATTTAATAACATTGGATATTATTTGATTTGCATGATGAATATCATTTGTTACACAAGCAAAGCCTATAACAGAAGACTTCCAACTATCATTTAAATCTACTTCAGCTATGGAAATATTAAACCTTGATTGGAGCTTCCCAATTAAGCTTTTTATAATATGTCTCTTTTCTTTTAGAGAATTTGATTCATACAATGTAAGTTTCAATGAACAGTTTCCAACTATCAAATATCACACCTCGTATCAATTCACAATTCAGCAGTTTCGCAACTCAAATTTGTTTGCTCCTTTAGTCGCACAAATTTGGTGCTTATTGCATTTGACCTACCATCAATTTATGAAAATGCATCATAAATTGGGTTAGGTCATAAACAATTCACAATCGACCCTTGGGTCGTCCTGCCGTGTACCCTTTGCAGTCTAAGGGTGAGCATAAAGCAAAGAATCTCTACTATTTTTAATACATACTACCATGGGATTCTTCGTTGTACTCAGAATGACATCCTGCAGAAATAATACTGCCCTTAAACAATTCGTAATGTACTTTTATAACATTTATGGCTTTAGAGGCAGATTCATTAAGCAACTTTTGGTAACTGCACTTAAAAGGATGCCACAGCAAAATGTTAGTAGACTGATACGACCATATAGATAGACCCTTGAGAGAATTATCAAGTCCCTTCATTTTGCAAGACAGACTTTTATTGTGTAGTCAAAAGTTGATTAGAAGATGAATCTAAAGACTAAATGTTAATACAATTCACAATTAAAGAAAAGTGAAAAAACAGGCGGGCAAAGCCCGCCAAACAATTATGCATTGTGCATCGTGCATCGTGAATTATTCCAATATATTCATTTCCCTGCCAACTTTTTCAAATGCTTTTACAGCTTCGTCTAATTGGTCCTTTGTATGTTCTGCCGTAACCATACATCTTACTCTCCCCGTACCCTTTGGTACCGTTGGAAATACGATGCCTGAAACGAAAACACCATTATCAAAAAGCTTTCTGCTAAATTCCATAGTCTTAGACTCTTCACCTATGATTACAGGAGTTATCGGAGTTTCACTATGTCCTGTATTGAAACCTAATTTACCCAGCTTTTCTTTAAAATATTTTGCATTATCCCATAACCTATCAGTGTATTCAGTGCTTTCCATCAGCATAGTTATAGCTTCAATTATAGCTCCTGTTGCAGCCGGTGGCAATGAAGTTGAGAACAATACCGGTCTTGCTCTGTGGTTTAACCATTCATACATTGTTTTTGAGCCTGCCACATATCCTCCAACTACCCCTATTGCCTTAGATAATGTACCTATTGAAAAATCAACTCTTCCATGCAAGCCAAAGTGATCAACGGTTCCTCTTCCGCTCTCTCCCAATACACCTGAGCCATGTGCGTCATCAACATATGTCATTGCCTCATATTTTTCAGCTAATTCTACAATTTCCGGTAATTTGGCAATATCTCCGTCCATACTAAATACACCATCTGTAATAATCAAGATGTTTTTATATTTCTTTCTGCTTTCCTTTAAAATAGCTTCCAAGCTGTCCATATCCGAATGTTTATAAATTCCTTTATTTGCCTTGGAAAGTCTGGAGCCATCAATAATAGATGCATGATTTAATTCATCGGATATTATAATATCGCCTGCCTCTGTGATAGCTTGAATTGTACCGGCATTACAGTTAAATCCCGATTGATAAACAAATGCCGCTTCTTCTCTTTTAAATTCAGCCAAGATAGTCTCTAAATCCTCTAGAAGTTTATAATTACCAATAATAGTTCTAACTGCTCCTGCCCCTACCCCATAATCCTCAATAGCCTTAATAGAAGCTTGTTTAAGCCTGGGATGGTTTGCAAAGCCAAGATAGTTGTTAGATGATAAATTGATTACCTTTTTGCCGTCTAGTATAACCTCTGATTGGCTTGGAGTTTCAAGTACAGGCAATTTCCTATACACACCCTGTTCTTTTAGCTCCTCAATTTTTTCCTTTAAAAAGGTTAACTCATGCACATTTGACATATTCTTACCTCCCTGTTATTTTAAAAATATTGATTGTCCACCAATGAAATTAAAGATTTCGATTGGATCATCCGGAACCAATATATCAAGGTGGAAAACATTTATCTTCTTATAGTATAACATAATCTTCCTATCCATCATCAGACTTATATAAAAAATTATTAATAGCATATTTTACATAAGCATCAAAAAATGGATTTTCTTCTTTTATTACTTCATATATTATTTCAATGTTTCCCTCATCTTTCATATTGCCAAGTGCAATTAAAGCATTCCTTTTTAATACATTTTTGCCTCTCCAGCTGCCTGCCATGTCTCCATATTTTTCTTTGAACTCTCTGTTTGACATTTTCATTAATTCCTCAATATCAACATATCCCTTTGTAATATTTGGTATAAACTCACTGTGTCGAGAATATCTAATATGTTTGTTTTTAGGGCAAATTTTTTGACAAGCATCACACCCATATATCATTATACCCATTTTTTTCATAAGTCCATAGTCTATATTATTTTTAGTTTGAGTCAAATAAGATATACATTTCCTAGCATTTAATCTATAAGGAGATTCCAAAGCACCGGCAGGGCAAGCACGCAAACATAAATCGCAGTCTCCGCACTCTTCATCTATTGCTGTGTCAAATGAGTTAAATTTTATATCAGTTAAAATATACCCTAAGAATATGAAGGAACCATATTTATCATTTATTATATTTGTATTCTTGCCATAATATCCTATGCCCGCTTTATAAGCAAGCTCCCTTTCTACCAATGGACCGGTATCTACAAAATATTTATATTCAAAGTCAATTTCTTTTTTTATTTCCTTTATCAGTTCCTCAATTTTTAGTTTTAATACTCTATGATAATCAATTCCCCATGATGATTTTGAGAGAAAGCCTTTGATCTTATAGTTACATTTTTGAGTATAATCAACATTATATGATAAGCCTATTACGATTATAGAATTACAATTTGGCATTGTTAATTTAGGATTTATCCTCTTTTCTAAATCCTTCTCTTCAAATTCGGTGGCAATTGAATTGTCTTTCCTACGTGTTAAATAATCATCTATTCTCATTAAAGGTTCTGCATCCGTAAAACCTATAATATCAATATTCAATTTTTCTGATTTCATTTTTATAAATTCTTTAATATCCATATGAACCAACCCTTCAAAGCTCTACCACAGCAAAACTCTTCAATCTTAGTTCTTCACTCTTCACTTTTATTTAATCGCGAAACTGCTGAACTGTGAATTGTGAATTCTCTTATAAATTATAGCATATAATTGTAACCTTTTTGTACTATTTGAATAGGCAAACTTATGTTATAATAAATGCAGCTGTTGTAATAAAACTTTTACAGTTTTATTTTTATGCATTTATTGAAACGGTGTGTAGCAATCCAATCGGAGGATTGCATTTATGTTATAATAAATGCAGTTGTTGTAATAAAACTTTTACAGTTTTATTTTTATGCATTTATTGAAACGGTGTGTAGCAATTCGATTGGCGAATTGCACTTATGTTATAATAAATGCAGCTAAGAAAATAAAAGGAAGTAGAAAATGTTTAATCTAAAGAAAAAGTCTTTTAAAAAATTTGATTTTTTATTGCTGTTTTCAGTTATTGCTTTGTGTATTTACGGTTTAATAATGATAAAATCAGCTACATTAAGTTTTGAATCGTCAAAACAAGTTAAAACGCAGGCAATTTCCACTATATTGGGATTATTTGTTATACTTATATTGATTCTTTTAGATTATGAAGTCCTATCTAAATTGTATATTCCTATATATGTAGTATGCAATTTATTATTGATTGTAGTTCTTTTTAAAGGTGTCGGGGATGAACAATGGGGTGCAAGATCTTGGCTATATATAGGTAAGTTCGGGTTTCAACCTGCAGAGTTTGTTAAAGTAGGTCTCATCATATCTTTAGCAAAATTTATAGACATTAATAAGGAAAGAATTAATGAGCCTTTTACTTTACTAAAGGTTTTAGCATTTGCATTTTTGCCGGTATTACTTATCCTTAAACAACCTGATGCGGGAACTGCAATAGTTTTTGTATTTTTTATTGCAATTATGCTTTTTGCAGCTGATGTGAAATGGAAATATATCGGCATGGCAATTATTGCAGGGGTTGCCAGTTTACCTATATTGTGGTTTAAGCTGGATGAGTTTCAGCGAAATAGAATATTTAACTTTCTTGACCCCGAGAGAGATATGTCCAATACAGGATATCAAGCAATGCAAGGTAAAATTGCAATCGGAAGCGGGAAGGTCTTTGGAAGAGGACTATTTCAAGGGGTATACACTCAATACAATTATATTCCGGAGAAGCAGACAGATTTTATTTTTGCTGTAATCGGAGAAGAGCTAGGTTTTTTGGGAGGAATAGTTCTCATATTATTGTACCTTATAATGCTTCAAAGAATGATTAAAATTGCAAAAAATAGTACAGACACCTTTGGCTCATGTATGTGTATAGGTATTGTTGCAATGTTTTTATTTCATATATGGGAGAATATCGGCATGACCATAGGACTGATGCCCATTACAGGTATACCTTTACCTTTCCTAAGCTATGGGGGTACATTTCAACTGGTAAACATGATATGCATAGGAATAGTTTTGAGCGTGGGACTCCACAGAGAAGGATTAACCTTTGATAAGTGAAAATACAAGGGAACTTATACTATATGAAATAGCCTAGTTCCCTTATATAACCTTATTTCATTGTATCTTGAATAACTCTTAATGTATTCTTATATGCAAGCTTTTCTAACAAATCATCACTCCAGCCGTCCCTCTTAAGAGCAGCGAAGAGCAGCGGCATCTTATCAACACTATCTATTTCAAGCGTTCCGCTTACACCGTCGAAATCGGTCCCGATAGCCAAAATATCATCTCCACCTTTATTTCTTATATAATTAAGATGCTTGACTAACAATTCTATAGAGCTGTATCTTACCTTAGGGTTTTCATTTAAGAATGTTGGTGAAAAATTAATTCCGGTAATCCCACCTTTTTCTGCAAGAACTTTAATCATTTCATCTGTCAAATTTCTCTTATGAGGGGAAAGGGTTCTGGAATTTGAATGGGATGCAACAAATGGCTTCTTGCTCATCTCTGCCACATCATAAAATCCACCGTCGGATAAGTGAGATACATCGATTATCATTCCAAGTTCATTCATATATTCTATTGCTTCTTTGCCAAACTTTTTAAGTCCAGAATTCATAGTAGTCGGATCATCAGAATTAGGAAATCCGAAACAATTCTCAAAGTTCCACGTCAAAGTTATCAGCCTTATCCCCAGATCATAATACTTATTTAGCTTCTCAAAACTCCCTTCAACACTTCTTCCATCTTCAATAGTAAGTAATGCAGACATTTTTCCCATTGAATCATTTTTTACAATATCCTCATAATTATACGCCATTGAGATAATCTCTTCATTTTCCTCTACTGATCTTTTTAAAGTATTTACACAATTTTTAATATAGATATCGTCCTCAACATATTCTTTATGTTCTTTCTCAAACATTTCTTTCTGTAACAAAAATACTGCAAAAAATTGCGCCATGGTATTTCCTTTTTTCATTCTGTTAAAATCTATGCTTGCAATGGAATTAGACTTAAGTGTCTGACTTCCTGTGGGATCAGGCACATTCATCAATGTATCGCAATGCATATCAATATACTTCATATTATCCTCCCCTTTATTTAATTATATTCTTCCGCTTACATGATAATTATATTATATCGAAGCTTATTCAATTACACCAGTACTTTATATCGAACAATTCCTCACTATCTTTTAAAAAGCAGAGATCTTTCGTTCCACTCATGATGAAACCAATGTTAATAATTATTATACTAAATTTTTTATATGTCATAATAATGACATATTTATAAACTAAACTATAGATAAGTTAATGAGAAAGATATTAACTAAGAATAATTATTTTATAGGAGGAAAGAAAATGAAATTTAAAAAATTGCTATTAGTAGCTATTATGATAACTAGCATGGTGGCTGTAACAGCATGCGGAGGAAATACTGATGGTGAACAACCCGGAGATAATCCTGAAAACCCACCAGTTACTGATGAAACATTAAGTCCCGATGTAGATGAACCTGAGGACAATTCAGAACTTAATGAACCTGAAAACCCTGATGAAGCTACAGATCCTACGGGAGATGTAAATTCCGATGAAAATGCAGAACCTAATGAAGAAACAGTTACTCCATAAGATAAATACTTATACTGCAACTTCTACTTCATACTTCCCCTCTTTTTTATTTTAGATAGATTAGAAAAAGCATGCTTAATTTATTAGTATGCTTTTTCCCATTTAAAATCATTTTTATATTACATAACTATCTCTACACGTAAACCCATTTCTTCGTCATTATTAATGCTTAAGCTTCCATTGTGAGCCTCTACTATGTTTTTACTAATTGTAAGACCTAAACCGGCGCCGGAAGTCCTCTTCCTGCTACGGTCAACTTTATAAAATCTTTCAAATACATACGGAAGGTGTTCTTCCTCAATACCGGGTCCGGAATCAACTATTGTAAGGACAAAGTTTTTATCCAATGATTTTTCCAAGCATACCTGAAGCTTCCCATTGTAAGGCATATGCCTTATGGCATTATCCAATATATTTATAAGCATCTGTCTAAAACGCTCTTGATCAACATCTGCAGTAATTGAAGAATCTAACATTTTCTCCACTACAATTTTCTTCTCCTTAAGTTGGAAATCCATTTGAAGAAATACATCATCTATCAAATCACCTATATTGTTTGTAGTTAGATTCAATTTGACAAGCTTTTTCTCAAAAGATGAAAGAACAATCAACTCTTCCACCATCTTTCCCAACCTCTTTGATTCATCAATTGCAATTTTTATAAAACTTTCTACCTGATTCTCCGGAACTACTCCATCCAATATTCCCTGCATGAAATTTTGAATGGTAGTTAAAGGTGTTTTTAACTCATGTGATACATTTGCTATTGAGTCCTTACGGAGCTCCTCTAACTCTTGAATCTTATCTGCCATGTGATTTAATGAGTGTCCCAACTCTGCTATCTCATCATTACCTTTAATAGTAATCGATTCTGAAAAGTCCCCTTTTGATATATTATTGGCTATCTTGCTCATGTGAATCAACGGAATAGTAAATTTTCGAGATACAAAAACGATTATCAATGTCATAGGTATACTTATGGCTATAAATATTAACAATATGGACTTGTTGACCTTAGAAGTGACCAATTCCACATTTACCACAGGGCTATAGATTAAGACTTCTCCCATTAATTTCCCATTAAACCTCAAGGGTACAGATACGGTCATCATCTGAACATCCCGTTCTTCCTCCTCTATTTCAAAGTATGCAATGAAGTAGTCCTTTTCTACCTCTTGATCTACACTTCCGGAACGATTTGAGCTAATTGGTTTTCTCCCGAAACCTTCTATACTCCCCATCTCTTGGTCTTCAACAATTAATGATATTCCTAACTTGTCCTCATTTTGAATCATGTTTAGGGTATTGGTAAAATATTCGGTGGAAATTTTATCTTCCAACAACATAGAAAACAATCTATATACCTGAAATGCTTTTTGCTCAAGAAATTCCTTTCTCTGCCCGTAAATTTCTTGTTTTACTAAATGGCTAACCCCACCGGCTATTAATAGTAAACTTAGAATAGTGACCGCCATATATGTGAATAGGAACTTTTTAGTTATAGACTTAAACATCTTTCTCCACCTCAAATTTGTATCCAACTCCCCAGACAGTTTTTATTGCCCAGCTTTGCTTGGTTTTACTTTTTAGTCGTTTGCGTAATCGCTTGATATATACATCTATAACACGATCTTCCCCGTCAAAATCCAATCCCCATATACCTTCAATCAAATCGTCTCTGGTAAAGACCTGATTAGGATGCATCATCAAATGTTGAAGTAGCTGTAATTCTCTTCTGGGTATATTGACTATTTCTCCATTTAAATATGCAACAAAAGCATCAATATCAAATACCAAATTGTCATATTCTAATCTATTAGCTTCTCTGCTTTGTATCTCTTCATGGTCCAATTCTCGGCGACGTAGCGTTGCAAGAACCCGTGCAATTAGTTCATGTATTTCAAATGGCTTGGTTATATAATCATCTGCTCCCAAGTGTAAGCCTTTTATCTTCTCATCCAGACCTCCTTTGGCCGTAAGCATTATTATTGGTGTATAACTTATCTCTCTGATTTTTTTACATATCTCATACCCGTCTAACCCAGGCAGCAACAAATCCAATAACACCAGATCATATTTATTTTTTAAGAAACTTTCCCATGCCTCTAATCCATCACCAAAATCAGTTACTATAAAGCTTTCATTTTCTAAATAGAGTTTAACAATCCTACAAATATTTATATCATCTTCTACAAGGAGTATTCTTTTTTCGCTCATTAACTTCACCTTTTCTAATATCATATTCTTCCTTTATAATAACAAAATGAGTTAATTGTTACAAATTCCTATATTTTCCCTTAAACTCTCATGAAAAATCTACCTCTATATCATATTATCATATAGAAAGGTAGATTTCTCAAATTGTAAATATATTTTCTTAGCTTTATAACTTGCCTAATTCCTCTAAGTCTTTCCTTAAAACTTTTAGCACCTTTTCTCTTGCTCCTGTCAGCGGAAGCCTAACACCGCCTACATCTATACCGGTCATGTTCAATGCAGCTTTTACCGGAATGGGATTCGCTACAATAAATAAATCCTTAAATACATCCAATAATTTAAGATGTATATCTTTAGCTCTTTCAGTATCTTTAACAACGAAAGCGTCTATCATTTCCTTCATTTCCGGTCCAACTATATGAGAAGCAACGCTGACCACTCCATATGCGCCGACAGCCATTGCCGGCAGTGTCATGGAGTCATCCCCGGAATAAATAAGAAAGTCATCCGGTACCCTCTTAATTATCTCTGCAAACTGAACTATATTTCCTCCCGCTTCCTTTAAAGCCACAATATTTTCTATCTCAGCAAGTTTTTCCACAGTTTCAGGCAACATGTTACAGCCTGTTCTTCCGGGAACATTATATAGCATTATAGGTAGATCTGTTTCTTCAGCTATAGCTTTGAAATGACAATATAACGAATCCTGATCAGGTTTATTATAGTATGGAGTTACTATCAGTAAACCATCAACTCCTATTTCTTTAGCCGCCTTTGCATTTTCTATTGTGGCTTTAGTGGAATTGGTACCAACACCTGCAATTATAGGCACACCCACATTTTCCTTAACTATCTTATATATATTCGCTTTCTCTTCCGATGTTAATGTAGGAGCTTCCCCTGTTGTTCCTGTCAGCACTAAAGCCGTATTGCCTTCATTTGTCAATTTCTTAGCCAATGAGACAACCTTATCATAATCGACATTTAATTTATCGTCAAATGGTGTAACCATTGCTGTTATTAATCTTCCCCAATTTATCATATACATACTCCTCTCTTAGAAATTCAACATAATTCATCATATGATTTTGAACACTAATTTGCTAACAAAGAATAGTCATATTGAATAGAATGAATTATCTAACTATTAATAAATTAAGGAGGAATTGATTTTGAGCACTTACAATATAGCAATAGTCGGCCCTATGGGTGCAGTAGGGCAGGAAGTGGCAAAAATTCTTATTGAGCGAAATTTCCCGATACAATCTATAAAACTATTGGGTACATCCGCAAACAAAGGTAGAAAAATTAATTTTAATGACAAAATAATATATACAAAAGAGGCTCGTGAAGGAGCTTTTGAAGGAGTTGATATTGCATTTTTCTGTGTTGAGGCTGAGATCAGTAAAATTCTCGCTCCTATCGCAATTAGTGAGGGAGCTGTAATAATAGATAATAGCAGTGCATGGAGAACTGAGCCTGATATTCCACTTATAGTTCCTGAGGTGAATTCCGAAAGTCTAAAAAATCATAAAGGTCTAATCGCAAACCCCAATTGCTCGACAATTCAAATGCTTGTACCACTAAAGCCTATTCATGATAAATATAAAATAAAAAGAATTGTTGTATCTACCTATCAAGCTGTTTCAGGTACCGGGAAAAATGCTATAGATGAATTAAATACACAAGCAAAAGCTTATGTGAATGAAAAAGAAATAGCAAATTTTGTATACCCTTATCAAATTCTATTCAACGCAATACCTCATATAGATTCATTTATCGAAAATGGATATACAAAAGAGGAAATGAAAATGGTAAATGAAGCAAATAAAATATTGGATAAAAATATCAAGGTAAATGCAACTACAGTAAGAATTCCCGTATTTAGAGGACATTCTGAATCAATAAATATTGAAACTGAACTTGCCTTTGAAATTGAGGATATAAAGAAACTGCTAAAATCCTCAAAAGGAATTGCAGTAATAGATGACCCTAAAGAATATCTATATCCCATGCCTTTGTATGCTACAGATACGGATGATGTTTATGTCGGTCGTATACGTAAGGATTTCACAGTTGATAATGGGCTGAACATGTGGGTAGTAGCTGATAACTTGAGAAAGGGCGCAGCTCTAAATGCAGTTCAAATCGCGGAAACTTTAATAGAACTCAAGCTATTATAGGAGGGCAATATGAGCATCGTAATACAAAAATTCGGAGGAACATCTCTTACAAATATAAATAGAAAAAGCAAATTTTTAAATCATATTAAAAAAGCAATATCAAAAGGTCATAGATTAGTAATAGTGCCATCTGCAATTGGCAGAAACGGTGATCCATACGCAACGGATACACTGATTAAACAATTAGAAAATATATGTGCTGAAATTGATCCTAGAAAGAGGGATTTAATTATGTCATGCGGAGAAACAATATCAGCAGCAATTCTCTCCCATCTATTGGAAGCAGAAGGATATCCAGCAGAGCCGCTTATGGGGTTTCAGGCAGGCATATTGACAGATGATAATTTCAATTCAAGCAAAATATTGGAAATAAATACTGATAGGATATTTAAGATTTTAAGTGAAAATAAAATCGCAGTTGTAGCAGGTTTTCAGGGAATAACAAGCAATATGGATATTACCACTCTCGGCAGAGGCGGAAGCGATATATCTGCAGTTGCCTTAGGAGGATTCTTAAAGGCAGACAGGGTTGACATATTCACTGACGTACCGGGTGTAGCTATGGAGGATCCACGAATTGTGCCAACTACAAAATATATAAAAGAGATCTCGTATGATGATATGTATAAAATGTCTTTAAACGGAGCTACAGTTATTCATCCTGAGGCAGTGAAATTAGGAAAAGAGTTTAAGATACCCATAAGAATACTGTCGAGCTTTGAAGAAAGTTGCGGAACACTTATATCTGATAATAAAGGCAGCAAGGAAATAGTCGATATCTAAAAAGATAATGAAGAAATTTAAAAACGGTGCAATGCACCGTTTTTCATTTACACCAACAATGGTTGAAACTGTTTACCTTTTAAAGCAGCTTCTATCGTCCCTTCTATTTTATCAAATTTTGCTATCACGGAATTAGGCTTATTTATTGCATCATCTTGACCAAAAGGTACAAAATATACATTCTTCATGTTTAACAACATCCCAATATTCTTAGCATTGGCACCAAGCCCGTCATTTGTTGCAATAGCTAATATTAATGGTCTTTGATTTCTTAGATGAGCCTTACATGCCATGGTCACCGATGTATCAGTTATGGCATTTGCCAATTTCGCAATAGTGTTTCCTGTACATGGTGCAACAACCAAAACATCAAGCTTTAATTTGGGCCCCACCGGCTCAGCTTCAACTATAGTCTTTATCAATTCCTTTTTTGTAATTTCCTCTAATCTATTTTTCCACTCCCAAGCTGTACCAAACCTTGTATCAAATGTATCTACTGCATGAGATATTATGGGATAAATGTCCCCACCCTTCTCAGCCAACTCATCAATAACGGGAAATACATTACTAAAATTACAAGACGAACCTGTAAGTGCAAAACCTATCTTCAAACCTTCAATTGACATTATTTATACCTCCAACTCCTCAATAATATTATAAATTGTATCCTTTATAACCTTTGCAGCTGTAATTGGCGCAACTTTTCCCGGAAGTCCCGATGCACTAATTGTATTTAGCTTGAGCTTTTCTGCCGAACTTTTATCAACCCCTCCGGGCTTAGACGCTAAGTCGATTATGACACAGTTCTTGTCTATATAATTGAGTAATTCCCCATTTAATATCATTTGAGGTATTGTATTGAAAATAACATCCATCTTTGATATATCTGACTGTAATGTACTAATATTAACCGATGTATAGTTATTATTTCTTATCCATGCCAAATCTCCATAATTTCTGGCTGCGGCATAAACGTTAGCGCCAATTCCATAGAGCGCTTTTGATAATGCTTTACCTATCCTGCCATATCCCAAAACCATGGCATTAGAACCATGTAATGTGATGCGCATTTCTTCCATCGCTATTTGGATTGCCCCTTCTGCCGTTGGTATTGCATTTAATACCTGCATCTCTTCTCGGGCAAAATAATCAGCCATTTTAATTTTTTTATCTATGGCCTTATCAATAATATTATCGTTTATTTTTCCTCCCATAAATAATTGAGACTTATTTAAAAGTTCCAGCACATCTTCAACCAATATTTCACCAGTGTAAAAAGGAGTATCTATTTTTTCGTTTGTATCTGAAAATGGTAAAGGTCCAATTACAAATTGTGCATCAGCTATTACATCTTCTAAACTCCGGTCTTCTTCCCTATATTGTCCAAGTTTATCAAAGCCAAAGAGCATTACTTCGTTTCCATCCGCCTTAAGTAAATCGGACAATACAGCACTTCTCATATCTCCACCCAAAATAGCAAATTTTCTACCCATATGGGACCCCCTTATTAGGAAATTTTCAAACTATTATATTCTATGTTTATATGGGTTAATAAGTGAAGAATCAATTCACAGAAATAAGACTACATTTTTTAATTAGGTACCTTGTAATATAAGGTAGCATGTGATATAGTATAGTAAAATATAAGGGGAGGGCTCTTATGAACATTCAATTTAAAAAAGGCGTACTTGAACTTTGTGTTCTTTCCTTACTTGATAGAAGAGACCACTATGGTTATGAACTTGTAGAAAAAATATCCAAATTCATAAACATATCCGAGGGGACCATATATCCCCTATTGAGGAAACTTAGAACAGAAGGATATGTATCAACTTATCTAGAGGAATCTCAAGAAGGTCCACCCAGAAAATACTATAAATTAACCGAGAAAGGCAAAGAGGTCTTTGAAGAACTAATGATTGAATGGGAAAGTTTTGTTGACGGAGTTAATAATATATTGAGGGGGGATTTAATGTGAATAGAAAAGAATTTATAGATAAATTGAAATTATATCTACAAGGAATGCCTGAGTCCGAAATTCAAGATATTTTATCAGACTATGAAGAACATTTCAATATTGGAATCTCTAAAGGAAAATCCGAAGAAGAAATTGCTAATGAGCTTGGAGAACCAAAAGATATTGCGGAAGGCTATAAGACAAATTATAGAAATGCCTATAATGATAGTCCCCCCACAATTAGCTACAATACCTCAAATGATACTTTAAGAAGGGCTTTAATCATAGTTTTGTTGATTGCATTCAATGTGATTATTGTTTTAGGCCCATATATAGCAGTGCTTGGAGTTCTAATTGCCATTTACGGTATAGGTATAGGCCTTGTATTTGCAGGGATAGGATTATTCTTTGGAATACCCCTGATGCCATTTAAGTTTTTTGGCCATATCCCCAATTTCCATTTACTAACTACACTATCCTTTGGTGTAGGGTTTGGAGCTTTAGGTGTTTTGATTATTATTTTAGCAGTTATTCTGACAAAATTTATTTATCGAATCAGCATTAAATATATAAAATGGAATATTGAATTGGTTAATAAATAGGAGGTTAAGAAAATGGATATCAAAAAACTTGTTCCCATATTGATAGGAGTAATATTGATTGCTTTCGGAATAGGGATTTATTCCCTTAGGTATTATGACAACATAAGTTTTAACAACTCTGCTAACGACGATTTTGTAAATATAAGGTCTGAGGATTCAAGTGTTAAAATCGGTAAAGATGGTATCGATGTAAAAGATGGTGATGACCATGTATCCATCGGTTGGAAAGGCATAAGTGTAAAAGATGGAGGCGATGAAGTCCAAATAGGATGGAATGGAATCAAAGTAAAAGACGACAAAAGCAATACAGATATAGATGGTAGTAACAGTTGGTTTGAATTCACTCCCAAAAATCTGAAAACTTATAATATAGATGAACAAAAGCATGAGAGTATTGATGGTATAGACTCGATTAAAATAAATTCGGGGTTTGTAGATATAATGGTAACCCAAGAGGACAGAGATGATATATGGATAAAATACCACGGCACAATAAAATCCAATATTGTGCCAAAGTTGGAAACTGAAAGAAATGGAAAAGTATTAAATATCAAGCTTATGTCCGATAAAAATAGCTATACCGTTTCAGAATCCAATGTAATTTTAGAAATTTCAGTTCCCGAAAGTTTTAATAAAGATTTTAGTATTTCTTCCTCATCCGCTGATATCTTTGTGAATGATATAGCAGGTCTTCATTTTGATTTGAACTCCGGATCAGGAGATATCAAGCTTAATAATCTCAGTGGAAAGAGTGCAAATATAATAACTTCATCAGGAGATTTGATTTTAGCCGAACTTAATTGTAACAGCAGTATTGACTCCTCCTCCGGAGATATAAAACTATATGCGGATAACTCTTCCAAGGATTTGAAGATAGCTACCAGCTCCGGGGACGTTGTAGTAGTGTTTGAAGATGGCGCTAACTATAGTGTCATGTGTACTGCATCATCAGGTGATGTGTTTACAGACAGGGATATTAGCATAAATAAGTACAAGGGTAATAGATATGAGTTTAAAGAAGGTACAGGAGATAATGAAATGAGAATAGACACATCATCAGGGGACATTTATTTTAAATAGTAAATCATTAAGGGACATAGTCAACTTTGACACTATGCCCCTTTAATTTTTATCACTTCTCCTGTTCTTTTTCCCTTTCCTCCAAGAAACATTTCCTGCACAATGGCTCATACTCCTTACTTGCTCCGATTACAACCCTTGCAGTCTCCTTTGTCTTTCGATGACTTACCCAAGCATCTGTACCGCATTTTACGCAAACAGCATGATGCTTATATAAATAATCTGCCAGAGGCATAAGTTCTTTTACTATTTCAAATGGATGCCCGGAAAAATCCATATCAAGCCCCGCTAATATAACAGTTATTCCATTTGCCAAAAATCCATTTATCCCTTCCAGGATCTTCTCTACATCTCCGTCTAAAAACTGCACTTCATCTATGCCGACTACATCCGGCTTATATTCATTTAAGTATTTTATGATTTCGTCTATATCCTTCACCGGAATAGCTTCTAAAATGGCCTTATCATGTGTGACTATCTCTGATGTAGTATGTCTGGTATCCAATATAGGTTTGAATGCCACCGTCTTATATCCTGCTATTTTAAATCGTTTAATATCATTTTCCAAATTAGATGTTTTCCCTGAAAACATAGATCCTGTGTGTATTATCAATTTTCCTTTGTATTGATGCAAATTAATTCCCCCCTAAAATTATTACCTATTTATTATAACATTATATTTAAACTTTAGACAAAGAAAATGAATTGATTTACTTTCAAATGCGCTCACAAAAGAGCCCATATAAGAATAATATAAATTATGAATCCTATTAGGGAGGTAGAACATGGACATAAAAAAGATTGTGGAACTTAAAGATATTAGTATGCTTTATCATACATTAACAGAAGAAACCTTAGCGATAAAAAAATTGGATTTGGATATATACACAGGTGAAATAGTCGGTATAGTAGGTCCCAGCGGTTGCGGTAAATCAACTTTATTGTCAATAATTTCAGGTTTAATAAAGCCCAGTAAAGGTATAGTAAAGGTTAATGGTGAGCCTGTCGAGGCTCCTTTAAAAAATATAGGTTACATGTTCCAAGAAGATCAATTATTTGACTGGAGAAATATATTAAATAATGTTGTCGTCGGATTGGAAATCCAAGGCAAATTGAACGATAAAACCCTACAGCAAGCCAAGGACATGATTGCTAATTACGGTTTAGGAGAGTTTATGGACTCCTATCCTTATCAGTTATCAGGAGGAATGAGACAAAGGGTTGCTCTAATAAGAACTCTAATATTAAGACCGGATCTATTGTTATTAGATGAACCATTCTCTGCTCTCGACTATCAAACCAGACTGGCAATAGCAGACGAAGTAGGTATAATCTTAAAAAAAGAGAAAAAAACTGCTGTAATGGTAACCCATGATATAGCTGAAGCCATTAGCCTTTCAGATAGAGTTGTTGTATTAAGCAATAGACCTGCTGTTATCAAAGATATCATCGATATTAAACTTACCTATAATGATATTGTAAGCCCTATGAAATCCAGAGAAGCTCCTGAATTTAGACATTACTTTAATAGAATTTGGAAGGAGTTGGATATACATGTCTAATAAGTATTCTAAAGAGCATGAAATTTTTGTTGATAAGATAAAAAGGGAAAAGAAAAGTATATTAATTACACAAATCAGCGTTTTGATTATTGGTCTGCTTTTATGGGAAATAGCTGCGCAATTTAAATGGATAGATACATTCCTTACCAGCAGCCCATCAGCAATTTGGAAGCTATTTTTAAATTACATGAAGAATGGGCAACTGATGAAACATGTCGGAATTTCTGTTTATGAAACTATTGCAGGATTTATCTTTGGTACCTTATTAGGAATAATCATTGCTATATTGCTATGGTGGTCTAATTTTTGGGCAAAGGTATTAGACCCTTATCTTGTTGTATTAAACAGTCTTCCAAAGACAGCCTTAGCCCCAATAATAATTATTTGGGTGGGTGCAGGATATAAGGGAATAATAGTTACAGCTATTTCAATTTCAATTGTCGTAACGATTATGAATATGTATGAGAGCTATAAATCAGTAGATGAAGATAAAATAAAACTATTACAAACCTTTGGAGCTACAAAATTTCAAGTTTTAAGAAAATTGATATTGCCAGCCTCTATTCCAAGTATGATTAGTACTCTAAAAATAAATATAGGTTTATCTTGGGTTGGCGTCATAGTCGGAGAATTTCTGGTATCAAGAGCCGGTATCGGATGGTTAATAGTATATGGCGGTCAGGTGTTTAAACTGGATATTGTTATGATGAGTATATTTATACTGGGACTAATATCTGCTGTAATGTATAAATTGATATCAATTTTAGAAGATAAGCTATTTAAATGGAGCAAATAAGGATAGAGGTGCCCCTCTATCCTCATCTTATTCTAAAGCAGTAATTTCTTTTTCTAATTTATATTTTAATATATAAATAAACCATGTTGCTAAAATTATTCCTTTCAAAATACTGGTTAAACTTAAACTCCACCATACCCCCAATAACCCCAGAGCTGTATAAGTTGATAATATAGCAGCAAGAGGTATTCTCAATATATTGAAACTAACCCCAATGATTGTAGGAGGTAATGTCCTTCCAAGACCATTGAAAGCTCCCGCAGTCCCAATCTCTATGCACATAAATAGTTGGGATACTCCCAATATCCTTAAATATCTTACTCCTTCCCATATTGCCACAGGATCATTTGGTGTAAAAATCGTAAATAAAGGTCTGGCTGCAAATATCAATAGTAGCGATGCAAAAAGTCCGATAGAACCCAGAATTTTCATTCCGATATTATAGCCTTCTTTTATTCTATCATATTTCTTAGCACCGTAGTTCTGTCCGGTAAAGGTAGATATTGCAGTGGAAAAGCCTTCAGAAGTATTCCATGATATGGATTCAATTTGAGAGCCTATGCTCTGCACTGCAACCGGTATAGCTCCAAATTTAGCAACTATTTTGGTCAATATCATGCTTATACTTGCATGTAATGCTGACTGCACAAATGGTGGAAATCCCAATTTTACTATATGTTTTATATATTTTAAATCCGGCTTAACCAACAACTTTACATGGGAGTATATAGTTCCGTTTAGCTTACCTGAAATAATAAATATGATGGTGACAAAAAACTGAGCTAATATTGTAGCTAAAGCAGCACCTTTGATACCCATAGCTGGGATGGGACCAAATCCAAATATAAATACCGGGTCAAGTATGATATTTGATATTAACCCCAATGCATTTACTTTAAATGGAGTCACACTATTACCCGAACTATTTAGGGCTGTTGAAAATATTGGATTTAAAAAGTGAAACACAATGCCAATTGCTATTATTGTTAAATAGTCTATTGCCATTTGAACAACATTAGGATCATCTAAATTAAAAAACCCTATAAGACTGTGCCTAAAAATAAAGAGTAAAATCGAATAAATCATTGCGATTAAAAAATCAAGCTGAAATCCATTTGAGATATATTTTTTTGCTTCATCCATATCATTCCTGCCTATCGATTGGGCTATACCTACTCCAACGCCTATTTGTGATATCATAACCAATGATGACCCGAGCCACATAAAAAACCCGGCGGTTCCAGATGCTGCAACGGCCTCCGTGCTTAACCTTCCTAGCCAAATTATATCTGTAAGATTATAAGCCATTTGAATAAAGGATGTCCCCATTATAGGCAATGCCAATTTTGTTAATGTTGGTGCAATTTTTCCTTCTAATAAGTTAAGTTCTCTGCTCATTATAACTTCCTTTCATTTATGTAATTGTTAAGGAGGCTGTAATATTAGCCACCTAAAAAAATTATGCCAAATAAAATAATATGCCCAAAAAATGCATAACACTTGCTCCAAGCACAAAAAAATGCCATATTGCATGATTATAAGGAATCTTAGCATCTCTGTAAAATATTGTTCCAAAAGAATACAATAGCCCTCCTGCTAATATCCAATAAAAGAATTTGATTGATGTTGCACTGATAATTTTTTTGATCGGAAAGATGCCAATCCAACCCATTGCTATATACAATATGACGGACAATGACTTATATTTATCAAATTTTCCAAAGGTAAATAATTTAAATATAACTCCCGCCAATGCAAGAATCCACATCATAACAATTAAAACTATTTTCAATTTCCCCGTTAAAGTTAACATCAAAACAGGAGTGTATGTTCCAGCAATAAATAGGAATATAGAAGAATGATCAAAAACTCTAAGTATTTTCTTTGCCTTTTCATTGGTAATACTATGATAGAGTGTCGAAGATAGAAACATAAGTATAATGCTAACACCATAGATGCTAAAAGAAATTATAGCAGCTATATCCTTTTTTTGTATAGATAATACAAGCAAAATTGTTAAAACAACTATCCCAAAGACAACGCCTATGCCATGAGTTATAGCATTCCACATTTCTTCTGATTTTGAGTATCGGTTTTCCATATACACACCAGCCTTTTATAATTCACAATTCTCAGTTCTCAGTTCACAATTCACAATTCTCAGTTCACAATTCACAACCTACACATCATTCTTGTTCTGTAAGTATCATAGGCCCATCTTTTGTAATTGCTATTGTATGTTCAAATTGCGTAGAAAGTTTGCCGTCAAATGTCCTTGCAGTCCAACCATTGTCATCTAATTTCACTCTATATGTCCCTGCATTCACCATAGGCTCTATTGTGATTACCATACCTTCCATAAGCCTAATGCCTCTCCCCGGTATTCCATAATGAAGAACCTGAGGGTCTTCATGCATTTCTCTGCCTATCCCATGACCTACAAAATCCCTCACTACTGAAAACCCATTTTTTTCAACATGAGTTTGGACAGCATGACCTATATCTCCCAGTCTATTTCCTATAATTGCCTGTTCTATCCCTAAATATAAAGATTCTTTGGTTACATCCATAAGCTTACTAGCCTCTTCAGATAATTCTCCAACACCATAACTCCATGCAGAATCAGCCAACCAACCGTCCAAATTCACCACCATATCTATGGTAACTATATCTCCGTTTTTTAACAAATCATCCCTAGGAAATCCATGACATACTTCGTCGTTTATAGACGCACATGTGGCATATTGATATCCATGATAACCTCTCTGTTCAGGATAGGCATTTCTTTCTGCCAAATACTGTTCAACAAATCCATCTATATCCTTTGTGGATATGCCGGGCTTGATTATCTTTGCTATTTCCTTATGTAAATTTGCCAATATAACCCCTGCTTTTTTCATTTTCATTATTTCTTCTTCACTCTTCAATATAATCATCGAATCATTCCTTTCTATAAGATAAATATCTATAAATTACTTTTTGAAATTCATCATTAGTATGTAAATTTTTAAAATCTTTATCCTTTACAATCCATTGAATTAAACTTGGACTCAATAGCAGCGCCCTTGTAATATCACAAATTGCTTTATCTTCGTTTCCTAAAATACTGTTACAACATGCCCTGTTATAATATAAGTCATGAGCGTCGGGATTATTTCTAATACCCTCCGTTAAAATTTTGATCGAACATTCATACATTTTATCTTCAATATAAATAGCAGACATATTTAAATATATATTTCCATATTGAGGATTAATACTTTTAGATTTATTATAATATTCTAGGGCTTTTTCATGATTTCCCAATCTTGTAAATACTACACCCATATTGAACAAAGCCTTATAAAAATCCGGATTAATCTCCAAGCTTTTGTTTATCATTTTAAAAGCCATATCATAATCCCCTAACTCCTCATATAGGGAACCTATGTTATTATAAGTTATATAGTCATTGGGTTCAATTTCTATTACTCTGTAATAATATTCCAATGCTTTTTTTCGATCCCCCATGTTATCAAAAATCGTAGCTATATTATAATATGCCCTCCAGTACCTGGGATTGATACATGCCACTTTCATATAATTTTCCAATGCTTCCTTATTATTTCCTAAGCTTTCTTCTATTAATCCCAGATTGTAATACGCCTCATAATTGTCATTGTCTATTTCTAGGATTTTGTTGTAAATTTCAATTGAATTTTCAATCATATCCAGCTCATCATAAATAACAGCTATATTAAATAAAAGGAGAATAGTATTTTCTCTTTCCCCTTTGTATGAAAGTGCTCTTTTATAAAATTCTAATGCTTTTAATTTGTCGTTTTTCAAATAAAAATTTTCTGCTAATAGCATATAGTTTTTTCTTTTATAGTCCCTCAATCTGTACACCTCATATATAGTTTACCACAATTAAAGAAAAAAAGTAGAGTTATTTCTCTACTTTTAATGCCCTAATTGAATTTAATATAGCTATAATCGAAACACCGACATCCGCAAAAACGGCCGCCCACATTGTAGCAATTCCAAAAGCTCCAAGGACTAGAACTATTAGTTTTATTGCTAATGCCAAGATAATATTCTGCGTCACAATTTTCTTAGTATTTTTTGCTATTTTAATTGCTGTAGCAATCTTACCTATTTCATCCGTCATAATGACTATATCCGAGGCTTCTATGGCTGCATCAGAGCCCAAAGCACCCATTGCAATACCAATGTCAGCCCTTGCCAGTACCGGAGCATCATTTACTCCATCCCCTACAAAAATAACCTTACTGTTAGTTTTTTTGCTCAATATATCCTCAAATGCATTTACCTTATCTTGTGGTAGTAGATCCCCGTACACCTTATCCAACCCTGCTAATTTGCCTACCTTCTCTGCTGTTTCTTGATTATCTCCGGAAAGCATTATAGTTTCTTTTATTCCCAATTTTTTTAACCTTCCAATGTCTTCAGCGGTATTTTCCTTTAATTCATCTGAAACTATTATAGTCCCTATATGTTTATTTCCCTCTGATATATAAACAGTTGTTCCAATGGAATCTACTTCTTCAATTTCAACGCCATTTCCCACTAACAAATCCTTATTTCCTAACAGAATTGTATTGCCGTCTATTTTTGCTTCGATTCCCTTTCCGGAGATCTCCTTATAATCCTTTATATATTCTCTTTGTATTTCTTTGTCATAGGACTCAACTATTGACTTCCCAATAGGATGATTGGAAAATGCCTCACCATATGCAGCAAGTTCCAACACTTCTTCTTTTGAATAATCATCATAATTGAAAATTTTAGTAACTTTAAATGTACCTTTTGTAATAGTTCCCGTCTTGTCAAAAACTATTGTCTCCACATCATTCAAAGCTTCCAAGTAATTTCCGCCTTTTATTAAAATGCCCGATTTTGAAGCTCCTCCAATACCTCCAAAGAAACCTAACGGTATTGAAATAACCAATGCACAAGGGCATGAAATTACAAGAAATATAAATGCTCTATATGCCCAATCCCTTAAATCACCGAAAGCCAAAATTGGGGGTAAAATACCTATAATTAATGCTGAAAAAACAACAACCGGAGTATATATACTTGCAAATTTGGTGATAAAATTTTCAGTAGGTGCTTTTTTACCGGAAGCATTTTCTACTAAATCCAATATCTTAGATACAGTTGATTCACCAAATTCCTTTTCTACTTGAACCTTCAATAGTCCATGATTGTTAACTACCCCTGAAATGATATGATCCCCTTCTCTTATATTTCTCGGAACTGACTCTCCTGTAATATTTGATGTGTCTATGGTTGATTCTCCCTCTACAACTATGCCGTCTAAAGGTACTTTTTCACCTGGTTTTATAAGTATATAATCTCCAATAGCTACATCAGTTGGATTTACGACAGTTATTTCATCTTCGGCTATTAAATTGGCATAATCAGGTTTGATATCAAGAAGCGCAGTAATTGATTTTCTTGAATGATTGACTGCCATTCCCTGAAACATTTCTCCAACTTGATAAAATAGCATTACAGCTACTCCTTCAGGATATTCACCTATGATAAAAGCGCCAAAGGTTGCTAAAGTCATCAAGAAATTCTCATCAAATTGAATACCTGCTGCCACATTTTTTATAGCCCTAATAATTACATCATAGCCCACTATTAAATAACTCAATAGATATGTTATAAATCTTATATTACCTTCTAATTTTAATAAATTTGGTATTATAAATAATATAAGGCTTATCCCTATTCTAATGATATCCTTTTTATCTGCTTTGCCATGATCATGGTTGTGTTCGTGACTGTGAGCATGATTTGCATTAATATCCAGAACTTTAACTTCAGGCTCTACTTTTTTTACAAATTTTTTTATATTGCCTTTTATATCATCTTCATCATTATCATTTATAATATTAATTTTTAATTTTTTAGTAACAAAATCAAGTTGTGCGGAAGATACGCCTTCAATTTCATTTGAAAACTTTTCAATCTTTGCTGCACATCCTGCACAATTAAGTCCTTCCAATTCCAGCTCTATTACCTTCATAAAGTTGTCCCCTTTTTTCAATATTAACATATGAGCAATTGTTCATATGTTAATATTATTATATGTCTATTTATAATTTATGTCAATGAAAAAAGTTGCAAATTTTATGATATAACTGGAAATGAAAAGTCTTTTGGTGCTTATGTCATTCTGAGCGCTAGTGAAGAATCCCATAGTGTATTGTGCATTGAATTATAGATGATACTCACCTATATATTTATAATTTAATCCAGCTTTTTTAATATTTCCGTCTATCAATTTCCATTTATTTTTGATACCTTGGGTATTTGCTAGCGCTTCAAAATAATACATGATGATGCCTGCATCCTCAAATAAAGGTCTTTCTGTGTCTTTGTATGCAATCAGCAATTTAACTATCGGTCCATCTAATACAAATCTCCATGGCTGCAAATTTTTAGTCGATGGAGCAAACCTTGCATAGAAAAATAAATCTCCTAAACCTCTAGTCTCTAAGTCCTCCATATCTACTAACCTATCAAGTCCTTTTTCAAACACCAAATCTTCAACCCCGATTCTTTCACTAAAAGGATCTTGAACGAAAGGATTTTTAGGCTTTTCATATCCTATTGCTAATAAATGATTTACTATAACTATATCATCGCCAAGAATTTCTTTCTTTTTATTTTCATCCACTCCCAAGATGCTAACCCAGCATGTAGATATACCCATTTCATTCAATTTAGTTATTAATTTTTCAGCATAATATGCACTGTATATGATGGTTTTATCATCATCATTTTTAAGCTCTAACAAAATATAATGAGGGCTTTCAATCATCACCCCCGAATAGCCTCCCAATCCCTTCAATCCCCCATATAAGAGTTCTCCATTTTCATATAATCTAAATTTAATATTGCCTGATCCCTCTTCGTTTTCAAATTCCTTCAAATTCAAAGTTAATTCCTCTAATGTGTTGGGATCAATTTTCTTTTTCTTAAAATCTCTAACCGACTTCCTACTCTTCAAAAAATTTGCCATTATCATTTTTATGCCCCCTCCATTTAATTTTATGTTTAATCCAATTTATACATTTAGACTCATACTTCATCTTCTAATCAATGACCCTAAAGTTCTACCCTGGTAACTCTTACCTCTTACCTTTTACTTATTACCTATCCGGAGATCCTTCGCTTTACGCTCAAGGATGACACAGCAGTAATTATCCCGATAAGCTCAACCCTAGCAATTCTTTACTCTTAGTTCTTCACTTTTCTTTCAATTGTGAATTGTGAATCGTGAACTGTGAATTGAATTAAGTTGTGAACTGTAATATATTATTACCCTTTATTATAAGTAAATATAGGTTTTGTGTACAAAGAAATAAAAATTTATGATAGAATTATTAATGTATACAATTATAAGGGGTAATTATTTATATTTCTCCCATTACAAAGGAGCAATTATGGAACTAAGTTTAAATCAAGAAAAAGCAATTAATCATGTCAATGGGCCTGCTTTGGTACTGGCTGTACCCGGAGCAGGAAAAACAACAGTGATAATACATAGAACAATAAATCTAATTTCCAATCATCGGGTAAATCCCGATAAAATTCTATCCATTACATTTAGCAAATCTTCTGCTATGGATATGAAGAATAGGTTTGAAAAAATGTATCCGGGATTTAATAGGACAGGCATTAAATTTTCTACTATCCATTCCTTCTGTTATGGATTAATAAGAGAATATGCGTATATAAAAAAAACAGATTATAAATTAATCGAAGAAGAAAAAAATGCGTTTAATAAATATAATCTCCTTAAGAAGATATATTTAGAAATCAATAATGAGTATATAACGGAAGAAAAGCTTGAAATTCTAATAAGTGCTATAAGCTACATAAAAAATATGATGATAAATCCAAATGACTTTATCAATGCCAATAAAATTGAAATTGATAACTTTTTGAGAATTTATACTGTTTATGAAAATTATAAAAAAAGACATAATTTGTTGGATTTTGATGATATGTTGACTATTTCCTTGGAAATCCTTAATTCAAATAAATATTTGCTTGCGAAATATAGGGATAAATATAACTATATTCAACTGGATGAAGGTCAAGACACATCCAAGATACAGATGGAAATAATACGCCTCTTAGCAAGCCCTAAGGACAATCTCTTTATAGTAGCAGACGATGACCAATCCATATACGGCTTTAGAGGCGCCTATCCGCAAGGTCTATTTGATTTTAAAAAAGACTATCCCAAAGGCAAATTTTTTTATATGGAGAACAACTTTCGTTCTACAAAAAACATCGTTTCATTATCAAATAAATTTATTAAAAAAAATAAAACTAGATATAATAAAAACATTACTACTGAAAATAGCTATCTCGAACCTATCAATATTATAAAAGTTAATAATATTGATGAACAATATAAATATATACTTAAGGGATTGGAAGAAAATGGCCCAAATAGTACAGCTGTTCTTTTTAGAAATAATTTATCTGCCGTCGGTTTAATTGAAATCCTCGAAAAAAATAAGCTCCCCTTTAAAACTAGGGATACAAAGCTAAAGTTCTTTAATCACTGGCTGGTAAATGAAATCTTAAATCTGATGAAATTTGCCGAGGACACTTCTCGAATGGAGATATTTGAAAATTTATATTATAAAATAAAAGGATATATATCGAAAAAACAAATAAATTATGCAAAGACTTTGGACTCAAATGCTTGTGTATTCGATAGGATAATGGAATATCCGGGCATAAGTGAATTTTATAAAAAGAATTTAAGAGAATTGAAGTTGGACTTTAAAAGAATTACCAAATTAAAACCCTATGATGCTATTAAGTATATTGAAAGCATCTTAGAATATGGCGAATATCTAAAGGAAAATTCCAAAAAATACGGTATGACATATGATACCTTAAAAATGTATATTTTTTATTTAGAATTGATTGCAAAGTCGACTAACAGTCTCTCGGAATTTATCGGGAGATTAAATCATCTACAGTATTTATGCTCAAATTCTAATACAAACTCTGATTCTATTACCTTGTCAACTGTACATTCTGCAAAAGGATTAGAATTCGATAGAGTATATATGGTTGACTTAATAGAGGGTGAATTTCCAAACTTTAATCAAGATTCATCAGAGGATCTTGAGTCTTTAGAAGAAGAAAGAAGATTGTTTTATGTTGGAATGACAAGAGCGAAAAAATATCTAACCCTTATTACCTACAAAAATTTAGAAGAAAAACAGCTTGAACAATCCAGATTTTTAGATGAATTACAAGAATTAGATTAATTTATGATTAAAATCCTAAAAAGATGCAATACTATTAATGCAAAAAGTATTATATTTTTAGGAGGGTAGAAAATGGAAAAGCAAAGAAATAGGAACAATAACAACAATAACAACAATAACAAAAATGACAACAGGAAAAATGAAAACAACAGAAATGACAATAACAAAAATGACAACAGGAATCAAAAGAATAAAAGAAACGAAGAAAATGAAGAATAACTAAAATGGGAAAGGTCCTCAAATTGAGGACCTTTTCTATTTAATTACAAATTCTTCAATTCCTTCTGTATCTACTAAAAAGCCTTCTTCACTTTCCATCGCAAAATGACCAGATTCATAAGGCACGCCATTTACGGATATATACACTCTTTCCGAGTCATAAAATTTACCAAAGGTATTGACTATGCTTTTTAAAACTTCAGACTCTAAGGCAGTACCTTCTTTAGTATTCATTAACAATTCTTTCGAAAAATCAACTTTTACTGTCCACTTATTAGTTCTGTCAAAATGAATACTATTAATTTTTATATCCTTTGCCAGTGGTGCTATCAACTCATTTGAAGGTACATTTTTAAGTTTTTCTTCAAATAATTTCTCTATGCTTTGATTAGTATAAAAAAGAATTTTGTCTTCCAGATATACTGATCCGACATCCGAATATAATGGATAAAAAAATTGACTTACATGCTCTAAAGGTTTTGCTTCAATAGAGTTTAGAAGTGTTTCAATTTCATCTCCTTCAGAACCAAATATTCTAGCAACTAAACCTATATTTTTCACATAATACTCTTTTTCGATACCCCCGTCTTTATATTTCGTAACGGTCTCCAATGCTTTGAATTGCCCATAAGGTGTATCAATAGGTTTGTCTAAATTCGTTATTTCTTTAGTATCCCCATCCTCTGTTGACCACGAATTGCCTACAGCTATTGGCTCTTTAAGAATTATATTTTCTTTATCAGCCTTTACATTAAGCATGTTTTCAATATGATAAAATTCGCCTTCACTATAAACCTCAGATAACGCACCATCTTTGTATTCAACAATCTTTATTATATTTGTACCGGGATTCATAATTTTCAGCTGTGCTTTGTTGTCATCAATAAATTCTACAAACACCTTTTGCTCTGCATATTCGTTTCCAATACCTTCATATTCATAAATCTTGTTCTCATAAAAAGGATAATAATCTGTGGCCTTTACCCCTTCATCTAATGCTATAGCTTGGTCACTTGTATTAAGTGTATTATTCTTTTTAGCACCGGTAGAAGTCTGACATCCTCCTATAACCAAAATAAGTGTTAATAATGCAATAATATATAAATGTTTTTTCATATATAATCACCCCTTAAGGATTATTACCTGTATATATTTTTAATATACCTATTAATATTATAATACATTTTAAGGGATATATATTTACGAAACATTTACAAATTGAGTTTTTCCACTCTTATCTGTTCCTATTAACTATTATCTATCTTTTAAAACCGGAGATCCTTCGCTTTACGCTCAAGGATGACACCGCAGTAATTATTCTGATAAGCTCGACCACAGCAAAACTCTTAGTTCTTAACTCTTCACTTTTCTTTAACTGTGAATTAAATCACAATACCTCTACATTAGGGTCTAATTTATAGATTACATCTTTACGTTCTACAATGATAATTGCTCTTTCTGATAGCTTTTTATCTTCTCTTATGGACTCAAGCAACAATCTATTTGGATTTATTGCAATCGGATTTCCCATCATTCTTAGCATGGACAAATCTCCTGTGGTATCCCCATAAGCATAACTATTTTCCAAATCGACATCATATTTTTTAATTAGCTCCTTTATTACCCTTTTTTTGCTTTCAGAATCCCACATTTTGACAATCTCACCTGTAAATTTATTGTCTTCATCAACCAAATACAGCGTTCCCCTAAATTCTGTGGCCCCATATTTTTCAGCCATCTTAGACACTAAAAAGTCAGGGCTTCCGGAGATGAAAAATACCTTATGTCCTTGTTTTTTATGCCATTCAATCTGATTTCTGGAATATTTATAAACCATATCCCCATTTACATTGATGACATGATCAGCAATAAATTCAATATATAGTTTGTTTACTCCTTTAAGATTTTCTAAATAAACACCGGCTAATGTTTCCAGATATTGTTCAAAATCACCATGTCGCTTTTCCCATTCATCATACACCTTTTTTACTTTTGTATACCATATTTCAGGATCAATAACTTCAAAGTTAATTAATTTTATAAAATGTTCAATCATCAAGGAGTTTCTGAATATTGTACCGTCAATATCAAAAAACGCAGCTGTATTTTTCATATCCACCATCCACCCAATTCTTTTTTTATTATTATTACAGTATATGTATTACCCAGAATCAGGAGATCAATTCACTGTTTCAATTCACGATGTGTTCCTTTTTCACTTTATTAAAAACTCGGTAATTATAACCGCTGAATCAGCACGTGTGATGCTGATTTTTTCTTCATCATCTGTTTCTAGAATAAACAGCGAAAATCCATCAATATTTCTTCTCTTATCATCTATATTTATGACAAAATCATCCATAGAAAATACAGTCACTATTTCTGACTTTTTAAGAAGATATTTGTCTTCCTCTTTTAAAATCTGCATCTTTGCAATATTGCCACCTTTTATAATAAAATTGTAGTCTCTACAGTCAAGGGTATTCTTTGAAAATGTACTCCATGAACCATCAAAATATTCCACTTCATATTTGTTCAATTCTCTGTTATATAAGCCCTCATGATATACGCTTAGTTTTCCCTCTAAAGGTAAAATGTATCTTTGATAATTAGTAAAATCTGAAAACTTTGATTCAGTAGATGTAAATGTAGCTGACGAAATTCTCCACAAAAAATCTTTCTCAGAAAAAACCGCATCTTCCGGATATATTACTAATTGAGTTGTTTCTCCACCAGCCCATTTTGTAGTAACAAAATCTTCTTTATTAATAATCTTTTCTTTCATATTGAACACTTTCCTTCTAAATTTTAAAATCTTTCATCGCCTTGTTAAACTCTTCGATTTTCCACTCATCTTTTACTAGCGGAAGGTTTGCTTCTATGTTCATTAAACATCCATAACTCGCTAAAATCAGTGCCCTTGAAAAAGTATTTACGTCGAAATAACATAGAAGTAATACTTTCTCAGTAGTCTTCTAAAAGCGGGTCTTTAAGTTGTATGATTAATAATTTTTATTGTTCGTCTAACAATCTTTTTTCTAGTATTTGATCTATACTAAAGTTTTCTATTTGTAGGTAATATTCTGCTACATCAAGTAAAGACTTCATAGGAACAGTCCCGATAACTTCGCTTCCTACCACATTTACTCCATATCTTCTTGCTTCCATTTTTACCATTTCAAAAGCTTGGTAAACTGCTGATTTTTCATAGTTTACCAGATTCATTGAAACTTGGGTTTGATTTCTTTCTTCAAGTTTTAGTCCTATGGCTTTTACATATCTTAGTCCCCCACCAATATGTCTTATTTTCTTTGCAATTTTACTTGCTATTTCTACATCCGGGGTGTCTAGATTTATATTGAATGCTACCAATGGAACCCTTGCTCCTACTGCTGTAGCGCCACCTTTTACATTCATCTCTTGAGGTCCAAAGTCTGGTTTCCATTCTTCTTTTTTTATTTTTTCAAAGAAACCTTCATATTGACCTTTTCTTACATCTGCAAGATTTCTTCTATCGGGAGTTGTTGCTGCATCTTCATATAGATATACTGGAATTCCCCAGCTTCCTATTTCAGCTCCTACTTCTTTTGCAACATCTACACATTCAGCTATTGTTACATTGGATACAGGTGTAAATGGAATAACATCTGTTGCACCCATTCTAGGGTGAGCTCCTTCGTGTTTTGACATATCTATAAGTTCAGCAGCTTTTCTTGCAGAATTTATAGCAGCTTCTCTTACTTGCTCTGGGGAGCCTATCATTGTAAGTACTGTTCTATTGTGGTCTTTATCAGATGAATAGTCTAAAATTGTAATACCTTCAATTTTTCTAACTTCATCTATAATTTGTTCTACTATTACCTCATTTCTTCCTTCACTAAAGTTTGGTACACATTCCATTAATTTTTTCATAATTTCCTCCTTATTTTTTATTTCGTTTTGTAAACTTAAATGAAAATTGAGGACTCCAACCTCTGTATGGTACAATGTTTTTACCGAAAACAAATACCTCCCAGAAAGGATGAAGTCCTCATGCAAAAAATTGTATCAATA
>NZ_JACRTG010000023.1 GCF_014385195.1 Paratissierella segnis
ACGCTAGTGAAGAATCCCATGTTAGTATGTATTAAAGAGATAGTAGAGATCCTTCGTTTGCACTCAGGATGACATCAGCAGTAAATTTGAGGTCAATGAATGCAGAATAATTCCTGCTTACGTCATTCTGAACGTTAGTGAAGAATCCCATTTCAGTATTTGTTAAAAGAGATAGTAGAGATCCTTCGTTTGCACTCAGGATGACATCAGCAGTAAATTCGGGTCTATAAAGGCAGCATAATTCCTGCTTGCGTCATTCTGAACGCTAGTGAAGAATCCCATGTTAGTATGTATTAAAGAGATAGTAGAGATCCTTCGTTTGCACTCAGGATGACATCAGCAGTAAATTCGGGTCTATAAAGGCAGCATAATTCCTGCTTGCGTCATTCTGAACGCAGTGAAGAATCCCATTTCAGTATTTGTTAAAAAAGATGGTAGAGATCCTTTGTTTGCACTCAGGATGACATCAGCAGTAAATTCGGGTCTATAAAGGCAGAATAATTCCTGCTTGTGTCATTCTGAACGCTAGTGAAGAATCCCATTTTAGTATTTGTTAAAAGAGATAGTAGAGATCCTTCGTTTGCACTCAGGATGACATCAGCAGTAAATTTGGGGTCAATGAATGCAGAATAATTTCTGCTTGCGTCATTCTGAACGCTAGTGAAGAATCCCATTTCAGTATGAATAAGAGGGGAATTATATGTACTATGTATATATTCTTACAAATAAAACTAATAACGTACTTTATACTGGAGTAACTCACAATTTAGTCAAAAGAGTATATGAACATAAAAATAAAATTACAAAGGGATTTACTAGTAAATATAATGTCAATAAATTGGTGTATTATGAAGCTATAGATGAAATAATTGTAGCTATAGAAAGAGAAAAAGAAATAAAAGGGTGGATAAGAGAACGAAAGATTGAGTTAGTTAGGAGTAAAAATCCTAAATGGAACGATTTATATGATGAAATATGTAGATGAGAGATCCTTCGTTTGCACTCAGGGTGACATCAGCAGTGATTAATGGTCTTTAATTATCAACTCTTAGCTCTTAACTATCTTTTAATTGTGAATTGAATCAAAGAAGGTGTTTTATGATAAAAGAAGTAATAGTTGTAGAAGGAAAAGATGATATAACCGCCGTAAAGATGGCTGTGGATGCAGAAGTTATCGCAACAAATGGCTTCGGTTATGGCAATAGGCTCATAAAAACGCTAAAATCCTTATCCGAAAGAAGAGGGGTCATCATTTTAACCGACCCGGATTATGAAGGTGAACGGATTAGGCGGGATCTATCAAAGAAATTAACAAATGTAAAGCATGCATTTTTACCACAAGGAAAAGCTCTTAAAAAAGGGGATATCGGAGTTGAAAACGCGACCAAAGAAGATATACTCGAAGCAATCAGTAAATCAAGACCTGAGTTTATACAAGCTGAAATCTTATTTACCAAAGAAGATTTAGTAGAATTTGGGTTATCAGGCGGTGAAGGCGCAAAAGAAAAAAGAGAAAAGTTGGGTGTTATATTGGGTATAGGATATTGCAATTCGAAACAATTTTTAAATCGGCTCAACAATCTTGGAGTATCAAGAGAAGAATTTATCAAGGCAATCGAAAGGGTAATGTGAATGGAAGATAGAAGACTTTATTCTCCCAAATATGTAAAGGAAATAATAAACAAATATGATTTCAATTTTTCTAAAAGCCTTGGACAAAATTTTCTCATCGATGGAAATATAGTAAGAAAGATAGTAAATAAGGCAAATATCACAAGGGATGATTATGTTCTTGAAATAGGACCGGGAATAGGGACTTTGACGGAAGAACTTTCAATGAATGCAAAGAAGGTAATAGCAGTCGAATTGGATAAAAACCTATTGCCCATACTGGATGAAACCTTAAAAAGCTATGATAACATTGAGATAATTCATGGAGATATCTTGAAAATAGATTTAGAGAAGCTTGCAGAAGAAAAGTTTGAAGATAAAAATATAAAGGTAGTGGCTAATTTACCCTATTATGTAACAACCCCCATTGTAGCAAAACTATTGGAAAAAAATTTGAATCTTGACTCAATAATCGTAATGGTTCAAAAAGAGGTTGCTGAACGCATGGCCGCAACCCCCGGTAGTAAAGAATATGGTTCTTTGTCCGTATTTGTTAATTTTTACAGTAATCCCAAAATAATTCTCAAAGCGCCAAAAACAGTTTTTATGCCGCAGCCGAAGATAGATTCAAGTGTAATCAAGTTGGACATAAAAAAAGAATTGCCTGAAGTAGACAGGGAACAGTTTTTTAAAGTTGTCAGAGCATCTTTTTCCAAGAGGAGGAAAACCATAATAAATTCATTGTCATCATACGGATTCAATTTGGATAAAGAAGCCTTTAAAAAGGCTCTTGAGGAGGCGGAAATACCGCAAGATACAAGGGCGGAAAATATTTCTGTTGAAGATTTTATCAAACTTAGTAAAATATTACCTCCATTAGACATATAATTATATAAAAGTTTAATAGGGGGTTTTTTTATGTCTAGAAGTTTAGGATATATTAGGAAGTTCATCATATTTAAAAAAGACTATTCTAATATGCATATGTTTAATTCTGTAGGGCACGGAAAGATAGAGATGAAAGGATTAAAGGGGAACGTCACAATAAACATTGAAAATGCAGAACCTGACAGCTTTTACAATATAGCATTTGTAGATAAGAAAAAGTCCGAGATCATCGGAAAAATATATACTGAAGAAAATGGCAGCGGCAAAGCTGAAATAGTTTGCAATTTAAAAGACTTAGAGCCAAAGGGCTTTCCATCAGAGAAAATTAATGGTATCCTTATATTTAGAGATACAAATATTCTATTAGGGGGGTATATAATAAAAGAAGACAATTCCATTGAAGAATTTATAGAAAATATGCCAAAAAAAGAACTCCAAGTTAAAAAAATAGAAGCAGAAAAAGCAGAAGAGAAAAAGAAAATCGAAGAAGTACAAGAAGTACAGGTAGAGGCAGCAGAAGTTACCTATCAAGAAAAAGAACTTCCGCCATCGGAAATAGATTCTGAAGAAAGCGGTTCAGAAGAAAATGATTCTGAAAAACATGATTTTGGGGAATATATTCCGGAGGAATATGTCGAGGAAGAGTTTCCCTCTGATGAGCCTATAGGTATGGTACCCGCTGTAGAATCAATACCGGAAGAAGTATTGACTCCCAATACTTCAAATTATCAAGAAGGGGTTTCTATTACAAATCTTGCTAGTTCAACTACCTATGGATATGATAATATAGAAATGACCCGTAAGATATCTCAAAAAAAACAAACAACAGATTATATTCTAAATATATTGAGATATTTTCCATATATTGAACCATTTAAATTTGAATTATACGGCTACAATTGGTGGAAAATAAATTTTGAAGACGGCGAGGACCCACGAGGATTTTTGCCATATTTTAGTTTACTTATTGGCGGTGAAAAGAAAAATAATATAGTAAATGATCATCATATAACAGCCATGGATTTAATGAAAAAATATGAACACTATATATTTGGACTTTATAATGTAAATGATGAGGTAAAATTTTATGTATATGGCGTTCCGGGGACTTTTAACAAAGACGAACATCCTCATAGAGGAATAACAGGATTTAATACATGGTTTGAAGGAAATGATATGGATGGATATTGGTTATTGTATATTGACCCACTAAATGGGAAGGTAATCTATCCGGCTAATCCAATGATACCGACCAATTAACTTGAATGGAGGGGAAAAAATGCGAAAGGATACTGAAGATAAATATATTTGTCCAAGTCATGCTACGGAAGAATCTCAGCTAGATGGTATTAAATGTTGTTTAGAAAAGGAAAAAGATATTGAATTTTTATCCACTACTTTCAAAGCAATGTCCGATCCAACGAGGCTAAAAATCATATATGCTTTATCCAAATCTTCCCTGTGCGTATGCGATATTGCATCTATATTGGACATGACTCAGTCAGCCATATCCCATCATCTTAGAATATTGAGGGACTTAAATTTGGTAAAGTCAAAAAGAGAAGGAAAACTTGTAATATACTCATTAGATGACGAACATGTTTTAGGGATCTTAGAATTGGGCTTAGTCCATGCAAAACATAGGTAGTGAATGACAATAGGTAATAAGTAATAGGTAATAGATAAACATGGTGACAATTCACAGTTCACAATTCACAGTTCACAATTCACAATTGAAAGAAAAGTGAAAAACTAAGAGTGAAGAGTTACTTGGCCATTCTTTGGGGAATTGTGAATTGAACTATGATTAATATATTATCTTATTGGGTATTTTAATGTTATAAAACAATTGACAAATATACCCGCACGGGGTATACTAAAAACAGAAAATAAATTAGGGGGTTTTACAAATGGCTGAAATAACAATCTATACAAGCAATACTTGCCCGTATTGTACATTAGCAAAAAATTATCTAAATGAAAAAGGATTATCATATAATGAGAAAAATGTTCAAACAGATAAGGATGCAAGAAAAGAACTCATGGCAATGGGACATATGGGTGTACCGGTTTTAATAATCAATGGAGAAGAAATAGTAGGCTTTGATCAAGAGAAAATTGATTCATTATTAGACCAATAAGATAAGTAGGGGATGGTAAAAACCATCCCTTAAATTATTTATTCAATTCAACCATAAGATTATTCAAATCCAAACCATGTACCATGGCGGCTTCTTCCAAACTTTCCATTTGACTTGCAGGGCAACCTACACAGCCCATTCCAAATCTCATAAGAATTTCAATAGCTTCGGGTTTTTTTCTGATGATTTCACCAATAAGCATATCCTTTGAAATTTCCATGTTTTTCATTCCTCCTAAACAATTCTTACTAATATAGTAGCATATCTATTAAAAAAATACTAGTACCAATAATTATCTTTATTTCAAAATATTTTTAGCAGTTTTGTATAAAAATATCTCATTCTGGAAATGATGTTGTCAGGAGGTGAAACAAATGGATAACAACGATAGAAATAAAGATAATGACAGAGTAAGAAATACTGATAGACAAAAAAATGATGATTTCAGTATAGGCGAAATGCTACTAAGAATTTTGGTTACAGCAATAGTAGTAGCAATAGCTGCTTACTTCACACCTGGATTTACCATAAACAATATCTGGAGCTTGTTATTAGCAGCTGTGGTAATTGGGGTTCTTGATCACTTGATTCAAAAGTTTACGGGAGTAAATGCATCCCCATTTGGAAGGGGACTATCGGGATTCCTGGTGGCTGCAATCATACTTTATGTTACCAAATTTATAGTACCGGGATTTAATATATCTATCTGGGGAGCTATAATTGGCGCTCTTGTAATAGGTGTAGTAGATGCAATAATCCCGGGAAAAGCAATGTAACACCAAGCTTTAAGTAAGAATGACATAATTGGGAAAATAGCTCTCTGAACCGTATTTAATGGTAAGGTACGGTTCAGACGATAAAATTGTTTCCTTTTAATGCCCTTAGAATATAATATATTCTGAGGGTTTTTAAATTTGTGGGCAATTGTGTATTCTTAAAAAGCAGAGATCCTTCGTTTCACTCAAGGATGACGTAAGCAGTAATCTTGGGTTTATAGAGGCAGAATAATCACTGCAGGTTGCCACGGTAGACACGGTTGGACGCCGGTTCAGCAAGTTTATAGAGGCAGAATAATCACTGCAGGATGTCATTCTGAACGCTAGTGAAGAATCTCCTCTTTTCAGCTCCTAAAGCTCGACCCAAGTGACTCTTACTCTTTAGTTATTTGCAGGACGACCCAAGGGTCGATTGTGCATTGTGAATTATGAATTGAACTACTGTTTAACAATACCCTATAAGGGTATAAAATATTCAAAAGGAGGTAATAAGTATGATAATAGATATAACAGATACTGCAAAAGCAGAATTGAAAAATGTTATTGAAAGAAAAAAGACCGATAAACCCTTAAGAATTTTTGTTGCAGGCTATGGCTGAGGCGGCCCTTCATTTGGGTTGGCTCTGGATGAGCTAAAAACAGGAGATGAACAGATACAAGTGGATAACTTTACATTCTTAGTAGAAGACGCACTACATGAAAATTATGGAAAGTTTACGGTAGACTATAGTAACGATTGGTTGAGAAGGGGTTTTACAATAATACCTGATAGAGGCGGCGCAAGCTGTTAAGAAGATAAGCAAATGCTTATCTTTTTTGATATATACCAAATTTTTGTGTTATAATAAGGAATGTAGAAAATTCAAAAATAATGAAAGGAGTTGGGATTATGGATTCGGGTCCTTTGCCCGGTTGTTTAGAGGACAAAAATATAGAGGAAAGGTATAGAACCATAAGCCCTACTCATGTGATATGGTTCTTGCCTACAATTTAATATTTTGATTTAAAAAAGGAGGTAGAACCATGGATCAAACAAAGGTTTTAGAATTAATCCAACAAAAAAAGTATGTAGAATTAAAAAAGGTATTATCCGAAATGAATGAAGTAGACATAGCGGAAATACTTGACCCTTTGGATAAAAATACTACCTTGCTAGTTTTTAGAATGTTGCCAAAGGATTTAGCAGTTGATGTTTTTGCACATTTTTCTTCAGAACAGCAAAGGGATATAATCAATGCTGTAACTGATAAAGAGTTGGAATATATACTTGATGAACTGTTTTTCGATGATATGATTGACCTAATTGAAGAAATGCCTGCCAATGTAGTCAATAAGATACTAAAAAATTCTACTCATGATGAAAGAGATCTCATAAATCAATTCTTAAAATATCCGGAAGATTCCGCCGGCAGTATAATGACAATCGAATATGTGGAATTAAGAAAAACAATGACGGTAAAAGAAGCATTGGCACATATTAAAGAAGTAGGACTAAATAGGGAAACAATATATACCTGTTATGTAACTGATAAAAACAGAAGATTAGAAGGCATAGTATCTCTTAGAACGTTGGTTGTATCCCCGGAAGATGAAGTGCTTATTGATTTGATGGAAACAGATGTTATATTTGTAAGTACTCATGATGACCAAGAAACAGTGGCAGGAGTATTCAAAAAATATGGGTTTTTAGCTTTACCGGTAGTAGATGCAGAAAATAGACTTACAGGAATCATAACTGTTGACGATATTATGGACGTAATGGAACAAGAGGCAACCGAAGACTTCCAGAGGATGGCAGCAATGGCTCCGTCAGAAGAAGCATATCTTGAAACAAGTGTATTTAAATTAGCAAGACATAGAATCAATTGGCTGTTAATACTTATGATTTCAGCTACATTTACCGGTGGAATTATGGCAAAATATGAAAATGTATTGCAATCAGTCGTAGTATTATCAATATTTATTCCAATGCTGATGGATACAGGGGGAAATGCAGGCAGTCAATCCTCCACCCTTATAATACGCGGACTTGCAACAGGTGAAATCACACTACATGATGGTTGGAAAGTATTGTGGAAAGAATTTAGAATCAGTTTGATGGTGGGTATTACATTGGCAGTGGTTAATTTTGCAAAGACTATGCTTTATGATAAGGTAGGAGTATTGATTTCTCTAACAGTATCATTGACATTGATAGTGACTGTAGTTTCTTCTAAGTTGGTAGGAGGAATGCTTCCGATATTGGCAAAGAAACTAAATATAGACCCTGCTATTATGGCAGGACCTTTAATTACAACTATAGTTGATGCATTGAGTTTGATGGTTTATTTTACAATAGCCTCAAGGATATTGCACATATAGAGATGGAAATCCCCCGTTAAAAAATTAATTTTAAAAATATTTTAAAATTCTAATTGACATCAGTAAATGGTTTGTAGTATAATATTTTATTCGCTTGACAAAAATGTCTTTTAGTGCTATACTTTGATATAGAGTGTCCCTAACACTCCTTCTGCCCCCGGGTATTGGGGAGATTTGCTATGGAAGGTGGTTTTCTTGGAGATGAATAGTGTAGCTAAGATTCGAAAGGATTTGGAGGGATGTATAGGCAAAAAGGTAATCTTAAAAGCCAACAAGGGTAGAAAAAAGACATCTGTTCGTGAGGGAATACTTGAATCTGCTTATCCCAATCTATTCGTAGTGCGTATCAGCAATCAATATGATAGTATCAGAAGGGTATCATATACTTATTCTGATGTTTTGACATCTACGGTAGAAGTGACGGTAATAGATGATATTGATAAAGAAATAAATGTATCATAGAAAAGACTGTACTTTTTTAGATTACTAAAAGAGTACAGTTATTTTTTTTGTCCTATCATAAAATTTATGCTCTTTACATATATATTTCCTAGGAGGATTAAGGAAAATTAGGGGGGAAAATATATGGCAATTGAGCTAATAAAGGAATCATTTAAAGTAGAAGAAAAGGTAGGAAAAAATGACATACAAACTCTTGTAGAACAAGAGATTTATCTAAGTGCGTCAAAACCTGATATAGAAAAGGTTCTCTGGGCGCAAGGGAAAGTTGATATTCTAAATACCAAACTAATTAATGATAAACTCATAATCAATGGATTAGCTAAATTCAATTTACTCTATAAAGCTGCAAATGAAGCAGGAGAAGTACATCTATTGGACTTAAATAAGGAATTTAAAGAAGAAATAGAGATTCCGGGTGTCAATGAAGAAATGTTAAGCAAAGTATATTCCAAGATAGAATATATAGAATGGGAAGCAGAAGATAGAAAACTATCCCTAAAAGCATTGGTATCTCTTTGGGGTGAAGTTGATGAAATCAAGACAATAACTGCAATCAAGGGAATTACAAATGATGATAAATTACAAACACTACAGGAAGAAATCAAATATAGGGAAATTGCAGGCAGGGAAATATCATATGCATTGGTTAAAGATACCATAAACCTTAGAGAAGACGAAAGCGAAATTGACGAAGTATTGGGGTTAAATCTCAATATAAAAGAAATAGAATCAATGGCAGTAGAAGATAGAATCATCACCTCCGCCGAAGTCAATTTCAACTTAATCTATTCTGGAGGAAACAGTGTGCATTCCAAAAAGGGAAATATACCATTCAATCACTTTATAGAAATGATTGGAGTTACCGAGAAATTAAAAGGAGAAGTAGAATTTGAAGTAGTTGAAGGCTCCTACGAAGTTATGGGCAATGATTTAGGAGAAAGGAAGTCAGTTGACTTAGAAATAAAAGTCAGAGTGATGGGTAAAGCCTATGAAGAAAAATCCAGAGAATTGATTATAGACTGTTATTCTACAACGGAAAATATTTTCTTGAAAAGAGAAGAATTGTTAATTAGCGAAAATCTAAAAGATATTACACATATGGAAAAGTTGAATTTGGAAGTTCCTGAAATCTATGCTCAGGATATCATAGAAACAATGGGTACGGCCAATTTATTGGAAGAGAAATATATTGATGATGGCATAGTAGTAGACGGTTATCTCACGGTAGAAGCACTATATATAGATAGATTAACAAATGAATTGAGCGTATATAAAGATGACTTCCCCTTTAGATCCGAAATTGATGAGATGATTTCCTATGATACCAATTATAACGTAGAAGTAAAACTGGACAGTATAGAAGGGGTTACAAGAAAAGATAGCTTGGAGATAGAAGGAAATATCCTAGTCAAAGTAAATTTAAGTAAAGAAAGAAAGATTTATTGTATTAATGAAATTCAAGAGACAGGAGAATTGATTAACAAAAAAGATAAACCGAGCATTACAATATATATAGCCCAAAAAGATGATAGCATGTGGGATATAGCCAAAAGATACAATACTACAATAGATGAAATAATAACCTCCAATAATCTTACTTCAAATGAAATTTCTACGGGAGATAAAATTATCATAGAGAAAAAAGTGGATAGTATAAGCATATAATTTAAAATATGGTATAATATAAGGGTTAAATTTGTGAACCAAAGGAGATGTAAGATGAAAGAATTAATTATGGAATCCTATGGGAAGATTAATTTAGCCCTTGACGTATTATACAAAAGAGACGATGGATATCACGAAATAAATAGCGTAATGCAGCAAATAGATCTTAAAGATATACTTATTTTTTCTGATCATGAATCAGGTATAATAATAGAATCAGACGATAAAGAGATGCCTCTTAATAATAGCAACCTTATCTATAAAGCATGGGAAAGATTGAAAAATATAACAGGTATCCATAAGGGAATACGAGTAAGGGTAGACAAAAAAATACCTATAGCAGCAGGACTTGCCGGGGGCAGCTCCAACGGAGCAACAACACTAAAAGCGCTTAATATCCTTTGGGATTTGGACCTATCCTTAGAGGAATTGATGGCGATAGGAAAGCCTTTGGGAGCAGATATACCATTTTGTATAATGGGTGGTACTGCAAAGGCACAAGGCATTGGAGAAAAATTGTCCAAGCTTAAACCATTTAAGGGAAAATACATTCTTTTAGCCAATCCAGGTTTTGGCATAACCTCGGGTTATGCTTATAGTAAATTAAGGTTTAATGATGAAAGGCTGGATATCGATGGACTTATAACATATATGGAGGAAGATAATCTAGAATTAGTAGCAAAGCAAATGAGAAACATAATGGAGAAGCCAATGGTAGAAGAATATCCGATAATTCAAGAAATAAAGGATATAATGTTAAATCACGGTGCCTTGGGTGCATTGATGAGCGGCAGCGGAGCTACAGTATTTGGATTATTCGACGATGAAGAAAGATTATTATTTACAGAAAAGAAGTTGAAGCAAAACTTTGATAAAGTATACAGTTGCTTAACAATCTAAATTTAGATTTATGTAATATCCACACGCCAAACCATTCAAGTAGACTAACAATCCTATTCTTGGATGGCTTAAAGACTGAAAGCACAACAAAAATCCGGAGATCCTTCGATTTATACTCAGGATGACGTAAGCAGTAAATTCGGGTCAATAAAGACAGTATAATCACTGCAGGATGTCATTCTTGAGTGCTAGCGAAGAATCTGGGTTTTAAAGACCCCAAAGCTCGACCTTAGCAATTGTGAACTGTGAATTGTGAATTGTGAATTGTGAATTGCCACGTATAACCACCCCACTTTTTGGAGAATATATATCCAGAAGGTGGGGTTTTTTATGGAAAAATTGACAAAGGACCTAAAAGAAAATGTTCAATATTTTAAAGGATTATTCAAAGACTGTGACGATATACTCTTCAGAGAAATAGAAATCGGTGATGAACACAAGGTAAAAATCATTGCCATATTTGTCGATGGAATGGCAAATAAAGAATTTGTATCAGATTCCGCAATTCAGTCCCTATTTTGGAAAGACGATCTAAATCATATACCTGTAGACGAAACTTATGAATTATTTTTTAATAGAATTTTCAAGGAAGCAATCGCTTCCGCTGAATTAAAAAAAGAAGATAAAATTGAAACAATCATTGACAATATTTTGTCAGGAGACACTGCTTTATTGGTTGAAAACATGGATAAATGTATCGTAATAGGCTCTAGAGATGGTCCCAGCAGAAGTATCGAAGAACCAAAGACAGAAACTGTAATCCGCGGTCCCAGAGATGGATTTAATGAAATAATGAAATTTAATTTAGCCTTGGTAAGAAGAAGAATAAAAGACCCTAAATTTAAAGTCAAATTCAAACAAGTAGGAAGGAGATCGAGGACTACAGTAGCAGTCCTTTATATTGATGATATAGTTGATAAAAAATTATTAGATGAAGTAAAAAAAAGATTAGACAATGTGGATATAGATGCAGTATTGGACTCTGCAATACTTGAAAATCTGATTGAAGATAATTATTTGAGTCCTTTTCCTCAAGTAGAAAACACCGAAAGACCTGATTCCGTAGCCGCAGCTCTATATGAAGGCAGGGTAGGACTGATAGTGGACAATTCACCTTTTGCATTGATTGTACCGGCTACAATGGGGACACTTATTCAGTCATCTGAGGATTATTATGAAAGATGGTCTCAAACCACCATAATTAGGATAATTAGAATAATTGCCATGTTTTTATCATTTACAGCGCCGGCACTATATATTGCAATTACAGCATATCATCCCGGGCTTCTCCCGACCAAATTGATTTATTTCCTGGCAGCAAGCAGGATAAACGTACCGTTTCCATCAGTTGTAGAAGCTATACTTATGGAATTGACCATGGAGTTGCTGCGTGAAGCAGGTACAAGGGTATCAGGTCCTATCGGCTCCACTATAGGTATAGTAGGAGGGTTGATAATAGGGCAGGCAGCAGTAGATGCAGGTATCGTAAGTCCATTGATGATAATCATAGTAGCAGTGACCACCATATCAACATTTGCCATACCTTCCTATGAAATGGCAACAGGATTTAGAACAGTCAGATTTACTTTCATAGCATTGGCCGGAGTACTCGGATTATATGGAGTAGTATTGGGAATCATAGTGCTTTTAAGTCACTTTATTATACTGTCTAGTTTTGGAATACCCTTTACATCTCCGTTTTCAGGGCTTGGAATAGAAGAAGGTGATTTGAAAGACACCTTGGTAAAAGCGCCTATACAGAGATTGTGGCTTCGCCCTGGGTTTACAAATCCAAAGAATAAACGTAGGATGAGGGGGCACAAAAAATGAACAAGGATCCAAAGGTATCTAACATTCAAATAAGAGGACTGATAGTTTCCACTGTTATCGGAGTTGGTGTATTATCACTGCCAAATACCCTAACTATGACAATGGGCAATAAAGGCTGGGTTACCATTATTTTAGCAGGGATATTGATTATACCGATTTTATATATCATTAACTATATATTCAAAATAAATCCGGGCAAGGATTTCTTTCAAATTGGGGAAGAAACATTTGGTAAAATAATATTTAAAATCATTCTTATAATAATGATGGCTTATTTCATAGATTTTTGTGCTTATGTAGTAAGGAGCTTAGGGGAGTTGGTAGAAGCATTCTTATTGCCTACCACTCCCATAGAAGTTATTGTTTTATCTTTTATATTGGCTACGTCTTATTTAGCTACTCACGAGATTGATGTAATCACCAGAGGAGGATATTTTCTTTACCCCATCATTTTACTTTTTGCCGGTATAGTAATATTGATATCTATACCTGAGGCCGACTTTAGTAATTTATTGCCGCTTAATAATATTGATTATAGCCAGATACCGAGGGGATTGTTGGATTCGTTTGTTAGCTTTGCAGGATTTGAAATGATATTGTTTGCCCTTCCTTATGTTGAAAATGGCAAAGACTCAACCTTCAAATCATCCGTTTATGCAATGGCTATGATAACTGCCATCTATGTATTAACCTATGTGGTTTGCATAGCCCATTTTAGTGTAGAACAATTGGGGAGGCAGCTGTTTCCGGTTCTTCAACTAGTAAAACAAGTGGATTTGCCGGGATTTTTTCTTGAAAATTTAGACGGACTTATCATGGCTTTATGGGTGCTGGTAGTTGCTTCAACATTTATTCCGGCTTATTTTGCAGCGGGAAAGGTGATTTCAAAGATATTTAATCTAAAAAGTCACAAGTATATTATTTTAATTTTGATTCCTATAATCTATTTTTTGGCATTATACCCACGAGATATATTGCAGATTAATAAAATACTTTTAAAACCTTTCAATATTTTGGGTTTAATGACAGGAGTTATATTGCCGCTATTATTTCTAATCGTTATCTTAATAAAAAAGAAGGTGAAGAAGTGAAGAAGGCATTATTGTTCTTAATTATATTTTCCATTCTATTTACAACAGGTTGCTGGGATATGGTCGAGATAAATGAGAGAATATATCCATATGCAGTTGGTATTGATGTCAACAATGCTGAAAGCAGCGAAGGTGATTCATATATGGTGACTTTTTCATATCCCAATATTTTTTCCATGGGAGAAAATGCCACACAGGAAGAAACAATATATGCAGTATTATCAACGGGGAGCAGTTTGTTTGATGCTGCCCAAAATCTAACAAGCAACCTTCAGTACCCTATTTACAACAAACATCTAAAGGTATTAGTGCTATCAGATGCTGTTGCAAGAAATCCAAAAAATGTACTGGGAATAATAGACGGATTGAATAGAGATTATGTAATCAATAAAATGATTCAACTGGTTGTGACCCCAAAAACAGCTGAGGAGCTTATATTTGGGAAACTAAAAGCTAAGAGACAAAGAACGACGGAGGGTGTGCTGTATAGCATACTAATCAATAGGCAAAATACATCTATGTTTACGCCAAAGACCTTAGCTAATTTCATAGATGATATGGACAGAACCGGCGTCAGCACTCTGCCTATGGCAAGTATGGTAGAAGACTATGTAGATATTGCAGGGGCAGGTATTTTTAAAAATTATCAGCTAATTGGCTACATTGATGCTAAAGAAAATGAGGGAATTGCAATGTTGAATAACAGGATTAGGGCTACCGGGATAGATGCAACCTATAATGGAACAGATCTTTCAATATTAGCAACGAATATTAAGACAAAGAAAAAATTAATAGACGCGGAAAATTTAAAAGTTGAATTTTTGGTAAAAATTGAGGGACAGGTACATGAATTCACTTTGCCTCAAGGGAATTATACAGGAATTGATACTGAAGAAATGCTGCATGACATGGAAGAAGCAGTAGAAAATGAAGTTAAGATGAATATTGTAAATACACTGGAAATATTGCAAAAAGAATATCAGGCAGATGCCATATATTTATCTGATTATCTGGAGAAATATCATCCAAACGTATGGAAACAGGTAAAGGACAATTGGGATGAAGTCTTTTTAGAAGCAGAACTGGAAGTAGATGTAGAAGTGGTTATAGAAAGAAGAGGACTCACAAAATAAAGGTAATAGGTAATAAGTAATAGGTAAAAACATTGTGAATTGTGAATTGTATAAGGTCAGTATAATTACTGCAGAAGTGTCATTCTGAGCCGGGCAGTATTAACTTAACTGTCGAAGAATCTCCGGTCTTAATTGTGCATTGTGAACTGTGAATTGACACCAAAGGTGTCATTCTGAACGCTAGTGAAGAATCCCATGTCAGTATTTATTAAAAAGATAGTAGAGATCCTTCGCTTTACTCACCCTTAGAATGCAAAGGGTACACGGCAGGATGACATCAGCATTGATCATTCTGTATAAGATGGACCCCATGGGTCAGACCCTATAGCTCGACCCCAGCAATTGTGAACTGTGCATTGTGCATTGTGAATTGAAAATAGATGTATTATTTTCTATTATTTGGCAAGAATTATCATAAGGGGGTATTAAAATGAAATACAAAAAATTAATGATAATTCTTGCCGCAATAATCTTTATCTTTATATATACTATCAATCCTTATTTAGAGGACAAGGTCTTATACAAAAATCCATATGAAGATAAAATAATTCGGTTCCATATCAGAGCAAACAGCGATAAGGAATCAGACCAAGCATTGAAGTTAAAAATAAGAGACAAAATTTTAGAGACAATGGGAGATAAATTTAAGGACACAGAAACTATAGAAGAAAGTAGAATCGTAATTCAACAAAACATCGAAGAAATAAGAAATATTGCCTTGGAAGTTATAAAGGGGGAAGGACTTGATTATGATGTCAAAGTAAGTTTAGGCATTGACGACTTCCCAATTCGAAGGTATGGCAATATGATATTTCCTCAAGGGGAATATGAGACGCTTTTAGTAACCATAGGAGAGGGACAGGGACAAAACTGGTGGTGTGTCATGTTTCCCCCTCTGTGCTTTGTGGATATAACCCATTCAGTAGCCTATGACATAGATGACGAAAACATGGGGGAATTTATAATAGATGAAAATGAACCCCCGAAATTGAAATCAAAGATAGCCGAATTGATAAAGAAACACAAAAAATAAAGCTTTTTGTTTTTTACTTTCATGTATAAATTTCTTCTTTTTACAAAAAATAAGAAAAATACTGGAAGGAGGATAACAAATTGAGAAAATTCACCACTATAACAATAGTATTGACACTATTGTTTTTAAGTTTTATTCAATTTTATGAACCGAAGAAAAATAGCGAAACAGCTACCTTTAATATGTTTATGGCAATACCTCTATATTGGGGATCACAAGGTAACGAAGTCAGAACCGTTCAAGATAAATTGTTAAGATGGGGTTATTATGATGGGTATGTAGACGGTATCTTTGGAGCCAGAACCTATAGAGCAGTAAGACGTTTCCAAGAGAGAAACGGTTTAAATGTAGATGGAGTAGTAGGTACTAGTACAGCACAAGCATTGGGAATGGCATCAGCAGCCTCAGGATCATCAACCCAAGGAATAAATAGAGCCGGAGATGAATATTTACTGGCAAGAGCTATACATGGAGAAGCAAGAGGGGAACCATACGTGGGGAAAGTAGCAGTAGGTGCAGTAGTTCTAAATAGAGTAAAAGCTCCCCAATTCCCTAATACCATAGCGGGAGTCATATATCAGCCATTAGCATTCACAGCAGTAGCTGACGGGCAAATCAACCTGACCCCTAATAAGGATTCGTTAAATGCAGCAAGAGATGCATTAAATGGTTGGGATCCTACCTATGGATGCCTTTACTATTGGAATCCGGCAACCGCAACAAGTAAATGGATTTGGTCTAGAAAAGTAACTTTAAAAATCGGTAAGCACTGGTTTGGAATATAAACGCAGTGAATAGTGAATAGTGAACAGTGAATAACAGCGAAGCTGTCATTCTGAACGCCAGTGAAGAATCCCATTTTTTTCACCCTATAGCTCGACCCTAACAATTGTGAATTGTGAACTGTGAATTGTTAAGAGCAGTATAATCACTGCTCGTGTCATTCTGAACGCCAGTGAAGAATCCCATCTTTTTCACCCTATAGCTCGACCCAAGGGTCGATTGTGAATTGAGATAAGCTGTGAATTTAAATAAGGAGGTTAACATGGACAATAAAAGACGTCATTGGATTGCCCCGACAGTATTAAGCCTTTTATTAATAGTAGCATTGATTTGGGGATACAATCAAAACATTCAAAAAAAGCAATTGCAAACATCATTAGAGAATCATTATCAAAGATTATTTTATGATATAAAAAAGCATACGGAAAATGTTCAGGTATCTTTATCAAAAGCATTGCTGGCAACAACCAAAGAAAGAAATGTAATGAACTTTACACAAATAGTCAGCGAAGCAAATTCTGCGCAAGATAAACTCAATCAGCTGCCTATACAACACGCAGATAATAATAAAATAAGTAAATTTTTGACTCAGGCATCAGACTATGCCAATTATCTTATCGACAGACATTTGGCAGGAGAAGATATAACCGATGAGCAAAGAGAAGCATTACGAGGATTGCAGATGAATTCAGCAACCTTCAACGGAGAACTGGCCAATCTGCACCAAAGCTTAATGGAATCAAACTTCATGGTAGGAATGGGTCAGGGTATAGATGAAGCAAATGAAAATGTTTTATCTACCAGCTTAGTATCCTTGGATAAGCAAATAGGGAAATCACCTGAACTGATATATGATGGACCGTTTTCAGATCAGATCTTGAACAAAAAGCCTGTAGGCCTAAGTGGATCACAAGTGGATATAAATCAGGCACAACAAGCAGCAGTAGACTTCTTTGGAAGAAACAGAGTAGCGGGAATAGAAGCATTTGAACAAGGTGAAAATGCAGATGATTTAAGAATACCATCCTATACCTTCAACCTATATCCCAGCAATCAGCAAAAGGATTTTGCTGTATATATGGGAGTAGCAAAACAGGGTGGAACAGTACTTTGGATGGAAAATCCAAGGCCCGCAGTCAATAAAACATTGACTGTAGAACAAGGTCAGGAAAAGGCATTGGAATATTTAAGAAATAAAGGATTTGGAAGTATGGAGCCCAACTACTCCTTGCAATATGATGGAATAGTATTGTATAATTTCGTATACAAACAAGATGACGTAACCATATATCCTGATTTAGTAAAGGTAAAAGTTGCATTGGATAATGGTGAGATAGTCGGCTTTGATGCTTCCCCCTATTATTTAAATCATCAGGAAAGAAATTTTGGGAGACCTGAAATAGATGTAGACACTGCCAGAGAGAGAGTAAAAACCGATTTCGATATAGATTCAGTAAGACTTAGCCTTATTCCAAAGGGAGTAAATGAGATATTGTGCTATGAATTTAAAGGGAAATATGGGGATGCAGACTTCATAGTGTATATCAATGCTAAAAATGGAGCAGAAGAACAAATACTGCAATTGATTCAAAATGAAAACGGTACATTGACATTTTAACGAATTAATGGGAAAATAAAAGTAGATGAGAAGTAAAAATATAGTGAACAATAAAAATGATAGATGAGAGTTAAGAAGAGGGCGAAAGTTATCTTTCGCCCAAAATTCGGCTCTAGCCGCCGAATTTTAAGCAGCAAAAATTTGAACTGTGAATTGTTAAGAGCAGTATAACCACTGCTCGTGTCATTCTGAACGCCAGTGAAGAATCCCATCTTTTTCACCCAAAAGTTCGACCCTAACAATTGTGAATTGTGAACTGTGAATTGTGAACTGTGAATTGTGAATTGTACATTGTGAATTGTTAAGAGCAGTATAATCACTGCTCGTGTCATCCTGAGTCGGACAGTATAAACTTGACTATCGAAGGATCTCCTCTTTTAAGACCCAAAAGTTCGACCCTAACAACTGTGAATTGTGAACTGTGAATTGTGAATTGAATTACATTGTGAATTGTGAACTGTGAATTGTGAATTGAATTACATTGTGCATTGTGAATTAAATTAAGTCATGAATTGTAAAGGAGGTAATAAAAATAAAAAATTTATTTTTCAAAGAACACATATTACAAATCATGGACAATCTGGAAGAAGGCATACATATCATAGACCATACCGGCAAAATCGTTTACTACAATAATTCCGCAGAACAAATTGATGGAATAGATAAAGAAAAGGCCATAGGAAAGCATCTGTTGGCAATCTATCCATCCTTAACAGACGAAACAAGCACTCTCATGACTGTAATGGATACAGGTATATCAATATATAAAAAAGAGCAAAATTTTATAAACTATAAGGGCGAAAAAATCAGCACAATAAATACATCAATACCATTAAAAAATGAAGATAAAATTCTTGGAGCAGTGGAAATATCAAAAGATATAACCAATGTAAGAGAAATGTCCGAAAAAATCGTGGATTTACAAAGTAAGTTATACAGTGGAAAAAATAAAAAGCATACCTCAAGATCCAACGAATACGCAAAGTTCAACTTTAGAGATATTGTCAGTGAAAATAAGGAAATGATTAGATTAAAAGCATTGGCAAGACGAGCAGCAGAAGGAGATGCGTCTATACTTATTTATGGAGATACAGGTACGGGAAAAGAATTGTTTGTTCATTCAATACACAATGGAAGCAAAAGAAGACACAACCCATTTATCACTCAAAACTGTGCAGCATTGCCGGCAAGCCTTCTGGAAGGAATTTTGTTTGGAACCGCAAAAGGAGGCTTTACAGGTGCAGAGGATAGACAAGGGCTTTTTGAATTGGCAGATGGCGGAACATTATTTTTAGATGAAATCAACTCTATGCCCTTGGAGCTTCAATCAAAATTATTGCGGGTATTGCAAGACGGAAACATAAGAAGAGTAGGAGATACTAAAACAGTCGATGTCGATGTAAGGATAATCACAGCTACAAATATTCCGCCTGAAATAGCCATAGAGCATAAACTTTTAAGAAAAGATTTATATTATAGACTTAGTGTAGTAAACTTTGAAATTCCTCCTTTAAGGGATAGAGTTGATGATATCCCTATTTTAGCGGATTATTTTATCAACAAATTCAATGTAAAATTAAATAAAAACATAGAAGGCATATCCGATGATGTATTGAAATTATTTGAGAATTACCCATGGGAAGGTAATGTTCGAGAACTGGAAAATACAATCGAAGGAATAATGCATATATATGATATATCAACGATTGAAGTAGAGCATATACCGACTAAAATAATAAAAAATCAAATAAAAAGAACAAATATAAAGGAAAATTCACTCAATAAAATTTTAGAAGAAACCGAAAGGAATTTGATTCTGGAAGCATTGAAAGAAACAGGAAACAATATTACCCATGCAGCAGAATTACTCCAAATCCCTCGTCAAACATTACAGTATAGGATTTTAAAGCATAAGCTTTAAAATCAGTGAACAGTGAACTGTCTTTTCGATTGTGAATTGTGAATTGTGAATTGTTAAGGGCAGTATAATCCCTGCAGGATGTCATCCTGAGTATAGCAGTATAAACTTTACTATCGAAGGACCTCCTCTTTTAAGACCTTATACTCGACCTTAATAATTGTGAATTGTGAACTGTGAATTGTGAACTGTGAATTGTGAACTGTGAATTCTAATTCTGTTCACTGTTACTTGTTAACTGACAGGCCTGCCTATTTTTCGGCACTAAAACCTTTTCCTATCAACTTTTTCTATTCAAACCCTATCAAATAGCAACTTAAAATAAAAATTCCTCCTTGGCATAAAATTTGCAATATATTATTTATACAAATAAAGGAGGAATTTTGCCTATGAAAAAAGGAAGCCCATATGGCACTCATCGCGTATTAGATCCACTTGGAGTACTACCACAACCTGCAATCAAGCTGGACAATAACATGGAGATATATGCCAACGAAATATTAATAGATGTGCAAACGTTAAACATCGATTCTGCAAGCTTTACCCAAATAAGAAAAGAAGCCAATGACAATATTGACGAAATCAAAAATACAATAATGTCTATTGTAGCCGGAAGGGGGAAGCACCACAATCCCGTAACCGGATCAGGAGGAATGCTGATAGGTACAGTAGAGAAAATCGGTGAAGATTTGATAGGAAAAGCTCCGCTAAAAGTCGGAGATAAAATTGCGACCTTAGTGTCCCTTTCACTAACACCTTTGAGAATAGACAATATAATAGAAATAAGAAAAGATGTAGACCAAGTTGATATTGAAGGCAAAGCAATATTGTTTGAATCGGGAATATATGCAGTTTTACCTAATGACATGCCGGAAAACTTGGCATTATCCGTACTTGATGTAGCAGGTGCGCCGGCACAAACGGCAAAGCTGGTAAAACCCGGAGATACCGTTGTAGTATTGGGAGGTACAGGCAAATCTGGGATGCTATGTCTATACGAAGCCCAAAAAAGAGCCGGAATCACAGGCAAGATAATTTGTATAGGCTCACGGCAATCAACTCTTAAACGAGTCAAAGATGCAAATTTAGCGGATTATTATATAAAAGCAGATGCAACAAATGCAGTTGAGATTTTAGAAAAAGTAAAGAAAATCACCAAGGGCGAAATGGCAGATATAGTAATAAATGTAGTCAATATACCGAACACAGAGATGTCAAGCATATTGGTCACAAAGGATGGAGGGACAATATACTTCTTCAGCATGGCTACAAGCTTTACAAAAGCAGCCTTGGGAGCGGAAGGTGTAGGGAAAGATATAAATATGATAATAGGAAATGGATATACTAAAGACCATGCGGAAATAGCACTAAATATAATGAGAGAATCGGAAACCCTACGCAATATCTTTACAAACCTATATGCATAATCACTGCAGGATGACAACAGCAGTGTTCTTGGGTCTATAAGGACAGTATAATCAATGCTCGTGTCATCCTGAGTCGGGCAGTATAAACTTGACTATCGAAGGATCTCCTCTTTTAAGACCCTATAGCTCGACCCTAATAATTGTGCATTGTGAACTGTGAATTGTGAATTGTATAAGGTCAGTATAATCAATGCTCGTGTCATCCTGAGTCGGGCAGTATAAACTTGACTATCGAAGGATCTCCTCTTTTAAGACCCTATAGCTCGACCCTAATAATTGTGCATTGTGAACTGTGAATTGTGCATTGTTAAGGTCAGTATAATCAATGCTCGTGTCATTCTGAACGCCAGTGAAGAATCCCATCTTTTTCACCCTATAGCTCGACCCTAATAATTGTGAATTGTGAATTGTGAACTGTGAATTGTGAATTGAATTACATTGTGAATTATGAATTGTGAATTGTGCATTGTAAAAAGGAGAGTGTTGTTTTGGAATCTTTTAATCAATTTGAACTTTGGAAAGATATAACTTCTGAGGAGTGGAATGATTGGAAATGGCAAGTTAGAAATCGAATAACCAAAGTAGAAACCCTAAAACAAATTATAAACTTGACTGAACAGGAAGAGCAGGATATAAATCAAGTTCTTAAAAAATTTAGACTTGGAATCACCCCTTATTATGCATCTCTAATGGATTCGGATGACAAAAATTGTCCAATAAGGATGCAAGCAGTTCCAACTATAATGGAAACCTACAGCAATATATCCGAACTGGAAGACCCACTGGATGAAGATGTAGATTCACCGGTTCCGGGACTTACCCATAGATATCCTGATAGAGTTCTTTTTCTAATAACCGATCAGTGCTCAATGTATTGCAGGCACTGTACCCGAAGAAGATTTGCAGGACAGCATGATATGGGAGCTCCGCGAGCTGGATTGGATAAAGCAATAGAGTATATCAGAGATACTCCCCAAGTAAGAGATGTCCTATTATCAGGAGGAGATTGTCTGCTTGTCGGAGACGATTTGTTAGAATATATAATTAAAAAATTGAGAGAAATACCACATGTAGAAATAATAAGACTTGGAACTCGAACTCCGGTGGTAATGCCGCAAAGAATCACAGATGACTTGGTAAATATGTTAAAAAAACATCATCCAATATGGCTTAATACACATTTCAACCATCCAAAAGAAATAACTCCCGAATCAATAGAAGCCTGTAGGAAATTAGCCGATGCAGGAATACCTCTGGGCAATCAAAGCGTGCTCTTAAGAGGCATAAACGACTGCCCATATATAATGAGGGATTTGGTTCATGACTTAGTAAAAATGAGGGTGCGGCCTTATTATATATATCAATGTGATTTATCAATGGGAATTGAACACTTTAGGACAAAAGTGTCCAAAGGCATAGAAATCATAGAATCCTTAAGAGGGCATACATCAGGATATGCAGTCCCTACATTCGTAGTGGATTCACCGGGCGGCGGCGGTAAAATACCGGTAATGCCTCAATATATAATCTCCCAATCGCCGACAAAAGTAGTCCTTAGAAATTATGAAGGAATCATCACAACTTATGCAGAACCTCAAATGATAGAAGAACCGTGTAAATGTGATTATTGCAATGATAAGAAAAATTCTAATACCACAGGAGTAGCAGAACTAATGCAAGGACATGAAATCAAACACCTCAAACCTAAATATTTAGAACGCCACCAACGCAGAAAGGAGTAATTTCATGCTTTTAAACCTAATAAAGGATAAATACAAAACAATCTCTATAGTCGGTATGAGCAAAAATTCCGGAAAGACAGTAGCCCTAAACCATCTAATCAATGAAGCCGAAAAATCCAAAATACCGATAGGCATCACCTCCATTGGGCGTGACGGTGAATTTAAGGATATCATTACAGAATTGGAAAAACCCCGTATTTATGTGGACAAAGGCACTATAATCGCAAGTACTGAAGAATTGCTGAAGTTGGGAAGTGCAGAGATTGAAATATTAAGAACTACAGATTTTAGGACACCATTAGGCAATATAATAATAGGCAAAGTAAAATCAAATGGAAATATAGAAATCGGCGGACCTCAAACTCTGGCAGAGATGAAAGAAATCATCGATATTATGCATTGCCTTGGAGCAGAAATTGTAATCATGGATGGAGCATTAGATAGAAGATCCTCGGCAGCGCCTACAATTTCAGAAGCAACAATTTTATCAACTGGAGCGGTACTTTCCCGAGATATGAACAAAGTAGTTGAGCAAACTCTTCATGCAGTAAAATTATTTAATCTACCTGCAATAGAAGATAAGAGGGTTAGAGATATAATGTCAAATTCAATGAATGAAAATAAAATTGAACTCATAGATAAAAATCTTAATGTAAACACTTTAAGTTTGCCAACAGCAATCGGCGGAGGAAAAAATATCGGCGGTCGCATAAAAGATGATTCAAAATATCTTGTGATCCCCGGTTCTCTTGTAAAGGATACGATAGAAGATATCATATATACAACAAAGAGATTTAAATATATTGACATAGTAGTAAATGACGGAACGAAGATATTTATAGATTATAGGGATTTTATTAGATTTCAAAGATTGGGAGTGAAGATAAAGGTACTGCACCCAATCGATTTAATAGGCATCACAGTCAATCCCTATTCACCCACAGGTTATAGCTTCGACCCAATAGAATTTTTAGAAAAAATGCAAGCCAAAATCAAAGATATACCGATAGTGGATTGTGAAAGTGAACTGTGCATTGTGCATTGTGCATTGTGAATTGTCTTTTCAATTGTGCATTGTGAACTGTGAACTGTGAATTGTGAATTGTATAAGGTCAGTATAATCAATGCTCGTGTCATCTTGAGTTGGGCAGTATAAACTTGACTATCGAAGGATCTCCTCTTTTAAGACCCTATAGCTCGACCCTAATAATTGTGAACTGTGAATTGTGAATTGTCTTTTCAATTGTGAACTGTGAATTGTGAATTGTGAATTGTAGAAAAGGATGTGATCAATTTGTCCAAACTAAATTTAAACCAAGAAATAATCGACTCCTCACGTCAATCAGCCAAAAATATAGCAGATGAAGTCCAAAAATTCATCGACTTGCATACAACAGTCTCCACAGAACGAGCTATACTGCGGCTTCTTGGAGTAGACGGAGTAGATGATATAGATAAACCCCTTCCAAACGTAGTAGTAGACAGCATAAGATTGAATAGAGAATTGGAAAAAGGTGTAGCATATTGGATAGGAAATGCAATGCTAAATACCCATCTTACCCCTCAGCAAATAGCGGAAAAAATATCAATAGGTGAATTGGAAATCACGAGTCTGCCTATACAAGATGAAGACAAAATAAAAAATGTCATAGAAAAAGCCGCAAAACCTACAATAGAAAAAATAAAATTCAACAAAATAAAAAGAGAAGAACTTGGCTGTCAATCCTCTTTTTCCACCCCGCTAATTTATGTCATCGTAGCCACAGGAAATATTTATGAAGATATAGTTCAAGCAAAAGCAGCAGCCAAACAGGGCGCAGACGTCATAGCAGTCATAAGAACCACAGGGCAATCGCTGCTTGATTACGTACCATATGGTGCAACCACCGAAGGATTTGGCGGGACATATGCAACTCAAGAAAACTTTAGACTCATGAGACAGGCGCTTGACGAAGTGGGAGAGGAAATCGGTAAATATATTCGTTTGACAAATTATTGCTCGGGGCTTTGTATGCCCGAGATAGCAGCCATGGGAGCAGTGGAACGGCTTGACATGATGTTAAATGATGCACTCTATGGTATTTTGTTTAGAGATATCAATATGCAAAGAACCCTGATCGACCAGTACTTCAGCAGAGTAATCAATGGATTTGCAGGAATCATCATAAATACAGGAGAGGATAATTATCTAACAACAGATGACGCAGTAGAAGCAGCCCATACAGTGCTGGCATCCCAATTTATAAACGAGCAATTTGCGCTAAAAGCGGGGATTCCCGAAGAACAAATGGGACTGGGTCATGCCTTTGAAATGGATCCGGATTTGGAAAATGGATTTCTATTGGAATTAGCCCAAGCACAAATGGCAAGAGAGATATTTCCCAAAGCTCCGCTAAAATATATGCCGCCAACAAAATATATGACAGGCAATATATTTAAAGGACATCTGCAGGATGCCATGTTCAACTTAGCATCCATAATGACAAAACAAGGAATTCAACTACTGGGAATGCCTACAGAAGCAATCCATACTCCCCATTTGCATGATAGATATCTATCCATAGAAAATGCAAAATATATATTTAAAGACGCTCGAAATTTAGGTGATGAGATAGAATTTAAAAAAGATGGAATCATTCAAAATAGAGCTAAAGAAGTATTGTTAAAGGCAAATGAATTATTGGTTGAAATCGATAGTGAAGGACTGTTTAAAGCAATCGAAAAAGGCAAATTCGGTGGTGTCAAAAGATCGCCGACAGGAGGCAAAGGTCTTGATGGAGTAGTAATGAAAGATGAAAAATACTTTAACCCATTTATCGTATCCATGCTTGGAGGTGAAAGGCGATGATTGATCTAAATAAAATTAAACCATATGGCGATACATTAAATGATGGGATGGTACAGCTTAGCTTTACATTGCCCATATCAAATGGAGAAGAAGCAAAAGAAGCAGCAAGGCAATTGGTGTTGAAAATGGGCTTTGAAGAGGCTAGTGTAGTATATTCCAAAGACTTGGGAATAAATTATACCTATTTTATATTATATGGTAAAACCACTCATACAGTTGATTATACCAAGATAGAGGTTCCAAAAGTAGAAGTAGATGTAATGAACAAAGAAGAGGTAGAAGAATACATCAAGGAAAATATAAAAAGAAATGTTGTAATCTTGGGAGCATGCACAGGTACCGATGCCCACACAGTAGGCATAGATGCCATAATGAATATGAAAGGCTATGCAGGACATTATGGACTGGAAAGATATGAAGGAATAGATGCCTACAATTTAGGAAGTCAAGTCCCCAATGAAGAACTGGTAAGACAAGCAATCGAATTAGATGCAGATGCAATCCTCGTTTCTCAAGTGGTAACACAAAAGGATATTCACATTCAAAACCTTACACAGCTAGTAGACCTCTTAGAAGCAGAAGGAATAAGAGAAAAAGTCATCCTTGTATGCGGAGGGCCTCGCATCAGCCATGAATTAGCCAAGGAAATCGGATATGATGCAGGTTTCGGATCGGGAACCTTCGCAGAAGACGTAGCAACCTTTGTAGTCACAGAGATGGTAGCCCGCCTATCGCAACCTCAAAAAGCCGCCATTTAATAGTCGCACCTCGACCAATGAAGGGCAGTATAATCACTGCTCGTATCGTATGTAGGGGCGGATGACTCTATCCGCTCGCTGGAATCCCATGTTAGTATGTATTAAAAAGATAGGGAGATCCTTCGCTTTCACTCACCCTTAGAATGCAAAGGGTACACGGCAGGATGACAACAGCAGTGATCTTGGGTCTATAAGGTCATATAATCAATGCTCGCGTCATCCTGAGTCGGGCAGTATAAACTTGACTATCGAAGGATCTCCTCTTTTAATTGTGAATTGTGAACTGTGAATTGTGAATTGTGAATTGAATCAAGTTGTGGATTGTCTTTCTTCCCTATCTTTTATGTTTCACACTCTTAACTCTTAGTTCTTCACTCTTCCCTATGTTTTCCAATTGTGCATTGTGAACTGTGAATTGTGAATTGATTAAGTTGTGAACTGTGAACTGTGAATTGTCTTAAGTTGTGAATTGTCTTTCTTCCCTATCTTTTATGTTTTACACTCTTAACTCTTAGTTCTTATCTCTTCACTATGTTTTTCAATTGTGAATTGTGAATTGTGAACTGTGAATTGTGAATTGTCTTTCAATTGTTCTTGCATAATATCACTTTAAGATGGTATAATCTTACAAAAGAGGTGAGACTATGGAACTGTATATCACTACCCTTGGAAACTTTGACATAAAATCGGGAAACAAATCATTGCTGGAAAAATCAAACAGATCTTACAGAATATATAAACTGCTTCAATACTTTCTAACATTTAGAAACAAAAAATTATTGCCCGAAACCATAATCGAAAACCTATGGAAGGATTCTGAATCCTTTGATCCCAAAAATATGCTTAGAGCACAAATATTTAGATTAAGGCAGATGCTAAAGAAAATATTACCGGAAGATGTGGATGAAGCAGACTACCTTCAGATTAATTTTAGCAACGGCTATTATTTCTTGGAAGTAGGAAACAAAGTAAAAATCGACAATGATATATTTGAAAAGCTCATATCAGAAGGGGATGCCCATAGAATCGAAAACGCATCCATAGCCTTAGAATACTATAATCAGGCATTAGAACTATATAAAGGACTGTATCTAGGGAAAAATGCGTACGAAATATGGATTGTTCCCATAAGAAATCATTATAGCAGACTTTGCCTTAAAACCTTTTTAAAAGCAATTGAAATATATAAAGAAAAAGATGAACAGGAAAAGATAATAGAACTATGTGAAAAAGCAATCACTGTAGAACCATATGAGGAGCAAATTCATATTTGCCTAATGGACGCAATGCTGAAGATAGGACAAATACAAAACGCACATGATCATTATGATTGTATAATGTCCACATTGGAAAAGGAGAATAAAAACGCAAATTCCCCTGGAATGAAAAATATATACAGAAAAATTCAAAGCTGTTATTTAGAAAAAAGTGAAGTAAATATAGAAAACATAAAAGACAAATTAGAAACCGAGGAAAATTCAGGTCCCATAATCTGTGATTCCGATAATTTTAAATTGCTGTTCAATATGCAAAAAAGACAAAGAGCCATAGGTGAAAAACGGGATTATATATGCCTGATAACCTTGAATAAAGACGATTGTAGCAATGAAGACATAAAGAGCTGGGAAAAGATAATGAACAAAACCTTGGAAAGCACATTAAGAAAAGGTGATGTATATTCATTTTGGAACGATACTCAAATACTGTTACTGTTACAGGAAATAATAGATACTAGTATAGATGTCATAGAAGGAAGGATAAGAGACAATCTTCCCATGGATTTTGGGTATCATATCAACATGAAATTTACACAAATAGACATAGAAGAAGATTTTATCCTCAAAAGCCCAAATTAGGGCTTTTTTTAATTATTCAAAATATAATCAATTTATAATTCTCAATATAATCATACAATTGATATAATAAATCATAAGAGAAAATATTGATTGGAGGTAAAGAGTTGGAATATCCAGCAAAAAAAGACTATTTTATCAGCTTTAAAGCCGTATATAACGATAAAAATGAATTTATAGATTATATATTAATAAATTTTAGTGAAAATTTAAAAGCCTCCGGCATTATAAAATATGAAGAATTGATAGGAAGAAAATTATCAGAACTATTTATTGAAAATGAAGATATCCTACCCGGATTGAGAGACTTATATTATCATATGATACCAAATACAAGTAGAAAATTTGAAAACTATATAGAAAAATTCGATAAGTGGTATCTGATCAATATTTTTAGTGATGAAAAAGACTATCTGATATTGTTCTACACGGACATCACCGCACAAAAACACAACACAAAATATTCAATACCTAATACCGAATATGGTAAAAGTAAAAATATAGTAAATATCCATTGTTTCAAGGACAATCTCACAGGACTATACAGCAAAGAATTTTTTGAATTAGAACTCACCAGACTGGATACACAAAGGCAGCTCCCAATAAGCGTTATAGTCGCAGATGTAAATGGGTTAAAGCTGATAAATGATGCCTTTGGACATTTTATGGGAGACGAAGCTTTAAAAACTATAGCCAATATCCTAAAAAAAGTATTTAGAAAAGAGGACATAGTAAGCAGATTTGGCGGAGATGAATTTTTTATATTGCTGCCAAAGACTACAGAACAAACATCATTATCTATAATCAAAAGAATAAAGAAAAAAATAGACAACAATCCCCTTGATTTTTTGAAATTGAGCATGAGCTTTGGAACAGCAACAAAAACAAAAGAAGAGGAAAATATATTAGATATAGTAAAAAAATCCGAAGAGCGAATGTATTTCAATAAGCTTATAGAGAGCAAAGAAGCAAAGCGAAACATGATAGATTATATCAAAGAAAGATTGGCTAAGATAAGTTGTGAAACAGAACAGCACCACGATAGACTGGAGTACCTAAGCATAAAACTAGCAGATAAAATAGGCATATCCGAAATAGAAAAGGAAGAATTAAAACTATTATGTAAATACCACGACATAGGAAAAGCTGGGATACCAAATTATATTCTTAACAAAAAAGAACCTCTGAACGATGAGGAATGGGACAAATTGAGGCGTCATAGCGAGATAGGCTACCATATAATGCAATCTGCAGGAGAACCAATAGCAATAAATGAATTAATTTTAATGCATCATGAACGATGGGACGGAAAGGGGTATCCCGGACTGTTAAAAGGTGAAGAAATACCAAAGATAGTACGAATCTTTGCTATAGCAGACGCATATGAAGCCATGGTAAATTACAGACCATATAAGGAAAGAAAAAGCCATACAGAAGCATTAGAAGAAATAAGTGCAAACGCAGGAACACAATTCGATCCTAGGCTGGCAGAATTATTTATTGAATTGATGAAACTGGACGCTGAGGAGGCAACATAATATTATCATTCACAAGCAGAGAATAGTAAATATAATCAAAAAATAATTCAAAAAACAGTTTAATAAAATTATTCTAATGGTATACTATATATACAAAAAACTTATCAATAATTTTGGCAAACCTATTGAAAGATAGGGACGCAAAGCTATGAATCTAAAGTGATTATTCTTATTTATGATAATCACAATGATAGTCAAGCTGCTATGTATTTTACATGGCAGCTTTTACTTTTTACATTTTAAGGGGGAATGCCTTTGAATGTTACTCCGGCTAACTTAAGAAAATTGAATATAAATAAGGAGGTGCAATAAATGAAAGGTAAGTTAAGCAAGCATATTGCGTTTCTGTTGGTATTTGCAATGATTCTCAGTGCAAACATTGTTGCATATGCTGATGTAGTAGGAGACGGAACGCAAACTGCAGAGGTGGAAAGTCCCGGCGACAACCCTCCTTCACAGGAAGATGACAATACAGAGGGACAGGAGCCTACAGATCCTGTGGAGGATGATAAAGATAAACCTACAAATCCTGAAGATGAGGGAACTACAGAAGGAGAACCGGTAGAGAACAAAGGGGAAGATCCTACCGAAGAACCTGAAGATCCTGAAGATGGAGAAAACACAGAAGAAGAGCCTGAAATCCCGGAAGAAGAACTACCAATTGAAGAAATACCAAATTTAACATCATATATTGTAAGATATATGGGTGAGACAGAGCCTCTATTGAATGACAAAACCGTAGAAGATCAGCTTATAGGTTCAGAAATTACGGAATTTGCAAAAGATATTAAAGGCTATGAAGTTGATGAGGACTCAAAAACCATTACCCTTCAAGAGGAAGATAATATTATAATCTTTTATTATACTCCTGTAAAAAGTTTGGGACCGACTGAATTAACCGCTAGAGTTGATGGAGTTACTATCAGAATTTCTGCTGATGAGGGCGTTTTGCCTGAAGGAACAGAACTTTCAGTATATTCTTTGCCATCCGGAGAAGCACGTGATTATGCTGAAACCATAAGAGAAAATACAGGAGTAGGCTTAGAAGACTATCTAATGTTCGATATAACACTATTGGATGGAGAAGGAAATGAAGTCCAGCCTGATGGCAATGTAACGTTAAGTTTTACAGATGTTTACTTTGCGGATGACAATAAGGATATAGTAGTTTATCACCTTGAACCCAATAGACGAAATGTTAGAACTAAATCTACATTTAATTTAAACGGTATGAGCTATGATTTTGCAGTCAATGATATGTCAGCAGAAAATGAAAATGGTGAGATAATCTTCACTACAAATCATTTCTCAATCTATGCAATCGGAACTCAGGAAACAGCAACATACGAGTTCTATGTAGGAGACGATAAAATTGATACTCAGATTGTTAAAAACGGTGAAAGCTTAGTTGAACCTTCAACACCGAATGCTTATGAGGGAAAAAAGTTTATCGGATGGTATATATTAGGGGAAGAAAATCCGATTGATTTTGATACTTCTATAACTGTAAATGAAAGTAATACTTTCAGGGTAGATGCTAGGTTTGCTGATGTATACTATGTTTACTTTGTATATGGTGGCAATGTAATCGCAACTAAGGAAGTAGAACCCAACAGCACAACAAATGCTAGCGATATTCCTCTTATAGTTACGGAAGAAGGAAAAGCATTATCCCATTGGTCAGCAGCTGAAAATGGTGAAGCTTTTGATTTTGATACACCAATTACTGCCAATACCACTCTATATGCTGTGTTAGCAGATAGGTGGAAGGTGACATTTGATACCCAAGGAGGAAGTTCTCTACTCCCTAAATATATCATAAATGGTGAAAAATTAGGTGATATAGAAGTACCGGTTAAAGCAGGATATACTTTCCAAAAGTGGAATACCCAAGTTGATGGAAAAGGGACAAATTATACTAGTGATACTGTTATTTATGGGAATGTAAAACTATATGCCATATGGACACCTAAAAATAATACCAAATATACAGTAGTATATTGGCAGGAAAATGCTGATGATGATGGATATTCTTATTTTGAAAGCACTATAAGAATAGGAACCACAGGTGTTTCAGCAACTTATGATAATAAGAATTACTCTGGATTTACGTTGGATACAGCAAAAACCAATGCTGAAGATGTAAAGATTTCAGGCGATGGAGCGGCTATAAAGAATGTATATTACAGTAGAAATAGATATACATTAGAATTTAGACGTAGAAGTAATAATAATGAATTAAAGTCCTTTGGTAATATAAAGCAAGGAGCAGATACGACACCTTGGTGGAATCAGGCAGTTAATGAATATTCCACATATACTTGGTATGTAAGTAGAACTGGTAACACAGCGTACTCATTAGCACCAGATATGCCTAATAAAAATTTGACAGTTTATGGAGCAGAGTCAGGAAATGCTAAGTATACAATATTCTATTTGGAATATGTAGCGGGAAATCCAAGCGTTAGAGAACCATATTATTTTACTGGAAGCAGTGGATTGTATTTGACGATAGAAGATTATATAAGTATTCCGGGGTTTACCGTAAAATCAACTCCAAAGGATGGGTCTCAGAATTCAAAATATAATGATGATACTAAAAGATATGAGTGGAAACTTTATTATAATAGAAACAAATATAATATAACTTTCCAAACAAATGATAACACAGGTAATCAAAATGTTTCTAATATCCCATATGAAGCGGATATTTCTGACAAAGCATTATCAGGATATGTGAAGGATGTAACTACAAGATATGATGGTTATGTTTTTAAAGGTTGGTATACCAATGAAGCTACTGCAGGTGAACCTTATAACTTTACAGGAAAAACAATGCCTGCGAACAACCTTATACTTCATGCCAAATGGGTACCTCCGGTATATAGCGTTAAATATTATTTAACACCAGATACAAGCGGTGAGTACAAGACAATTGATGACATCTCAGGTGGAACTACGATTTCTGAAGATAAACTTGAAAAAGATATTCCTGCGGGATTAGAAGAAGAAGATTTTGAGGGTTGGTATTGGTATGTGAATGGAGTATTTGTACCATATGATTTTAGTACACCAATCAATAGAAATGATATTGTTCTATATCCTGTGTGGAAAAATTTAGTCTATGAAGTAACCTACAATGCTAACGGAGCAGGTGGAACGATACCCCAAGATCATAATAAATATATTTTAGGAGCCTCAGCTACTGTTCTATCACCAAGTGATCTAACCTCACCAAGTGATAAAGTATTTATAGGATGGAAAGAAGAAAATTCAGGCAAAGTTTATTATCCTAATGACAAGCTTTCCATAACAGGCAATATGACTTTAATAGCACAATGGGGAGATAAAGCGCCTACAACTTCTTTAGCATATTATGGGAATGGCGGATTTGATGGTAGTGACAATGCCTCTATAGAAATTCCACTTAAAAATAATGAAACCCATACAGTTCTTAGCAATAGCTTTATCTTTGAGGGACACAACTTCAAAGAGTGGAATACAAAAGCTGATAGAAGTGGTGCTAGTTATCAGCCCGGTGCAGAGATTATAGTAGATAATCTAAATACAACTAATGAGCTATATGCAATATGGGAGAAAAAAGCAGATATAAGCTACACTGTAAACTATCTAGAAAAAGATACAGAAAAAGTATTAGCAACAGCAAAAACTGTTGAGAATAAAACCTTCGGAGAAGAAGTAACCGAGACAGCAATAGAAATAGAAGGTTACAACAAGGTAGAACCAATAGAAGTAGCCATAGAGCTAGGAGTAGAAGAAAATGTAATTAACTTCTACTACACAGCTAGAACAGATATCAGCTACACTGTAAACTATCTAGAAGAAGGAACTAACGAAGTATTATCTCCAGCAAAA
>NZ_JACRTG010000021.1 GCF_014385195.1 Paratissierella segnis
GGTACAATATACTTAATCAAACGACCTTTGAAAGAGTCGGTTTTAATATTATATTACTTTGTATTCTTTTACCAATTATTAATTAAAGAATGAGAATACACAAAATTATTTACACTGCCTAATTGTACAGCCAAGAATATCAATTATACCCATCATTATTAACTCAAATAAATTCATTAACCATACCTCCCAGCCAAGTTTTCTTTGTATTTTCTTCCTATGGGAACTTTGGGGACTTGTACATTTGCTGAACTCAACTCAATCAGATTTTTTGCCAAGTTTATTTTCTTGATATAATTTCGATTGATTATAAAGCTCTTATGACATTGAATGAAATCATCTTCCGGTAATTCATTCAACACTCTGTACAGGGTGTAGTTATTCACTTCTATTTGTTCTTTATCCATTGTTACCTTAATTTTTTTATGAATTGATTCTATGTATATGATGTCCTTAGTATTTACCTTGTACATATAACTCCCTTGTTTAAATTTTATGAAATTATCTTTTTCTTCCTCTATTCCGCAATAGCCTACAAGCGTCTTTACTATCTCTATGACTTCTTTATCTTTAAAGGGCTTTATGATATAGTCATAGCAATGTATTTCTTTAAAGGCTGATAGTTCTTTATTTGGTATAGCAGTGATAAACACTATAAGTGTCAATTTATATCTGTCAATATTTCTTATCTGTTTTGCCAGCTCATATCCTGAATAATCTAATAGCTGTATGTCAAGAAAAAACAAGTCATATTGCCAATCGTTTGCATATTCCAGAGCTTCTTTTGAGTATGGAGTTATTGTGGTTTCGATATCTTCATCTACTGATTTGATTATCGAATCCAGACCTTTGGCGATTATTATGTCATCTTCTACTATCATTATTTTAGTCATGCTTTTCACATCCTAAATAAAAGTATCAATTCCCAATTGTTAAGGTTGAGCTATGAAGCTTACCCCCCGAGACTCCTCCACTACAGTCGAGACAATGCCTTACTTATTCTTAATTCCATTATATGCTAATTAACTGTCGAACTCAACTCAAACCCACCCAATTAAAAAGAGCCGCCCGAAGGCGACTCTCTTTATCATTTCTTTACTTCATATATATAATCTATTATACTTCCATCTCTGTATTCGGACAATCCAATAATTCTATCCGTCTTTTCAATATTCTTTGCTTTTCCCATTATCCGTTCAGAATATCCCTTTAAATCCTTGATATCTATTACATTCAACTTTGCTTCTTTAAATTTTGAAATTAAATCTTCTCTTAAAGGATTGACACAGATTCCTCTTTCTGTAACCAATACATCTACAGTGCTTCCGGGAGTTGTGATTACGTCTACTTTATCCTTAATAAGAGGGATTCTTGAGGAGAACAGCTTAGAAACTATAATCGATATTTTGCTTCCTGCTGCTGTATCCTGATGACCTCCTGAGCCGCCCATCAGCAATCCATGTGAGCCTGTAGTTACATTGACATTGAAATCTGTATCTATTTCAGTGGCTCCAAGTATGACTATGTCCAAATTGTCTACTACTGCTGATACCTCCGGATTACCGTATTGTGACCCACTCATTCTCAAGTGGTTTGCATTTTTCTTTAGTGATTCAATGGCTTGCAAATCAAAGCATTGAACATCATATAAACAGTCAAATAGCCCTTCTTCAAGCATATCCGTCAGAAAACCTGTGATACCGCCTGATGCAAAGCTTCCCTTTATATTATTTTCTATCATATAATCTCTTAAAAATGATGTAACCGCCAAGGAAATACCGCCTGCACCTGATTGATAACTCATTCCGTCTTTGAGAAGTCCCGTGGCTTCCATTACCTTCAATGTATCCTTTGCTATTTTCAGCCCTATGGGATCCTTGGTAATCATTGTAGTACCTGATACTATCCCTGATTTTAAACCTATGGAATCCACCAGCAATATATGATCTACATAATCCTCTGTAATATCTGCGGGATAGTTTGGATATGGCATTAAGGAGTCAGTCACAGCCACTACCTTTTTAGCCATCATGCTGTCAGCAATTGCATATCCCAAAGAACCGCAGGAGTTAATGCCATTTACACCTGAAATATTGCCCTTATCGTCTGAGCTTGGAGATGTGATAAATGCCACATCTATATTTATATCCCCGTTTAAAATGGATCTTGCACGTCCTCCATGAGACTGCATAATGATGTGTCCTTTTAGTTCTCCATGGCTGATAGCTTCCCCTAAAGGTCCTGAAATATATGATGTTACAATATTCTTTATAGTTCCATCTTTTAATAGTGGAATCAATTCGCTATGCGCTGGGAAAAGTGAACTTGCTACCAAAGTTACATCCTTAATACCCAAAGCTTGAACTTCCTTCATTATTAAATTTAATACCTTATCTCCATTTCTTAAATGATGATGGAAGGAAAGCACGGCTCCATCTTGTATATCAAGGGATCTCAACAGTTCTACAATATCCTTGGTGATTTTGCTTGGCTTTTGCCCTTTTGTGGGATAATCGGATTTGTCTATGATTTTTACAGTATTTAAGTTATCCTTATTTAAGTAGTCCATCACATTCCTCCTTATATACTCCACCCATTTTCAGTAAATTTACTGCCCGCTTGATAATAGGCAAATCTACCATCTTACCATCAAGGGAAAAAGCACCTAATCCTTTTTCCCTTGCAGACTTTACAGCTTCCATAACTCTAACAGCATATTCTAATTCCTCTTTTGAAGGCGAAAAAATTTCATTTACTATGTCTACATGTCTGGGACTTATCAAAGCTTTGCCTGTCATTCCCAAATCCTTCGCATTTAGGGTATCTATTTTTAATCCTTCATAATCATCCGTGTCAGTCCATGGAGTATCTATAGCTTCTATCTGCAATGCCTTTGATACAGCAATGATACGTGATCTTGCATATCTGATTTCATCTGACTTCTTTGTCCTTTTAGCACCTAAGTCCAATGTCAAATCCTCTGCGCCTAACAATACTCCTATTACTTTTTTTGATTTGCTTAAGATTTCCAAGGAAAGTTCCAAACCCATAGCTGTTTCTATAAGTCCAATGATTTTAAAGTCTATATTATTTTCATCTAAGTATATATCCAGAGCCTCCATTGACTCAATGCTTGCCTTTGGAAGTACAATTCCTTTAACGTTTAAATCTTTAACTACATCCAAATCCTCATAGAAGTAGGGGCTGTCAAGTGGATTTATTCTAATAAATACATCGGCATTTCTGTCAAAGGTATTTATATATTCTTTAACCAATATTCTTGCTGAATCTTTTTCATTTATCGCTACCGCATCTTCTAAATCTATAATATAGGCATCAGCGCCCAATATATCTGAATTTAATAACATACCCGGGTTGTTTCCTGGGATAAATAACAAGGTTCTATAGCTCATTTTCTATCCCCCTTTTGATACATGTCTTTACTCTTGCTCTTATGGTAAAGTCCAATGCACCTTTGTCTTTAGCAATGACTTTTGCATCTTTTATGCCTTCTTCAGCTAAAGTATCTAAGATCACTTTTCTTATACTATCGCCGAACTGTTTGTATACTACGCTTTCTATTTCAACTTCCAGGCTTCCTTCTCCCGGCGACATCATAATCAATATATCGTTAGATTCCACGGAGCCTGCTTTTGCAATCTTTGTTATTCTTCTTTCTTCCATTTAAGATACTCCTCTCTGCCCAATTCATAAAGGTTGTTTCCTTTAGAATCTATGATTACAGTAGCCGGAAAATCTTCTACATATATTTTTCTTATAGCTTCCGCTCCTAAATCTTCATAAGCGACAATTTCAGAAGTTTTGATTTTCTTGGATATAAGAGCTCCCGCTCCGCCTATAGCTGCAAAATATACTGCACCATGCTCTACCATCTTTTTAACTACTTCCGGCCCTCTCTTGCCCTTACCGACCATTCCCATCAAGCCTAAATCCAGTAATGCAGGTGTATAAGCATCCATCCTATAGCTGGTTGTAGGTCCGGCAGAACCCAGTGCCTGTCCTTCCTTTGCAGGTGTTGGTCCTACATAGAATATACAAGCACCCTTTACATCTATAGGGAGTTCTTTCCCTGATTCAACCAACTCAACTAGACGTTTGTGAGCTGCATCCCTTGCTGTATACATATATCCGGTAATCAAAACATTGTCTCCCGGTTTCAAATCCTTCAAGGCTTCCTTAGTGAATGGCGTATTCAATTTAATTTCCATGTTTACCCTCCTAAAGTGTTACTTCTTTGTGCCTTGTTGCATGACAGTTAATGTTTACAGCAACAGGTAATCCAGCTATATGTGTTGGATAATATTCTATAGCTACTTTTAAAGCAGTGGTTTTGCCTCCAAACCCTTGGGGTCCTATACCCAAAGCATTTATTTCTTCAAGCAATTCCTTTTCCAAATCAGCATAGAATGGATTCTCATTATATTTGTTCAAATCCCTCATCAAAGCTTTCTTAGCTATTAGAGTTACTTTCTCAAATGTTCCTCCAATTCCTATTCCCACTACTATTGGAGGGCATGGGTTCGGTCCTGCAAGTTCAACGGTTTCAAGTACAAAATCCTTTACACCTTGTAACCCATCTGAAGGTTTTAACATCTTAAGCCTTGACATATTTTCGGAACCAAATCCTTTAGCCGCAACAATTAGAGTAAGTTTGTCTCCGGGAACTATTTCATAGTTCACTACTGCGGGGGTATTGTCCTTAGTATTGACTCTATTCAATGGATCTTTAACTACGGATTTTCGCAGATAGCCTTCTTCATAACCTTGTCTTACGCCTTCATTGATTGCATCTTCAATAAAACCGTTCTCAATTACTACTTCCTGTCCCATCTTTACAAATACTACGGTCATACCTGTGTCTTGACACATAGGTACTCTTTCATTTGAGGCAATTTCTGCATTTTCTATAATCTTATCAAGTATATCTTGAGAAAGTTTCCAATCATCATCTTCTCTGGCTTTCTTTAAGCTTTCCATTACGTCTCTTGGCAGAAAATAATTTGCTTCTATTACCATATTCTTTACTGCTTCAGTAATTTTACAGGCATCTATCGTTCTCAAATTTACACTTCCCTTATCTAACTTTAGGCTCTTCTGTTTGCTAAAGCCAATACTCTGTTCATTTCGTTATTGATTATCATATATCCTTCATCTACACCCATACCCGGTTTAGCAAGAGTTTGTTTTGCTCCGCAAGCAATTGCAATGTTGCAGCAAACTTCAGCACTTCTATTGGTTTCATTGCATGTTCCACCACAATATGCTCCGATACCTTTTTCTTCACAATACAAAAGTGCTTCGATTGTATTGTTGATTCCACCCAAATCAGGAGTTTTAACTTGAATCATATGCCCTGCTTTGTTGTCTGCGAACAATTTAACATCTTCTAAAGTATTGCACCATTCATCTGCTACCAACTCAACGTTTATTCCTCTTGAGTCCAATTCAGCTCTTAAGTCCCTCATAGCTTCCATTTGTTCTTGCCTTCCGCCTACATCCATAGGTCCTTCAATTCTCAATTTATATGGCTTAGCAGCTTCTTCTAATGTTGCAAGGTAATCTGCCATTTTTTTAGTATCATCATTTAACAATTGTCCTATTGTACCATATACGTCAATATGGAATATAGGGTTGTAGTCTTCTGTTGTCTTGTATTGATTAACTCTGTCTCTTAACCATTCTATATATTCTTTTAGCAATTCGCCTTTAAACCCCAATTTTTCTTCAACATTGTTGAATAATCCATGAGGCAATACATCTGCACCCTTGATTATCATTTTATCGGCATTCATATATCTGTCATCACCTGATTGAGTAAATATAGGAATCCTCTTTAACTCAATATTTGTGTTGTATTCTCCTTTAATAACTTCAGCCATGGTTATCTTCTTGGATTTAGCAACAGCATCCAAAATTGCCTGAGTAATACCATATCTAATGGCAGTGTGCAATCTCTTTCCATTGACTTTAAGATGATCAAATTCTTCAGCTAAAGCTTTAAAGTTATCAGCATCCCTACCTACTAACAATGGTTTGATATCTTTTTCTATAACAGGTATAAAATCTTTTGCCAAAAATAGCGGATCTCTTCCGCCTGCTCCGGAGTATTGAACAGCAGCACAATCCCCGTATGCAACTTGCCCATCTTCTAATATCAGCATTACAGAGATGCTCTCTCCTGCTTGCCTAATAGCTGAAAATCCATCTAGCTGAGGTTCTCCTATGTAGAATAAACCATCGTGTTTAGCTCCCATTTTTATAGCCTTTTGATCATCAAAATAAAATCCCGTCTTACCTTCTGAACATATCAAATCTACTATTTTCATTATATATTCCCCCTATTATTAGTTTGCTTATTTGCCTTCCGGCCTTCCAATCAATCTGCCTTTTCCAACTGCAAATATATCGTCAACTGTCATTTGGAAACTTACTTTTCTATTTTCATATCTTGCTCTTTCTTCAAGTTTTTCTCTGCTGAAATCGATCAGTTCCTTTGTAAAAGGAACATTTCCTGCCATTAAATATCTAACAGCACCGTCATTATCACGTGCCGGCATCATCTTACCGCAGTTATATTTTGAAGGTGCAAACGGAATATCAATTACTCCTAATTCAAATGCCTTTACTGTACCAACTGCCAAATCACCTTTCCCAAGCTCAAATGTTTTATCCATGATACAAGCTGTTTCCGCCTTTACTACTTCCATTTCAGCCTCTATTTCTTTACTAATCGGCATTCTTTGACCCTCAAGCATACTAAGCACCATTTTGGTTGCTCTAATTCCCGCAGCATTTGCCTCTTTTGTAGGAATACCTATAGCTTCATGAGGAGTCTTAACAATAACCTTTGTTGCCCCTGACAAAGCTGCCGTTGCCGAACCAAAGGATATTACTCCAAAGGCTTTTGCTTCATCTTCAGGGAATCCGCCCATCCATTGATGAAAAACAGTTGTAAGATATACATCATCATAACCATATAATTTAAGATATTTTTCAGTCATTTCTTCAAGTACCTTGATGGCTGTAACATCCTGAACCATATTTCCGCATTGCCCGAATCCCACCGTTATACTTTTAACTCCTTGTTCTGCTGCTAATAACGCTTCTATTATTCCTGTAACAATTGCCATTGAAGGCGGTACTAAGGTTCCTGTTAACGGTCCGAATGGTTCTCTATTTATTTCAATACCTTGTTCTCCATAGAAACCTACTAATCTATCACAATATTGCCAATCGGACAAAGATTTTTCAACCGATACGCCTTTTGCATAAGGGATATTGTAGCTAATTCCTCCACCTTCGTTTGAAGTCCATCCTGATGCATGAATGATTTCTGCCAATAATCTTGAATCCGGTGTACCATGTCTTGCCTGTACCGGCTTATCTACGCTTTCAAATACCTCTCTGCACCCCTTAACTCCATGATTTACAGCCGGAAACCCGTTTAATAAAGATCTGTTGTTTTTAATCGACTCCTTAATTCCGACTTCACATTCGTCATATCTATTTTGTCTTGTATAGGAATCTATGGTTGAAGGCAATAAATCAGCTCCGCCTTCCTTTGAAAGATAATTTAACAATTCAATATGTTTATCAATTAATGCAACGCCCGCTCTAGGCTGAGCCAAAGTAATTCCTTCTTCTTTGGCCTTTTTTAATTTCTTTGCAAAGTTCTTTTCATCGGGAACTTTTTTTAAGTAATCGACTGCTTCTTTCAAATCCACATCTTTGCCTGTTGGCCAATGTGATAAGACATCTTTTCTCATTTCAAAAAACTCGCCATCGGAAAGCCTTTTATTCCTTAATTTCATCAGTTTTCCCCCTAAAGTTTAACAATATATTTTTTCAACATTCTAATTGCCATATTTGGATTTATCATTGTAAGCAACCCCATAGCCGACAGGATATATCTCTCATCAAGCAACGTTTTAGGATGCCTTGGTTTTAAAGAAGTTGGATCATCCATTGAAAACAATGCTGCTTCTAAAATCTTATCCGCATTTTTACTATTTACAATAATTCCGCCTGTTCCTATCAAATATGGCAATTCCATCAAATCCTTGCCTGTTTGAGAATACATCATACCCATAGGTGAATAAATGGGCTCCACAACACCTGCATGTCTTTTCATGGAAATATCAACGCAGACCTTCGCAATTGCTTCATCAAATTCTATGTCCTCTTGACTTTCTGCTACAAAATCAGTATGCTCTGACCTTTTTTCAAATTCTTTTTCTATGTCAAATGATGATTGCAAATATTTTTTCATGAATTTTGTTCCGGCAGCTTCAAATACTGACATAGCCGAATACCTCATGCCCAAATCGCCTTCTACAGTTCTTTTAGAATGAGGCTCTTCCAATCCTCTAAGCATAACAGAAGGTTTGCTTGGTGCTCCTTCCGCTATAGAATGTACATCTGTCGTAGCTCCGCCAACATCTATAACAGCCAAATCTCCTATACCATCTTCATCTTTTGTACCTACTGAAAGCACTTCAGCAGCCTTTAAAACTGATGCAGGTGTAGGCATCAATATCTCTGAGATTGTATCTTGAACATTTTCCATTCCTTTAGCATGTATGATGTTTTTCATGAAAATATTTCTAATTGTTTCCCTTGCAGGCTCTACATTGATATGATTTAAATCCGGCATAACATTTTCTGTAACATAGTATTCTATATCTTCCGCAAAGATTCTTTTAACCTCATCTATACAGGATTTATTTCCCGCTACAACTATCGGAATAGCTAGTTTATAATTAAAAATCATTTGTGCATTGTGCAATATGCAATCACTGTTTCCGCCGTTTGTACCTCCGGCAAGTAAGATTATATCCGCATTTGAATTTTTTATTTCTGATAACTCATCATTGTTCAAATTAAAGCTATATGTTTTTATTACCTTAGCTCCTGCACCTAATGCTGCTCTTTTTGCAGCTTCGGCAGTCAATTCAGGAACCAAGCCGATGGCAATTATCTTTAATCCCCCTGCTGCAGAAGAACATGCTAATTTTTTAACTATATTGTACTCTCTATTAACTTTTTTATTTAGTTTATCCAATGCATTCTTATAGCCTATAGTTACATCTGTCTCAACTGTAGTATAAGATTTTTCTGTAGCTATTATCTCTTCTTTAGCTATATCTACAAGTGTTAATTTGGTAAAAGTGCTGCCAAAATCAATAAAAAGATATGCATCCATTATTATCCCTCATTTTAATCAATTTAAATCTTCTTTTAAATCATGAATAGCTGTCTCTACAGAAGTTCCCGGCGGATATACCCTATCAAATCCCATATCTTTAAACCTTTTGTATACATCGTTCCAATTCTGTTTACCAACTACTATATTACCTCCAACATATAATCGAATACCTTCTAATCCGGCTTCATCACATTTTTCTCTCATTCCGCGGCAATCAATCTCTCCTTGACCATATAGGGAAGAAACTAAAATCGCCCCTGCATTTGTTTCAATTGCGGCGTTGATGAAGTCCTCCTGTGGGGACAAAACTCCTATATTTACCACATTAAACCCTGCATCTGTTAAAGAATAGTCTAGGATCTTATTGCCTACTGCGTGGCAATCTGAACCAATTACACCCAGTACTATAGTCTTATTATCCAATGCACTTACCTCCTTTGAAATTTAAAAATTCATGCAATTTTACTGCCCTAAGGCATACATAATTAACAATCTAACTATCTTTATATTAACATACAAAATGAGGATTTCAATGGTATATTTACAAAAAAAACTGTCAATTAAAAAAATTAACAGTTTAAAGGTCACGATATTGAAATAACAATTTTGTTTCATTCATTTTTCAGAATATTCGCTCGTTTCATAGGAGTTTTGATTGCTTTATATATCTTTTATATAAATTCTATAAGTCTTATAAATTTCTCCTCCAAATCTTTCTATATCCCTTTTCATGTCTTCATTGTATTCCCATATTGTAGATCCTTCTCCATAATTATAACCTTTTTTTAACGATGCGATATAAGATTGTAAATATATTGAAGATGGGACACCCTTTTTCCTATATTCCGGTACTACGAATAGTACAAAAAACCTTAATCTATCAATTTTACGTTTATACATTAAAAACTTAAATATTCCTAAAGGCAACAATCTGCCATTGAGCTCCTTTAAAACCTGATTATAGTCAGGTAAAGCGATATTGAAACCTATAGGTTTGCCATCCAGTGTTCTGGCTATATATATTAAGTCCGGATCTGCAAATGGTATGAGTTGTTTTTTCATCAATTCCAATTCTTCATCGTTAGGTGGTATAAAATCATCCCAATCCTTTGGCATAGCGTTTTCTAAAATTTCTTTTATATCACTTAATTCTTCATCCACATTCTTTAAATCTATCTTATCTATCTTAAATTTATACTTTCCCATGGCATATGGAACCAATTTTTCATATCTATCTATATTTTCGTTTTCAATATAGCTCTTATATGCATAGCAGTCATAGTATTTAGTAAATCCGAAGTTGAGAAAATAGTCATTATAATATGGTTTGTTGTAGACGTTCATTATAAGGGTAGGGTCTTCAAAATTATCTATTAAAAATCCTCTGTTGTCATCTCCTCCGGGAAGCGAAAGCGGACCTTTGATTGAGTTCATACCCTTATCTTTAAGCCATTCTTGAGCAAATTCCAATAGGGAATAAGCCACTTCTTCATCTTCAATTGATTCAAATAGGGATATATATCCTTCCTTAAATCCTTTTGCTTTATTTAGATAGTTATTTATACCAATTAATATTCTTCCCGCCGGAATGCCATCCTTGTAAGCCACAAGCTTGATGTTGGGTCCTGATTCATTGAGAAAATTATTTTTGCCCGACACATATTTTTTAAAATCGGATTTTAATGGCGGAACCCATGCATCATTGCCTTTATATAGCATAAAAGGTAAATTTATGAAATCATTTAAAATTGTTCTATATGTTACTTCTTTTAAAACTACTTGCCTTTCTATTATAGATTCCATTATATCCCTCTTTTTTTAATTTTGTTTATTTTTATAATAACACAAAATCTTAAATTGTTGCAAGTTATTGAATTTTTATGAATGAATGACTATGCTGCACAAAAGAATTTTATTGAAGCAATTCTTGCATTTTTTTGATTATTTAAACATTAGATTTTTAAAATCTTTTTTTGTTATATTTCCGAAATATTTTTCCAAAGGTTCATCTTCAATAATTTTTTCTACTTCTTCCTCATTATATTTAACTCCTCTTAATTTTTCTTCTAGAATACCTACATCTTCTGTTCCAAAAAAATCGCCAAATATTTTACAATTTTTAATAATACCTCTTTTCACATTCAATCTTATGTCAATGGACCCAAATGGAAATCTTTTATAGTTCTTGAAACTAAATTCGGGAGATTCTCCGTAATTCCATTCCCAAGTTGAATACTTTTCCCTGCATAGCATTTCTATGTCTTTTTTTTGTTCTTCGCTTAATATATATTCTTCGGGGAGTAAATTTTTATGTTCAAAAATGCTTTTAAGAAGCATTTCTTTAAATGTCAAAATATCAACATCATCCTTTAAATAGGGCTTGATATTTGTAACACGTGATCTTACGCTTTTGATTCCTTTAGATTCAATTTTCTCCTGTTTAACATTCAATGCATTTGACAATACACTTAAATCGGTATCGAAAAGAATAGTTCCATGATTTAACACTCTTTTTTTCCAAATGGACTGTGCTATGCCGGATAATTTCATTTCATCCAAGGTAATGTCATTTCTTCCAGATAATTTTGCTCTTATACCAAGTTTTTCAAGAGACTCCACGATAGGGATATTTATTTGTCGAAAATCAATTTTCTCCTCGCCTTTAACTTTGGTTATAATTGAAAAATTCAAATTCCCCAAATCGTGATAAACAGCCCCTCCACCCGTTACTCTTCGTACTACCTTAATGTTATGCGCTTCTACATATTCAGAATTTATTTCCTCCAAAGTATTTTGATTTTTCCCTACTATTATGGCAGGAGAATTTATCCACAATATGACATATTCATCTTCCATGGGTAAATTCCTAAAACAGTACTCTTCAAATGCTAAGTTGTACCATGGATCATTTGATAGATTTGTAATATATTTCATACTTACCTCCTGTTATTTATTTAAACTGAATACCCTTAGCAAGATAATCTTCGACTTTAGTGTGCTTGAATACTCCATTTCTTAAAGCATTAAGCCCTTGTAAATCTCCGAAAAGTATAACACCTACCATTTCGCCATTTCTTGTAAATAGCTTATGATGTATATCTTTGGACTCGTCCTTATATTCCAGTACTTTATCATAATTTACTATATCTCCGGCGGAAAAGACTTTGATATTTCCTATATTTAAAGTGGAAAACATTTTAGGAATCTCATATTTCTTCTCAACACCACTCATATTGCTCCCGGCAACTTGCCCTTGTTCATTCGAAGCAGTCCATAAACCCATAATTAAGTCGTCTATTTCCGCAACGTCTCCCGCAGCGTAGATATTTCCTACATTTGTTTCAAGGCATTCATTGACTTTAATACCTCTATTATAAACTATACCGCTGTCTTTTACTAAATTTAAATTTGCTCTTATTCCGGTTGAAAACAATATTGCATCTGTAGGAACTATTTCTCCCCCATTTATTCTTATTCCATTTACCTTATCATCCCCTAGGATTTCTTCTGTTGAATTTGGTAAATATATATTAATTCCCTCAATGGAAAGCTTCTCCGCTAACTTTTCTCCCAGTTCCCTATCCAATTGTCTGTGCAACAAATACGGTGAATGTTCTATAACATTTACATTTTTCTTTAACAATTTTAAACTCCAAGCAGCCTCAAGACCTAAAAGTCCGCCTCCGATTACCGTAACAGTCTCACAGTATTTTATGTACTCTTTAAATTCCTCTAAATCTTTTGTTGTTCTTAAGGCAAAAGTTCCTTGTTTAGATTTTCCTTCTATGGGTAGTGTAAAAGGGCTGCTGCCTGCAGCAATTAATAATTTTTCATACTTTATTTTCTGTCCATCATTTAATTCAATTTGATTGTTATCTATATCAATTTTTTCAACAATTTTGTTCAAAATAACATTAATATCTCTTTCTTCATACCATTTTTCATCATACATAAGTAAATCATCTTCCAATAAATCCAAAGCTATTCCCTCTGTAAGTTTAGTTCTATAATAGGTTAAGCTTGGTTCGCTTGATACAATTGTCAATGAATCTTTATCGTCGTTTTTTCTTATTTCCTTTGCGGCAGAAAGTCCTGCTATTCCATTTCCTATAATTAGATATTTTGCATAGTTCATTTATACACACTCCTATAATTTACTTTATTTAATAATACCCATTATTTATTGCTTAATAACTAAAAGGAGATGGAATATATCCATCTCTTATTTTAGAATCCTATTCTCCTCTTTTTATTACCCCAAAGCTCAACCTTAGCAACTCTTCACTATCTTTTCAATTGTAAATTGTGAATTGATTTAAATTGTGAATTGTGAATTGTGAACTGTGAATTGTGAATTGTGAATTGTAATTATTCTATTGTTCACTTGTCAATTCTGTCCATATCCTATCGTATTCCCCGATGATATCTGTTGGATCCTTGAATATTTCCGTATTTTCTATCATTTCATCTGTAGGATATGCTACCAAGCTGTTTTTAATTTCATCTGTCAGCAGCTCTTTAGCTTCCGGTATTGGCGTCGAATATCCTATATATTCAGTATTTTTAGCTGAAATATCCGGTCTGGTCATAAAATCAATAAATTTCTCTGCCCCCTCCTTGTTCTTTGCGTTCTTTGGTATTACCATGGCATCAAACCATAGATTTGTGCCTTCTGAAGGTATTACATATTCCAAGTCAGGATTATCTCTAATCATTGCTACAGCATCTCCTGACCATACGACTCCGATAGCAGCATCTCCTGCAACTATAACGCCTTTTATATCATCACCAAGATAAGCATCCACCAATGGTTTTTGTCTCACAAGCTCTTCCTTTGCCGCTTCAAGCTCATCAATGTTCCTGGTATTCATAGAAAATCCCAGTTTCTTTAAAGCAACTGCCAATGAATCCCTTTGGCTATTTAACATTATTATTTGACCCTTATACTCTTCATTCCACAAATCCGCCCAGCTGGTCAAGGGTTTATCAATCATAGTCTTATTGTAAATAATCCCTACAGTACCCCACATATAGGGAACTGAATATTCATTACCCGGATCATAATCTCGATTTAGGAATTTTTCATCGATTTTAGACATATTGGGGATATTGCCCTTATCCAATTTAACCAACAAATCTTCTCGCGTCATTCTTTCAATCATATAATCTGAAGGGAATATTACATCATAGCTGCTTCCCCCTTGTTTTAACTTTACATACAGGTCTTCATTGGTAGCAAAAGTATCATATCTTACCTTGATGCCATATTCCTTCTCAAATTGTCGTATGACATCCATATCTATATAATCTCCCCAATTATACACATTGATACTTGGGGTATCATCTCCGCATCCAGTTAAAGCCAAAGTTCCTAACAGAACAAAAACTAAAAGCAATGCCAATCCTTTTTTTGTCAATTTATCTTCCCCCTTCTATTAAATCCTTATCATTTCTTTTATTTATAGTAAACAGCAATATTAACATACTGATAAACATCAATGTTGATAAAGCATTGATTACAGGATTTATACCCCGTCTTGCCATTGAGTATATTGCAATACTTAAATTGGATACCCCATGTCCTGTATTAAAGAAACTTATAACAAAATCATCAATGGATAATGTAAATGCCATGAGTCCACCGGTGATTATACCCGGCATAATCTGAGGTATGATCACCTTTCTCAGCGCATAAAAAGGAGTTGCTCCTAAATCCATTGCCGCTTCATAGAGATAAATGTTCATTTGCTTTAACTTAGGCAATATGGAGAGTATTACATATGGTACACAAAATGTAATGTGAGATAATAACATAGTAAACAGTCCAAATTCAAGTTTAGAAAACCTAAACAATGCCATCAAAGAAACAGCTGTAAGTATATCGGGATTTAATACAGGCAAATAGTTTAGGTTAAGAATTATCTTCTTAAAAATTCCATTCATATTATAAATGCCGATAGCGGCAAAAGTCCCCAAAATCGTTGAAATAATTGAAGAGGATATGGCTATTAGCAAAGTATTGTACAAAGCCTTTAATATTTCCCTATCCTTAAACAGTTCTATATACCATTTAAGGGTAAATCCATTCCAAACACCTCTGGATTTTGAATTGTTAAACGAAAAAATTATCAGCACTATAATTGGAGCATAAAGAAACATAAAAATTAGAAAAGTATATATACGTTTTATGCTTTTTTCTACCATAAACCCCCTCCTCCTTCTTTATCTTTATCAAATTTGGATGTAAGTCCCATAGTTATCAATATAAATATCATCAATATAATGGACATTGAGGACCCAAAGTGCCAATCGCCTGTATATCTGAATTGCTGCTCGATTATATTGCCTATTAAACTTGATTTGTTCCCGCCCAAAAGACTTGAGATAACAAATGTACTCATAGCGGGTACAAATACCATTGTAATTCCCGTAATTACACCGGAAATACTTAAAGGAAATATAACTTTAATAAATGTTTGTATTCTGCTTGCTCCTAAATCCTCTGCTGCTTCAATTAGTCCTTGATCTATTTTGGTTAACACAGAAAATATGGGAAGCACCATAAATGGCAGAAAGTTGTATACCATTCCCAACAATACCGCTTTGTCATTATACATTAAATCTAGCGGCTTTAACCCAATTTTAGTTATTAAAGTATTGATAAGTCCATTTCTTCCCAATAGGGTCAACCATGCATATGTCCTTAAAAGAAAATTCATCCACATCGGAATAACAAACATCAAAATCATCATATTTCTTTTGCTCGGTTTTTCCTTGGAAATAATCAATGCCATCGGGTAGCCTAATATAAGGGTTATAACTGTAGATATAAAAGCTAAATTAACAGACCTTATAAGTACCTTCATATAGATTGGAGTGAAAAATCTTTTAAAATTGTCCAAGCTAAATTGAAATTCTCCAAAATTTTGACTATCTCCTGTTGTAAATGCAAAATACAAAACAAGTACCAGAGGAATCGCAACAAATATTCCCAGCCACAATAAATAAGGATAACTAAATCGCTTTAATTTCATTGAGCATTCACCTTCTTCATTATGTGTATATTTTCCGGTTTAATATTTATTCCAACTTTAGTTCCCACTTCTTTCATGATAGTTGAATGAATCTTCCATTCTATATCTCCATCTTTTAACATCATTTCGTAATGTACTCCCTTGAAAATAACCGAAGTCACCATTCCCTTTATAATTCCATCATCCGAATTTACTATCTCCATATCTTCCGGTCTTATAACTACATCTACAGCTTCTTCTCTTTCAAAGTCTTTGTCTACACATTCAAAAACCCTACCCGAAAACTCTACTATATAGTCTTCGTGCATAATTCCATCTATGATATTGCTTTCACCTATAAATCTTGCTACAAAAGCATTTTTTGGTTCATTATATATATCCACAGGAGTACCAACCTGCTGAATCCTTCCTTTATCCATTACTACTATAGTGTCAGACATGGTCAAAGCTTCTTCTTGATCATGGGTCACATATATAAAAGTTATTCCAACTCTTTTTTGCATATTTTTTAATTCTATTTGCATATCTTTTCTCAATTTTAGATCCAAAGCTCCCAGAGGTTCATCAAGCAGCAAAACCCTAGGCTCATTTACCAGAGCTCTTGCAATAGCCACCCTTTGCTGCTGTCCCCCGCTCAATGAATCTATTGAACGCTTTTCAAAACCCTCTAGATTTACTAACCTGAGCATATCCTTGACTCTAGTCTCTATTTCACTTTTAGATAGTTTTTTAATCTTAAGTCCAAAAGCAATATTGTCAAATACATCTAAATGCGGAAACAAAGCATATCTTTGAAATACTGTATTTATCTGCCTTTCGTAAGGAGGATTATTGGTTATATCTTTGCCTTCAAATATGACTTTTCCTTCCATAGGTTTTTCAAAACCGCCTATTATGCGCAATGTGGTAGTTTTACCGCATCCACTTGGACCAAGTAGCGTTAAAAATTCATTTTCTTTAATATAAAGGTTTATATCCTCTAAAACCTTAACACCGTTATATTCTTTGGAAATGTTTTTTAAATCAACTATATGTTGTCTCTCCAATTTGTTCCCCCCTTAATATCAAAAACTTGGCGGAGTGCTAATCCAAATTACAGCGGCTTTTGTCTTGCCGGCATTTGAGATATAATGATTTGAATTAGCCTTATAATAAAAACTTTCTCCTTTTTTTACCTTATATTGGTCATTCCCAATATGAAGGTTGATACTTCCGCTTATTACATAGCCAAACTCTTCTCCTTCATGTGGTGAATCCTCTTTTGTTCTTCCGTCAGCCTCTAATTCAACCAATATAGGCTCCATAATGTTTTTTTGCGCATTGGGAATTATCCATTTTAAAGTATATTTCAGCTCGTCATTTTCCATTTCAAAAGCGTCATCTTTTGTGAACACAATTTTTTCATTTACCGTTTCATTAAAAAAGTCTTTAAGGTTTGTACCCAGGCCCTCTAATATATCAACTAAAGTTGCTATAGAAGGTGAAGTAAGATCTCTTTCTACTTGAGAGATAAATCCTTTTGTCAGTTCACACCGGTCAGCCAGTTCTTCCTGTGTTAGCGAATTTTTAACTCTCAACCGTTTAATTTTTTCTCCGATTTTCATAAAATCCTCCTAGAAAATTTCACCATATATTAAACATTATGTTTAAACTTACTAAACTTTTTTGTCGACTATCCTATTATAAATTAAATAAATTTGAAATGCAATATGTTTTTTAAAATTTTTTTCATGCTGTAATATAGCTAATTCCAACATATTCTAAATTCCTAATAAACTGAAAGTTTACTATTTAATTACCCCATAAAAAATAAAACCAGTTCAAAATAACTGGTTTTATTTTTAATTATTCTATTGTATATGTCTTCATATTATCTATTGCACTATCTATTAGGATATTTACATCTAAAGCCTCTTCAGATTGTATTATATCTTCAACCTTCGGTCTTGTAACCGGGTGTTTCGGTAAAAATACTGTACAGCAATCTTCAAAAGGCATTATTGAAGTATCGTAAGTTTCTATATCCTTTGCTATTTTTATGATATCAACTTTGTCAAAACCTATTAAAGGTCTAAATACCGGAAGGTTTACCGCTTGATTTGTGACATTGAGACCATATATGGTTTGACTTGCCACTTGCCCTAAATTTTCACCTGTTATAAGGGCATTCATCTGATGGTCATTCGCAATTTTTTCCCCAATCCTCATCATAAACCTTCTTGAAAGAATCGTCATTTCATCTTCGGGGCATTTCGTATTTATCTGTTTTTGTATATCTAACAAATTGACACTAAATATATTCAATTTGCCGGTATATCGTGCCAAAATATGCGCCAAATCCTTTACTTTTTCTTCTGCTCTTTCAGAGGTAAAAGGGTAGGAATGATAATGAACACAAGAAAGCTCAATCCCCCTCTTTGCCATCATAAATCCTGCTACAGGACTATCTATTCCTCCGGACAATAACAGCAAACCTTTACCGTTTGTCCCTATAGGAAGCCCTCCATACCCTTTTATTCTCTCTGTGTAAACATATGCATTTTGTTTAATGTCAATATATAAATACATATCGGGGTTATGAACATCTACATTTAAATCGTCAAAACTTCTTAAAATAATTCCACCCATCTTTTTTGAAAATTCCGGTGACTTTATCGGGAAGGATTTGTCCGCTCTGTTGGTATCGACTTTAAATGTCTTTATCTTTCTTTTGTCTTTAAGCTCCTTCACTGCCTCTATAGAAGCTAAGGAAATTTGATCCACATCCTTTTCAACCCTATAACATGGGCTGATATATACAAGACCAAATACTTTTTTAAGCCTATTCATCATTTGCGAATAATTCGCCGCTTCGCCTTCAATATATATCTTTCCTTGTTCTTTATATATTTTTTCTATTCCCAAATCCTTTATTGCTCTTCTAATTTGTTTAATGAGCTGATCTTCAAAATATTTCCTATTTAAACCCTTTAAGGCAATTTCACCTAAACTTACACTCAATACTCTATCCAATAAAACTACCTCCTAATTATGTCTCTAATTTCTTTTACAGAAGATTTTAAAACATCCACCGTATAATCCACATCAGCTTTACTTATCTCATAGGAAAAACAAAATCTGATGGTGCCTTCTATTTCATTATTACTCAGTTTAAGTTCCTTAAGCACATGGCTTTTCTCCGTGCCTTTGGAAGAACAAGCGGAAGATGTGGATACATATATATCTTTATCCTCTAAATAATGTAATAAAACCTCTCCTCTTACATCTCTAAAGGAAATATTTAGAATATATGGTGATGATGATTCATCTAAAGTAGTGTTGATTCTAATATCTTCAATCTCTGCATCAATTTTCTCTGCCATATATGTTTTTAGCTCTTGAACTCTTTCTCTTTCTTCTCTTGCTTTTATGCTCAATATCTTAACAGCTTCTCCCAGCCCCAGAATACCAGGGACATTTTCCGTGCCTGAACGTAGTCCGCTCTCTTGTCCGCCGCCAAATGTAATAGGTGAAAGCTTTAATCTATTGTGAATATAAAGTCCTCCGATACCCTTCGGTCCATAAACCTTATGTCCGCTGAAGGAATAAGTATCTGCATCTAATGCTTTCAGTGAAAAATCTATTTTACCGAAGGATTGAATTCCATCAAGATGAAGTGATGGTTTTGAGCTTGAATTGTTTATGATGTTTTTTATTTCTCTTATATTTTGTATAGCTCCTACTTCATTATTTACGTGTATTATTGATACTAAAATCGTATCATCTCTTAAAGCATTTTTAAATTCATTTAAATTAATATATCCATATTCATCTGTGCTTAAGTAGGTAATTTCATAGCCGAGGAATTCATAGTATTTCATAATATTTAAAACGGAGGAATGTTCAATTTTCGTTGTTATGATATGTTTCCCTTTTCTGGCAAACTTTCTTATAATACTTTGGATAGCAATATTGTTGCTTTCCGTTCCTCCTGATGTAAAATATATTTCTTTATTGTCTACTTTTAAATAATCTGCTATATTATTCCTTGCTGTCTTTATTTCCTTTTCAGAATTTAAGCCTAATCTATGAAGTGACGAGGGGTTTCCAAAGTCCTCCTTTAATGCTTTTAGCATTATTTCAACGACTTCTTCTCTAGGTTTCGTTGTTGAACAATTATCTAAATAAATCAAATTATTAACACCTCTTACAGTTTATTTTCTCCCCATTCCGTATACTATACCTATTATATAGGATATATCCCCTTAAATGAAGGATTAATTTAGATTAATTTACAATGCACAGTTCACAAAAATATTTTTATATTTTGTTTGCAAATATTGTCGCAATTTGCTATAATGAATTTAGAGGTTATCCCCCTGGTAACCTCGAATAAGATCTCTATTCCCAATACCCCTTTTGAACGGTTAAGTTCCATCCAAATATGGATGAAAGACTCCTTTAGGAGTCTTTTTTTTTATCTAATATTATGGTATCCTTAAATTAGAAAATTGTAGGAGGATTAATATGTCATTAAAAAAAGTAGTTGTAGTTTTCACCGGAGGAACAATTGCAATGAAACTGGATCCTATATCGCATACAGCCATTCCTGCATTAAACGCTGATGAAATAATTTCGTCAGTAACAAATATAAACAGCTATGTAGATTTAGAAGTTGTTAATTTTAGCAATTTACCAAGTCCTCATATAGATCCGGATATAATGATGAAAATAGCAAATGTAGTTAAGGAAAACGTTGTAAGGGAAGATGTTACCGGTGTTGTCGTAACCCATGGCACTGACACATTGGAGGAAACCGCATATTTGCTGGATTTGCTTATAGACAATGAAAAACCGATAGTTGTTGTCGGAGCCATGAGAAATCATTCGGAATTGGGGTATGACGGAGCAAGTAATTTATCGGCAGCGATTTGTACTGCTATGTCCGACAAGGCAAAAAACAAGGGTGTACTTGTGGTAATGAATAACGAAGTAAATGCCGCATCTCAAGTTACAAAAACAAATACACTATCCTTAGATACATTTAAATCTCCCGAATTTGGACCATTGGGTATAGTGGATAACGATGAAGTAATATTTTACAGGGATATAATCAAAAGGCAATTGATCGTTACCGATAGAATCGAAAATAAAGTTGCATTGATTAAGACCGCTCCCGGAATGGAATCCGATATATTGGCATTTTATATGGACTCCGGCTACAAAGGCATAGTAATCGAAGCCCTTGGAAGAGGAAATGTCCCCCCTAAAATGATGACCGGTATTGAAAGAGCTATAAAAATTAATATCCCTGTTGTTATGGTTTCCAGATGTAATACCGGCAGAGTTCTTGATACATATGGTTATAAAGGCGGCGGCAGAGAATTAAGAAATGCAGGAGTAATCTTCGGCGGAAACCTTCCCGGACAAAAAGCAAGGATAAAACTTATGCTGATTTTAGGCAAAACCAATGATATGCATGAAATTAAAGAATTATTTGAATCAAATCTATACTAAAAGTGATTAGTCAGACTAATCACTTTTCCCAAATCCTATGAATTTTATCTCCGGATAATACGACCCATAAGAATAATCTATTCTGGTACCTTTTTCTCTCACATCTGATATATATTTATATTTTACCCAATCAACTGACGGCGACTGTCTCCATGTATAATTTCCCGTAAATGAGTCCCCGTTGTCCTCGCTTACTGTACTTAAAAACTGATTGGTACTCTTCCATACAACCCAGAGTTTATTTAAATGATATATAAGTATCGGATCCGTATGATTTCCAACTCCTGATAGCTCTTCTTCTTTTTCTTTTATTATATCATCTTTTTTGATGTAAAACTTTTCATGCTTTATATTAAAATTATCATCTTTATAGAGAGAGTATACAAGATGAAGATTGTTTCCTATTACAGCCATATCCAGATATAGTTTATTTTTATTGTCAGTCAGAGTAAAAGACGGCGACCATGTTCTATTTGTCAGATTATATTCTTTCAAACATATCTGATTTTTAAAATAATACGCTATATATATATTATCCTCTTCCAGTATTACTTTTAATGGATTTATGAAGTTATATGCAGCAATTTTATCTACTACATTTTTTTCAATTTTTCCCTTATTGAAAATGATGTGATTGATATAATATATTTTTTTGTCTTCTTTTGAAGCCTCCATATAAAAAATATTTTTATCATCTTCTCTAACTATTAAATTAAGCTCATAGATTATACTGTCTAAATTCTCGATTATCACCTCATTTTTATCATCTTTAAGGGATTTAAGTATAAGTTCCTTCTCCTCATTTTTGTAAACTAAAAATAATTCATCGTGATTAAAACATGCATCAAAATCTTCAATTGAATCTGCAGCTAATGTCCTTTTCTCAAAACCCTCTCCATCTGCGAGTAATAAATGCATAAATATTTCCTTTTTACTTTTTCTTATTATATACAATGTCTTATTCACTTCTTCAGCTATTATTATTTTTTCATTATAAAATACCATAAAAACACCTCCTAATATACTAATAGTTATGAGTTTTGTAACAAAATTATTATCAAGGGAATATATTGAAGTGAGAATAACAATATATAATTTGAGAGGAGGACAATTATGTTGTCGCACAATAAATCTGATTTAGAAAGTTTAGATATCACTGATAGATGCTGTACCGGCACCACCGGATGTGAATGGGATGGAACTCTTAGAAATGTTGTAACAGAGCCTATTTTCGTTCAAAAAGTTTATGATGCTACTTTGGTCAACCTCCAAGCTTTAAGCACCTTAAACAATGTAAGATTTACTCCAAATTTACCAGTTGGGTCAAGAGTAGTTGCTATTAGAGCTATTAGATGCAGAAAGTTCTTCAATCCTGCAAATATAAAAGACCCCAGAAATTTAAGCGTAGAACCTGACACTATTTTATCAGGCGGGGAATTTGTCAAAAATGAAAAATGTGAATTTGTAGAAGTAGTCGGTCCGGACGGATTATATACTGAAAAATTAATATACGCAGATACATCCGAATGTGATACGATAGAGAGAGGTACACCAGTATTTGGAACTCAAAGAGTTTTAATAACAGGCAATGTGATAATAGAAATAGATTTAGTTATACGAGACAATCGTGATAGAAGAGTTAATGTTACTATATCGGCAAATGTTCCGGTAGCGCCGCCAAAAGCTCCTATACTTTTAACAAACTTCTTTGAATTGTGTATCCCATCTGTTCAAGGCTCTGCATTCTTCCCAAGATTTGCAGAATTCTGTAATGTGCTTTGTGAAACAAGATTGGGAACCAATAGCATCCCAAGAGATATAGAAGTATGTCCTGAAACTGGCGAAGTAAGAATAGATTTAATTATCGCTCTTTGTATCACCTGCGAAAAGAAGATAATAGTTCCTGTTCAGCTATGCGTACTTTCAACTGGGTTCCCAGAATTATCTCCGGTAATATCACCTATCTGTACTACCTTCCCAACATTGTTCCCAAGACAGATAGACGAAAACAGTGATGATGACGATGGGTGCAGAAGAACTCTAGAGGAATAATCCTAAAAATAACTTAGAAGAATAATAGGTGCGCCCACAGCACCTATTTTTTTGTCAATATACTGTACAAGCTATAAGGATTGTTATATGATTTAATAAGGTGATAATATGCTAGTATTTGAAGATAAATTTAGAATTGATATGGATTTGAGAAAATTTTTTAATAATCAAAATGTATGCTTTATAGATATTGAAACCACCGGCTTGAGTAGTAAATATTGTTCAATATATCTCATTGGACTTATGTATTACAACTATCAAGAGAAAATGTGGCATCTAATTCAGCTATTTGCTGAAACCTTAGATGAGGAAAAAAATATATTATTAAACTTTATAGATTATATGTCCGGATTTGATAAGATCATTACATTCAATGGTGACACCTTTGATATTCCTTTTATAAATAATAGGCTCAATGCTTTCAATATAGATTATGAAATTGCTGCAGAGAACTCTTTCGATTTATATAAATATGTTAGGGAAAATAAATCCTATCTTAATCTAGAAAACTTAAAGCTTAAAACCTTGGAAAAAAGGCTTGGGATATACAGAGAGGATTTATATTCCGGGAAAGATTGTATCAAATTTTATAAGGATTATATAAAGACAAATAATTATGAATTAAGGGACATTATCCTAAAGCATAATTATGACGATCTCTATTATTTGGTATTTATATTACAAATACTTGACATAATAGATGATATTAAATCTGTAAAATTTAATTTGTCTGATACTACTATATGTATGAAAATAAAGAACATTATCCTGTCAGGAGACTTTTTTATTATTACCGGCAGCTTTGAAGGAAACTTTTCCATACAATATTATGGTAATAATTACAATATCATTTTAAATCAGGATAAAACGTTTGAAATATCATTGGAATATAATGTAGGATTAGTCACTAAAGATAAAAAAGCCTTTTATATTGACAAAAGAAAATTGGCACTACTCAAGGATATTGAAGATTGTACCAATTATCAAATATCAAATAATATTTTGTTGTTACAAGTGGATAAAGAATTTTGTATTGACAATATTAAGGAAATAATTAAAAAGCTTATTATGAATTCAATCTAAGACTATTGGAAGACCATTTGCCGCATTTATCACCGAACCTTGCCAATACTATGTCTTCCTCCTTTATTTCCAATATCTCACAGTGATTTGAACAACCGTTACAGTCAATTCCATTTACTACATAATCATTTTTATAAAGATCTAACCCCTTAAAACTAGTACTGCCCTTGACCTTCACGTTTTCCTTTCCCAAAAGAGCTGCTCCAATTGCACCCATTACATCGTAATTTGGGGGCACTATAAGTTCTTCACCTAATTCCAATTCAAATGCTTCTCTAATGCCTACATTCGCTGCAACCCCGCCTTGAAATGCTATTGGTCCCTGTATATCTTTACCCTTGCCCACATTGCTTAAATAGTTTCGTACCAATGCTTGACATAAACCCTTTATAATATCATTTTGACTATGTCCCAATTGTTGTTTATGTATCATATCGGATTCTGCAAAAACGGCACATCTTCCGGCTATCCTTACAGGGTTGACAGATTTCAAGGCCTTATTTCCAAATTCACTTATATCTATTCCCAGCCTCAGGGCTTGCCTATCAAGAAAAGAACCGGTGCCCGCAGCACATACGGTATTCATTGCAAAATCCACTATTATTCCATCACGCATTAATATAATCTTTGAATCTTGCCCTCCTATTTCAATGATTGTTCTAATGTCGGGGTTGTAATTTAGCGTTGCAATTGCATGGCAGGTAATTTCGTTTTTTATAACATCTGAACCAACTATAATTGAGGCTAATTGTCTTCCGCTACCTGTGACGCCAACACTTTTGATCTTACTATGACCAAAAGATTCAGATAACTCCTTAATTCCGTCCTTTATCATATCTATAGGTTTCCCTTGAGTACGAAGATATTTTTTATATACAAGTAAATCTCTTCCATCTATCAGTGCAATATTGGTACTTACAGAGCCCACATCTATTCCCAGATAGTAACTATCCAATGCACTTCTCCCTCCTCTTGTTGATTAAATCAATGAATGCCTCTAGCCTCGTTAGATAACCTGCTTCTCCTGTCATCTCATCAACTACCAGCGTCATAATAGGAAAATCCTCATCCTTCTCAACTGTCTTTAATATACTCTTTGCAACAATTTCAGGCATACAATTTAGCGGTAAAATTTGAATGACGCCATCAAATCCCCTACTTTTATAATAAATTGCGCTTCCGACTGTTTCCCTTCCATGACCTCCAACCGGATTTTTTAAATATTGTTCTGCTAATTTGTGTTTCATATTTTCATGTTTTGACCCAAATGGATATGAAAGCACATGATGTTCTAACCATATAGTAGGTGTCAATGACTTTTCAACCAGAACATTTAAATCTCCTAATTTTTTCTCAATTTCTAAATTTGCAAATGGTTCAATAATAGTATAGATTTCACCGATTATGCCAATCTTTAAAGGATTTATGTTCTTATCTATTGGGACTTCTCTTAAATCAATCTCAGTATTTTTAATCAATTTTAATAATTCCTCAGCTCCATGTGTTTGTTCAATATTTAAATAGTAATTATTCATGATTTTATCTACATCTATTTTATTTAATGCATAAGCCCTTACTTCATTTGACAATTGGCTCAAATCATCTGTCTTTCTAATAAGACTCAATGCTAATTTAGATGATCTATATATCTCTTGGGAGGATTTTGAATTGAGTATCTTGTTTACATTTGTTTTTAATTTGTCTATGCCTTCACCGATAGCATCAAATACTATAATATCCACATCATACCCCAATCTTTTCAATATATCCGCTTGGATTATCGGATATAATCCAAATCTGCAGGGCCCACAGCTTCCCGTAATCAGTATTGTATCTGCACCTTTTTCTATGCTTTCTATATAATTTCCAATAAATATTTTAAAGGGCATACACATCATTTCAGGTGAGTATTTGCTGCCAATTTCCAGTGTCTTTCTGCTGCAAATTGGAGGGGTTACTACCTCATGACCTAATTCTTCCAAAAATCCCTTGCAGGCTATATATACGTTACCTAAATGTGGAAAGGTTATTTTCATCTTTTTTCCTCCATTCCATCATATCTAAAAAGGCATCTATGCGAGTTACGAAACCCGCTTCGCCTGTTTGTTCGTCTAAGGTCAATACGATCATTGGAATATTTTTTTCAATGCATTTTTTTTCTACCAAATAAACAAGCATTGAATCAAGTCCACACCCAAATGCGCTTAAATACATAATCCCATCAATTAATTCATTGTCAATTAAATAATAGGAGCTGCCTATTAATTTTCTGCCTTGAGTCCAAAAAATACGTTTGATAAATTGAGATGAATACTCTCGATAGTCTTTTTCAGGTATATCCTCTGCAAAAAATAAATTGAGATCTTCATCCTTAAGTTTCTCTAAAATATTCATATTAATAAATTCATCATATACATTATAAGGATGACCGAGAATCAATAAATTGGATGATTTTTCATCTTTTTTCAGCGATATATCTGTTTTAAGCAAGTTCTTTTTGTATTTTTCTTGCTCTCTGATTGCATTTTTATATAATTCTTTCTGACTATAATTTAATTTTAATTCATTTTTCATATCCTTTACCGCAATTTTAACACCGTTTTTATTTCTTAAATTGATGATTGGATCGATTATTTCAGGCAATCCGTCTATACTGCTTTTTATCATGTCAGAAAGCCCTAGATGTTTAGGACAATTATATTCTCTTTTATGTAGCCCAATTATTCTAGGTATAAATATATAGTCTACCTTATCTTTCAAAAAAACTACATGCCCATGAAAGATTTTTACAGGAAGGCAAGCCTCATCAACACAAGCCAAAATTCCTGCATTTAAAATATCCTTGTTAGTTTTCGGGGACAACAATATTTCAAATCCTAAACTTTTAAAATACGCTTCCCATACGGGATAAAACTCATAAAAATACATTGCTCTTGGAATTCCAATAGTTTTTGTCATTTTCTCCCTCTTCCCAAATAATTTGACACATATAATATGATTGCCAATTGAGAAATAAAATAAACATCTTTGCTAACATATGACAAAAGCAAAAAAATAGATAACTAAATTGAGCTATCTATTCACTATAAATCTATTATATCCGTTGTTTTTTAATTTAAGTTATTTTAAGCCATGTTTGCATACTTCTCATATTTTCTCTTAGCATCTTCTTCCGATTTTTTAAACGAGTTTGTCCAATGCCTGCTTTAAATCTGCTATTATATCGTCTACATCTTCAAGACCTACTGATAATCTAACCATTCCTTCAGATATACCCGCTTCAGCTCTTTCTTCCGGAGTATATGGAGAATGAGTCATTGAAGCCGGATGTTGAATTAGGGTTTCTGTATCTCCTAAGCTAACTGCTAATGTACATAGTTCCAGAGTATTCATCAATTTTATCCCGCCTTCCAGACCAGCCTTTAATTTAAATGCTATCATAGCTCCCGGTAATTTCATTTGTTTTTTAGCTAATTCGTATTGAGGAAAACTCATTAGTCCGGGATAATCTATACTTTCAATTGCAGGATGAGTTTCCAGAAATTCTGCTACCTTCTGAGCATTAACACAGTGCTTTTCCATTCTAATGTCTAATGTCTTCATTCCTCTGTTGATTAAATAAGCATCAAACGGGCTTAGAGAAGCACCTGTCATATCCTTGATGCCAACTAATCTAACTTCATCTATAAATTCTTGTTTCCCAACTGCAAATCCTGCAATGACATCACCATGCCCATTTAAGTATTTGGTTGCCGAGTGAACAACTACATCTGCGCCTAGATCCAATGGTCTTTGAATGTATGGAGTACAATAAGTATTATCAACTACTACTATGCACTCTTCCACTGTGTGAGCTATCTTTGATATTGCTTCGATATCAGAAATATTCATATTCGGATTAGCAGGACTTTCTAAGTAGACAACCTTTGTATTTGGCTTCATAGCTTTTCTTACGTTTTCCGGATCTGTAGTATCTACGAAATCCACTTCCACTTCAAATCTTGTTAATCCATGATTTATAAATGCAAATGTACACCCATATAGTGTGTTTGCTGCTACCACATGATCTCCTGCTTTTAACTTCGCCCAAAGAACTGATGTAATAGCTCCCATACCTGAAGCCGTTGATACGGCTGCCTCCCCATTTTCTAAATTTGCAAGTTTTTCTTCAACTTGGCTATTTGTCGGATTACCTAATCTTGAATATATATATCCGCCTTCTTCTAACGCAAATCTTCTTCCACCTTGTTCAGCTGAATCAAATATAAATGTAGAAGTTTGATATATAGGAGTAGCCAGTGCTCCATGTTCATTTTTTTGATAACCTGCATGTACTGCTCTAGTTGAAAATTTCATTTTTTCTAATTTTTCCTTATCCATTGATTAACCTCCCTATATTGTTTATATATTTAAATTCTGAATTAGCCGTTTAATTATTCTCCCAGTTTCAATAATATTTGAGTATATCTTTATTTATCCCGTACTTTTTCATTCTGTTAATCAAAAGAGTATGCGTAACTCCAAGATTCCTAGCAGCCCCCCTGATGCTATTACTGGTTTTTAAAGACTCTGTTATTATCTTCTTTTCATAATTTTCAACTGCTTCAGTCAATGAATGCCCGACAATGCCTGATTCAGGAAAAATAGTGTAATTTAGAATTATTTCTTTTTCGGAAATTTCTTTTCCGATTGAAAGAGCTATAGCTCTTTCCAATACATTTTGAAATTCTCTTACATTCCCCGGCCAGTTATAGTTTATTAATTTTCTAACTGCACTCTGTTCTATGCTAACGATGTTTTTATTATACCTTTCAGAATGAATACCAATAAAATGCTCAATAAGTATGGGAATATCCTCTTTCCTTTCACGAAGAGGCGGAATTCTGATATTAAAAATATTAATTCTAAATAGTAAGTCCAATCTAAACTCTTTACTCCTAACCATTTCATCGATATTCTGATTAGTGGCTGATAAAAGTCTTACATCAAAACGAACCTCCTTGCTTCCCCCTATTCTTCTAACCTTTTTTTCCTGTAATACACGAAGAAGCTTTGCTTGAAGATGTTGAGGCATCTCACCAATCTCATCTAAAAATATTGTTCCTTTATTAGCTACTTCAAATATCCCAGCTTTTCCATCCTTGTTCCCCCCAGTAAATGTACCCGGCTCATATCCAAACAATTCGCTTTCCAATAATTGCTCAGGAATAGCGGCACAGTTGATAGCAATAAAAGGTTTATCTTTTCTTTTGCTCTCATTGTGTATAGCTCTTGCAAACAGCTCCTTACCTGTTCCACTTTCACCTGTTATCAATATTGGAGAATCAGATTTAGAATAAAGTTTTCCCTGATTGATTGCGTCAATCATCTTGTTGCTCTCACCAATTATGTCATCAAAGGTAATAGGGTTATCATATCGGCTTAAAACGCTGGAATTATCAATGTCATAGAATGATGCTAAATAACCCGTTAGAACATTTTCACTATTTCTTATATATTGTAGATTTACTTGATATAGTTGATTACCTATCTCCATATTTTCTTTTACTATGGGTTTTCTACTATTACCAGTTTTTAAAGATGATAATAAAATATCATACTCCTCAATGTATTTCCTGATATTTATTCCTGTAATATCCTTACCTTCGGAATGAAATACCCATTCTGCCGCATAATCATTTACGTATTTTATATCTCCTTTTTGACTGAGAATAGTAACTCCATAAGGTATTATGTCTAGTACATTATTCAATTCAGTTTCCTTTTCTTCAAAAGGAAATAAATCAATCTCTTCAAGGCTTTCCCAACCCTCTATTTCTAATAGCTCCTCTTTAATCTTCTCCCAAACATCATCTTCTATAGGATGCAAATTTATATAACATACAAAGGCAAATACCTCCATCCATATTATAGGGGCATCATATTTATATAAAACTGATAACGTCCTATAAGTAAGGTGCGGAACATCTTCCTTAAACGTAAGTTTAACCTTTCTGTCTATTTTCATTTTTTCCTCCTTTATTCATAATGCAAATAATATGCCTGCTCATGAAAACGTTATATACTAGTTTAATAGCTACTTCTAATAATCAAGATCATACGGTTATGGAACGTTTCCATTCCATTCAAAATACTTATTATAACTTATGGGTTTTAGTGTCTGCTTTTCATTCCACCTGTAATAATTTTAAACCATTATATGCAATTTAAGCAAGTAAAATAATTTACAATTTGATCAAAAAAAATAGACCCATAAGGATCTATTTCGTTGTGGTGGGCCTTCAGGGACTCGAACCCCGGACCTACCGGTTATGAGCCGGGCGCTCTAACCAACTGAGCTAAAGGCCCCTATTTATTCAATTCACAATTGTACATGCAAATTGTGCATTGTTAAATATGGTGGGCTTAGGTGGACTCGAACCACCGACCTCACGCTTATCAGGCGTGCGCTCTAACCACCTGAGCTACAAGCCCATTTATGGCAGGGGTGGCAGGATTTGAACCCACGACATTCGGTTTTGGAGACCGACGTTCTGCCACTGAACTACACCCCTAATATTCTCATCCAAATTTGGTGCCCAGAGCCGGAATCGAACCAGCGACACGTAGATTTTCAGTCTACTGCTCTACCGACTGAGCTATCTGGGCAAACATTTTATAAATATTTCAGTACTAAGTATATCTCTTCGCTTAAATGTACTAGCTGCGGACTAGCCGATTCACACCAAATCGATGATTTGGGTTCTCTGGCCATACCGACTGAGCTATCTGGGCAAACATTTTATAAATATTTCAGTACTAAGTATATCTTATGTAGATGATGGGCCTTCAGGGACTCGAACCCCGGACCTACCGGTTATGAGCCGGGCGCTCTAACCAACTGAGCTAAAGGCCCCTATTAGTTTGGCGGAGAAGGAGGGATTTGAACCCTCGCGCCCCGTGAAGGACCTACTCCCTTAGCAGGGGAGCCTCTTCAGCCGCTTGAGTACTTCTCCACAAAAACATTCAAAAACACAAATGGCGGAGAGGGTGGGATTCGAACCCACGTGAGCCGTGAGACTCTAACGGTTTTCAAGACCGCCCCGTTATGACCGCTTCGGTACCTCTCCATATGATGATCCATCCGCGATTCGAACGCGGGACACCCTGATTAAAAGTCAGGTGCTCTGCCGACTGAGCTAATGGATCGTATTGGCTGGGGTGACAGGACTCGAACCTGTGGAATGCTAGAGTCAAAGTCTAGTGCCTTACCGACTTGGCTACACCCCAATATTCAAGTGGCGCGCCTAGGAGGATTCGAACCCCCGGCACACGGATTAGAAGTCCGTTGCTCTATCCTACTGAGCTATAGGCGCAAAGTTTAAAAGTCTTATGGAGCGGGTGAAGGGGATCGAACCCTCGCAACCAGCTTGGAAGGCTGGGGCTCTACCACTGAGCTACACCCGCACAATCAATTCACAATTGTTTGAGTCTATCTTCCAGAGTCTTAAGCATAAGAAGCATAAAAAATTCTTCATTTACGCTCCGAATGACAATCCGCAGTAATTATACTACTTCTAATTGTGATTTGTGCATTGTGAATTACTAAATTGTTTAAATGGTGGAGGAGACTGGATTTGAACCAGTGAAAGCTCCGCTAACGGATTTACAGTCCGTCCCCTTTGGCCAACTCGGGAACTCCTCCATAATTTTTTACTGTTTATTTTTATTATATACTTTTGTAACTATTTTCAATGAAGCTGGCGAGAGGAGTTGAACCCCCAACCTACTGATTACAAGTCAGTTGCTCTGCCAATTGAGCTACGCCAGCGTGTATTGGTGAACAGTGAAGAATTATCTAGTTCTATCTTTTGGGTCTTTAGTTATTCACTCTTAATTCTTAGCTATTCACTATGTTTTTATGGCGACCTGGAAGGGACTCGAACCCTCGACCTCCAGCGTGACAGGCTGGCATTCTAAACCAACTGAACTACCAGGCCATGATAGTTAATTCACAATTCTCA
>NZ_JACRTG010000014.1 GCF_014385195.1 Paratissierella segnis
ACAAGTATTTGCTTAACAGATTTGACAGTCATAAAGGGTAGTTCTTTATTAATGCAATTTGCAAAAATAAATTAATGTTTAGAACACTTAAAAAGTTGTTCTAAACATATTATACGAGGTGTTAAAAAATGAAAGTAGCTTGGTTTTGTATTCCAGCACATGGCCATACAAATCCTACACTAGGTGTGGTTAAGGATTTGACTGACGCAGGGCATGAAGTATATTATTTTTCTTTTAAAATGTTTAGGGGAAAAATAGAGAATGTAGGAGCTCATTTTATCAGCTGTGATGCTTACGACTTTGAAATGGAAGATAAGGATAATGCAGACAGAGTGGGAAAAGACATGGCATTTGCAACAGAGTTACTTGTAAGTTCAACCCTTGCTTTAGATGAAATGATAGCGGAAAAAGTTGAAGCAATTAAACCTGATATGATTGTATCCGATTCAGTCGCTTACTGGGGAAAACTAACAGCGATGAAATACAATATTCCATATGTATCTTCTACAACGACATTTGCTTTTAATCGTCATTCAGCTAAATATATGAAGCGTGGGGCAAGAGAAATAATAAAAATGCTCCTAGCAATGCCAAAGATTAATAAGCAAATTAAGCGGTTACAGGTTAAAGGTTATGCTATCAAAGGCATTCTTGATATTGTTCAAAATGATAATGAAACCAATACTATTGTATATACATCTAAAGCATTTCAACCATGTTCAGATACATTTTCAGATAAGTATCACTTTATAGGACCATCTATTCGACCTATTGAGAATTCCATGAAAAAGACTTCGAAAAAGACAATATATATTTCGATGGGTACAGTAAATAAAAATAAAGAGTTTTACCTTAATTGTATTGATGCTCTCAAAACAACAGATTATCAAGTAATTATTTCTATGGGAGACAATAGCGATTATTTTAACGATTTGCCAGATAATATTCAGGTATATAAATCCGTTGATCAGATGGCGGTATTGTCAATTTCAGATGTCTTTATCACTCATTGTGGAATGAATTCTACTTCTGAAGGATTGTATTTTGAAGTGCCTTTAATTCTTTTTCCACAAACACCTGAGCAAGGGGCGGTAGCAGCTAGAGTAACAGAGCTTGGAGCTGGGCTTAAACTAAAGTCTATTAGCAAAGAGGAAGTATTAATCGCAATTAATGAAGTGTTAAATAATTCTATATATAAAGAAAATGCGGTGAATATTTCGAAAAGCTTTAAATTGTGTGGTGGAGCTAAAGAGGCAAGGAGTTTTTTAGAAACAATTATTAGTTAGATCTAACTGTTAAATTTCAATTTATATTGAGATAATTAAGAAAAGCTGGTAAACATGTTTTCGTAAACTTGTCATGTGGAGTGTGTTATCTTGATGTCAAGGTTAGAGGAGTAAAAAGACTGATAGATAGAAGCTTTGGAGGTTAAAAATTTTGAAATATGAATTGATGTATGAATCAACCTTGAAACCTTGATGCTGTATAATAAAACTTGACAAATATCTTGAACAAATCACTTTAAGAAAACATAGAAGAAGTAACATAGCCAAGAGTAAAGAATGAAATCAACGTAAAATATAGACCGACAAATTTTAATGTTATAACACAAAAAAGAACATGAAAAAGAGAAGGGAAAGGAATTTATCATATTAATATAACTTATGAGATGCGGAATTACGGTAGGAAATTGCTGCTAATAGGATAAATATACAAAATTGTGAGATGTTATATGACAATACTAATATATCAAGCTATATTAAAGCTAAAGAACCTTATGCATCACCATTGTATGAAACAGATTTTTCAACTTTACCGCCAGCATTAATTATTGTTGGGGAATTTGATCCTTTAGTTGATGAAGATATGGCTCCCTAGGAATATAGATGGTTAATAGAGGGGTTGTCAATTGACCAGAAAAAGGTTATTCAAAAATTAGATAATAGAAGGATAATATAGATACTTGAAACTACTGATATACCGTCAAGAAAATGATTGAAAACATATGGGTTTTCCATTAAGCCGTGCAACCCTACCTACAACAGGAATAGCATATTGTAACCAGTTGTTTGAGTGGGAAAGGAAGTTCAAAACCCTATCACCAGAAGAAAGAAAAAGAATGCGTCTAGAAAAAGAAGAACCTGTACTAGATGCCTTTTGGTCATGGGTTGAAACCTCAATTCAAAAAGTACTTTCCAAATCTAATATTGGAAAGGCTCTTCAATATGCCCAAAATCACAAATATTTAGAATTTATACTATCAAGATTACCAGGATCCGATTTAAGAGCCAACCCCAAAGCCTTAAATCTAATGATGCCTTGGGATGAATTAATTCAAAAAACATGTAAATCTGATTAATTACTATTATATAATTATACAATACATCTTTTATTGTACGCTTACGTTCATCTTTTCGTTTTGGATATGAGTGCATATATCATATGATTGATATAAATAAATCACAAAACAATTTAAAATTTTTCTTGACATTACTACAACAATGTAGTAAGCTAAAATCACTACAAGATGTAGTGAAGTTGTCTCAGACGTGTGACAATGAATGGAGGGTGTACACCATGAACAATTTTCAAAAATTATCAGAAACTGAAATGGAAGTGATGGAGATTATCTGGGCTACCGACCATCCTATTACTTCCAGCGAACTGCTTGAGATTTTTGCACGGGATAAGGGGAGGAAATGGAAAGGGCAAACAATGGCAACCTTCTTGGCACGGCTGGTTGAAAAAGGCGTCCTGATTATCACCGGTCAGCAGGGTCGTACAAATATTTACGAGCCTTGCATGTCACTGGAGCAATACCGGAGTCAAGAAGCAAAGAACCTGCTGGAAACTCTATATAAAGGTTCGGTGAAAAACTTCTTGGTAACACTCTATGATGGCAATGACTTGACTGTCGAGGAAATAGCCGAACTAAAACAGTGGTTTTCACAAAAGGAGGCAAAAAAATGAACACAATGTTTATCGCCGTACTTTTGATGTCGGCAACGGGTATCTTACTTGTTTTGTGCTTGGCGCTTTTGCGTCCTTTGACAACAAAAACGCTAACCGCAACATGGCATTATCGTATGTATATATTAGTGGTATTGTTTCTGCTTGTTCCTGTTGGAATTGTTGGCGGTAATCTTTTTTCAAATATACCAACTACGACGAATCAGGGGCTTCCAAATGTGCCTGTTATCCTTAATGATATGATAACCGTACAACAAACGGATATATTACCACCACAAACCGGGCAGGCTTTACCGCAGATAGATTCTACTGCCTTAATGCCCACCGTGCCTGTAACGACTGCCTTTATACTAAAAACAGTTTTATCATTTTTGCCACTTATATGGCTTGTTGGGGTTTTCGTGTTCATTATTTTGTATGGTATTCAATTTGTCCGATTTAGGCGCAAACTCATGCGGACAAGTTTGCAAATTGATGATACGAGAACACTTCTCGCGCTAAAAAACTCAATGACTGAAATGGGTATAAAGGGCAAGCTCCAAGTATTGTCAAACGATATCATTAAAACACCCATGCTTGTGGGTCTGTTCAAAACATTTTTAATACTGCCCGAAGTGGAAATGAGCGAAAGGGAGCTTAAAGTTATTTTCAAACATGAGCTTATTCATTTCAAGCGGTGTGATTTGTGGGTGAAATCTCTGACGTTTGTGGCAAACGCAATCCATTGGTTTAATCCAGCTGCATATCGGCTGACGAAAAACATTGACACTTTTTGCGAGCTTTCATGTGACGAACAGGTGGTATCTGATATGAACATGGAAGAACGACAATTTTATGGCGAAACGATTCTCAATGTCCTGTGCAGGGTTGTAAATCAACATTCGGGCATGTACGCTACACTTGCGGAATCAAAAAAGGGAATTGAAAGAAGGTTGACACATATGATGAACGTAAAAAATACCTCAAAAAAAATTGTTATTATTTCATTTGTTATCGCTGCTATATTATGTCTTATAGGCTTTGCGATGGCATCATTCATGAATACAATAGGAGAAGATACCGATTTGAATGATAACCTCGGCGAATATTCTATAAACGGCATTAATGAACCTAACCAGGATGATACTATCCGGGATTCGGATGTCATGCAGGAATCAACCACCAACCCGCAGGATGAAAAATCTTCTGTTTCGAAATCAAATACGCCAAACGATAGCAATATCGTCGGGAAATATCTGTGGCCTGTAACAGGGTATGATCGTGTTTCCGCTGCATATGGTACTCGTATGCATCCTATAAAAAAGGAAATGGTGTTTAATAACGGGATTGATATTCCGGCACCTGAAGGAACATCTGTACTTGCTACCGATAAGGGAACAGTCGACAAGATAGGAGATAATGAAACGGATGGTAATTATGTCATTTTGAATCACGACGGCGGTATTCAGACTTTTTACTCGAAATTGTTTGGATTTGCAGAAGGACTTGCAGTGGGTGATACCGTGCAGCAAGGCGACGTTATCGGCTATGTCGGGGCAACAGGCTATGCAACGGGCCCCCATCTACACTTCGGCTTGATTATTGATGATGAGTACATTGACCCGATGAGTGTTTTTACACAAGACAATTGAGCTTAAATCCAAGTATTAATAGGCGATTTGGTATTATTTATATTCCAAGTTGTTTAATGGATAATGAAGAAATATCATCTTGCCAGCAAAATCATATTATTAAATGTTAAGAAAATGAAGGAGCATATTTATTATCGGAATGATAAAAAAATCTATTCCAGCAACCATTGTTACATCTCTCATTGTTTTATTCCTCCGTCAGGTTATCATCATGAATAATCCGACAAATCAGGAGAGCGTATTGCAGGTTATTTTAGTGCTGGTGTTTACATTAGTTGCTGTGATAATTGCATTTCAGAAGAAGGTAACGAAACTGGAGTAAAAAACCACGATTATATTACTCTGTCGATACGGCCGGTCCGTGTACTTACGTGGCTGCTATGACAGCGTGAGGTATCTAAAAAAAGCAGGGATTTTATAGAGTGCGGCGGCATTGGTGAAAGGCTGATGTTGTCTGTCTTTTACATAGCCATGCGGATATTTTAATTCTGTTTGTCAGTTGCTGTAAATATAAAAACAATTCTATTTCATACTTATCTATTTAGCGAGATTAAACTAAATATATAAAGTAAAAGAAGCTAAGTTTTAGGTCAGTTTTAAAGGCCGCAAACTTAGCTTCTTCTTTTTTATAGCGGATATTCATTATAAAAATAGGATCTGTTTTTAAGGTCTTAAATATAAATTTAGCAAGTTTTTAATGTATAAAAGTTCAGATAAAGTTCAGACAGTGACCAAATAGAATTCAGATAGGCTAGCTATAATACATATGCAAAGTAAAATATAGAGTTTGGGGGTGAGTATATAAATGGGGAAAAAAGCTAGGCATGAACATAAAATGTATATTAATATTCCGGATTATATGGGACTTGTTTCAAAATTAAAATATATAGCCAAATCAGATAATAATGCTTTGGAAGATGGCAGATATAAAATTAGAAGTCTATATTTCGATAATTATATGGATAAGGCTGTTATGGAAAAGTTTTCGGGGGTTAGCAGAAGAGAAAAATTTAGAGTTAGATTATATAACGATGACCCTAGTTTCATTAGGTTGGAAAAAAAGAGTAAATTTAATAGATTGTGCTATAAGGAAAGCGAAACTTTAACCAAAGAGGAATGTAAAAAAATACTTAATGGAGAATATAGTTTTCTGAAAGAAAAGAAAGAACTGCTTTTTATAGAGCTATATACAAAGATAAATTATCAAAATCTAAGACCAAAGATAATTGTAGACTATAAAAGAGAAGCATATATATATTCAGCAGGCAATGTTCGTATTACCTTGGACAGTGACATTAGGATGTCAAATAATGTAAACGGTATTTTTGATCCGAAACTTGTTACTATTCCTTCTGCTGATGCAATTATTCTTGAAATAAAATATGATGGGTTTCTTCCGGAAATTATAAGGCAAATTATAAGAATAGATAATAAAAACGAAACTGAGTTTTCAAAATATGGAGTTTCCAGACTAGTATAAATAGGGAGTGTATATTATGTTAGAACAATTATTTAATTTCGATTTTTTAAATAAAGCTGCAACATTTTCAATACCGGATATTTTAGCAGCTTTAGGAATATCATTTGTTTTAGGTTTGTTTATTTTTATAGTATATCAAAAGACTTATATAGGAGTGATGTACTCTTCATCCTTTGGTATAACTTTAATTGGAATGGATATGATTACGACCTTGGTAATCCTTGCGGTTTCATCAAATCTAATCACCTCATTAGGCATGGTAGGAGCTCTTTCTATAGTTCGTTTCAGAACGGTAGTAAAAGAACCTCTTGACTTAGTTTATTTATTTTGGTCTATAACCACAGGTATTATAGTTGGAGCAGGGCTTATTTCTCTTGCTATTATAGGTTCAATCATTATAGGACTGATATTAGTAATATTTACAGGCAGAAAAACTACAGATACGCCATATGTACTGGTTATAAACTGTAATAATGAAGAGTCAGAATCAGCATCTATAAAAATGATTCAGGAAAATACTAAAAGATTTTTAACCAAATCAAAAAATGTTTCAAAAGATGGCATAGAGCTTACGATTGAAGTACGATTAAAAGATTCTTCAACTAATTTTTTGAATGAACTTTTAGATACCAGTGGAGTATCAAGTGCAGTTTTAGTTAGTTACAATGGCGATTATTACATGTAACTAATAAAATCTATCAGGAGGTAGGCTTATGATTAATAGCAAAAACTTAGGCAAAATTACAATTATCCTAATATTTTTTTCTTTAATAGGATGTATAGGAATTGTATATATGGCAAACGGAAATACAGAAACAAAATCTCCTGATTATGAAGATAAATTATTTGGAGATAATATACTCAAAATAGATATTGAAGTAGATGAAGAAGACTGGCAAAGCTTATTGGATAATCCATTAGCAAAGGATTATATATCGGGTAATTTAACTATCAATGGAAATAAGTTTAGTGCTGTAGGTATTAGAACCAAAGGAAATACCAGTTTGTCTCAAGTAGCACAGATGGAGGACAGTGATAGATACAGTTTGGAATTTAAGTCAAATCACTATGTTAAAGGTCAGACTTTTTATGGGTTGGATTCCTTTTGTATTAATAATATGATTAGTGATCCAACATATATGAAAGATTATTTGGCTTATGACCTTATGAAATATATCGGAGTAGATACTCCCCTCACTAACTATGCCAGTGTGACTGTGAATGGAGAGGATTTTGGATTTTATATTGCACTTGAAAGGTACAATAAATCTTTTCTTGATAGAGTTTATAATACATCAGGCGGTGAGCTCTACAATGTTAAAATGTCTATGGGTGGAAAAGATGATCTTGGGCAGGATGAGAAGATTAAAAACCCCAAAGTTAACAATGATGAAAGAAACAAATCTAATTTAAGTGATATAGAAGGTGGGGAGAATTCGTTTAATTTAGAAAATATGCGCAGAGAGCTTCCTGATACAGAAGATTCTGAAGGTTCTATAGAAAATGAAAGAGGAATGGGGGGTAAAGGCGGCATGGGCGATAGAGGCGGAGGAAGTCTACTATATACTGATGATGAGATCAGCAGTTATAGTTCTATATTCAATAATGCAGTATTTAATAAAAACTCTGATAAGGACAAAGAAAGAGTAATTTTGGCATTAAAAAACCTAAATGAAGGAAATGACTTGGAGAATTACATTGACGTAGATAAAACTTTACGATATTTAGCAGCTCATACAGTATTAGTAAATTTAGACAGTTATTCATCAAATATGGCTCAAAATTATTATTTATATGAAAAGGGTGGAAAACTCACAATATTGCCATGGGATTATAACCTTTCATTTGGTGGATTTCAAGGAGGAGATGCCAGCGGTGTTATAAACTTTCCAATAGATACTCCTGTTAGCGGAGTCAGTGTGGAGGAGAGACCTCTAATTAATAAATTACTGGAAATAGATGAGTATAAGGAGAAGTACCATAATTATTTGCAGGAAATAGTAGATGGATATTTTAAGAGTGGGGTTTTTGAGAAAACAATACTTTCCATAGATGAAAAGATTAATGAATATGTTAAGAATGATACCACATCGTTTACCACATATGAAAAATACGAGTTATCTCTACCGGTGCTTATGAAATTTGGAGAACTTCGCGCTGAAAGTATTAATGGACAACTCAATGGAAGTGTTCCGGCAACAACAGAAGGGCAAAAAGAAAATCAAGATTTATTAGTGGACACTTCCAATATTGATCTGTCAGATTTAGGAGGCATGGGTAAAGGTGCCGGAGGTAAAAAAAATGAAGGTGATGCTCCAAATTTTATGCCAAAGACTAGTCAAACACCGGAACAAGGAGGATCTCCAAATAGAAAGAGAGAAGTTTCGGAAGGGCAAAATGATTTCCCGGGTAATCGCAATAATTCTTCAGAGAATCAGTATTTTAGTCACGAGTCAAACAAAGGAAATATTTTAATAATAGTTTTCTCATTATTACTTTTGTGGGGAGCATTTATTTTCATATATAAAAGAAAAAAGAATTATTAACAATGTAGAGCATGGTAATTAAGGGACTATCTATTTCTGGATAGTCCCTTTATAAGAGTAAATTAAAATGAATAAAGTATAAATTTTAAAGGTTATTTATACTCTTCTCTAACAGTAAGTTCTTCACTAATTGTAAATCTAAAACCATCGTCACGGACTCTCTTTCCCGTTTCTTTTACAAATTTGTTTGCATCTTCTATAGCTTCTTCAACTACCATAATACCCTTTTTAGTTATTTCTCCTTTGGCTAACATTTCAGCACCTAAGATTAGTGGGATTGCTGTAAGTGGAGCCATGTTGCCTGCTAATCTTCCTACATAAGATATGTATTTTCCATCTTTTTTGCCGTGTAGTTCAGTTGCTGCACATGCAGTAACGCCCTTTAAAAATTCCTTAAGTTCTTCTTTTGTCATTACTGGTTGGGTTGCCTTTTGTGCTAATAATACAGCTAGTGAAAAGTCACGAGGCGATACAGGGTTGCCATTAATATTAAGCGGATTATCAGATGTAAGACCTGATAAGCACAGGTCCCTAAATCCTTCATATGCTGAGAGTGGTTCAAGACTGAATCTTACAGATACATCTTGAATTTCCGGTGAGTATCTAGGGAATGTAAATACTTCAGGATGACCTATTCTAGCAACCTTACGGACACCATAAGGTTCTCCAAAGTCGAAATCCCATTCTTCACGGAATGAAGGTTCGTTAAATAATTTTCCATCTTTAATATATGGAGCATTGTCTACACATTCTAACATATGCCCAAGCACTGCAGGACCACCGGGTTCTTTATTATCACATGCAAAGTAGAATATAGCTTTATCAAGTGAATCAAAATAACGTTGTTCTGCACTACATGCCAGTACTGATAAAATTCCCGGGCTTGCGCCAAGACCCATTATCATGCTAAGACCTTTTTCTTCAGCTTTTTTTGGTAAATCTGATTCAAATATTTTATGAAATGCTTCTATATCATCGCAGAAATCAATATAGTGTTTCCCAGCTTTTATTGTAGTTTCTATAATCTTATATGCAAGAACATGATAAGGACCTGTACAATTAGCGACAACGTCACAATCCTTTATAAGTTCATATAACGCTTCTTCGTCAGAAACATCAACTTGTGCAGCTTTAACTATTGGTGAGTTAAGTTTTTCTACAATTTCCTTATTTTTTTCAAGATTACGAGATGAAATTACCACCTCGTTGAAAACGCTACCATGATTAAGCAAATCTTTAATTCCATAGAGAGCTTGAGAACCTGATCCACCTAATACAACTAGTTTCATAATAATCCCTCCTATATTATTTAGCTAATGTTTTACCATCATCTGATTGTTAATATTATATCATAGGTGTTTATAAAAGTCTAATAAAAGGTAATATTTATTTATATAAGATTTACAGGAAGAATTTTGAAATTGAGTCAACTAAAAGATAAGATTTCACAAATAGAGATATTACTAAATCTATTGAATATATAGCATATATGTGATAAAATTAGTTAAAATTACAAGGTGGTGAGCATAATTATGGAATCTTTAGTTAACAGTGTTTTAAAGATGCTATCCAATATTAGAATGATAGGATTTAGAAGAAATTTCAACCAAGGGATAGGTATGTCTAAAATTAATATTATGTTAACTAGAGAGAAGTAGTTATTTTACCGTTTATTGATTTATATTTATAAAAAATGACCTGGGTGAATTATTGCTTGCCTAGGTTTTTTTATATGGAAAAAATATCGTGATGAATTTATGTATTTAAAAATATTTTTAAACAATGAACCTAGGTAAAACTTCCTTAACCTAGGTTTGTTTTTTGAAAGGAGAACTAAAAATGATAGAATTATCCTTAAATAATGTTGAAAAGTATTATGGAGCGAATCAAGCATTAAAGGATTTAACGTTTCAAGTATCAAAAGGAGTTCGGGTTGGAATCGTAGGTAGAAATGGAACAGGAAAAACTACAATATTTAAAGTGATAACTGGAATAGAGAATTATGATAATGGCATAATCTCTATTCGTAAGGGAAGTAGCATAGGTTATTTGGAACAAATCCCAGATTACCCATCAGAGTATAGAGCTAAGGATGTTTTAAATGAAGCCTTTAGGGACTTGTTGGAGCTTCAATCCACGTTAAGAGAGCTCGAAGTAAAGATGAGCACTGTTGAAGGGGGAGAATTAAATTACACAATAAAGAAATATGGAGATTTGCGTGATATTTTCGAAACCAAGGGTGGATATGAAATTGAAGAAAAAATGAGCAAAGTATGCAATGGGCTTGGGTTCAATCAAGATTTTTTAAACATGGAATTTAATGATTTAAGTGGCGGAGAAAAGACCACAGTGATTTTAGGGAAGATATTACTTGAAGGACCTGATATTTTACTCTTAGATGAACCAACAAATCATCTTGATATGAGTTCCATGAGTTGGCTGGAATCATATTTGACTGAATATAATGGAACAGTATTGATCATATCTCATGATAGATATTTTCTGGATAGTGTTGTGAATAAGATCGTTGAAATAGAAAATGGTACAGCAAAAAGTTATGCGGGAAACTACTCATCATATGTAGAAGAGAAAGATAAAGTGTATTTAGAAGAATTAAAACGCTATGAAAATCAGCAAAAGAAAATTAGATCAATGGAAGAATCGATTAAAAGACTTAAAGATTGGGCAGATAGAGGCGACAATGAGAATATGTTTCGAAGAGCATTTAGTATGGAAAAGCGTTTAGAAAAAATGGAGAAGGTTGATAAGCCAGTACTAGATACTAGAAATATAAAGTTGAACTTTAGTATCCAAGATAGATCTGGGAAAGATGTTATTGGGGTGAAGGGGTTGCAAATGAAACTAGAAGGAAAAACCTTATTCAATAATCTGAATTTTTCCCTTAAGTATGGTGAAAGAGTTGCTATTTTAGGTAAAAATGGTAGTGGAAAAACTACTTTACTTAAGACTATTCTCGGTGAAATATCAGCAGATGAGGGAGAAGTAAAGATAGGAGTTAATGTGAAGATAGGGTATCTTCAACAAAACATTCACTTTAATAATGAAGATGATACAGTATTAGATATCTTTAGAGAGGGTTATATTTGCTCTGAAACTGAGGCGAGAAATATATTATCTAGGTTTTTATTTTATAGTGAAGATATTTTCAAAAGGGGAAAGAATCTTTCAGGCGGTGAAAGGGCAAGACTTCGTCTTTGTCAATTAATGTATAAGGATGTAAATACACTTATATTGGATGAACCAACAAATCATTTAGATATTATGAGTCGTGAGATGTTAGAAGAAACTTTAAACAAGTTTCAAGGAAGTATAATCTTTGTATCTCATGATCGTTATTTTATTAATAAGATTGCAGATAGGATAGATGAACTTTCTAATGGAACATTAAAAAGCTATTATGGGGACTATGATTACTATAAAGAGAAAAGATTGAATTATAATAATGTAGAAGAACCCCATAAGAAAAGTAAAGAATATACTAACAAAAAAGTTGAAGACAGTAAAAAAACTATAAAAGATACGCCTAATGCTAAGAGAATAAAGGAAATAGAAGATGATATAAAGAAACAAGAAACTTTATTGAAGGAGAAAGAAATAGAATTAGATTTATATTCTACAGACTATATTAAATTGAATGATTTATATAAAGAGAAAGTAGACTTGAAAGATAAATTAGATAAGCTCCTTGATGAATGGATTCGGTTAAATGAATAAAAATGATATTAATCTGCTTATAAAATAACCAAAGTAAAAGCAGCTTTAGCACTTCTTGATTGAGGTGCTTTTTTGGGACTAGAAAGCTTCACGCAGAAGAGATATACAGGATATTAGACTTCGTCTCATCTAATAGTACCGCATAATATAATCTGCTGCCTGTTCCAGAGTGATTTCGGATACTTAACTTTACTTTTACTTACACAATCACATTACATGGGAGGTTTTCCTAGGTGTGAGCGCTAGACTCTTTGAAGTATACTATGATCAGAATGTATGTGCTATAATATATGAATAGGAATTTATGAGGGACCCGTTATGCTATCTTGCTATGGGTCAATTCTGCCCCAAGTTAGGGTTCAGGTAATAGGGATTTGAAAGGAGATTATATGACAAAGGTAAAAATAACAGTTGCTGAAAGTAAGTGCCGATGCGGTTATCATAAAAAGGGGGATTGTTTTATCGTAGAAGATTTGTGTCCCCCATTATGCCATGAACTGTGGAATTGTGCTTATCCATCGGTATATGCTTTACAAAACGGAGCTATTTTAGATTATGGTGATGGAAAGGCTCCTGAATTTGATATAAAATGTCCAGACGGAGGGCGAGTAATTATTCATGGAGAGCGGATAGATGTGGTGAATAATTGTTAAGCAAGGTAAAAATAAAAATGTAACCCCAATTTGAAGGAGATGTTAACGTGAGAAATAAAGTACTGTCTATTGAGCAGAAAAAAATACAATCAGATCTTTGGACAATAGCCTTGATTTCATTTGCGGCACTCGCTATCTATATGCTTTTACAGAATAGAATTGTTGTGCTCATAAAGGGAGGCAGTATAAACATATTGTTGCGTGTTTTGATTGGGGCGGTTTTTCAATTTGGTTTAGCAGGATTGGGAATTTCCGTTGTATTAATTTACAGGAAGGAAAGTTTTCTTGATTATGGTCTGAATAAAAAAGGCTGGATTAAATCAATCGCATTTTGTTTCATATGCTTTGTTCCCCACACCATTTTCATGCAGTTGACCAATCAAATAACAGGCTATTTACCGTTTCAATCTGTCTGGACAACTAAAGATGTATTGTCAGGCAATTTTCCTGTAAATATAATAGGTATGTTTATAACTGGTGCTGTCTGGGGTTTTTTTGAAGGCTTTAATTATGTTGTAATTAGTGATAAAATTAACAGCTTATATTCAAGTACAAATAAATGGCTTAATTGGGGGGCGATTATCTGTTCTGTAATGTGTATACTTATTCATGGAGTAATTGGTATAACTCTAGAAAGTATTATTGAAATGATTACTGTATTCACCGCTATATATGGTATGCTTATGGTAAAACAATTTACAGGTAATGCATGGGGATGTGTGTTCGTTTTCATTTTCCTATGGAATGCTTTTTAGTATAGATATAAAATTCAAATTTGGACACACAATGTTTTGTCGGGACTGTTTGGTTTTAATCATTATCTTTATACTCCTTCACTTATTCATCCTACAAAATTCTCTAAATCCCTTTTCAATTGCAATTATATATCGTGATGTGATTTCGACTTGTTCAGCTATAGTATCTTTTGTAAGTGCTGTGTCATGTTGGTACTGACAATGGATGTAAAAAGTTATTGACATATGTCGTTAATGGAATATAATAGGCATTATAAATGACATATGCCATAAACTATAAGGAGGTGAATTATATGCCAAGACCAATGAAATGGAGAAAAGTATGCTGTTTACCAGAAAGTAATAAATTTGGTCCTCTTAATTCTACGTCATATGATAAAGATTATGTAAATATGACGGTTGACGAATATGAAGCGATAAGGCTTATCGATTTAGAGGGATTTACACAAGAAGAATGTGCTAAGCAGATGAATGTTGCTCGAACTACCGTTCAGGGCATTTATATTGAAGCTAGAAAAAAGCTGGCGGAATCATTAGTTAATGGTAAAGTGCTACTAATTGAGGGAGGTGAATACCGACTCTGCAATGGATTTGGAGAGGGCTGTGGCCGTGGCTGTCGTAGACATAGACAAGGGAATGGAAAATATTTATAGATAATGATGATCGAGATGAATGATTATATAAATTGGTGTTAGAGAAAGGGTAAATTTTGAATAAAGCAATAAAAAATTGTTTGTATAAAAATGGAATAGAGGATTTTTATGAAGATTGCAATACCAGTAGATGAAAAAGATATTAAATCACTGTGGTTGGGAATAGATGTTAGAATTCAAAACTTAAATTATTAGCAAAGGAGAATAATGAAATGAGTGAGAGTTGTAATCAAAATTGCAGTAGCTGCTCGGAGGATTGTGAAGAAAGAAAAGAACAAAAAATTGATTTTTCAGAGAAGTTAAATCAGATGAGCAGCGTTAAAAAAGTAATAGGTGTTATTAGCGGTAAAGGGGGAGTCGGAAAGTCTCTTGTAACTTCCATTCTTGCAGTTATAATGAATAGGATGGGTTATCATACCGCCATTCTTGATGCGGACGTTACAGGACCTTCTATTCCGAAAGCATTTGGCATCAAGGGAAAAGCTGAAGGAAATGAGTTTGGCTTATTCCCTGTTAAAAGTAAGACTGGTATTGATATTATGTCTGTTAATTTACTTTTGGAAAACGACACTGATCCTGTAGTTTGGAGAGGTCCAATTATTGCCGGTACGGTCAAGCAATTCTGGACAGATGTTATCTGGGGAGATGTAGATTTTATGTTTATCGATATGCCTCCTGGAACCGGGGATGTTCCGCTTACAGTATTTCAATCAATAGCCGTTGATGGAATTATCGTTGTAACTTCACCCCAGGAACTGGTATCAATGATTGTATCGAAAGCTGTTAAGATGGCTGAAATGATGAATATACCTATTATTGGTTTGGTAGAAAATATGTCATATTTTACATGTCCTGATAACGGAAAAGACTATCATATATTTGGAGATAGTCATATTGAAGAAATAGCTGAAAAGCATAGATTAAAAGTTTTAGCTAAATTGCCAATTGACCCGAAAATATCTGCAGCATGTGATAAAGGTATGATAGAGTTATTTGATGAAAATTGGTTTGATTCTGTCGCTAAAATACTTTCAGAAGGAATAGAGGGAAAAGAAATTGAGTGAGCATTCAAAATTAGCAAAGGAATTGTATAAAAAAGGATATAATTGTTCACAGTCTGTTTTTGCAGCCTTTTGTGATGAGACGGGATTGGATTTAGAAACTTCACTAAAAATTTCTTCATCCTTTGGTGGCGGAATGGGCAAACTTCGTGAAGTATGTGGAGCAGTCAGTGGCATGTTTATGGTTGCAGGCATGATATACGGATATTCTGACCCGTCAGATAAAATTGCCAAAACTGAGCATTATAAGCTTATTCAGTCTATGGGTAAAAAGTTTAAAGATAAAAATAATTCAATTATATGCAGGGAACTTTTGAAACCATCTGTAAAAGATGATATTTCTATATCTGAGGATAAATCTGAAGGGAATCATAAAGATCCTTCTTGTGAAGAATTTGTGGAACAAGCAGCAATAATAATTGACGAGTACATTAAAAATAAAAAAATGGAGGAAAAAGAAATGATTAAAATTGCAGTAGCAAGCGAAAAGGAAATGGTAACAGAACATTTTGGACATTGTATCAATTTCAATATTTTTGAAGCTGAAAATGGGCAGATTACAAAAAGTGATTCTATTCCTAACCCAGGACACAAACCTGGATTTCTGCCGAATTTTTTAAATGATATGGGAGTTAATGTGATTATTTCAGGAGGTATGGGAGAAGGTGCTATAGATATCTTTAATGATAAAGGCATTGAAGTAATCGTAGGAGCATCCGGTAATGCGAAAGATGCTGCAAATGCATATCTTAAAGGAATGCTTAAGTCTACGGGGTCTGTTTGTCATGAGCATCAACATCATGATGAATGTGACGAATAGAATATTAGATTAAAACAAAGGGGGCTTTATCATGACTTACCAGCCTAAATTATCATCTGCATTTAATGATACATATCTTAGGAGCAATCATATTTCTCCGCAGTCAGGAATGTGTTCGTTTTGTACAGAGGAATGTGATGGAACGTGTGAAATTGCATTAGCATCGGTTTTAGGCAAGCAAACTGTTTATCCAATAAATACCGGAAATAATCAAGTGGCATCTGAAAAGGATTATCCAATTGATTTTTCACACTTTAATATCAACGGACGGGTATTTGGTGCTATTGGTGTTAATGCTAGTTATGAAGAAGCAAATATTTATAATGTAAATTTAGAAAGAGAATATGGTAAGTTGAATCTTGTGAAATTGACTATGCCAATCATTTTACCCGCTATTATTAAATTAAACTGGAAGGATTATTTTGGCGGAGCAGCCATGGCGGGAGTAACATGTGTAATTGGTGAAGAATCAAGAGATAAGGATCCTAATTTAAAGATTGAGAATCACAAAGTTGTTGAATTTCCTGCTTTAGGCATTATATTAGATGCTTTTAGAAAATATTATCGGGGATATGGGCAGATTGTATTACAGTGTAATGTTGAAGATGATATGCTGGGAATTCCGGAATATGCAATAAAGGAATATAATTTAGAGGCTTTAGAGTTCAAATTTGGTCAAAGTGCGAAAGGTACACAACCAGTTCGTAAATTAAAAAACAGAGAAGAAGCATTAGAAAAACAAGAAATAGGGATGTTGGTATTTCCGGATCCTATGGATCCTGAGATTATTAAAAAGGATGAAGAAGGAGTTTGTCCGAATTTCAATATTTATACTAGATTACCATTGTGGGATGAAGAGTACTTAGTTGGAAGGGTAAAGAAGTTAAGAGAAATGGGAATTAAAAACTTCTATTTCAAAATGGCCGGATATGATAGAGCTGATTTAGAAAGAGTAATAAGAATTGGGAGTGAAGCCCAGATTGATATGATTACTTTTGATGGTGCCGGTGGAGGAACCGGATATAGTCCTTGTAAGATGATGAATGAATGGAGTCTGCCTACAATATTATTGGAAGAAGCAGTTTGTAACATAGTTGAGAAATTAAAAGCGGAGGATCGTTATATTCCGGCTATTACTATTGCTGGTGGATTTAGTTCTGAAGACCAAGTATTTAAGGCACTTGCATTTGGAAATCAAAATATAACTGGTATAGGAATATGCCGTGCTTCTATGACAGCTGCCATGAGTGGTAAAAATGTTGGTGAAAGAATAAAAAAAGGAGATATTCCTAATAATATGAAGAAAATTGGCAGTACTGTTAATGAACTATATTATGATTTGGCAGATTTAAGATTTATATATGGTAAGGAAGCAAATAAATTTTCTTTAGGAGCTGTTGGAGTATTTTCATATTTAAATAAAATAGCTTTTGGATTAAAACATTTTGCAGCTCTGAATCGTAAATTTGATATTTCATATCTTGACAGAAGCGATTTGATTCCACTAACTTCTGATGCTAAGGCTCTTATTAATGGAAATTGGTTTAAAGCTTAATAATTTCTTATTGATAGTCTAAAGCAAATACATTAAAATTGTTCATTAAATGAAAATACTGGGCGTTTTCTAATTTATGTAGAAGACGCCCAATATTATGTCATTTATAAAAGAGATGAGCCCATAAATTGATGGTAATTGTCAGTATGAATCAAATGATATTGAATATGAAAGTGTTTTCATTATCCCTTTTTGTGTTATTATATTAATATGGGCGAAGATAATAGGAAGGGAACCAAGGGAAAAGCCCTAAAATATATTATTTTGCACCTCTTAAAATATATGATGAAGAATATTTTCTTTTTTCTGAATGGTATGAAGTGCTTGTAAATAATGATAAGGCATACCTAATGAAGTGGTTAGTATTATATAAATGAGTGATTTAAGTCTACAGTTTTTAAAAAGGAACGGAGGTGTCTAACGATGATAGTAGAAACAAGTTTATGACTTTACAACAAAGTGGTGCGATAAATTTCTGGTCAAATAATCAATTACATAGAACTGATAAATTTTCATATATAGTGTTAGAGGTTAGATATTAAGAAAAATAGAGGTGGGTAACAATGACGGATAGAAATAATATAGAGGATATTTTCGAGATAATTGAAGAGGATTTTAACTGGTTAAATGAAGATATTAATGACCACATAAAGATATTAAAAGATGAGGCTAAAGAATTGATTGAAGAAGATTTAGTAGAAGAGCTGGAAGGGTGCCTAGAAGAGCTCAAAGATCTAAAAAAAATACTTGAAAAAATAGATGATGTGAGAAATGAATATATTTCTATAACAAAAGGCGAAGAACAAGATCAATTAGGCAATGATACTGAATACGATTATTTAGATGATTGGACAGGCACTGATCCCATACAGGTGGAACTATTTGGTATAAAATATGATGTGAAATATTGGAGAGATATTTTGTTGATATTGATGGAAGAACTAAATAAAAGGGATAAGGGAATAGTAGCAGATGTTTTAAGGGATGACAAATTTAAGGGAAAGAAAAGAATACCGCTTACTTATGAACATAATAAGATAGATAAAGAACATTATAAAAAGACCTCTTATGGATTATATGTACTAGTCAATGATAATGCAAATACTATTTACAATAGATGTATAAGGATTTTAAAAATTGCTGGATATAAGGAACAAAATTTAAAGATAAAATTAAATGATAGTGCTAAAAATAATGAAGAAACTAATATTGAAAATAGTAGTACAGACAATGAATCAATAAAGTTGGCTAAAAAATATGCAAGTATATCTATTGATAAACCTTTATTTAAGACTATTATAAATAGTATTGTTAATAGAAAGAACGAATATGGTACTGATTATATAGAACCAAGAAAGATAGCAGAAAGATATGAGAGCTTGATTTTAAAAGATACAAAATATACTACGGCTTATCATGTAGTTATTAATATAGTTAAGTATTTAGTGGATAGCCACTTTTTGGATAATTACGGGGAGTCCAAAAAAGGTAAATACATTGTGATTGATGACAATTCGTTAAAGATATGGTTAGCTAATAATATATAAAATAGTATGAACGGATAGTGCTATAGGAGGCGTTAAATAATGATAGGTGCAATATTGGAGATATAGCTGGTTCTCGTTTTGAATTCAATAACTATAGGGCAAAGGATTTCATATTATTTGCTGAAGATTGCTTTGCAACTGATGATAGTATTATGACCTTAGCTGTAGCTAAAGCAATTATAGAGACGAGGGAAATTTTAGAATCTACTTCATTTGAAGATGCTATTAGAACTGCAATTTCAGTAGGCGGAGATATTGATAAAATTGACTTTCTAAAAAAATGGAGATGCTAAGATGAAATCAATAAGAAATATAGATAAGAAGAAAATAACTCTTGATGAGATTTCAACATTATATAAATTAGATGGTTACTTCTAAAATAAGAACAGAAGACGTAGAACAATTGGGATTCTCATTCTAATTAGTTATGATTGCCGGATGTAAATTGAACAATGAATACGTTAAACAAATTAAAATTTAGTATAATCTAATGTATGGAGGTAATCTTATGCTAAGTGCAATAGAAAATAGAGCTTCACGGAGAAAGTTTGAAAATGAGCCGATTACAGATTGGGAAAAAGAAAATATTATTTCGATTATAAATCATTTAAATGAAGTATCCGGTTTAGCCATGGAATTTATGGAGGATGGAAGCGTTGCCTTTGGAAAGTTAAGTAAAAGTTATGGGCTGTTTACCAGTGTACGATCCCTCGTATTGATGAAAGGTAATAAAGACGATAAAGATTTAGACGAGAAAATTGGATATTATGGAGAAGAATTAGTTCTTCATATAACCAATTTAGGTCTTGGAACATGCTGGGTTGGGGGTACCTTTGATAAGGATGTATTAACTATTGATAAAAGTGAAAAGTCACCTTGTGTTGTAGTAGTAGGTAAAGTAGCAGCTCTTTCCTTAAAGGAAAAGATGATACATTCAGTTACGCATAGAAAGGTAAAGAGTATGGAAGAACGAATTATAAGCGATAGTCCTTTGCCTCAATGGGTACAAAACGGAATGAAAGCTGTACTATTGGCTCCAAGTGCTAAAAACACACAAAAAGCAATGTTTAAATATGAGAATAATACCTTAAGTGTTCAAATTGCAAATGACTATTCAATGGATATGATTGATTTAGGCATTGCCAAGAAACATTTCGAAATAGGAGCAAAAGGGAAATTTGAGTTTGGGAATGGAGGTATCTTTTATTTAGAATAAACACCTCACTCCCAATAAATCTAGAAAATTTATTCCGATTTACTGCGGTATTCACTTAGCATTGCAGTAAAAAAGCGGTCTAGTTTCTCTTTAAGAAATTCAGGGGAGTACTCATCAATATGAGACCACTCAAACTGGGTTATGAGATAAATACCCATAATCACATCTACAATATCATCTGCATTAGCGCCGGATAAAAACAATCCTTCATTTTGTGCATCTATGACAAGCTCTTTTATAATATTCACCATTTTTTTACTCGTTGCATACAATGCGCTGTCCTCACAAGAACTAAGATATGTAATGCGGCGTGAAAGTCCCAAGTATTCTACCGATGCAGATACTAACTCTTCTAATGCAATTTTTAGTTTCTGCTCACTGTTTTTGCAGTCAGTATTATCACTTTTGACCATAGCTTCAACCCTGTCAAGTACTTCATTCGCAGTTCCTATTAATAGGCTTTCTTTGTTAGAAAAGTAATTATAAATAGTCGCTTTAGATACTTCAGCCTTATTTGCAATATCCTCCATCATTGTTTCTTCATAGCCTTTTTGTGAAAACAACTTACGGGAAGCTTTTAAAATGCGCTTTCTGCTATTAATTTTGTTTAATTCTCTTCTATTCATATCCATAATATTATTATACAGAAAAAAATAATTTTAGCAATAATAGATTTTAGTATTGACACGAATTTTAGACCCGAGTATAATTATAGTATCGATACAAACTTTTCAGACACATATCTTTATAAATGGAGATGATGTTAAGATGAAGGTTATTGCATACGACATCGGCACAACTGGTCTTAAAACATGCATGTTTGATATTAGCAAAAAGGAAAGCGTTTACCTAATTGACGGCGAAGTGGAACCATATGAACTGCATGTTTTAGAAAATGGCGGAGTGGAACAGGATCCCTTGGAATGGTGGGATGCCATGGGAAAAAGCACAAAAAGACTTTTAAAAAGAACGGGGGTTTCTAAGGAAGAAATTAAAGGAATTTCGTTTTGTTCGCAAATGCAGACGTTGGTTATGGTTGACAAGGAAGGCACGCCGCTTAGGCGAGCTATGAGCTGTATGGATACCAGAGCAGATAAGCAATTTGCCAAGTATATGAAAAGAGGTTTGCAAATAGAAGGGCTAAATCTATACAAAGTATATAGATTAATTAGGATTACCGGAGCGGTCACTGCAAGCACCAAAGACCCTATATGGAAATATCACTGGATTAGGGATAACGAACCGGAAATTTATCATAATACATACAAATGGCTGGACGCAAAGGAATATTTGACCTGTCGTGCTACAGGAAAAATGCGGGTAAGCCGTGATGTTGCAAGTGCCACATTTCTCTATGATGTAAAAAAAGGTTGTTGGAGCAAAGAACTATGCAATTTATTTGGCATTGATATGGATCATCTTCCTGAATTGTGTAATTCAACCGATGAAGTGGGCGGATTATTGCCAATTGCCGCGAATGATCTTGGCCTGGAACCGGGAATACCTGTATTTTCGGGGGGCAGTGATGTCAGCCTATGCCAAATAGGAGCCGGTTGTCTTAATGTAGGAGATGTAAACTTCTATTCCGGGACCTCAGGATGGGTATGTACGACAGTGGATAAACTTCATTTAGATATTGGCAATGTTATAGGTGCTTTAGTGGGAGTGGACCCTGATTCTTACTGTTATATTGCCGAATTGGAAACTGCCGGCAAATGCATGGAATGGGTAAAAGATCGTATTGATTTACCTGAAATGGACTATGACGGTTTGATTGAATACATGAAGGATGTCCCTGCTGGCAGCAATGGCATTGTATATTCTCCTTGGATGCATGGAAATCGTTGTCCTTTTGAAGATCCTTATGCAAGGGGAGTATTTTTTGGGCTGGGAATTGCAACACGTGGCAGTGATTTAGTTAAATCTGTGGTTGAAGGTGTTTGTATGCATATGCGATGGATGCTTGAAGTAACGGAGAAAGCGTTCAAAACGACATCAACTGTGCGATTTACAGGTGGAAGCGCGATTTCACCTTATATCTGTCAGGTGTTAGCCGATGTTTTGGGCAGGGAAGTGGAAACAATTGAAAATCCACGGCATGTGGGAACAATAGGAGCTGCAGCATTGATGGCAGTGAGCTTTGGACTTATTTCTGATATTAAGGAGATAAAAGATATTATAAAGGTTAAGGCTTCATATAAGCCAAATGCCGCTAATACAGCTATATATGACAGAATTTTCCCGGTATTTAAGAACCTTTATTTTGATAATAAAAAATCTTTTGCCTCCCTTAATGCTTTATATGAGGGTTTATATAACCAAAATGAATCCTTTGAAGTTGAAGAAACATTAATTTAGTAAAAAAAATTAGAGGTGAATAAAATGGACAAACGTTATGGTATTTCAAAATGGCCTGATGTAAAAATGATTAACGAAAAGATGGATAGGCTAGTCAATGATAGGATATATGAAATAAACCCTAAGGCGATGGAAAATTATCTTTCGTATTTTGATACGAAGTGTAAGGGTTCTAAAGCCTTGATTGAAGAAGCAAGGAAGTATATCCCAGGAGGAGTGCAGCATAATCTTGCATTCAATTATCCATTTCCGCTAGCAATCGATAGAGCGGAAGGAGCATATTTGTATGATGTTGATGGCAACCGATATGTGGATTATCTGCAGGCAGGAGGTCCTACATTGTTAGGAAGCAATTATAAGCCTGTTACGGATAAGGTATTGGAGGTTATTAAAGATCATAGCCCTGTTACTGGATTATTTCATGAATATGAGCTGAAGTTAGCAAAGATAATTAATGAAAATATGCCTTGGGTTGAGCAATATCGCTGCCTTGCAAGTGGTACAGAGGCGGATATGGTTGCTATTCGAGTTGCAAGAACATTTACTGGAAAGGAAAGAATAGTAAAAGTTGGTGGAGCATATCATGGCTGGAGTGACCAATTGGTTTACAGCTTGCATATCCCATATACAAAGACATTTGAAGCTCATGGAATACCTAGTGAGCTATCAGCTAATACTACAGAAGGTTATCCTGGAGATATAGAATCTCTACGAAAGGTTTTGGAGGAAAATGAAAGGGCAGGAGGAACTGCAGCTGTACTTATTGAGCCTTTCGGTCCGGAAAGCGGAACACGAATGGCAGAATTTGATTACTGCACAAAGGTGCGAGAGCTATGCGACGAGTTTGATGCGCTTCTTATATTTGACGAAGTAGTAACTGCATTCAGGGCGGGTCCCGGCGGAGCACAAGGCTACTTTAACGTAAGACCTGACCTTACTGTATTCGGCAAGATTGTAGCTGGAGGATTCCCAATGGCAGGTGGCATAGGAGGCCGCGAAGATATAATGAGCTGCTTGGCAGCAGGTGTTCAAGCAGGGAAGAAACGAGCTTATGTTGGTGGCACCTTGACAGCCAATCCTCTAAGTTGTGCTGCCGGATATTATGCTATCAAAGAAATTGTTGAGCAGGATGCTGCAAGAAAAGCTGGAGAAAATGGAGATAAACTGTGTGCAGGTATTCAGAAGTTAATTGATAAATATGAATTGCCCTTTGTAGTATGGAATATAGGATCAATTCTTCATTTTGAAGTATCAGGAGTAATGTATTTATCTGTTACTGATCCTGATATATTTAAAAAGATTCCGGCTAGACAGCATAATATTGAGAAGTTTGGGGCTGCATTGACTGCTAACGGGATAATTACTCTTGCAGGCAGTCGTATATATACTAGTATGGCGGATAATGACGACACGATAGAGGAAACTCTCAAAGGCTTTGAGGATGTTTTCCAAAATATTGAGCGCTAAATTAAGGAGGATGCTGAAATGATACGAAAATTAGATGAAGTAAACTTAGGACATGCGTTTCCGGAGGTAGCATTTTCGGAAGATTATATTATCGGAACTTATCAAGCTCGCATAAAAACAAAAAGTATTGAAAAACTTGCATTAGCTATTGCTGATGAGCAGACTACAGGTACCTGGATAAAGGTTGGCGCCGATTCCGTAGATAAAAAAATAAAGTTTGGCGCAAAGGTTGTTGCAATATATGAAGTACCTGACACAGGTGCTGATTATGTTGAGGACTTGCCGCCAATGTATATTATTCAAATTGCATTTCCTATGGAAAATTTAGGTAACAGTATTTCTATGATGCTTACAACGATATTTGGAAATATATCGGCTTCAGGAATGGTTAAATTGATAGACTGTGCATTTCCTAAAAAATATGTTGAGAAGTTCCAAGGTCCGAAGTTTGGAGTAGAAGGTCTTCGAGATTTACTTGGAGTTAAAGATAGGCCGTTGCTAAATGCAATGATTAAGCCCAATATAGGCTGGACACCGGATGAAGGTGCGGAGATATTTTACAGTGCTGCTAAAGGTGGAGTTGATATAATAAAGGATGATGAGCTTTTACCTGCTAATGAAAGCTTTTGTCCTCTTAAAGATCGTGTAACAAAATTTATGGAGAAAGAGAAAAAGGTATTTGAAGAAACAGGCGAGCACACTCTTTACGCCGTAAACGTTACAGACAACATTGATAAAATAAAGGATAATGCCTACAGGGCTATAGAATATGGTGCTAACTGTATAATGCTTAATACCTATACAGCAGGACATGGCGCACTAAAGATGCTTGCAGATGATCCGAATATAAATGTACCCATATTGGCACATGTAGACTTTGTAGGAGCATATGCAAGCTCAACATATACCGGAATTTCCGCTCCGTTGGTTATAGGTAAAATTACCCGACTAGCAGGAGGAGACTTCCAGATAAACGGTCATCCTTGGGGAAAATTTCCTATACCGTATAAAATATTTTATCGAAGTTTTAAATTCTTTACACAACCTTGGTGGAATATTAAGCCTATGATGTATGCTTGTTCAGGTGGTACAACCCAGTTAGTTGTAAAAAATTGCATTGATGATTTGGGTACCGATATTATTTTGGCAGCTGGCGGAGGAGTACATGGACATCCCGATGGCAGTGAAGCTGGAGCACGATCAATGCGTCAGGCAATAGATGCTGCAATGAAAGGCATTGATCTTATGGAATATGCAAAGGACCATGAGGAACTAAGGCGAATGGCAGAGTTTCTCAATCCTGATATTTTTAAAAACTTTGATTTAATGCAATAAAACAAAGGAAAATGCTTATGTATGATAAAATATTGTTTTTAGATTTTGATGGAACCATTACATCGGAAGAGACATTAGAAGGAAGTATGCGACGTACAATTGAACCAAAGCTTTATGAAGAAAAACATAAGGAGATGCTTTCCGGTAAGCTTACACTCAGTCAGGTATTGCATATGGGATTTGGAACTATTCCTTCAAGTAAGTTGGGAGAAATTATGGACTATGTCAAAACTGTTCCTATTAGGAAGGGTTTTGAGGAATTATTGGATGCAATGCAGCAAATAAATATTCCGGTAGTAGTGATTTCAGGAGGACTTTCCCCATATGTCAATGAAAAGCTTGCTCCTTATAAAGATAAGCTATTGAATATACACAGCGTAGATTTAGATTGTAATGGTCCGTATATGAAGCTTATATCCGATTATGAGCAGGATGGGGAGATTATGCAAAAGACACTAATTATGGCTGAATATGACTATAATTTTGCTATTTGCGCAGGGGATAGCTATACAGATGTACGGATGGCGCATGAAGCAGATTTGGTATTTGCCAGGGATAATTTGGCAGTCTTATTGGATAAAAAAGGCAAGCATTATGAGCCATGGAATGATTTTCATGACATAAGAAACTTTATTATGAATTTTGAGTAAAAATGTGGGAGGGACATTAACAATTGTCCCTCCCTATTTTTTCTATTGACAAATATTTAATATCCTATTGCATTTTTAACTTTAGTTGTATATAATTAGAATGTAACAATTACTACTTTGTAATAAATACAATATTACACAATTATGGTAGTAAAATCATGAACATTAATCAACTTCCAGATTAATAGTAAGAGCGTATATTTCAAAGGTATTTGTAAAGATGCCTTATAAATATAGAAGAAAACAAGTGAGGAGGTAATGAAATGGCAAAATATGTATGTTCCGTTTGCGGCTACATATATGATGAAGCAAAAGGTATTCCCGAAGAAGGTATTGCCTCGGGCACAACATGGGAGGAATTGCCGGAGGATTGGGTATGTCCTCTATGCGGCGCAGAAAAATCTGAATTTGAAAAACAGGGTGAGTCAGTTGCACCTTTGGAAAAGAAACCAATATCTGCAATTGAGTCATCCGTAGATATGAGAGAGATGTCTCCTTTGGAAGTCAGTGCACTTTGCACGAATCTTGCACGTGGATGTGAAAAACAGTACAAGCCTGAAGAAGAAGCTATTTTTAAAGAACTATCCGAATATTTTAAAACAGCTTCAGCGCCTGCTAAGGATCCGGATTATAATCAATTGATTGCATTAGTTGAAAAAGATTTAGAAGAGGGATTTCCGAACGCCAATTCTGCAGCATCCAATGCAAAGGATCGAGGTGCGCTTCGTGCTTTGGTATGGAGTGAAAAAGTTACTCGAATTCAAAAATCAATTTTAGCACGCTATGAAAAAGAGGGCGACAAAATCCTCGAGAATACAGGAATCTATGTTTGTACTATTTGCGGCTTTATTTACATAGGAGATACGCTGCCGGAAATATGCCCTGTATGCAAGGTGCCTAATTGGAAATTCGAGAAGATTGAGGGGAGGGAATAAAATGGGCGATAAATATGCAGTAAGAAATATACGTTTGTGTACAAAGGACTGTTTATGCCTTTATGTCTGTCCAACTGGGGCGACAGATACAGAGAACAGTATAATAGATGTCGATAAATGTATCGGTTGTGGGGACTGCGCCGATGCCTGCCCATCCGGTGCGATTTCTATGGTTCCGAAGGAATATCCCAAACAGCAGGACAAAACAGATTCAGCTGTTAATGCGCTGAAAGCATTGATGCGAAGCAAGTCGAAACAGGAGAATATAGCTGCTGGTTTATCTGGCAAACTGGCTTATGCTATAGAAAAATCAAATCGTATCATGGCGGAGGATATCATCCGTGAAGCCGGATATATGCTGCCGCAAAGCGAAAACACCAAGGAATTTTTGCAATCACTTCTTGATAAAGATTATCCGGAAAGATTCCCTAAAGATGCTGTAAAAAAATTATTAGAAAGTTTAAATAAAAATGAGGAGGACAAAACAATGAATTCAAACAAAACCCAAGAAAATTTAATGGCTGCTTTTGCAGGAGAATCTCAAGCAAACAGAAAGTATTTGGCTTATGCCGCAAAAGCTGAAAAAGATGGAAAGAAGAATGCTGCAAAATTGTTTAAAGCTGCAGCACAAGCGGAGACTTATCATGCATTGAAAGAATATGAATTGGCAGGAAAAGTTGGTACAACAGAAGAAAATATTAAAGATGGAATCGCAGGAGAAACCTATGAATTTACAGAAATGTACCCTGAATTTATAAAGGATGCTGAAGCTGAAGGAAATAAAGCAGCGGTTAGAGCATTTACATTTGCAAAGGAAGCGGAAGAAGTCCATGCTAAGCTTTATAAGGATGCATTAGAGAATATTGATGAGACTGAAGAAGTTTTCTACTATCTATGTCCTGTATGCGGTAACATTGAAAAATCTCGACCTGATAAATGCAGTATTTGCGGCGTTCCGGGAGATAAATTTATTAAATTCTAATATCAATTGATGACAATCTTTTAAGAAATATATTAGAACATAAAAAATTCAATAATGAATTTAGATAAAAGTATCTGATTATCAACAAAACGATATGTTGTTGTGAAGTTAATTCATGACGAAAACATATCGTTTTTCATTTATGAGACTCATATAGAATCTTTTAAATAGTACAAATAGTATTTATTGAAAATCACTAAAAATAACATAATAGAATTATTTTAATAAAAAATGTATAATAGAAGAGAAACAGTTATAGGCATAATATGAAGATGACATTGTAATCGAAAGCTTGATACACGTGAATATGCTAAAGATTTTTGTTTAAGAATGCGGCTAGACAAATAAATGGGATGTAGGAAGGAGAAAAAAATGAGTAAACTAATTGGAATAATAGGTGGAATGGGTCCTATGGCTTCACAACTATTTTATAAAATGGTAACGAATATGACGGAAGCCGGTTGTGATCAAGATCATTTGAATATGATAATATATAGCGATGCTTCAATGAAGGATAGAACATCAGCAATATTAAATGGTGAATATACTGAAATACACGATCAATTGCTGGCAGATGCAAAGATATTGGAGCAAAGTGGATGTGAAGCGATTGGAATTACATGTAATACGGCGCATTTTTTTGCAGATATGATAAAAGACGAAATAAATATTCCTATTATACATATGGTTCAGGAGACTGTTGATCAAGTCGCACAAAAAGCCAAAGGAGAAAAGGTGGCAGTATTAGCCACTGATGGTACAATCCAAACGAAACTATATCAGGATAGGCTGGAAAAGGTAGGAGTGGTTCCTTTTATATTGCCGGAAGACATGCAGAAAATTGTAATGTATGAAATTTATGACAGGATAAAAAAGGGTAAGCCTTGTGACTTTGAAAAATGGGCTGTATTGGATAAGTTTATAAAAGATGCTAATTGTAAAAACGCGATTTTAGCCTGTACGGAGCTTTCAATAATAAAAGAAGAAATTCATTTGGATGATTTTTACGTTGATCCTATGAAGGTATTAGCTGCTAAAGTGATTGAATTTAGTGGTAAAAAATTGAAGAAAGCTTGATTGAATCGGAGGGTCATGGCAATGAAAAAGGTTGCATTTATCTATAA
>NZ_JACRTG010000006.1 GCF_014385195.1 Paratissierella segnis
ACAAGTATTTGCTTAACAGATTTGACAGTCATAAAGGGTAGTTCTTTATTAATGCAATTTGCAAAAATAAATTAATGTTTAGAACACTTAAAAAGTTGTTCTAAACATATTATACGAGGTGAACTATGATGAAATTAATTTTGAAAAGAACTATTTTTCTTTTAATGACACTGACAATCATTATTTCTTTTGTATATCTATTTAAAATAAAAGAAGAAAAAACTAATAAAGTACCTAAAAGCGCAACACTTGTATTTAATTATATGGGGGAGGATATAAATGGAGAGTAAGGAACAAGCATATATTATATTTTCAAAGAGGTATTCACCGGGGAAAAATGACTCGGTTTATATAAAGGATATTGCAGAAGTATATTGTCAGAATGCAACAGTAAAAAAGGAAATTGATTCTATAAAAGTATATATAAGTAAAGATGAAGAAAATTGGGATTATTTATCAGCTACCGATGTTATAAAAAAGATAGTTGATAAATTTCCATTTGTAGACATAAGTCCTATGGGTGCAACTGAGATTATACTAGAGGTAAAATCCAGGGAAAGAGAAAATAAAACATTCGAATTGATAAAAACAACGTTAATTTGTATTGTATTATTTTTTGGCGCAGCAATGGGTATCATGTATTTTCATGAGGATGTCAATATGAAGGATACTTTGGATAAACTATATTTTACTTTTACAGGGGTTAAAAAAGAAAATCCATTAATCATGACAATACCGTATTCCTTTGGATTAGGAATTGGCATGGTTACATTTTTTAAAAGGGTAAAAAGTAAAAGTATAAGAAGAAGAAAAGAACCCGGTCCTTTGGACATAGAAACATATCTATATGACAAAGAAATGGACGAATATATCTTAGAAGAAATGCAAAAAAGACAAAAAAAGGAATGATATAGATGAGTTATGTTATTCTTATTCTGATGTCAATAGGTGGAGGAGTTGTTGTAGGCGGTGCTTATGCAGCCTTCATAGCATTGATAGAAATATTTCCTAGAGTGATTCAATTGACTGAAACAAATAGATATTTGAAGCTATATGAGGATATGTACATTTTGGGAGGATTTTTAGCCTCCTTTGTATATTTTTATGATTTTTCAATTAAACTAGGAAAGATAAGTACATTACCAATAGGATTTATTTTAGGAGCATATATAGGACTATTTTCATCAGCTTTGGCGGAGACCTTGAATGTTATACCGATTATGGCCCAGAAGTTTAAATTAAACAGAAAAGAAAATGCTATAAAAAGGGCTTTATTGATGGGTAAAGTTGCAGGCTCATTATATTATTTTCTAATTCATATAGGAGGTTAAAATGGAAAAATTAAATAAGAAAGAGTATGAAAAATATGTAGAAGGTAAGATACCAAAGCCGACCTATGTAAAAAACATTATTATGGCTTTTTTAGTCGGGGGTTTTATTTGTACTTTAGGTCAATTTATTTTAAATTATCTGCTGAGCTTGGGACTAAATGAATCAAGTGCGGCATCTTTTACATCTATAGCCTTAGTATTTCTGGGGTCTTTGTTGACTGGGCTGGGGATATATGACAAGATAGGCAAAATAGGCGGTGCAGGAGCTTCTGTGCCTATAACAGGTTTTGCAAATTCTATAGTTTCTCCTGCAATGGAATTTAAAAGAGAAGGATTTATTTTTGGAGTTGCATCCAAAATGTTCACAATCGCAGGCCCGGTATTGGTTTATGGCATTGGGGGTTCGGTTATTGTTGGATTATTGACTTTATTATTCAAGGGTAGGTGATAACTTGGCTGTAAAAAGATTGGGAACTCAAACAGTAAAATTCGGTAATCCTCCTTCGATTAAAGGATTTTATACAATAGTAGGCCCTAAGGAAGGAGATGGACCTTTATCAAAATATTTTGATTTAATCTTGGCAGATGATCTCTGGGGTCAAGAGTCATGGGAAAAAGCTGAGATTAAAATGCAGGAAGAGTGCATAAAAGCCGCTATAAACAATGGGGGATTGACAGTAAATGATATTAATTATTTAATTGCAGGGGATTTATTGAATCAAATAATTGCTACAGGTTATTCCGCAAGACAGATAAGCATACCATTTTTTGGACTTTATGGAGCTTGCTCTACCATGACTGAGTCTTTATCATTAGGGGCTATGATAGTTGACGGAGGATTTGCAGATAATGTCATTTGCTCTGCATCAAGTCATTTTAGTACTGCTGAAAGACAATTTAGATTTCCGCTTGAATATGGCAATCAAAGGAAGTTTTCATCACAATGGACTGTGACAGGTTCAGGTGCAACTCTTTTAGCATCAGGCGGAAATGGACCATATATAAAATATGTAACTACAGGAAAGATTATTGATGCAGGCATTAAAGATGTAAATAATATGGGTGCTGCTATGGCTCCTGCAGCTGTAGATACACTTTTGTATCATTTTAGGGATATAGGATGTAAACCTTCAGATTACGATTTGATTATATCAGGTGACTTAGGCCATATAGGCAAAGAAATAGTAATAGATATGATGAAAAGAGAAGGTTATGATTTAAGAAGTATGTATACCGATGCAGGTGTAGAGATATTTGACAAAGATACACAGGATACCCATGCGGGTGGAAGTGGATGTGCATGTTCGGCTGCCGTATTTAATGGCTATGTCCTAAAGGAGATAAAAAAAGGAAAATTCAATAGAGTTTTAATAATGTCAACCGGAGCACTCCACTCAACTACAAGTGTTCAACAGGGTGAATCCATACCTTGTATTGCACATGCGGTAACAATTGATAAGAAAAGGGAGTAGATAGAGAATGGATTATGTTAAGGCATTTATAGTTGGGGGATTAATATGTGTAATTGGTCAGATTTTATTGGATAATACAAAATTAACTCCTGCGCATATATTGGTATCTTTTCTTACTGCGGGGGTTGTACTTGGAGGACTTGGGCTTTATACCCCTATAGTTGAATTTGGAGGAGCGGGTGCTACCGTGCCAATAAGCGGTTTTGGATATGCGCTATCTCAAGGCGCCATAGAAGGTGCTGGGACAAAAGGATTACTAGGTGCATTTACAGGTGGGATTGAAGCAGCAGGCGGTGGGATTGCTGCTGTTATACTGTTTGGGTATGTTGTGGCATTGGTGTTTAATCCTAAAACAAAAGACTAAGGGTTTATAAACCCTTAGTCTTTAAGGTTAGTTACCGTTGTTATTACCTCTGTTTTTGGAACGTCCGTTACTGTTACGATTACCATTATCATTAGTTTCAAATGGATTGAGAGGTACTATCTCTTCACTATCATTGTCATCTTCTCCGTTGCCTTCTCTATCCTTGTTAAGCCAATCATTAAACCAATCGTCTATGATATCCGGAACCCAATTTGATTCGTTATGTTCATCACAGACTGCTGTAGGAGCATTGTATTGATAATCACTTGGGACTATACCATTATGGTCTTGAGGATTATATGGAGGTGTCCTTTGAATAAATATTCTGGTCTCAACTACACTTTCAGGACAATACTCATTTGCAATTTTACCGTTGGTAGCATCGATTTCTAATGCAACATGCATATCACAATATTTTGTTGGCACAGTACCATTTGCAAAGATTTCTGTTTTTACAACTCCCCTTGGATCTTGCGTACAAAGCTCGGATGCCAATAACCCGGACTGTGTACAGATGCTTGCGCTTACAATACCATCAGGTTTTTCAAAGCTATTTTTACCTTCTAGGTCTTCGTGGATTTTGGTATTTATATATTGCCATAATTGCGCTGCAGTACTACTGCTTTTTCCCAGAGTTATTTTAGGAGAATCATTTCCTATCCAAGTTCCTGTGACATAATATGGGGTGTAACCTATAAACCATATATCAGCCTGATTTTGGGTTGTACCGGTTTTTCCCGCTACTACCATATTTTTAAGCTTTGCTCTGCTGCCTAAACCATTGCTTACGGTAGTTCTCAATATATCCCCCATAATATATGCTACTTGAGGAGATGTTACTACAGTTTCTTTAGGGATATTATCTATTAGAACTTTTCCATTTTTATCAACAATTTTTGTAAATGCTATCGGTTCTATATATGTTCCTTGATTTGCGATAGCTCCGTATGCAGCTGTCATTTCCAACGGAGTAAGACCTTTTGTCATGCCTCCGAGGGCTAATGCGGATAGATTTTCATCATTTGTAGCTCTGTTTTCAACACTGGTTATTATATTATCCTTTTCCGGATGAGCTGCATTTATAATTCCCATCTTTTCCAGATAAGCCATAGAAGTCTTGATTCCAATGCTTTGTAATGTTTTTACAGCGTTAACATTTACGGATTGCTCAACTGATTTTCTCAATGTGTGCATTCCCCGATATCCGGTATACCAGTTCTTTGGCCATAGTTGTCCATTACCATTATAAAAAGGTATATCATCAATGGCGGAAGCAGCAGTATAACCATTGTCCAATGCAGGTAAATATACTGCTATCGGTTTTATTGCTGATCCGGGTTGCCTCTGTGAAGCTGTTGCTCTATTTAATATTCTTGTACCATCTACATCCCGTCCGCCAACTATTGCAAGTATATGACCATTTCTATAATCCATAACTACTGTACCTGATTGCGGTTGGACAATACCGTTTTTATCCACAAAGAAAAACTTGTTATCAATCAGTAAATTTTCATTTTCGTCTATTTTATAAAAATCATTATTTTTATCTAAAAAGTTCTTCTTAAACTTTACTCCATTATCTATGATTTCAAATTCATCTTCATTTGGCATTATAGATCCGCAGGTATGTGTTACTAAATTTTTCCTTTCATCTATTGTATAAAAGTCAGCTACATCAACATGTTTTTTATATGGTGTTAATTTGTTATTCCTTATTATTAAATTCCCATCTGTAAGTTCATATGTTCCTTTTTCAATAAATAGGTGATAATCATCTGTCATGAGATTATCTTTTTTGAAAAATATAATATTTTTCTTATCGTCCAATACATTGCCGGCTTTGTTTAAGCTCCAATCCACCAATATAGGACCCTTAATATTATCAGTTTTTCCTACGAGAATTTCGGTAAAATTACTATAAGCATCTTCTAATTTCTTTTGAAGATTGACATTAATAGTGGAATATATTTTTAAACCGCCCGTATATAACTCATCTTCTGCTTGTTGTTTTGTATAACCTAATTTTTCTACTAATGCTTCCACAACTTGAGTTTTAACATAGTCAGTAAAGTAGTTGGTAATATCATATGTCTTCTTTTCTCCGGGTTTTAAATTTTCCTTTATATTTTCATTCAGCGCCAGATTATATTCTTCTTCCGAGATTTTACCTAAATCAAGCATTTTTTTAAGTACAACCTTTTGTCTGTCAACAGATTTTTGATTATAAACTAAAATGTATTTTTCACCCAATACATCGGTTTGACCTACTTCATAGTGTGTACTGCTGTCAAAGTCTTCGGGCTTTACTCTATAGAAAGGCTGATAGGTATTTGTTCCCTTAACTACACCTGCCAATAGGGCTGATTCGGCCAATGTTAAATCCTCTACATCTTTAGAAAAATATGTTTGAGCGGCTTCTTGTACTCCGTAAGCATTTTGTCCAAAATAACTTCGGTTTAAATAAGACTCAAGTATTTGATCCTTTGAAAGAACTCTTTCAATTTGCAAGGCTAAATACATTTCAGTTATTTTTCTGGTTAAAGATTTATCCAATGGGTCTAAATACAACCCTCTGGCTAACTGTTGGGTTATAGTACTTGCGCCACGCATGCCTCCTGACTTCAAATTATCAATTAATGCAGAAACTATCCCCCTTGGATCTATCCCTATGTGATCTTTAAATCTTTCATCTTCTATTGAAATAAATGCTTCCTTCAAATATTCGGGCATAGTATTTAGCCCTACTATAGTTCTAAGTTCTGCAGCCTGTATCTTTTCAACCATATTGCCATCTAAATCATATATAAATGATGTTTGATCTAAAGTTGAATTAATATTTGAAGGATCTATTTCCGGTGCATCTTTTATTATAGATAAAACAATACCTGTTGCAGCTCCTCCACCTATGATGGCTAATATTAAAATAAGAATTAATAAGGTCTTAACAACTTTAGAAGCTGTAACTTTCTTTTGTTTCTTTTTATTATTCTTTTCATCCGACATTAATTTACCTCCTTAATTATACAACCAAGCATGTAACGAGGTGATATCTCGCTAAAGCAATGCGTAGAAACTGTATGCAGTTTCATTAATGCTAGAATATATTATAACATAGAAATCAATGGTTGTTAACAAATAACAAATATCTCAAAGGTTACAATATGCTTACAAAAAGATTTCATACTTCGACATTAAGAATTGTTTGTAAACTCGGGAATTATAACTATAGTTTCCACTAATTGAATTTTATAAACAAATGGATTGAGATATTTTGGCTAATTAGTGGTATAATTGATTATAAATCAAGTTTCATTCGAAGGGAGTTTTTTTATGGAAGATATTAGAGTGAGATTTGCTCCAAGTCCAACAGGGTATTTGCATATTGGAGGAGCAAGGACAGCGTTGTTTAATTATTATTTTGCCAGAAAATATAATGGTAAATTTATCCTTAGGATAGAGGATACGGATATAGAAAGGCTGAAGGCAGATTCTATATCTCAAATACTTTCAAGTATGAAATGGTTGGGAATGGATTGGGACGAAGGGCCGGAAAAGGGCGGAGAATATGGCCCATATTATCAATCGGAAAGAATGGATCTTTATAGGAAAGAAGTAGACCGATTATTAAAAGAAGGAAAAGCATATTATTGTTTTTGTACTGAAGAAGATATTGAAAAGGAAAGAGAAGAACAGAAAAAGCTTAAGCTTTCTTTTAGATATTCAGGCAGGTGTTTAGAGTTATCAGAAGAAGAAATCGAAAAAAATCTACATGAAGGGAAACCTTATGTTGTTAGAATCAAGATTCCAAGAGAAGGAACTACAGAATTAGAGGATTTAATCAGGGGGAAGGTATCCTTTGATAATAGTCAGCTTGACGATTATATAATCCTTAAGTCCAATAATATACCCACATACAATTTTGCTTGTGTAGTAGATGATCACGCTATGAAGATAAGCCATGTAATAAGAGCTGAGGAACATCTTTCAAACACTCCTAAACAGGTCTTAATATATAGAGCTTTGGGATATGAAATACCTAAGTTTGCTCATTTGTCTATGATACTTGCACCTGATAGAAGCAAATTGAGTAAAAGACATGGAGCAACTTCAGTAGAGGAATTCAGAGAAGGTGGATACCTAAAGGAAACTTTGGTCAATTATTTAACCCTTCTAGGTTGGTCTCCTGCTGAAGAAAAAGAGATATTTGAAATGACCGATACCATAGAAGAATTTTCGCTTAAGAAAGTATCAAAAACTGCCGCAATTTACGATATAGATAAGCTTACATGGATGAATGGTATCTATTTAAGAAATTTAAATTTAGATTATGTGACTAGAGAAGCCATTCCGTTTCTCATAGATAAGGGATTAGTAAATAAAGAAAAAATAGAAGACAATTATGAGTACATCAAAAGAGTTGTGGGAGCTGTAAGAGAAAAGGTTAAACTACTTCCAGAAATAGCTGAGGCAAGTGAATATTTTTTTAAGGAAATAGAAGAATATGATCCAAAAGGGGTAGCTAAGAGGTTTGAAAAAGAAGGCGTGGTAGAATTACTGGAAAAAGGCAAAGAGGTTTTAGCCAAAACACCTGCATTTGATGTGGAAACAGTTGAAAAGGCTTATAGGGATTTGATAGATGAATTGGGTATAAAAGGCGGAGACATAATCCATCCTACCAGATTGGCAATATCCGGGAGAACAGTGGGGCCGGGTCTCTTTGATATAATATCCATATTAGGTAAAGATGTTTGCATTGAAAGAATAAATAGAGCAATTGAATTTATAAATACAAAAATAAAATAAAAAGTAGTTGAACTTTGTTCAAAATAGGAGTATAATAAAAATTGTTTTTAAGTTCCGGGATGGTGTAGCTGGTAGCACTTGTGACTCTGGATCATACAACCTAGGTTCGAATCCTAGTCCCGGAGCCAAAAATATAATTTATGGCCTCATGGTCAAGCGGTTAAGACGCCGCCCTCTCACGGCGGAAACAGGAGTTCGATTCTCCTTGGGGCTATTATCAATATGTACAATTAGAGAACATCTGGATAGAAATATCCGGGTGTTTTTTAGTTAGCTTATCCATGAATAAAATTTAAACTTTATTTAAATAAATTAGATAATACTTTAAAAAGGTGGTATACTTATAATAACATAAAAAGAGGGGGTGCTATATTGGAAGATGGTCTGGAAAGGGTTTTATTAGTCGGTGTTGAATTAAATGATGATACTATTGATATAATTACATCGATGGATGAATTAGAAGAATTAGTAAAAGCTGCCGGCGGAGTTGTAATTTCAAGGGTGATTCAAAAAAAGACAGGAATTAATCCCGCTTATTTTATAGGTAGGGGCAAGGCAGAGGAAATTAAAAATTATTGTGATGAATTGGAGATTACAACAGTAGTATTTAATGATGAATTGTCAGGTGCTCAGCTTAGAAATTTAGAACATATAATAGATAAAAAAATAGTTGATAGAACCAATTTAATATTGGATATATTTGCAAATAGAGCAACAAGCAAGGAAGGTAAGCTACAGGTTAAGTTGGCTCAAATGAAATATCGTTTACCTAGGTTAGTAGGGTTTCGAGATTATTTATCCAGAGAAGGAGGCGGCATTGGCACCAGAGGACCAGGAGAACAGAAACTGGAAACTGATAGAAGACATATTTTAAGGGAAATAAACAATATTGAAAAGCAGCTGAAAGAAATGGAACAAGTTAGAAGCATTAAGAGAAAGAAAAGAGAGGAGTCTAATCTGCCAATTGTTGCTTTAGTAGGATATACAAATGCAGGGAAGTCCACTTTATTAAATAAATTGATTGAATTTGATGATGAAGGATATGAAAAGAAACAAGTTTATGTTGAAGATATGTTATTTGCAACTCTTGATACGTCTTTAAGGAGGAGCAAATTAAATAATGGTCAACCATTTTTAATAACTGATACAGTAGGATTTGTCTCCAAATTGCCCACTCATTTAGTTGAAGCATTTAAAGGGACATTGGAGGAGACAAAATATGCAGATTTATTGCTGCATGTTGTAGACGCTTCAAATAAAGATTTGGACATACAAATCAAAACTACATTTGATATATTAAAGGATATGGATGTATTAGAAAAACCTATCATCACTGTATTCAATAAAATGGATAAAGTAGATATATCCAACGTGATTTATGATTTAAAGTATGTTGGCGAAAAGATCTTTATTTCGGCTAAGAACGATGTAAATTTAGACCAATTACTAAAAATTATTGAAGATAACCTTCCCCAAGAGTTTAGAAAGGTTAAGTTAAAGATACCATATGATAAACAAGCGATATTAAATTATTTTATGAATAATTACGATGTAAATAATATAGAACATAAAGAGGAAGGAACTTTTATAGAACTTACAATTAACTCTTTAGATTATGAAAAGTACAAGGACTTATTAATTTAAATAAAAATTAAAGGAGAGGGTGCCAATGATAATCAGGGACTGTGCAGGTGGAGTTGTGTTCAACTTAAATAAGGTATTCCTATTAAAAAATGAAAAGAACGAATGGGTATTACCAAAGGGTAAAATCAGAGGGGAACAATTGCCACCTGAAACAGCAATCCAAAGAGTAAAATATGAAACAGGAATAGATGCTAAAATCGTATCACCAGCAGGAGAAACCGCATACGAATTTTTTTCTAGGACAAGAAATCAAGCGGTATATAATAAAATTATTTGGTATATTATGGAAGCTTGTGATCTGGAATACAGAGTTAATTTTGATGAGGGATTCAAGGAAGGAAATTTCTTTGAAATAGATGAAGCTCTAAATTTAATTACCTATAGTCAGGACAAATCCTTAGTATCACTTTCATATAAAAGATATCTGGAATATAAAGAATATGAGAAAAATTTGTTGTATGCATAGGTCATATAATGAGAGATGTTTATAAGACAATAGGGGGATATGGAGCAGATGAAATAATTATCAATAAATCTCGTTTTATTGGGCATGGAGTGCCAATAAACAGTGAAGAAGAAGCTTTACAATTTATAGATATAATAAGCACAAAACATAGGGATGCAACTCATAATGTATATGCATATGTACTAGGTGAGGAGTCCAATATTCAAAGATTTAGTGATGATGGGGAGCCCTCAGGTACAGCTGGGATACCGGTTTTAGAAGTTATCAAAAAAGAAGACTTGAGAAATGTGCTTGTAGTCGTAACCAGATATTTTGGAGGCATTAAGCTTGGTGGCGGCGGATTAATCAGAGCATATACTAAGGGAGCGAAGATTGCAGTAGATGCGGGAAAAGTCGTCGATATGACATTGCATCAGCGCTTAGAAATAAAAATACCATATACCCTATACGGAAAAATGGAAAACTTTTTAATGAGCAATGGATATACTCTGGAAGATGTTGAATTTGAAACAGAGGTCAAAATATATTTGTATGTAGTAAAAGCTACGGTAGGAGATTTTACCAATGAAATTACCAATTTGACCAATGGAAATTTAGAAATAAAATATGATTATGAGAAGCATTTGCCTTTAGTAAATGGTCAAAGGTATTTGAATGATAAGTTAAGTATAGATAGTTGAGGTGATATGGTGCTAGATTCAAGCAGCTTGAAAAATGAGATGCTGGGTAAAAAGACATGGGTTGTAGTAGGTGTTACAGCAAAAAAGGATAGATTTGGGTACAAAATATGGAAGATTTTGAAGAAGCATAATTATAATGCTTATGGAGTAAATCCAAATTATGATGAGATTGAAGGAGAGACAATTTATCATTCTTTAAAGGATTTACCGTCAAAGGTAGACGTTCTGGATATGGTAGTAAGCCCTAAATTAAGCATAAAGACATTAGAAGAAGCGAAAGAAGTTGGTATCGAATATATTTTTTTCCAACCTGGAACATATAATGATGAGGTCATACAAAAATGTGATGAATTAGAGTTAAAATATCTAACAGGCGATTGTATTTATGCGACTCTTAAGAGGATGGAATAGGTCAATTATTTGGCCTATTTTTTTTGAAAAATTCATATATTCCTATTAAAAGCAAGAAGAAACCAAAATACCTTCTTAAATTATCCGGGTTTGTTCTTAAGGCAATAAGTGAACCTATTGTGGCACCTATTACTCCCCCTATAATTATTTTTTTACCATATTTAAGCTCTAAATTTCCTTCTTTTTTATGAATAAATAACGCTATTATTGAAATCGGAATAAACACAATCAGATTTATGCCCTGTGCTTCGATTTGAGGAATATTATTAAATAAAACTAAGGCAGGTATTAGTATTGAGCCTCCGCCTATGCCCATACCGCTTATTATACCGGATAGTAAACCTATTATAATCAATTTCATTTCCATATCATCCTAATAGCAGTATAAATGATTACACATCCAAATATTTTTCTTAAGATATTAGTTGGAATCTTATTTAAAATCTTTGCACCAATATAACTTCCTATAAGGCCGCCGATTGCTACTTTAAGCGCGACAGATATAGGTATTGTATTGTGAAAGAAATAGATTACTGTACTAATAATCGAAAGAGGCAAGATAATAGATATGGCAGTTGCATGAGCTTTATAGTCTTCCATATTAAGGAGGAAAACCATGCTTGGTACAATAATAGTTCCTCCTCCGGAACCAAAAATGCCATTTATAAATCCTGTTATTAATCCTAATCCGATAAGTTTTAGATTGTTTTTTTCCATATATTTCACCTTTATGATATAATTAAAGAAGGGCACAATGATTACAATTCACAGTTCACAATGCACGATGCATAGTACACAATAAACAACGCACAATTAATAATATCACCAAAATATGATAAGATATACATTATGGAGGTAATATGGAAAATTTAGATTTAACAATAAAAGACTTAATTAACTGGTTGAAAATAAAAGTAAAGTCTGCTAATGCTAAAGGGTTAGTATTTGGACTAAGCGGAGGAATTGATTCAGCAGTAATTGCAGGATTGGCTAAACAAGCATTTCCCGGAAACTCATTGGGTGTAATGATGCCCTGCCATAGTACAAAAAAAGATGAAGAAGATGCGTTGTTAATTGCCGATAAATTGAACTTAAAAACGACTAAGGTAGATTTAAATCAAACCTATGATATTTATTTAAAATCCACAGGGCTTGATTCAAACAATGATATGGCCAAAGCAAATATAAAGCCACGACTTCGTATGACAACTCTATATTATTTTGCACAGCATTACAATTACCTAGTTGCGGGTTCTAGTAATAAGTCGGAATTCTTCGTAGGATATTTTACAAAATTTGGAGATAGTGGAGCGGATTTATTGCCATTAGCCGATTTTGTAAAATCTGAAATAGTAGAATTGGCAAGAGCTTTAGGCATACCGGATATTATCATAACCAAGCCTCCTTCAGCAGGATTATGGGAGGATCAAACCGATGAAGAAGAAATGGGGTTTGGATATGATGTTTTAGATAAATATATAAGGACTGGAAAAGGTACAAGTGAAATTACAAAGAAAATAGATAGAATGAATCAAATGAGTAGTCATAAAAGGGAGTTTCCACCAATATTTATGAAATAAAATAGTGAAAAAAAATAATACTTATGCTAAAATATATAAGGCATTCTTTTAAGGAGGTGAGTTCAAATGTCAGGACATTCTAAATGGAATAATATAAAAAATAAAAAAGGCAAAGAAGATGCTAAGCGTGCGAAGGTCTTTACAAAATTAGGAAGGTATATTATGGTAGCTGCTAAAGAAGGTGGCGGAGACCCGGATTATAATCCTTCACTTAAAGCAGCTATAGATAAAGCTAAAGCTGAGAATATGCCAAATGAAAATATAGATAGGGCAGTCAAAAAAGGAAGTGGAGAATTAGGTTTAGCAAATTTTGAAGAAATTATGTATGAAGGTTATGGTCCCGGTGGAATAGCAGTATTTGCGACTTGCCTTACAGACAATAGAAATAGGACAGCTTCTGATGTTAGACATGCCTTTGATAAGGCTGGCGGAAATTTAGGACAATCAGGTTGCGTATCCTTTATGTTTGATAGAAAAGGTGTATTAGCAATTGAAAGGGAAGATATAGTTGATGAAGATGAATTGACAATGCTTGCTATTGATTTAGGAGCAGAGGATTTTATCTCAGATAATGACGGTTTCGAAATTATAACTGATCCTGATGATTTTAATAACGTTAAAGAAGGTCTTAAAGAAGCAAATTACAAATTTGCTATGGCAGAAATATCATATATACCTCAAAACACAATAAAATTGACAAATCCGGAAGATATTAAAAATATGGAAAAGCTAATAGATATGCTTGAGGACAGCGATGATGTACAGGATGTATACCACAATTGGGAAATGGATGAAATTGAATAATTTCAGAGAATATATTTTAAATAGTTAAATTAAATTTGGTATAATTACCTATTTTATATTGCATAATAAATTAGATAATATAAAATAGGAGGGTTAAAGATGGAAGGACAAGATAATTTTGAACACATCCTAAACCGATTTAAAGAAGCAGATCTTGAGACCAAAATTGATATTTATACTACAGTGCAGGGATTATCAGTAGAACAATATAAAGAGTTGCTAAAGTATTTCCCAATTAAACATTTAGGTGAATTAGAAAAAGCTATGGGTTAGAGGATGAAGGTTACTTCATCCTTTTTTTAAGTTTGACGGGCATGTCATATGTCTAAGGTGAAAGTCCTTAAAGAGCGTAGTTACCGACGAATCTCATAGCAACTTGCAAGTTTCACATCGTGAGGTGTGGGAGAGAGGAAGCAATAGCGAAATCATGGCTTGACGAACAGGAACAGAATATAAGGCGTAAAAGGTGGATAAGTTGGCTTAAGGCAACAAAGTCCAAAAGGTAACCGTAACCCTAAAGCGTAAATTCTGCAAGTAAACGAGGAAAGATATATGGCTTAACCCGTGAGGTCTCATGAGCGATACAGTAGTAACAACGAATCATGAGAAGTCAGCAGAGGTCATAGTGTGCGACTTGAAGTCGCGGTTTGAATTGTACGAAAGTACTATCACATCCATCTCGTGATATTCCTACTGATAAGTGCTTAGTAAGAAATGAAAAGTGCAGAGCAATCGGAA
>NZ_JACRTG010000013.1 GCF_014385195.1 Paratissierella segnis
TTCCAAATTGGCAGCCAACAGCAGGTTTCAATTCCTTATAGGTATTATAAATCCTGCCAGTGCTAGTATATTGATGTATGTCGCATGGAGTTTCAATTCCTTATAGGTATTATAAATCGAGGCAGGATTGGTTCCAAATTGGCAGCCAACAGCAGGTTTCAATTCCTTATAGGTATTATAAATCCTGCCAGTGCTAGTATATTGATGTATGTCGCATGGAGTTTCAATTCCTTATAGGTATTATAAATCGGCAACACTTTATTAAAGAAATGTGATATAATTAAAAGTTTCAATTCCTTATAGGTATTATAAATCAAATTAAAAAACAGGGTTATTTTTGGTGGTAAATTTGTTTCAATTCCTTATAGGTATTATAAATCTTGAATACAGCCGATTAAACGGCTATGAGCTAATTAGTTTCAATTCCTTATAGGTATTATAAATCATCTTCCATCATCACTTTACAGATCAACATATTCCTGTTTCAATTCCTTATAGGTATTATAAATCTAGTGGGCTACAAAGCGTTATAAGTGGATTACATGGTTTCAATTCCTTATAGGTATTATAAATCAATGGTATGAAACCGTCAATTTGTCCATCTTCTTCGTTTCAATTCCTTATAGGTATTATAAATCAAGGTATTTAAAGAAGATTATTTGGGGAAATGGCTGTTTCAATTCCTTATAGGTATTATAAATCATGCTTATGGAGGAAAGAAAATTTAGTGGAAAGCTTGTTTCAATTCCTTATAGGTATTATAAATCCTAATGCTACTAGATAAACTCTCTATACCTTCTACTAGTTTCAATTCCTTATAGGTATTATAAATCTTTTGGTAATATATATGCTAGAACTAGTCTACTAGGGTTTCAATTCCTTATAGGTATTATAAATCGCTATGATGTAGTTATTGCAATGGTTATATAGATTAGTTTCAATTCCTTATAGGTATTATAAATCTAGCACTCCACTAAAAAGGATTGCGGTTGAGTTAAAGTTTCAATTCCTTATAGGTATTATAAATCTTCCAAATGATTAGCTGCAAAGCTCCAGAATGACTGAGTTTCAATTCCTTATAGGTATTATAAATCCAATATAATTTAATACAGATTTAAGCTTTTAAAAGTGTTTCAATTCCTTATAGGTATTATAAATCTTGAAAATCCACCATCACCAAGCAATAGCCCCATAGCAGTTTCAATTCCTTATAGGTATTATAAATCATTTAAACAACTAATAAGTTAAGAAATCACTATTATATGTTTCAATTCCTTATAGGTATTATAAATCATTAGAAAAACAACTAAAGCAACTTACTAATGCAAGTTTCAATTCCTTATAGGTATTATAAATCTGGTAGTATATAGATAGATTTAAGTCTATCAAAAAAGTTTCAATTCCTTATAGGTATTATAAATCTCACATCAGGTTGCAGCTGTAGAAAAACTAGGTAAAAGTTTCAATTCCTTATAGGTATTATAAATCTTCCAACAACAATCAATGGCCCCATTCACAGAACAATGTTTCAATTCCTTATAGGTATTATAAATCCTGATTCGCTTATTCTATGTTGTAATTCTGCTTGTCTTTGTTTCAATTCCTTATAGGTATTATAAATCATATTGTAAAGATGATTTAAAACCTGGATATCTAATGTTTCAATTCCTTATAGGTATTATAAATCAAGTATTAAAAAAAATAAAAGGGAGTGTTGTAAATGTGTTTCAATTCCTTATAGGTATTATAAATCGTTTTGTCTCACATGGAAAGCTGATATACATTCATTGTTTCAATTCCTTATAGGTATTATAAATCTTTGTCATTGTAGACAACTCCTTTATATTTTATTATTTGTTTCAATTCCTTATAGGTATTATAAATCTTGCATCATCTTTTTTTGTTGGATTTCTATTTGAATGTTTCAATTCCTTATAGGTATTATAAATCTGCAATTTCAGTCTCTAAGCTATCGATTTTAAGCAAGTTTCAATTCCTTATAGGTATTATAAATCTTGTATCTAATTCAGGCTTCAATCTATCCAATATCAGTTTCAATTCCTTATAGGTATTATAAATCCAGACTAAAGTTCGCTGTTAAAAGCGATTTAGTATACGTTTCAATTCCTTATAGGTATTATAAATCTTAAGGCTTTTAACCCTTATTTGCTCATGTTTGTATCCGTTTCAATTCCTTATAGGTATTATAAATCCCGGCGACAAGATTATTTATGTGCTAGGGTATGACAAGTTTCAATTCCTTATAGGTATTATAAATCTATGATATTAGCTTGTATTGCATGACAATTTGGGTATGTTTCAATTCCTTATAGGTATTATAAATCCCGGCGACAAGATTATTTATGTGCTAGGGTATGACAAGTTTCAATTCCTTATAGGTATTATAAATCTATGATATTAGCTTGTATTGCATGACAATTTGGGTATGTTTCAATTCCTTATAGGTATTATAAATCCCATTTTTTTGCCCAAAATAAGCCATTCTGGGATAAGGTTGTACATATAAAATTATATTTAAAATATTAACCTAATAAGTTTAATATTCATTTTTCAACCTTTTCTCATTTACTAAATAATGTCGATTCCTTAGGTTTTTTACCTCATTATGGGGCGACGTTAAAAAAATACAGTAGGCTTATTTTTCTCAAATCCGATTATTTCCTTGTTGATATATTTATTTTTGCTTAGAGTGTATATGATTAAAGAATCTTCATCCTTATTCATCTTGTTTCCAAGTTCAATCTTCAATTTTTTGAGATTACCCTCTGTAATTTCACCTTCAAATACTGAATTTTGAACCCAAGTTAAATATTTCCTGCATGTTTTCAGTGCCTTAGCTACTCTATTCTCACCAAAATCGTAAACTAAAATTATGTACATTAAATCACCTTACCATTTTGCTAAGAAAGGAACATATTGTTCACCTTCTGTTATAAGCTTCTGAAGTTTATAAGCTTCCATACGTATCAACCTTTTATAACTGACACGATTCGAAAGCTGTGGATGCTTTATTGTAGTCTCTAATTTATCATTAAATTCTTTTATGAACTTCATACGACCTTCATCCTTTAGTATGATGCCTCCAAGGTCTTTATTAAAGTCTTTTTTTGTAATTATTTTTTTATTAATCAGTAAAAATATTGTTCTGTCTACTATTATCGGCTTAAATATTTCAGAAATATCAAGATTTAGAGAAAATCTTCTGTCATTTGTAGTATGAAGATAACCTATGCGTGGATCAAGCTGGGTCTGGTATATCTGAGATAAAGTTAGAGTGTAAAGCATAGAATTCCCAAAACTTATCAAAGAATTTATCCTATCCTTTGGTGGTCTTCTGGATCTTGACTCAAATTCAAAATCTTCATCATTTAAAATTTTATTAAAGCATTTATAATAAATCTGCCTTACGTTACCTTCTACGGCCATAATTGTTTCAATTGTTTCCTGAAATTGCAAAGATGCAAGAAGAACTGTAATTTCTTCTATCTCAGAGCTAACATCACAATTTCGCCTGTTATAATATTTTAATACTTGTAAAATGTTATTTGTTGCACCTACAATAAATTTTCTTGCTATATTTACTCTTTTACTATAATCAAGATATGCCTCACTTTGCTTTAATATTACATATCCAGAATTAAGAAATTCTCTCGGATAAAATGTCCCTACATAGTAATCATAATAATTATAAAAGTGTATCATAATTTTACTTGAACAAATAAATTCGAGAAATCTTTTGTTTATATCCACTTCTCCAAATACATAGATTGATTCCACGTCATTTACAGGAATGTATTTCTTTCCTTCTTCTCCCTCAAACATTAAAGTATTATCTTTACGATAAAGTTTACCGTTGTTAAATATAAATATATCTTTTTTCATATATCGCTCCTTTAAGAATAACAGTATTCATTATATCCGCATTTTGCACAAAATTTACATTTTACTACCTTTGGAGGAACATCCCTTTCTGCTATAGAAATAATATTATTACCCATGGTTTCAAGCTCCCGTAATCCCTCTTCATCAAGCTTAACCTCTGTACGCTTTTTCTCTTCAGGATATAACAAAACCCCTTCCGCATCAATTCCAGCATCTTTCAGTACTTTTAAATAATACATAAGTTGCCATTTAGATGCTTCACTGTACCTTGAAGTCTTTTTAGTTTCACCAATAACAAGCTTTTCTTTTGTATCCAATATAACATCAAATTTTACATTACCAAATGCAACTTCTTTCTTGTTTCTCTTGTAGGTCTGTTCATGCATGAAACGCCCATAATCTATGTTTTCATCACTCTGGTCAGGAACTATATTTCTGTACATTAGCCACACTTCTCTTTTGCATATGTTATAATACCAGATTAATGTACCATTGACTTCCATTTTATTCTTCACCCGAATTCTAATCAAAATTTTACACTTTATGCTTAGTAAAATATTGCACTATCATCTTCTTTACGCTTATATCCTATAGAACTATCATAGTATATGTCCATGCCACTTAGTGGTATTCGCAATATGTCATATCCCGGAACTATATTAAATTTCTCTATTTTTCTCCAATACTTTTTCGGCATGGAAATATAATAACTGCTCATTTTCTTTTTAATTGGAAGAGTCACTTCCATTCTCTTATTAATATCTTCAATCTTATATGCCTCAATATATTGCTGAAGCAAGTCTTCCGCTTCCTCATCATATTCTATGTAAACATCCATATACCCATTGGTTTCATCTATTAATGAAAACTTTCCAATTTCATATTTATAGTTTTCATCAAAATTTAATCCTTCTATAGACGATATGAATTCCTTTGATACTTGCTGAGATTTTTTGATACTTATTTTTTGATAATATTCATTAATCAATTGAAGATAAGTTCTTTCCTCAATTTCATCATATGATCCTAAAATCTTACTAACAATATCTATTATATCAAATCCATAAATCTTTTCCCCATATGTTCTGTTATCATCGCCAATCATTTTAACCACATTTACATTTCCAATAAAACCTCTGTTGTTCCTGTTACATCTTCCTGCACACTGAATAATGGAATCTAAAGGTGCCAAATCTCTATACACCTCATCAAAATCCAAGTCAACGCCTGCTTCTACAACCTGAGTGGAAACTAAAATTATTTTTTCATTATCTAATTCTTCTTTTAATTCCTCTATCCTTTGTTTTCGATGCAAAGGTATAAGGTTTGTAGACAAGTATTTAAGTTTGTGTCCATATTCATTAAAAGCTCCAAAGTTTTCTTGCAATAATCCATACAAATCAAGTGATTGAGAAATTGTATTCACTACAATCATATAAGATTTATCCTCTATTTTATCACTGAAATAATCAGCAAATTCTTTAACTGTCATTTCTGAATCTATATTACACACAAGTTTTGTTCTATTAAACACATTAAAATATTTTTCATTATCTTCTAGCAATTCAACTGCATCAGGAAAAAACAGTGGCTTTGTTGCAGTCATTATTATTATATGACAGTTAAGCTCCTCAGACAGCTTTTTAAAAACATAATACAGAAGCTTGAAATATTTAATATCCACAGCTTGAACTTCATCCATCAGAATAACTGCATCCTTGAGGGCATGAAACTTTTTCAGCATCTTGTTATTAGCACCAACTGCAGTTTCGAGAAATTGAACAAACGTTGTAACTATTACTCCGCTTTCCCAGTTTTCCATGAATGTCTGGTAATCACCGGCATTATATATTTCATCACTTCTTTCTTCTTCGTAGCTGCTGAGGTGATGATGTTTCATAATATATCCGTATTCGTTTTTCTTAAAATCCTTATCGGAAATATATAATTTTCTGATTTCATCATAATTTTGATCGATGATTGAGGTGTATGGAAGAACATATACTATCTTTTTTAATTCTGGTTTAAGCTCCTTTAATTTTAATGCTGCAAAAAAGCCAGTCATAGTTTTACCGGAACCTGTAGGAGCAGTGATAGAAAATAATTTGCTGGTATAACTTTTTTTAATACCCTCCTGGACTTTTAGGAAAATTTCATTTCTTATATGATTAATCTTAGTTATACCTTTATTACCAGTATCCTTAAATTTACTTTCCCTAATACAATTAAGTTTAGAAAAATCTATGAATTTCTGTTCAATAGGTTTAACCCTTGAAGCACTAATTTTATCAGCAGATATAAGAGCAGAAAAAATCTGCTGATGAATCCAATACAATGTTTTATCTTTATGCTTACACATATCTTCCTTGCGTAGCTCAAGTAAAGTATTGCTTATGGAATTTTCATCCTTGATAAAATTTTTGAATTCTTGTCCAAACCCTAATTCTGCATATTCCTTATAAACAATGTCAAAATTATCTTTTATGTTTTCCTTTTGCTTAGTCAGCAGTTCAAGCTTTCGATACATTTCCTCATGTTTTTCTATTTTAATGGTCGTAGCAGGCAAGTATTTTTCATAATTTTTTACACGGCTATGATGAGACAAAACTGCGCTATATGTTAAAAGGGGAAGTCTTCCTTCCCCAAATCCTCGTTCCAACATCACATATGCAGTAAAAACAGCCGATATATGAGAATGGTTACCAACATCTAATTTATTTTTTTCCTTTTCAAAAAGCCTGTCCTGAAAATATGTTGTATATTTGCCAAAATCATGGCAGCATGCAACAATTTCATGAATACGAGAAAAATGTATATTTCCGTATATTAAGGAATATTCCCTTACTTGATATAAATGATCAACTAAACGCATATTAGGTTCACGATGTGAAAAAAAATCCATTTTTTTCTCCTCCTTCTACATGAACACTATATTTTCTTTCTCCCTAACTCCATTGAGTACATTTACTGCATAATATCCTCTTTTAAACTTAACCTCCAGTGATTTTCCTCTTTGATCAAATATATATGAACCACTTTTTTTAACCTGTCTGTTAGCACCAAAATCCCTTGGCATTCGTTCCTTTACAAGCTGGTATTCTCCAAGCTTTATCTCTTCTATTTCTTCAGCAAGCACTATAGAGCTTATTTTTACATATTCTTCTTTTTCTTCCGGCAATATTTCACATAGGCTGACATTTTCAACACTTCCTTGGAAAAACACCGTACCCAGGCTTGGTGGATATACAAGTTTGTTTTTAACAAGCCTGTCCTGAAGTTCGTCCATATAATCCTCATCAGAAGCAGCATATATCCTGTATGATACTTTATATTCATTATCACCGCCAGTGATAACCTCAAAGGGAATTTGAGTATGCTCGTCAGGAGCATTAAGCTTTGATACTGAAGTAGCCTTGATATAATTTAATGTCTGCGTGATACTCCGTGTAGGCAAATTTTTCTTCACAGCAATATGCAGCTTTTCCGATGACATTTTTTCATAATAGCTATCCCTCTCAAACCCTAAAAAGGAAGCTAATAAACCTTCAATTGTAGTACGAGGAGGTAACGAATAGGACAAAGATGAAGAATTAGTATAAAATTTCCTGAAGTGAGCAAAATTGCCCTCTATGTCAAAAACCACACCTTTCATGGCACCCACCTACTGCACTTTGATCAGGTTAAATTCATTTAAAGCTTCTTCAAGCAGTACATCCTCGTTATTGTAGCTTAAAACAAGTGCTTCATCACAGAAATAATATACTTTATCTATTAATTCTTTATTAGCATTAAGATATTCTATAAGCATGCTTATATCAACGTTACATTCAGTAATATCCCTAATGCCTGTATCTTCAATACCTTTGGCAGGAATAATCTTGATATAGCTTCTCAAATCTCTGAGCATTGTTTCAGAATCCTTAAATTCAAGTCTTATATACAGTCTGGGGTACTGTCCAATCTTGCTTCTTGTTGCAAGAAGCGGAATTGCTTTGTAAAGAGCTTCATCTAAAAGAAGTATATCTTCTTCCTTAAGATTTGTATTTTTAGCCCTTCTACCGCTTATAGTTCCGGAAAATGCAATCAAAGAATATTTAACTCTGTAATCCTTTCCTATTGCGCCCTGCTTATTGCCTTCAGTGGAAGCAAAATGCGATGTAATGCTTGATTCGAGAAGCTCTACTCTATTTAATGAATATCCCCAGTTAAATTGTACCGGTCCCGTAAGTGCCTTATTATCTTTTTTAAACGGAATAGTCGCTCCGAACAATCTTATATCTATATATTCATTTTTTATTTTTTCAATGTCAAGTTTATCTCCACTTGCGAAACCTTTAATCCTCTCTGAAGCTGTTACCGGTTTTTCTTCTTTACTATCGGGATCGTTGACTTTTTGTACGTACATTTCATAACCTTTGTCTTTTAAATAATCCCTTACATATCTTTTAAGCCTTAAATCTGATACAAGGTTTAAACTTCTCTCATAATCCATTCTGGGTCTGTTTTCTTCATCCGGATCTCCATTTGGATTAGTCAGCTTAGCATCATACAAGTACAATATTTCACCATTATTCATTTTTAGTTTCCTCCTTTTTTTTCATGGTTTCAAATGCATATCCCGAAAGTATATAGTACAGGTTTTCGTCCTTGTTATATTTCCACTGGTTTTCATTAAGCCCAAGTAAATTTTTGTGAGCGGAGAAAACAGCCTCATTATACATCAAGATTTTTTCCTGTCTAAGCTTTTCAAAAATATCATTAGACAAGCGTTTAACCTTTGCAAAATCCATTCCATTAAAATTGAGTTTATTAAGTACCGGTTTGTAGTTTCCTGAAGTCTTATTGCCATCTTGCTTATTTTCTGCATCCTTGCTGTTTTGCTTCCTTCCTACAGCACCTACAAGACACCCCAGCAGGAACAAAGAAGCCTTCTGCTCATCATAACCCATATCGCTTATAAAATTTTTATAATTTTCTTTAATGTTTAATGATAGTGCATCCATTGCTTCACCCCTTTCTATATTCCCCATGTTTTCCATGAACACCATATAAAATAATCCATCTGCAATTTTAAAATCAATATAGTTTTTGCTGTCAGGTGCAGAAACATTGTAATCACCTTGCTCAAACCAATTAATTTTAAAACAACTGACAATATTTGAAATAATTTCTCTTCGACTTACACTCCTGCCATAAAATAAAGCTTCGTATATGCCGAGAACATTTTGATACTGAACCGGAGATTGCTGACTCAATTTAACAGGAGTCATGTAATAAATCAGATTAAGTCCTCTTTGAAATTTTCTGTTTGTTATCCATGGTGCAAAATATTTTTCAAAAAGTTTTAATGAATCATTTACACTTTCTCCGATTTTTTCAAAAATACCGGGATCAATATCCTTAATTAGTTTTAAAATTTTAGTTGCCTGGTTCATTTTCTTATAAAACACCAGGTTAATCAGATAGCGATTCCCTTTCCCGGACGCAAGATTCAGCGCCTTTAATTCATTTTTATATCTTGTAAGGTTGTCTATATTATTTGACATGTTTATCGTCTGCCTTAATTTTTCACTTAATCTAAGCATGTCTTCCCGATCAAAATCATAACTGCTGTAAATAATATGCGGAATAATGTATACATCCAGCTTGGATATTCTGCCTTTCATATTGTTCTGAATAAAATTTTCTCCTGCAAGAAGCTTGTCCTTACAACTTTTACACAATACCATATTTTTATCATAATTTTTTATGTCAAAATTATTTGCGAAAATCACCTGATTTGTAGTATAGTACTTTATGCTCATCTCACTTAAATCTGCTGTACAGCTTTTTGTAGAACCGCAATAACTACAACATAAATCATCGTTTTCTTCACCATTGGGCGAAACTTCTTCAAAACTGTCTTCAATAAGCTTTTTGTACCAGTCTGAAAAAGCTATGGGTGTACTGTCAATGCAAAGAGTATACAAACCTATTTGCTTACTTTTTGTGCCCATAGATTTTTCAAGGTATTTTTGCAATTCCTTCTGAAGATTATTCTGAACCTCCTTATAGGGCTTGGCCTTTCCTTTAAACTTCTCATAAATGTCGACAAAGCTTTCCTCAATTATTCCCGCTTTATGCATATCCAGCATAAATCTATATTTTGGCGTAACCTTTTCCCCAAAATCATAAAAAAAATCTTTAATAATCATATTCAGAGTTTGTTTAATGTCTTTTGATACATCCTTATCTCTCAACTGGCTTATAACTTCTGAAATGAGTGATGCAGGATTTGTAAACGTAACCCGGTACTGGCAGGCATTTGGTCCTCCTGATCTTCCTAAATGTAAATACTCATATACTGTGTCTTCATCCATTTCCGCATAATCAAAGCTTAATTTCTTTAGATGAGTATCAAAGTTTATAAAAATGATTTTCTTTATGTTCTCCTTGTTGTCTTCATAATTCACTTTTACTATGCTGCTGTCAATTATATTCTGCCCAGAAAGTATTTTCCCTCCAATGTCAATAATTGCTTCTAACATTTAATTCACCTCCTTATTTTTTAGTATTAGTTTAATAATAACATTATACCTCTTTACAATACTTTGTCAATATTTATATTGAAAAAACTCATGACTTATTCTATACTTAAATAAATACTAACTAAAAGGATTTTAAATGTATTTGTTTACTAATATATAATACCTATAAGGAATTTATTTTTGTTTCAAAATCTCTTCTTTAACTATTAACCCCATACCCTGAGAATTTTTCCCTCCAAGACCTGCGCAAAATGCTATATCCATAAGCTCTTGCGCTCCTTCTATTTCAAATGTACCTGTATGACCTTTTATAATAAAGCCTTTGTACTTAATAATACTTTCGTGTATATCCCTTTTAGGTACAATTAAAAAATTATCATTCGTAGGATCATCACCATATAATGCGATGTATTTGTGAATAAGATTTTTACGTATATAGGATGAAAATTCTTTTTCATATGGGTTATAGTAATATGTCTTTTTATTATTTTCAGGTGTAAGTAATGTACTGTAGATAGTAATGGGAGACATGGCAGCCACAATTTCTTTCTGGGATACATCCTGCCTTATAAACTCTATTTTGGATATAACCGCCGTATTTTGTCCTATATTAACATATTTATCCGCATTGATTATGGAATTAAAAACATACCTAAAAAAATCATTATCTACAGAAGAAAAATATAGACTTATATCTTTAGGAAATACAAATCTTTTCTTCTTCCGGTCAATTAATAAAGGTCTTTCCAAAATATTTGAAAAACTAAAAAGTTTATAACTTCGATTATTAAAGATATATCCCTGATTATGCATAAAGTTGGCATAAGATTCTTCGTTTATAAACTTATACAAAATAGATTGAATTATATAGTTGTAAGATGTGGGTAAATGTATTTGTGAATCTGAGGAAAAACTAATTTTACAAAGCATATATACCTCCTAGTACAATATTTTTATATGATATGATACATGATAAAACAATCACGTTCATATCCCTTCTTGTATATAATATAATTAAAGCATTAAAAAACCAATGCACATTGAAAATTTAACACTATTATATCATTTTTGCTTTAGATATGAGTGATGATAAAGATGATAAAATGGTATAAGTTTTTATATTTGATATTAGATTTCAATATGCACTATCCTACACAAGATTTAAAAAGCAGTCACTTAGTGATAAATCTTTAGGAATATTTTCTGAAAGATAAAAGATTATAAAAACACATTAAAATAGCTGCATTAAACCTCAAAAACTTTGTAAATACTATGATAACTTAGTTAACCATCCAAAAATTAATTTTAAAATAGCTAATATAACTTAAATGGTATTTATAGGGACAATTAACAATTATTAAAGTAAGCGTCTAATAATAGATGTGTTGTATAATTATAGGGATATCGGTATGATATCCCTATAATTGTATTTATTAAGCTTTACATGTTTTTTGAATTAAATCATCCCAAGGCATCATTAGATCTAATACTTTAGGATTGGTTTTCACATTGGATCCA
>NZ_JACRTG010000017.1 GCF_014385195.1 Paratissierella segnis
TGCTTTCATAGTTGTCAAATTATCATCTCCCTAGTGTTCTAATGTTGACAAAATGTATTGCCAACATTAAAAGTACTTTGTAGAGATATTATCCCATGATTTTTGACACTATTAAACCCCATGATATTATTGTACGATTACTTATTAAATGATAAAACTAATTAAAATTAAAAACAATTAAAAACAGCATTAAATTTTCAATGTTCATTAAAAGCAGGAACTTTTAAAATAAAGTTTCAACATTCATATAAAAACATTATATTTAGAACTATATTAGAACAACACACCAATAGCAGGTACTATTATAATAATATCTGTTATTGGTGCAATATCCATGTCACTTATCGTACATTTCCCCTAATATTTTAATCTCTTCAATTATATCCTCTCTAAGTTTTTCAGGTTCCATTACTTCAGCATGCTTTCCCATACTCATAACCCACGATTTAACTTCTTTATATCCCTTCAAATCTGCCTCAAAAATAATAGTATCCTCGTCAATTTCAACTATGCTTTGATTAATTGAATATTGTTTCTCTTTGACAAGTTGACTCATTGGATAAGAAATCTTTAACTTCAAATGGAAGAGATCATCATCTATTATCCCAAATGATTTACGTATGGTACTTTTAAAATCATATTTTATATTTATAGAAAATTTTTGATTCAATAAGTCTAGACTTTCTATTCTTGATAGTTTGAAATATCGAACTTCCTTTCTCATCTCACAATATCCAAAAAAATATATAGCTCCTTTATGGCTAAAAGTACCATAAGGATGAACTATACGAGTGCTAAGTTCTTTTTGATTTCCATCAGATTTTATCGGTTTATAGCTCATCTTAACTTTTCTCTTATTAATAATTGCCTTTTTAATGATATTCCAATTTTGCCTTTCTTTTTCTTTCATTGCTAAGGGCTTGAAGCTATCTTTGGTAAAAAAATCAACACCTTCAAAATCATTTTGATAATTTAACATTTTATAAGTAAAAATCTCAAAATCCGATGAAAATAAATAGTTTCCGCTTTTAATGATTTCATTAGCCATCTTTAAAGATTCTAACTCTTCTTTCTTTATTGACAACTCCTTTAAATCTATACCGTTTTCAAGATAATATCCGCCGTATCTTCCACGTTTTGAACCTATATAAATTCCTGCCTGTTCCAAATCATCTTTATACTGCTTAATCATTCTAGGACTCACTTCAATAATTTCGGCTAATTCTTTGACCTTAATAATGCCTCTCCCTTGAATTAATAAGTACATATTTAATATATTGGATAATTTCGACATCAAATCCCCTCCAACATTAATAATTATATGTACTCTCTTCTACATAATTTCTTAAAATCCTCTTTTTTTCTCAAATTATTTACAAAATTTTACCAAATCAATCCTCCTATCATTAGGATACATACTTCTTTTTATTCCCATAAAAAAACCTCCCAATTGGGAGGAAAAACTATAAAATAGTTTTTTTATTGTAGTAAAGCTAATGTGATAAATACATAATCATTGACCTTCATCAATTCTAACTATGCCATCTTCTAATATTTCAATAGTCATATCGTCCTTTACATAATTTAAAAATTCGTCACCAAGGTTGTCAATCGTAGGCAGTTCGTTTTCTGTCCAAACATCAGATAATATAGCTCCTGCAGCAGCTAAGGAATCAATAGACTTCGAAAAAAGAAGACATGACGGGGAACGCCCTAAAGAGCTAGCACAAAATAATACCATGCCCCCTGTTGTAGAACCAATAGTTTGAGGTAAACAGAGTGCTTTACCTGCCATTTTCTTTTGATAAATATCCTTATTATTTTGATCAGAACAAGTAGCATTTTTATCATTGAACATTAAACTTTTTTGAAAACTTGCTAGGGTATTGAATCCATCCCTGCTGACCAACGCAGGCGCTATAGCTGTTCCCGGAACTACCACTCTACCCTTGAATTCCTTCATTTAGAACACCTCCTTGGTAATAGCCTCAATTATTTCTCCATCGGTATAATATCTGGATGTAGTATATGTCCTGAGCTTGTTAGAATTTGTAATTACAGGCATTTTACCGCACAAAGGATTGTTCATATACATTAAAGGGCAGATATAGGAGGTTCTTACTCCAATATTATTCAAAATTTTAGATTCAGGTAATTTATAAAATTCTTCTAAAACCTTAGGTGAGGATGTGAGTACAGTAGGTACAGTAACTTTTTTTCTCCTTTGTTTTATAAGTTCATCCTCTATATCCTTAGTCCATCTCATTAACTGGTCAAGAGATAAGTGAGGGCAACCTATAAAGCACACCTTCGGTTTTGCATCCTTATCCTTCCACATTATTGGATAATTTTCTTTAATTCTATCCAACTCATTATCATTAACGATATATGTTTTGGGATTTTGACCTATTAACCTGTCTCCAAATTCCTTTGCTTCGGGAGTCAAATTCTCCACATGGAATAGCCCAACAGCACCATTGCTAGCTGTAGCAGCGCCCATATCCTTTAGATAATCCTTAGCGCTTTCATTCAATTCATCATCAAAATGCCGGCTTAGATTTTTAATATATGGGACATCCTCCATAACTTTCATTCCAATTGCACTGCCTAATATTTGAGCTTCAGGAAGATTATCAGTTTGAATGTCAATGATCCAATCAGCCTTTCTTCCTTCATCTGTTAATAGCCCAAAATATGGAACCTTGCCCAATATGCTGCCAAACATCTCAATAATTCCGGAATTTCTATTGGATCTAGCGCCCAAAACAGAGTTTGCATATACTACAGCTGAACTCTCTGCCCAGCTTAGCACATCGCCCTTCTTTGGAATATTACCTACTTCATCCATATAGCAAGTGCATGTAAACCCATCTTTTGACAATAGTCCCATCTTCTCTAATTGAGTCTCGTAATCCTTTTGTTTGCTATACATTATCTTAAACAATGTTTTTTGCAAGATATTTGAAGGAACATTATCAAAATCCAAAGGTCTTGGGTCTACTGTAAAATTTTGTTTTGATACAACATTCGCCTCTATAAGCTCATCCATCAGTTCATATACGGGCTTCATCATTGATAATCCAAAACTAGTAACTAAATGTCCATAATTGCTGGTTACCGGGACCAATTTACTCGCACCAAATGTATCTCCATACATAACAATTGTCTTCATTACTTTCCCAAGGACTTCTCCTTGTTTACCTTCCAGTATTTCAACCTCTTCCGGAGTTAGACTCATCTTATATTTATACATTCGACCCACTCCTTATTAAATAATACGTGCGAGAGCATTAGCTGCTCTTGTAGCTTCAAGAACCTTTCCGCTGTTTAAACTATCTCCAATGTTATATACCTCGGGAACAATCATTTCTTTCTGCACTTCATAGTACAATTGATTTCTAGGTCTATTGCCAATCGCCATAACAAATAAGTCAGCTTCTATTATCTTTTCTACTTCTTCCTTTTTAATTTTAGGAGCTAATGGATTTTCTATATTTTCCGGTAAAATAGGATGCCATACTAGATACGGATCAGGAACTGTATCCGATATATTTTGAATTACCTTTACACCATTTTCTTCAAACCCTAAAACCTTAGTACAATTAAGAAGCTTTACTCCTTCCTTTTCCAGATAGTATATCAAGTGTCCCCTATTAGCAGTACATACGCCATTCATAAAATACTTTTCCATCTCTACAATAGTTACATCAAGACCTTGCTCATACCTTAGCCAATACGCGGTTTCACACCCTACTACACCTCCGCCGATTACCACAGCACTCTTTGAATCTTTTAATAGATTGGGATTTTGTAAAATTTGTGTTGCTTCTACAACATTTACCTTATCCATATTTTTAAATGGCGGAATAATTTCATTACCTCCCATTGCAAAAATAACAGCGTCAAAATCTCTTTCCTTTAACCAAGAGGACGTAACATCTGTGTTGGGAAGAAATTCAAAATTATCCAACTCCTTAGCCTTATCTACTTGTCTTTCTAAATATTGCCTATAATTTTTCACATCAAATTTTATCTTTGGAGTTCCTCCGGGTATAAGTTTACCGCCAATTTTATCGGTCTTTTCTATCAGTTCGACCTTATGTCCGCGTTTAGCGGCAATTATTGCAGCCATAACACCTGCCGGTCCGGCACCTACTACCCCTATATTTTTGATCTTCTGTGCTGGTGTCAATTCCAATGGCATTTGATACTCAAAACTGGTCCTAGGATTTACCGCACATTGGGGATGTCCTCCCTCTACAAATTCATTGATACATCCTTCTTGACATCCAATACAAGGAACTATATCTTCAACTTCACCTTTATATACTTTAGTTGGCCAATATGGATCTGCAAGAAGCGGTCTTCCAAGCATGACCATATCACATTTTCCATCTCGAAGAGCTTCTTCTGCTAAATCCGGATATCCAAGTTTTCCAACCCCAACTATTGGTACCTCCTTGCCCGCATTGGACATGATTTTCTCCTCTTTAAAATATTCCTTGACCAATTTTGATACTTCAAGAAAACATCCAGGTGGCATTCCAGCCGGAGGATGAGGCAGCCACCAATTATCATAACAACCTAAATCTACATCAAATATATCTACGCCTTCTTTAACTAGATTTTTCATATAATCTAAGGTCATCTCTATAGTTCTTCCGTTTTTAAACTTTCTTAATGATTTGTTGTTCATCTTCTCCCCATAGGTTTCATTTAAAGCAAGGCTCAAATCGATCCTATACATAATCGGATAATGAGGTCCGACACGATTTCTTATCTCTCTTATCATATCTAACCCAAAAGCCTGCCAATCCGAGTACCTTCCCATTTTTCTTCTATTAAATGCAGGATTGGTCAATTGCTCTAGTAGATAGCCTTCATGCCCATGCAAATATACTCCGTCTATTTTCGAAGCCTTTGCATCTGCTGAAGCCTGTCCTGCATTTTTTATGATCCTTCTAAGCCCTCTGTTTGAAAGTCGTGTACTAGGAATTTGTGGAATGTAGAAATTTGGATTCCAAGATGCGGATTTAGGAAATTTTTTTAAAGTAAGTAAGCACTGCGGGTTCCCAACTCGTCCAAGACCCGGCGTAAGCTGTATAAATATTTTGGCACCATGACTATGTACTCCACTGGCTAAATCTCTCCAACCGGCAAACACAGATCTGGATCGGTCTATTCTTGGAAAATAGCTTAAACCCCCCGGTTCAACAACAGTCGGATCTACACCTTGACTTATGGGTATAAGCCCGGTAGTAATAAGTCCAACCCCACCCTTTGCTCTTTCTATAAAATACTGAATCATTTGGTCTTTTGGTCTTCCTGTCTCATCACTCATGGCGATATTTCCCATAGGCGCCATTACAAGTCTGTTCTTAATGGTCATTCTGTTAATGTCTATTGGTTCAAATATTGATGTGTACGGATATAAATTTTTAGTCATTTTACCTGAATTGTAGCTTGATTCATCATTAAACCAATCACCATAGCTGTTAATCAATTCTTCAACCAATTTATCGGTTTTCATTATATCCCCCCATTCCGAACAATGTTCGGTTTATTTGTTAATATTATATCATAGGTATTATATGTATTCAATACTTTACTATGATAATATTTTAAACAATGCTATAATATATTTCTAAGATAATATAGAGGAGATAATAATTAATGATTCAAAAAAATCATGCAACTAAGAAAAAAATTTTAGGAGTAACTAAAAAAATGGCCGTTGAAAAGGGTTTTGAAAGTTTAACAATTAGAGATATATGCAAAGAAGCAAAGATATCTGTTGGTGCTTTTTATCACCACTTTCCCTCCAAGGAAGAACTAATCAATGAATCTTTTTTAATATATGACCATGATTTAGATTCAAGAATAGACCAATATGATATATCAACTCCACTATTGTCATTGAAAAACCTCTTGCTTGATCAAGTTCAATTTGTATCCGGCTTTCCATACAAATTAGTTGTCGAATATTATAGGGCAATTCTTGCTTCTTCTTCAAAAGGAGCTGTAAGCAAGGAAAGAACATATTATAAGGCAGTCGATCATTTTGTGGAATTATCCCTTATTAAAAATCAGCTTTCTTCCAATTATTCAAAGGATTATTTAACAAATTATTTTATAAAACATATTCGGGGAAATTTGATCCACTGGTGTTTAAATCCTGATACTATGGATATAGTAAATCAAACATCATCTGAATTGGACCAATTATTTGAGATGTTTTCACAATAAAACTTATAAATAAACATCCAATCCCATTTACAATTTCATCCAATTTAGATAAACTATAATTAATATAACGATTTCGAGGTGATCTTTTGAAAAATTTTCAAACTAAATTAAGTTACTATGCAAAGCTAATAGTCAAAGTAGGTATCAATGTACAAAAGGGGGAACCATTGGTAATTAGCTCTCCAATTGAAGGGATTGAATTCACAAGACTATTAGCAAAACACGCCTATGAAGCAGGCGCAAGTGAAGTACACGTGAATTGGAATGATGAAGTGTTAACTAGGCTAAAGTATGAAAATGCTCCTATGGAAATTTTTGAAAATTATCCATTGTGGCATGCAGAAGGATTGGAAGACTATGCTAAACGCGGTGCAGGATTTATTTCCATATCAGCACAGGATCCTGAATTGTTAAAGGGAATTGACTCTAAAAAAATTGCAGCAGCTAACAAATCATCTTCTATGGCATTAAGAAAATGGAGAAATTATACTATGAATGATTTAAACTCATGGTGTGTTATGTCCATTCCAACAAAGAATTGGGCTAAAAGGGTATTCCCAAATGTCTCAGAAGAGGAAGCATTGGAAAAACTTTGGGATGCTGTATTCAAGGCAACTAGAATGGATTCCAAAGACCCTGTCAAAGCATGGGAAGAACATTTAGATACGTTACAGGAAAAAGTCATATTCTTAAATGAAAAGAAGTTTAAATCTCTGCATTATACTGCAAAAAATGGTACTGATTTAGTAGTTGAATTGCCCGAAGGGCACATTTGGGCAGGTGGCGGTGGAGATAACGCCAAGGAAACATATTTTGTAGCAAACATGCCTACAGAAGAAGTGTTTACTATGCCGCACAAGAATGGAGTCAACGGGATTGTCTATAGTACAAAACCCTTAAATTATAGCGGAAGTTTGATTGACGATTTCAGCATCACTTTCAAGGATGGTAAGGTAGTCGATTTCAAAGCTAAAGTCGGAGAAGGGGTCCTAAAAGATTTGCTTGATATTGATGAAGGTGCAAAACACCTGGGAGAAGTAGCATTGGTACCTTATAGCTCACCTATTTCTCAATCGAATATAGTATTTTTAAATACCTTATTTGATGAAAATGCATCATGTCATTTTGCTTTTGGAAAGGCTTATCCAACAAATATTGAAGGCGGAGAGAATATGAGCGATGAGGAATTAGAGAAATCAGGAGTAAACAATTCCCTAACCCATGTGGACTTCATGGTAGGTTCAGCTGATCTTTCAATAGTTGGAAAAACCCATAATGGAGAAAATATTCAAATATTTAAAGATGGTGAATGGAGTATATAGATAATGAAAGGGGTGGTCTACCACCCCTATTATTTTACAGTTTTAAGTTTTTAAGCGCATCAGCTAAATCAGTATTTAAATTTTCATCCTTCTTTTTTTGTTCCTTTAAAAATTTATTTACTTCTCTTTTATTTACTTTATTATTTGCATTCTTTCTTCTTTCATTAAATGTGGAAAGTTTCTCTCTATATCCGCATGAGCATACAAATATTTGTCCTTCTCCTTCACCCCTAAGTTCCAAGTGTTTCTTGCAATTAGGACAGCGAGCATTAGTTATTTGAGAGATAGGTTTTCTATAGCCACATTCCCTATCCTGACAAACATACATCTTCCCCTTCTTAGTCTTGACTTCCAGCATAAATTTCCCACACTCAGGACATTTAGTCCTTGTTATATTATCATGCCTAAACTTTTCTTCACTTAATTTTATACCCTTTATAATTTCCTCTGAATATTCCTTCATTTCATTGATAAATATCTTTCGATTTAATTTACCGTGTGCAATTTGCCCTAATTTCTTTTCCCATTCTGCGGTTAAATCCGGTGACTTTAATTCTTCCGGTACTAAATCCAACAATTGTCTGCCTTTTCCTGTAGTAAATATATCCTTACCCCTATTTTCTATGAGAAAGGTATTGAACAATTTTTCTATGATGTCGGCTCTTGTTGCTACAGTCCCAATTCCACCTGTTTCTCCCAATATCTTAGCTAACTCTTTGTTTTTATTTTCCATATATTTTGTTGGATTTTCCATAGCAGAAAGAAGAGTCCCTTCATTAAAAGGTGCCGGAGGTTTTGTCTTGCCGTTAGTTATAAGTATGGACAAAACTTTTAACGTATCCCCTTTTTTTATCAATGGGAGTACCTGCTCTCCTACATCATCATCTTCTGACTCATCGTCATTTAACGTATAGATTTCCCTATAACCCATCTTAATAATCCTTTTACCTTTTGCTATGAAATTTTCTTCAGAAATATTAACTTTGATAGTCGTTTGTTCATATTCAAATGGCGGATAAAGACAGGCTAAAAATCTTTTAACTACTAAATCATAGATTTTTCGTTCTTTGTCACTTAGCTCGGACAATATAACCCTTTGCTCCGTAGGAATTATAGCATGATGGTCAGTCACTTTAGAATTATCTACAAATGATTTATTTGCTACTATTGGCTTTGCAATTACTTGACTTGCAAATTTGCTGTATGGACCTATATTTATTGCCTTTAACCTCTCCTTTAGAGTTGGAACTATATCCTCGGAAATATATCTTGAATCAGTCCTCGGATAAGTAAGTATCTTATGGTTTTCATACAATCTTTGCATAATGGATAATGTTTCTTTGGCTGAAAATCCAAATATCTTGTTTGCATCCCTTTGCAATTCCGTTAAATCATACAATCCATTTGAATAAGACTTTTTTAAATGTTTATTTACATCTATCACTTCTGCATCTTTATTCTTTAATGAATTATATATTTTATCTACATGTTCTTTATCAAAGCTTCTGGTGTTATTGTTTTTATCCTGCCAAGTCAATTTTAAGTCCTTGGTATTTGCTGCTAACCCATAATACTCTTTAGGAACAAAGTTCTTAATTTCTTCTTCCCTTTGAGCTATTATTGCCAATGTTGGCGTTTGTACTCTTCCACAGGATAGTTGAGAATTGTATTTACAGGTCAATGCTCTTGTAGCATTGATTCCTACTATCCAATCGGCTTCAGCACGTCCTTTAGCCGATTCATATAAGTTTTCATATGCTCTTCCATCTTTAAGATTATTGAATCCATCTTTGATTGCTTTATCAGTTACTGATGATATCCAAAGTCTTTTAATGGGTTTTCGCACATTTGCTTTTTCAATTATCCATCTGGCAACCAGTTCTCCTTCACGTCCGGCATCGGTTGCTATGATAATTTCGCTGACGTCCTTTCTATCCATTAGCTCCTTTACTGTATAAAATTGCTTCTTGCTTTGTTTGATTACTACCAATTTCATTTCCTTTGGCAATATAGGAAGATCGTTTATATCCCAAGTTTTATATTTTTTATTGTATTCTTCAGGGTCTGCTAATGTAACTAAATGCCCTAGTGCCCAAGTGACTATATATTTATTACCTTCAATATATCCATTGCCTTTTTTATTTAATTTTAATACCCTAGCTATATCTCTAGCTACAGATGGTTTTTCCGCTAATACTAATGAGATTCCCATTTATTCACCTTCTTTGATTTGACTTAACTTAGGTTATTATCTTATCACAAAAAAGTCAAACCTTCAATTTTGAAAGCTAAATTTGTGCATTTTCTAACATTTTTTGTACATAAGTTGGCAGCATGAAGGAGCCAACATGTATATTAGAATTATAGTATTTAGTTATAAGTCCAAGTCTTTCCCATTCCTTATCTTTATGATCTGAAATAGGGTCATAGACTTTGCTTGCAAATCCAAACAGCCAATGCCCGGAAGCATAGGTGGGCATGTGATATTGATAAACTTTGGTTATCTCAAATATATTTTTTAATTTTGCATGTGCCCTTTTCATCTCCTGTGCATCATTTTCATAATATGGGCTTTCGTGTTGATTAATTAAAATTCCCCTGTCGTTTAGCGCCTTATAACAATTGTTATAAAAATCTATGGTAAAAAGTCCCTCTCCCGGTCCTATCGGATCTGTAGAATCGACTATAATTAAATCATAATAGCCATCGTATTTCTTTACAAATTCAATTCCATCCTCAAAGTGCATTCGAACTCTTGAGTCATCTAGCTTTGAAGCTGTTATTGGAAGGTATTCTTGGCAAAGCCTTACTACTCTCTCATCAATCTCTACAAGGTCTATAAGTTCAATTCCTTCATATCTGGTCAATTCTCTTACTGTACCACCATCTCCGCCGCCTATTACTAAAACCCTTTTTATCTCCGGGTTCACAGCCATTGGTACATGGACAATCATTTCATGATAGATAAATTCATCCTTTTCATTCACCATCATAAAACCGTCAAGTGTGAAGAATGTCCCAAATTCCTCCGATTCAAAAAAATCTATCTTTTGAAATGGAGTTTGTTCAGAATATATATGTCTATTTACCTTTATATCAAATTTGCAATTTTCCGTATAATTTTCAGAATACCATATGGTCATTTCTTTTCTCCCTTTCTTAAAAATTTCGTCCATAGTAGATTTCATGCATCTCTTTATTTAACTTTGTCAATATATTTCTTCTTTCCTCTTCAGTTAAATCCTCTTCTTTGATTTTAAACAAATAATTATCCAGCTTAAAATCCTTTACCATCATCTTCGTATGGAAAATGTTTTCTTCATGCATATTTATATCCATACTATTGTATAAATCCAGATTTCTTTTTGAAATAAAATCCTTTATTGAATTGATTTCATGGTCTTTAAAGTGTTTGCCACCATTTACGTCTCTGGTAAATCCCCTTATCCTATAATCACATATTATTATATCTGAATCGAATTTTTCTATTAAATAATCCAACGCCTTTAAAGGCGAAATCTTTCCGCAGGTTGATACATCAATATCTACTCTAAATGTCATGATGCCTCTGTCTGGATGATATTCCGGATAAGTATGGACGGTTATATGACTTGTATCCAAATGTCCTAAGATGGTTTTAGATTTTGCATTTATTTCTCCTCCATTACAAGAAGGATCAACACAAGCATTTGGCAACTTTTCTTCCGCTATCAGCAAATTTACACTTGCACCTTGAGGCTCATAGTCCTGTTTGGCTATATTTAATATATTAGCTCCAATAATTCTGGTAACTTCTTTTAAGATCTCAGTAAGCCTTGCTGAATTGTACTGTTCATCAATATATTCAATGTATTCTTGTTTATCCTCAGAGGACACAGCATAACATATATCATATATATTGAAGCTTAAAGTTTTAGTTAAATTATTAAATCCATATAATTTCAACTTTTCCATTTTTCAACCCTTTCTATATACTAGTATTCAAAGTAAGCTTCCACCCCAAAGGAAATACTCTTTTAATACCCTACAGTTCGACCCCAATAACTCTTAACTCTTAGTTCTTCACTCTTACCTCTTACCTATTACCTATCTTTCAAAACCGGAGATCCTTCGGAAGTAATGTTTATACTGCTAAACTCAGGATGACAAAAGCAGTGATTATACTGCATAGGATGAATATTGTTCAACTGTCAACTG
>NZ_JACRTG010000009.1 GCF_014385195.1 Paratissierella segnis
TGTTTTGGCATGCTGTCAAGGGTGGCGGCGCACCAAGTTTAAATATATTTTGCAATTTTCTAGGTTCATTTGAGCCTAATTTCTTTGACTCTGTTTTTCATAGGCTACTTTACACTATCTATAACAATTGACAGCCGTCAATGAATTTTTCTTCTCATTTTATTAAAATTTGATATACTATATATAAAAGCATATCCATACAATTAGGAGGATAATTATGTATAATTTTGAATTAAATAAAGAAATAGATACCCCTTTATATATACAGCTATATCAAAAGTTTAAAACATTGATAGAAGAAAATCAACTAGTTGGTGAAAAATTACCTTCCATACGAAGTCTTGCCAAAGATTTAAAAATTAACAATGTTACTGTTGTTAATGCATATAAACTCCTTGAACAAGAAGGATATATATATACTATCAAAGGTAGTGGAACTTATATAAAAAAATTTCATCCGTCTACTGATATTTCCTATATAGATGAAGGGGACTTGGATTTAATGATTTCTGGCATATTGCCTATTTCGAAAAATAGCATTAATTTTTCAAGCATGTCTCCCACGCCTGACCTGTTTCCAATTGTTGAATTTAAACAATCCTTAGTGGAAGTCTTGGATAGAGATGGAGGTCTGGCATTTTTATACCCTGAAATAAATGGATATGAACCTTTAAGAGAGTCAATTTCTAAATTTCTTCTAAACTATTACAATACAAAAGTCAATAAAGGCCAGATTTTAATTACGTCCGGTGGACAGCAAGCTTTGGATATCATATCCAAAACTCTTATCAATCAAGGCGATCCAATATTTGTTGAAAACCCAACTTATTCCGGAGCTTTTGCAGTGTTCAATTCGAGAGGTGCCAAGATTATCGGCATACCAATGAATGAAGATGGTATTGATATATCTGAATTGAAATCCCTAATAAAGAAGTATAAACCAAAATTCTTATATATAATGACCAATTTTCAAAGTCCTACTACATACTCCTATAGCGAAGAGAAAAAGCGTGAATTATTGGATTTGGCCAATACTTACAATTTCTATATTATAGAAGATGATTTTCTTACGGATTTAAGCTTCGGTGATAAAAAAACTCCGCTTAAATCCCTCGATAATAGCGATAAAGTTATATATATTAAGAGTTTTTCAAAAATATTTATGCCCGGCATTAGAATTGGCTTCATAACACTGCCACATAAGCTTTTTCGGGATATTTTAAAAGCGAAACATACTACGGATATTTCATCTTCAGGGTATTTGCAACGAGCTTTTGATTTATACTTGAGAAAGGGTTATTGGATGAATCATATAGAAAATATTAAAAGAGTATATTTTGAAAAATATAAGATAATGCTTGGGGAATTAGAAAAATTAAAGGATTATGGCATCGAATATATGGAACCTAATGGAGGATTGAGCCTTTGGCTGAAATTACCTAAAGAAATCGATGCATTTGAATTGTATAAAGAATGTTATGAGAACAATTTATCAATTGTTCCGGGTAAGATATTTTATATAGATAATAACATTTATAACAATTATATAAGAATCAGCTTTGGTGCCGTTAGCAACGAAGAAATCGTAAAGGGTGTAAATATTTTATATGATATCCTTAATGAGCCCTTTAAAAATAATAAATATCTTCCATTTATTTAAATGTTGTTGAAGATAATGGGCGGGTAGGCCGCCCTAAAAATTTGTGATGTTCTTAATTGAATTATAAGCTTTATCTAACGAAAGCTTCTAAAACCCTTACCTCCTTATTTTTGCTTTTTCCTGTTGGAACCATTGTAATAGAAGATACATTGGCCGGAATAATAAATGTTTCAGCATAGTGAACCTTATAAGGCTGGAATGAATCATTTGGAGAAGAAATTGTAATCTCATCACCATCTACCAAATTCATCATTCTGACATTGTCATCTATCTTCAATGTAACGGGCCTTTTAAATGTATGCCTGATAGTTTCTATGAATTCTAAAGGATGGAGCCCTGTTTTCTCACTCATATACCCTTCTTCACTGTAAATTGGCTTGATTTGATTTACAAATTCATTCATTACAAAATCTTTATTGTAATTAGGGTTTAAGACCTGCCTTCCTTCTTTGATATGGATAGGTCTTGGTAACCCATCTAAACCCAGTCTATCCCAATCCCATAGCTTAAACGTGAAAATATAGGCAGAAGAACTTACCTCCAACACCATACATCCAGATCCTGAACAATGGATTGTCCCAGGTGGAATTAAAATATGGTCATGAGGTTTTACATCGATTGTATTTATATATCTTTCTGCTGGAAAAGATATTTTACCCTCCTGTGCCTTTTCTAAATCCAAAAACATTTCATCCAAATCAATTCCGTTTTGAATACCTAAATATACCTTTGCGTCTTTTTCTGCATCAAGAATATAATAACTTTCCTCTTGGGTATAGGGCATACCATAATTTCCCTTTATAAAATCAACTGTTGGATGTACTTGTAAACTCAAATTTTGTCCGCCTATGGTATCCAAAAAATCAAACCGTATAGGAAATTCGGCACCAAATCTGGCATAAACCTTTTTACCAAGAAGCTCTAAAGGGCGTGAAAGTGTAATATTCATTGCCGGACATTCAAAAACATTTCCATCTATTTCAAAAAAAATGGAGTTTTCTTCAGGAACACCATCAAAACACCACGCATAATTTTCCTCGCTCTTATCAAGATCGCATACTTCTTTCATCCACTGACCACCCCATACACCGGGATCAAAATACGGAACTGTACGGAAAGGACGGCTAACAGCTTCATTCATAGCTTTTTGAAAAGCATCCCCCGTAATCATGACAGGTTTATTGCTTTTATTCGTATCAAGCCAATAATCAACACTAGTAAAAAGACTTCGTTTATGCTTATCTGCAATTCTCCACTCCACAAAATATCCTCTCTTATATTTTACTAATATATCTTCATCATAATTTCTCTGTTTAAAATTAGGCATTCCTTTTCTATATCTAAGCTGAATCTCCCAGCGACTCATGTCTGCGTATATAAGAATATCTCCTTTTGATATAAGACTTGCACCAAATCCATAAATAAGAACCTTTTTTCCCTCCGCTTTTTCAAGCTTATTCTTCATTTCATTAAGAGAATTTTTATCTACATAATCTAAAATACTTCCATAATACATAACTCCTCTTACCCTGTCATTAGTTAAATGAGACTCCATCATTTTTGTAAGTGTGTCACCATCGTAAAAAATATCTTCACTAAGTAAAATAAGCTCCGGATTTAATTCTTTCTTAAGGTTTTCTAAAACCTCTTTATCATCTACACCGGGATAACAATCCACAACATATTTATTTTTCTTATGACCATTAAGTTCTTCCCCTATTTCCCCGTACGATATAAAAACATCCTTATTGCAATCTTTTAATGCAATAATTGGGTATTTGTTATAATTTGATTTTCTATTTATATGTTTCAATTCATTACCTCTCTATTCTGTAATAATAAATCAGCATATTCAAAATAACAGGTAAATTAACTTTCTTTTAATTATAAGAAATTTCAATTCATACATCCGTGAAGATAAGAAAGTTAATTTACCATAATAATTCCATATAAATACTTAGAATTAAATACAATTATTCAAAAAACTTACAATTTTTAACGCTTCTTTTTTATCTTCTATAGAAACAAGTTTACCTCTAAATTCATCATCCATAAGTTTTCTGGCAAGTTCTGCTAATATTTTTAAATGATCATTACTTATATTTGTTGATGGATTAGCAATTCCAAATATAAGTTCAACATTATCATCATTTCCCCACGAAATAGCCTCTGAAAGCTTTATAAATATTAGCGAAGGTTTATTTACGTGTTCAGTATGTGCATGTGGTATAGCCACTCCAAGCCCCATAGAAGTTGAAAATTCTTCTTCACGTTTCAAAATATCTTGAATAAGCCCCTCCTTGTTACAGGTACGTTCATCATTATACAGCATTTCTGCAAGTTCATTTATAACCTCATTTTTATCTTTAAGCATAACATTAATTTGAATTAAATTCTCATTAATTAAGTCCATATTTTCTACCTCAATTTTTCTTCATCATTCCTCGACATCAGGATTCTTTCTTATCAACATAAAAATAATACCAACAGCTACAGCTGTACCGATTAAAAAACTAAGAAGATACAAAGGAATATTACTTACTAGAGGAAGTGTTTCAAGTCCTCCTATTGGAGCAGCAAGTGTTATTCCAAATGCAGCTGTTATTGCACCTGTTACCCCCGCACCTATGCATAAGGCAGGAAGAATTTGCTTAGGTTTTGCCATAACATAAGGTATTGCCCCTTCGACAAAGAAACTAAGTCCCATGATATAAGCACTTAGCTTGGCATCACGTAAGTTCTGCTCAAACTTTTTAGGGAAGAGTGTAGCTGCAACTGCACAACTTGTACTTACCACCATTGCACTACATCCGCATGCTGCCATAATTACACTTGGAACAGCAGATCCATCTGCAGCTGTTAATGTTGCTACGGAGAAAAAATAAGCTGTCTTATTAATTGGACCTCCAAGATCAAGGGCAAGCATAATACCTATGATTGCACCCAAGATAATTATATTAGTTCCACTTATACTTGTAAGGAAATTAGTAAGCCCCATATTTATAGGTGCAACAATAAGATTTACGCCTGTTATAGCCAAAGAAGCTACTGCAACCCCAATTAAAGGATATATGAGAAGGGTTTTTATTCCCTCAAGTGACCGTGGAAGGTTTGATAATCCTTTTTTTAGAAGTAAAATTACATATCCGCTTATAAATCCAGCTGCAATTGCTCCTAAAAATCCTGTTCCATCATTACGTGCAAGAGTACCCGTTATCATACCAACCAAAATAGCAGGTCTGTCTGCAATTGAATACGCTATATAAGCTGCCATAATAGGAAACATATAATCCATTCCAATGCCGCCAATTTTGAGAAGCCATGCTGAAATCATAGTAGAAGATCCAAAAGTACTTGTTGCGGAATTGCTTACATCAAGCAAAAACGCAAAAGCGGTCATAATCCCTCCTGCAATGACAAATGGTAAGAAATAGGATACTCCAGACATCAAATGCTTATAAAACTTTTTCATTTTTACCTACCTCCTTTATATATTTCAACATCCTTATTTGCTATTTTTTCAAAAATATTAGCAGCATTTCTCACAGCTTCTGAAACAGAAGTTTCTATGAGAGGTTTTCCTATAAAACGTTCCGTTTCTACTGAAGTATCCGCTGCAATAATAACGAAGTCAGCATTTTTAATGTCGTCTTCGTCAAGACGATTTTCTACACCTCCTGCACCATTTGTTTCAATTTTCACTTCGTAGCCCAACTTCCTCCCATATCTCTCCAAACTTTCAGCTGCCATATACGTATGAGCAATTCCAGCTGGACAAGCACAAACGCCTATAATTTTTTTCATGTCTTTTACCTCCATTCATTTTTTTATTTTAATAATTCTTAACTCACCTCCATTCATTTCAGGAAGTTTATTAGATACATCAACAATTTCTAATTCGTCGATCATATCAGTAATGTAGGCCTCTTTACCGTTATTGTATCCGATAAGTTCTCCTCCACTAGATGGATGGTTTTTGTTATTATAAAGTCTTAGAATATAGCTTTCGGATAAATCCGATTTAACAATTGTTCCAAAGCTTCCATCCAAATCTTTTACCTCCATAAATTCATAGCTTCTTGGCAAAGGCTTGCTTAGAGGATTGGTAGGGAAATATGAAATAGGATTAATAGATTTATCGAAATCTTGTTTCTGATAATAAGAATCTTCACAAGCATATTCAACATAAGCATTCGTAATTTTATTAGCGTCATATTTTTTATTAAAATAAAGAGCAAGCTCAAATTTGTTTTTCTTTTTCATTTGGCATTCCGGAGTGGAAAATACCATATAATCCAGTCCACTTGGCCTCCCTGGACGTCTGTTTAAATCAGGATATCCAAGTGCACCATATGATCGGAAAAGGGTAATTGATATATCGGAAAAATTATTCCCTATAAACTCATATTCTTTACTGCTTCTGGTAAATACACTTACAGTATAGTCTTCATTTACCATGGATACATGGTTTAATAAAGGAAATGTTGGGCTTGGCTCTTCAAACCACTTTTCTTCCCTCCATATTTTTAGTTCTTCCGGATTTGTTTTCCGTTTTATATATCCATACTGCGTTCCTGCATAAGAATATTCATTTTTGCTAGTACCCCTAAATACAATCCTTACACGATGCTGCTCTGATTTATTATCAACTTCTCCACTTATCTCAATAACATCGCTGTCCTTTTTTAATGATATTTGTATCGAATACAACATCTCATCATCACATATTTTGGTTTTCCGTTTGGACAAGTCAGATGGTATCAACATCTTACCTTTTATTTTCATTATGCTTATTTCTTTTGAAATTCTGTAGTCAACATCTGAATTATCCATATAATCATGAAGTATAAGATCATGATCGGGATATGAATAGTCAAAACTATCACCTTCATCTCCAGATTCTTCTATATAAATTGCTTTTTCAATCTTCAAATCAAGTTTTTTATCATGAATGACAATTCCATCTTGATTCTGATAAATTTTATATCTATTATTTTCTATAAACCGGTCATATTGTGTAAATAAATTAAAACTAGCTTCATCTACCTCTATTACACTAAAAGTTTTATATGAAATACCATTGAATTCACATGTCTTAAAAACAATATCTGTTTCATAATAAAATTTACTATAGTCAATAAGTTCTGCATCTTTACGAAGTACACCACAGTTTTTCTTTATACTTTTTACAACTGTAAAGGAAATATTGTCTCCATTTTCATCAAGTATTTTGAAATTAGGAGTTTTTGTAAGTATTTTAAAAGAACCAATTATTCTTCTCTTTTCAGGTAATGTATTAAATACAACAAGTGGATATGATTCGCTGTTATCCTTTTCTAACGATATAGAAACAAGCTTCATCAAATAAATTTTTGCAGAAGTCGCAAGATTTAAAACGTTCTTTGTCTCTCTTTCTATGTAATTGTTAGTTTCATCTGTTAGGTTTGCAGAAGAATGGGTCTGACATTTAACAAGATTTTCCCATGCCTTATCTATAATTCCATGATCATATTCTATCCCTAGCGAATCAAGCATTGACATCAATGGCTGAAGTTCATAGGTAAGTATCCTCTCACATCTATCTTGAAGTCCTTTAATGTCTGATCTAGCTGAAAATATTGATTTATGTACTCTATGGTATTGTGTAGAGAAAAGTTCGCTTTTATGAGTTTGCAAATTTTTACCCTCTGCTCTTACATGATTACAAAATTCTTCCCATGTAGTAAGTTTAAAAACGATATCATCCTGTTTTTTGTTATAAAATTCTATTTTTTTAGGAATGTCTAATATAGCAGGATTTTGGTCAAAACCTAACGGAAATACAAATTCATTTTGAACTGTAGAAAACTTCAAAAGTCGTTCTATTAAACTTTTAACGCTTATTTTATTATAATCCTTAGCCTCTTCCTCAAATAGAATGCCTTCTTTAAATGCATAACAACCATACCCATAACCTGAAAGCATAGTACAAACCAAAAGTTTACTGCCATCATTTGACTCCATATAAAATTCATTTCCAAGTTCATAAGAATCGCCTACTCCTCTGGTAATAACAAAGTCTTTAATCCCAAATTTATTAAATATTTTGGGAAAATCATAAGAATGACCAAAAGAATCTGGCAAATATGCAATTTTTGATATAGTACCAAGCTTCCTCGCTGTTTTAATACCTAGCCTTAGATTATTAACAACTGACTCTCCACTCGAAATAAAACAGTCCAGCTGAGAATTAAACGGACCTATAATAAGTTTTCCACTTCTTACTAGTTCCTCTATATATAATTCATCTTCCGGATGCATATATAAGTATTCATCAATTGGTGCAGTTTGCCCGTCCATAAAGAAATTTACAATCTTTCCATCCTTAAACCCCCTTATCATCTCCTTCATATTATAACTAAACTGTACAGCTGCATCTTGAACAGTAAAATACCATATCAAATCCCAATGAGTATGATGAATGCAATGAGCAATCTTTTTAGACATTTTACTTCCTCCTTCTATCAATTATTTTTATAAAACGGCTTCTTCATCTGTTTAATCTTTTAATAATTGTTATGCCACTATTCTTTCGTAAAATTCATTTTATATTAATTTTAATAAGTCTAATGATATTTGCTATAATTTTATTAGCTTTTATAATTTTGATTTTACATTATAATGTTATGACATTATGATGTAAAAAATTACAACATCCCCTCTTATTTTTCTACATTACCTATATAATACCTATATTCACTTCCAACATAAAAGCATTCAGAATATTCACGAAAAGATTTTCCTATTTCCTTTGTAAATCTGACACGCTTTAAAATTGGTGTGTATTTTGTAATATTTAAAGTTTTCATAAGTTCATCATCAGGAAGCACTGCTTCAACATATTCATTTATTGAGTTAACAATAATTCCAAAAGTACTTAAATATTCATAGAATGAGCCGTAATAATCCTTACTGTCTAGAGAATAGTTTTCATTACACACAAAATACGTATCAAAAAAAGCAAATGCGCTTTCATAAATACCAAGAACTCTCCTCAAATTCATGACTGGAATATTGCTTTCGATATTTAAACAATTAGCTATTTTTCTACTTGCTGGTATTTTCTGAATTGAAGCACTTATAGTATGCGCTTCTTTTCCAAGGTCTGTCATCTCCTGAGTGAATCCTTTAATAGAAGTTAAGGATTCTTGTTGATCCATCCCACGTACAAAAGTACCAATAGCTCTCTTACGATATAAAAGCCCTTCCTGCACAAGAAGATCTATTGCCTTTCTAATGGTAATGCGACTAACATTATAAATGTCACATAGTTCCATTTCTGTTGGAATCTGTTCATCTACTTTCCACTCATTTGTATATATTTTAAAACGTAAATCATTAAAAACTTCTGCATATAAGGGCAATTTATTAATATTCACATACATTCCCACCTGTTCATTTATACAAGAATTCAAGGAATATGACATTCTCATTTAAAGTAATATTGTTATAACAATGTTAATAGTATCATATTTTAAAATCATAATCAAGCTATTTTTAAGAAATAAAAGATCCTATTACTTGTATTTGTAATAGGATCTTTTATTTCTATTAGCCTGGCAACTTCCTACTCTCCCAGAGCGTTACCACTCAAGTACCATCGGCGTTAAGAGGCTTAACTTCTGTGTTCGGTATGGGTACAGGTGTTTCCCTCTTGCTATCGTCACCAGACGAAAA
>NZ_JACRTG010000022.1 GCF_014385195.1 Paratissierella segnis
CTTTGAAGCATTTTCTCCATTCCCCCTTCAAAGCCCCAAAGAGGAACATTGCTATCCATGGTTGTGGAGGATGCGTTGTATGGATATTGATCAACTGTAACGTCATATCCCTCCCGCCTTGCCTTTTCAATCATTGCAACAGTTGTTTTGCAGTCAAGCTCCCAATGAGTTTTCCTTGTAACTTTATGATGGGATATTTCCAGAGGCACCCCTGAGCGTTTGCAAACCTCGAGAGCCTCCTTCACAGCCTCCACAGTCTTTGTGGCCTCATCACGCATATGAGTGGCATAAAATCCGCTATAACTCTTCAATTCCTTAACCAGTTCTGTCATTTCATCCACATCAGAGAAACATCCAGGAGGATAAATCAGTCCGCTAGACATACCATATGCTCCGTCGTCCATGGCCTGCCTCAATAATTGAATCATTTCTTTCATTTCAATTTCATTGGGTTTTCGGTCTTCAAATCCCATGACAGCCAGCCTTATGGTACCATGACCTATCAATGTTCCAAAATTAGTACTTGTGCCTTCACTTTCCAGTCTTCCCAAATACTCTGAAAGCCTTTTCCAATTATATTCCAAATGTCCAGCATAATCCTTGAGCAACTTTACTTTGTCAGGATTTACTGGTGCAGGGGAGATTCCACAATTTCCACCTATTTCTGTTGTAATCCCTTGCAAAATTCTACTTTCCGCTAGTGGGTAATCAAACAAAGTACTGTCACTGTGACAATGGATATCTATAAATCCCGGAACAAGGTACCGATCCTCAGCATCTACGGTTTCTTTCGAATCAGTTCCTTCAAGAATTCCAATTCTTTCTATTCTACCATCATTTATTCCCACATCTCCTCGAAACCAAGGTGCATTTGTACCATCAATAATTCTGGCATTTTTAATAATTAAATCGTACACATAACCATTTTTCATTATAAAGCGCTTCCTTATAATCATTCTACTTTCTTATACAATACAAATATTTGTCATAACAGGTAGTAAAAAATCAAAAAGCTTCTATATTCCGGTCATGAACATATGTGCAACACTTAATTCCCAAGGTGTTTTTGCTATATATTCCACCATATTACTGTCTATTTGTTTTGCTCCTGGATACCACGATGCTCTTCTGGCATTTTGATGCTCTTTGAAATTAATAACCATATTATATTCTTTTTCAATTGGCATTAATCCAATTTCAGCTTCCAATGCTTTTTTGACGGCTTTTTCAATTTTTTCTATAGCTTCTTTTGGGTGAATATTCCATGCAGCATTACCAATTCCTTTCTTTGTAGCTACAGTTACAATTTCAGGGTGACTTTTTTTCGCAAGCTGGCATATACCGGCGTCTCCTGAAATAAAAACAGAAGGAACATTGTGAGCTGTTGCCCAAAGTGCATTTAATAAAAACTCCGAAGCTAATTCTCCATTGATTTTTATCCAGTTGAATAAATCATGTTCAATAGTATGGGCGAGGGAACTTGTATCACTTCCTTCCGGAGAATGATACCCAATGTAAATAGCTGCATCAAAGCTTTCATCTAAACCACCCATCATGGATGCCGGAGAGGTCATCCAGCCTCGGATTAGCTGCACACCTTCAGGTAGTTGTCCTATATCTATATTTAAAGCATCTTCGTGTCCATCTTTAACAACAACTTCGTAACCAAGTTTCATAGCTGCTCTGCATGCTGCTGCAACCTCTAGAGTCATTTGCTTACAAGCAGATTCATAGCCTTGACCTCCATACCTTGTTTCACACCAACTGGTAACACCAGTCACACCCTCTATATCGGCACTAATAAATACTTTCATTTTTACCTCCCATTCTATAAAAATTCTTTTAAAGCAAATACTTCCTTACCCCTGATGCCCTTTACAGTTCCAGCATGATAAATTGAACTAATTACTGCTTCTTCTACCACTTCTGCAGTTGCTTCAAAAACTTTGTCTATGGCATCATCATAAAACATCTTGGTTTCAATGATATTTTTTTCACTGTAATGCGGTATTATATTAGTGTTAGAAAAAGCAATTGCAATGTCTCCACTGCCGTTTCCAATGAATGAACCAGTCCTACTCAAAGCTACGGTGGCTCGTTTTGCTACCCGCTTTAATTGTCTTTCATTGAGCGGTATATCTGTTGCTATGATTATAATAACTGATCCCTTTTCAGCTATGCTTCTAGGTACTGTTTGCTCAGTATCAATTCTTCTGCCATCTATCATCAAATTTCCCGGCATTCCAAAATTAGACATCAAAATTGCTCCAATAGTATATTCTTTATCATCGCAGGATACAATCCTTGAAGCCGATCCAATTCCGCCTTTTACGCCTAGACAACACATTCCGGTACCTGCCCCTACTGCACCTTCTTCAAATACATCAGCACAATTTTCCAATGCTTGTAATACATTCTCTTCTGTAACGTGCATCCCTCTGATGTCGTTTAATTCACCGTCATTACATTCTGTAACAACGCAATTTACTGTGCCCGTAGTCGTTCCTATGTCCTCGTTATCCTTTAGCATATATTTCGTTAATGCATTAATAGCTGTGCCTACTCCAAATGTATTTGTCATTATAATCGGTGTTTCAATGGTTCCTAATTCTTCAATCTGAATCAGACCAACACTTTTCCCAAATCCATTTATTATTGAAGTTCCAGCTAATACTTTGTTCCTGAAAATATTTCCTGTATGGGGTAAAATAGCTGTGACTCCTGTATGAATGTCCTTTTCTTCATTTGTTAAAGTTATATGCCCTACTTTCACATTGGGAACATCTGTAATTAGGTTTCTTTCACCTTTTTTAAATTTACTACGAATATTTACTTCACAGTTTCTAGGTAAACCCATTTCTTAAGCCTCCTTATTTATAATGCATTTTTTTCTGCTTTTAGCTTCCTATCAAATATAAAATAAACAACTACTCCAATAGCCGGTACTACTAACCCAATTAAAGCTGTAATAGGATCTTCCATTAAACTATTAATCATCAATCCTGTAAACAGGGCAATACAAATAATGACTGTAACAGGATATCCCCAGGCTTTATAAGGTCGTTCAAGATTTGGAAATTTCTTTCTGTATACAATAACAGCCACTACTCCTAATACATTGAATAGCATTCCGGTAAATACTACTAGAGAGGTTAATTGGTCTAAATTTCTTAAAAGAACTAACACAATTGCAATAACCGCCTGACCAATTAATGATGTCGTAGGAACGTTGTATTTAGGATGTAGTTGTCCATAACTCTTAAAAAAATGACCTTCTTTTGCCATAGCATAATAGTTACGGGGAAAAGCAATAATCATCCCGTTTAGAGAACTAAACATGGCAATGATCATGGTTGTAAGCACCAAACTTCCACCTATGCTGCCGAAGATACTTTTTGCAGCTTCTGTTCCTAGGTATAAATTTCCGCCTTCAATCATGTTTACAATTTGTTCATGTGGAATAACCTTGTATATTGCAAAATTGAATAAAGTATAAATCAAGGTGATAGCCCCTATACCAATCAATAACGCTTTTGGCAAATTCTTCGCTGGATCTTTCATCTCTTCAGCAAGAGAATTTAAGTTAGTCCAACCTTCATATGCCCATAGGGTGGCCACTGTAGCAAATGCAATCATACCAATTATTTCACTAAAACTAACGTTCCCACTTCCGGCGGGGATAAAACTTAAATCAGGACTTTCCTTACCGAACAGAAGTGCCCCAAATATAATTAAAAAAATAGGAATTAATTTTGCAATCATTGAGATATTCTGCAATATTTTCCCTTGTTTAATTCCTAGTGAATTATATGCCGTCAATCCAACAATTAATGCTATAGCTATTACTTTTATTGCAAAATCTGACAATGAAAAGTATCCTCTCAATGCAGTTGGTAGTGCAATGGCCACTGCTGAAATTGATCCTGCACCACTGAGCAGCCAACTTGTGAAGCCAAACATATAGCCTACAATGGGGTGATAAGCTTCATCTAAATAAACAACCAACCCCCCTGATTTAGGACAAGATGCTCCTAATTCTGCAAAGCATAGCCCTCCAAGCAGGGATACGATTCCTCCAATTATCCAGCATAGCAAAGACAATCCCATACTCATTTGAGTTCGTTCCAATACATATGAGCCTAAATAAAAAATTCCTGAACCAATCATAATTCCACCAATGATGCTCACGCCATCAAAAACGCCGATTTCACTTTTAAATCCAGTTTCTTTAGCCGCTGTTTCCAGATTTTCTTTTGGATTCATATTTCTTCCTCCTTAAATATTATTATAATTTATGATGCTATACTTCATATTTTAAATATTGCAAAAATAATGCCAATTTAAAAATCGTTGAAAAGCTGTGAAATCTATAAATTGGATATTAAAAAAGGCTTTTTAATCCTAATTAAACCTATTTAGACCTATTTTATATAAAATTATATGTAAAGTTAATACGGTGTTTTTTGATCAAGCACATGATTGTGATTCTCTGTCATTTTATATGATAACAGAGTATTTAATATATAGGATAATATATGCCTTTATCTTTGTCACCTTTTCTTTTTTAATGGTATAATAATTGCAATACTTTAACATTATTAAAATCCGTATAGGAGGTATTAATATATGAAGAATATCGACGAACAGTTCATTAAAAGGGAAATGGACTTCTGGAATGTGCCAGGATTATCTTTGAGCATTGTAAAAAAAGGCCATGAGCCTTATATTAAATCCTTTGGTTGGAGAGACAAAGAAAACCAACTGGGGGTAACGGACACTACTCTTTTTGGTATAGCTTCCTGTTCAAAGGCCATGACTTCTGCTGTAATTGCCATTTTGATAGCTGAAGGTAAATTGGATTATGATGTCCCCATTATAAATTACATTCCCGATTTTGCAATGATGGATGAAGACGCAACTAAGAGAATGACACTCCGAGATATGCTGTGCCACAGAACAGGTCTTGGCGGACATGATGCTATATGGCCTGTACCAAAAACGTTGAAAGAATTCTCTCAACTCTTTTCACATCTTCAACCTAACTCCCCTTTTAGAAGCAAACCTCAATACAGCAATATCATCTACGCTGTAATAGGCTATATTGCAGAAACCGTAACTGGACAATCATGGCCTGACTTAATGAAAAATTATTTATTTAATCCATTAAATATGACTCTAGCCAATTGCCAAGCAAAGGAGATGGCAGATTTTAGAAATTTTGCTCATCCATATCAGGTATTGGACGGTAAGCTTACTAAACTTCCTGTCTGGAATGTGGATGTTGTCGCTCCAGCTGCATCCGTTAACTGTACGGCAATAGATATGAGTAAATGGCTGACCTTCCTTATCAATAAAGGACGAACGAGCAATGGAATTCAGCTGATTCCAGAGGATATTTTTAAAACTATGATCACTAAACAAGTGGATTTCGAAGATTATTTTGAGTCTGATTCGGAATTATATGCTACAGATGGATACGCAATGGGATGGAAAACAGGTAAATACAGGGGAAAATCAATTTGTAGACACACAGGAAAAATCGAAGGATATAGCTGTATACAAGCCTTTATGCCAGATGATGATTTAGGAATCTCAATTATGATGAACTTACATTCCCCTACCGTTGCTATTATGCATACGATTCTTTACAGCACCATAGATTCTCTGTTGAATCTCCCTAGGATTAACTGGACATACAAATTCAGAGATGACAAAAAACCCACAGCGGAAGACTATAAAGATTGTCACGTTGATGTCTTTCATTCTATTTATCCGGATGCTATTCCAAACGAAATGCCATCTCACAAGCTTATGAAATCATATATGGCACACTCATATGAAGGCATATATTATAATTCTGGATATGGTTTTATGAAAATAGTATCTCAAGACGATAAATTATATATGAAATACCGAGACATGTTTTTACTTATAAAACCTTATTGGTCGGGTAATTTCCGAGTTGATAATGTAAAGGAGGATATATTGACCATGTCCATTCCATTGAACTTTATTTGCAATGAGGAACAGAAAAGCATCGGTCTAAGAATTCGTTTTGAGCCTTTGATTGACGACATCGTATTTTTTAAAAAAAATTAGTTCCCATTTGTTTCATAAATTGGATACCTTTTTTCGTAATCTGTGTACCACAACGGCCACGCTTTATGGATATAAGACCTTGAGTTTCAAGATTGGATAATATTGTTCGCAATTTGGCGTCACTAATTTTAATACCCTGCATATTCAAATTTCCAATTATTGCACTGCGCCCTATTCCATGATAAGCTTGAGTATTTTCATATATTTCTGTTAAAATCTTATGAATAACATCATGTACGTCAACAGGTATTCGTTCGTCAACATTATTTTTACCTTTAACAGAACCTACTGATTCAAAAGGATCAGTAGCTGTTCTGTTTTTTATTTCATACAAATATTCAGGAAATTTCCAAAGTGTTTTATAATACAAAGCAGCACTTTGAAGTTGCCTGATGTTTCCTGGCCATTGGTATTCTACTAACAATTTTTCCTCACCTTTAGTAACATTATTGTAATCTTTACCGAGAAAAATTTTTAATAAAGGTAAAATGTCATCTTTCCTTTGTCTTAATGGTTTTAAAAATATAGGAATCACGTTTAATCTATAAAACAAATCCGCACGAAATTTCCCTTTTTGCACAGTTTCTTCTAATTTTGAATTGGTAGCTGCAACAATTCTAATATCCACATCAATTACCTTATCGCTACCTATTCGCATGATTTGTTTTTCCTGAATCGCTCGTAGTAGCCTCGTTTGTAGATTGGGTGAAATATCTCCTATCTCATCTAAAAATAAAGTCCCAGTATCTGCTTGTTCGAAAAACCCTAGCTTCCCATTTTTTTGAGCTCCTGTAAAAGAACCCCCTTCATAGCCAAACAATTCACTTTCAAGTAGTGTCTCAGGTATGGCTGCACAATTCACAGCAACAAAAGGTGCATTTCTTCTATTAGAATAATTATGTATAGCTTGCGCTATCAATTCCTTTCCAGTGCCTGTTTCTCCCCTTATTAAAATTGTATAATCTGTTTTAGCTACCTTCTTTGAAGCATCAATACATTCTGCCATAGAATCAGATTTGAAAACAATATCCTGAAAAGTATGTTTAGCAATTAGTCCCTTCTTTACATTATAATTTTTAAGATTGTTTTTTATGTCATGTAATGTCTTTTCACTATCCAAATTTAATAAATAACCTATTTTTTCACCCCCCAGTCTTATAGTGGTTTTTTTAAATATATAGTTCCCATCTGCTAAAACTAAAGGATAATTTATTAAATCTTTACCTTTAATAAGCTCATTATCAATATATTCAAATTGAGTATTCATATTTAAATCAAATATGGAATTTGCCTTATCATTGGAATAAACCACTTTAAGGCTTTCGTTCAACATAACGATGGCTGTTAAAGAAGTGTCCACCACACTATTTAACAATTTTCCCTTAAGATAACTGTTATAATAATTATCATGATAGTCAGTATTCGGTTCTATGATTGTGTGTAAATGCCTGATTATATTTCTGTTTATAACGTCATTATCAAGATTAAGTTTTCTCATCAATTTGAGCAATGTTTCAAAACTTATTTCCCTGTATCCTATATTAACAACCCTCTTAATCGTTTTAGGAACTAAATTTTCTTCATTAGGTGTAATAGCATATTCTATCTCATTGTATTTCCCACTAGCTGCCAATTTATTATTATATGGAATTAAATTTAAATGGCTGATACCAAGTTCATAAATTGTATAGGTAGTTTGTATAGCAGTCTTATAGGTATCATTTACAATAAGTACTTTAGTATCTTTGGGAATCTCAAGCATATCGTGTAAAAATTCTTTTCTTATGCTTCTTCCGAGTAATATGACCTTATAAAAATTTGATATGTGGTTTCTAAGTTTGTAAATCATGTCCTCATAAACTAGAAGATATGCATCTGCTTCAATTTGTTCATTGGGTAGCAGTTCACCAATAAAATAACTTCTTATCTCTATATACCCCTCAAATATATGATATAAGGTATTTTCCAAATAAGAGATAACTTCTTGATTTTCTCTGTTTTTATAGATAAATGCAACCTTTTTCATTGCCATGACCCTCCGATTCAATCAAGCTTTCTTCAATTTTTTACCACTAAATTCAATCACTTTAGCAGCTAATACCTTCATAGGATCAACGTA
>NZ_JACRTG010000024.1 GCF_014385195.1 Paratissierella segnis
GTTTATCCATTAAACTTATCATCCCCTAGCCTCCCTATGAATTGTCATAGGGTTATTATATATTTCTTCTAGAGGAATTTTCAATTAGAATTTGGGGTACTTTTAGAATATCATATACAGAATTTGCCAAGCAAATCTTATAGATTGCAATGTAATCAAATATATACTTTAATAAAGAAAAAATATTATTTAAGAGCAGCAGAGCTTTTATCAGAACTTGAAAAATATTACCTTAAAACAGATAATACTTTAGCTATATTACAAACTTATTCACTAAAACTTATATTGATGGAAGAATGTAATTCTAATGAATGGATTGAAGAGACAAGAAAAACTCTGCCCATTTTTAAAGAAAATATAGATAAAAATAAAGAGCAAATAATAACCCATATTTTTAATATTTCTATGGGATGTTTTAATAGGAAAAAATATAATCTAGCATTTGAACTGCTATCATTTGTACTAATAGAATCAGATGAACTTTTTTTACCTACAGCAATTTACTTAAATAATATATCTACCATTACAGGTTTAGATATACCTCAACAAGCAAATAAAGAAGAGTACCCTGTGGAAAATTTCCCAAAAGAATTTAATATTATTTATAATTTCTATCTTCTTAAAAATAGAGGTTCACCACCTGAAGAATTAGAAAATTATATTTTCGAGAACATCCGCCCTATTTTTATTAATTGTTCAGATGATTCACTTTATCAAACTTTCCTTATTGAGTTAGAGAAATGTGTATCTATAACTGGACATAAAAATTTGATCTATCAATATAATAGAATAAAAACACGTTCTATTAAATCTTAATTATTAACACAATCTAACTCCAAGTAAGTTTTTCCAATGTAATATGACTGCGGTACCATTCATCATTTTCTAAAAGGACTTCAGGAGAACCAACATTTTTAACTTTACCGTCTTCTAATATAACTACTGTGTCACTGGCAATCATAGAAGATAAACGGTGGGATATGGATAGTATTGTATGAGCATCCCTTGTCTTTTGCAATACAGAGACTATTTTTTCTTCAATTATAGAATCAAGATTTGCTGTAATTTCATCTAGCAAAAGAATAGGAGGATTAGTTACTATAGCTCTAGCTATTGCTAAAAGTTGTTTTTGTCCCTGTGAAAAAAGAGTGTCACTGTCTACCATAGTATCTAGTCCATTTTCCAAAGATGCTACATATTCTGTAAGCCCTACAAAATCTATGACCTCTTCTATTTGTTCTCTCGTAATACTCTCATCCTGCAAACTTATTTGATCTCCTACTGTTCCCTTTATTATGTGAAAACTTTGATCAACATACCCAAATATTTTACGTTTCTCAGAGTTCGGTATGTCGTAAACATCAATGCCATTTATTGTAATGCTGCCCTTTGTTGGCTTTAAAAGCCCCATTATAAGCTTAAATAATGTGGTTTTCCCAACTCCTGTTCTTCCTACAAATGTAACTTTCTCATTTTGTTTTAAGACAAGATTAATATTTTGGATAATATCTAAGCCTTCTTCATATTGAAAAGTAATATCGTTAAAAGATAATATTACATCTTCACCTTTAGGAATGATATTTTCTGCCCTTAATTCATTCTTCTTAAAGTCATCTTCAGGTTCATCGAAAAAGTCATTTACTCTTTTAATGCCTGATATGGCCTGTTGAATATTTTGTAGTTCCATGCCTAGACTCTCAATTGGTGCAAATAAGTTAGATATTAATTCTATTGATGCTGCAACCATACCTAGAGATATACCTAAATAGTTTAATTGTTTTGATGATAGTACTACAATGAAACTAATAACAGCAGCACGAATAAGTTGAATTATTGGAGAGTATACAGAGTCATAAAAATTAACTTTTTCAACTGTTTTATAATTTTCAAGTAAATATTTTGTGTAGTTCTCTTCCATATAATCTTCCTTGCTGTAGGATTTAATCATCTGTACATTTTTTAAGCTTTCAGAAATATGATTATTTACTTTGCCCACTAATATTCGATTCTCAATCTGTGCCTTAAGCATTCTTTTTTGAAAAGCCCTTGTAATACTATAAATAGCTGGCAATAGTAATAGGGTTACAATGCCAAGCTTGCTACTAAACATCCAAATTGAAATTACAATACCTATAATCTTAAAACAATCAACTATCATTCCAACAATACCACTTGTAAATAGTGAATTAATTGCATCAACATCATTTGTAAATCGTGAAACTACTGTTCCTGAACTATTAGTGGAAAAAAACATTGCATTTATTCTTTCAAGCTTTTTTATCATCTCACTTCGTATTTCCTTTGTAATCTTTAGTCCCAAAATTGTAATAATAGCCTCTTTAAAAAAATTAAATACCCCAATTAAAAACAGAATACCAATATAAGCAAAAGCAAAGGTAAGTAACTTATCAAATTTCTTTGGTACAAGGCTTTGGTCAATAATATTTTTTAAAATTTGAGGAGGAATTAAACTTAAAACAACAACACCACAAATAACAAATACTAATAAGATAATAGTCCATATATTGCTTTTTATTACCTTAAATACTGACTTTTTTATTGTGCTCATCATTGTTCCCTCCCTCTGTGTTCTGTAAATTATATATTGTAGAATAGAGTTCTGATTTTTTAATAAGTTCATTATGTGTACCATAATCTACTGTTTTGTCATCATTTAAAAGAATAATCTTATCTATTCTGTTAAAAATAGCTAAACGGTGTGAAATTAGAATAATTAAACTATCATTGTAATTATTTTTTAAGTTTTCAATAATTTTTTCTTCCGTCTTCATATCAACAGCAGAAAAAGGGTCATCCAATATAATAATTTTATTTTTATTGTTAAGTGCTCTTGCAAGAGCTATCCTAGCCTGCTGTCCCCCGCTTAATTTTATTCCACTATTTCCAACTAGCGTATTCTGGCCATTACGCATTGCCTCTAAGTCTTTATCAAAACAAACATCCTTTAAAACAGAAGTAATATCACTTTTGCTTCCCAGGGTTATATTGTTATATATGGTATCTGACAGCAACTGGGGTTTATGCCCTAAATAAGAAATCATTTGGCTTCGCTCATATTCTGAATAATCCTTTAATTCCTTGCCATCTATCTTAATGCTTCCTACATAAGGGTATAGACCTAGTAAAGATATTCCAAGGGTAGACTTACCAGAAGCAATAGAACCTGTTACTCCAATAATTTCCCCTTGTGACCCTGTAAAATTAACATTTTCGATAATATTTCCCTTACCATCTTCATAAGAAAAACTAAGATTTTTAACAGATAGTAAAGTACAGCTTGTATCTATATTAGAAGAAGTGTCTTTGATTTTGTATTCTTCAAGATACGGTTTTATACGCTTCCATGAAACCTGTGATTTTTGTACAGAATTAAATAGCTTTGCTGCTTTACTTGCCTTAAAAGCCATAGCAGTAAACATAGCAACATAAGTAGAAAAAGCCCCTACAGTCCAACCACCATTAATAACTTTTGTACCTCCTAGATAGATTACTATTATAATTCCAAGCATAGCAATAACATTGTATATAGGCTGCATAGAGTTTTCTAATATATTGGCTTTTATTGCCTTATCTTGCAAATCCTCTAATTCTTCTATATACTTCACACTATTTTTTGATTCCATACCATTTACTCGATAAATCATTGAATTTTCAATTGCATCATAAGTAATATCAGCCAACTCACTGCTTTTTTGGCGATATTCCTTTGAATATTTATAAATAACAGTTTTTAACTTTTCAGCAAGTACCATAGCAATGGGAACAAAAATAATAGACAATATAGTTATTTTAACATCATAAACAAGCATTGATATAATATAAGTAACCATAAGGACGCCAGTATCAAATACTTCAGTGGTGAACTTTCGCATACCCTCAACACATAAATCAACATCTGAAATAGCTCTCGTCATTAGATTCCCAGTATTTTCATCGTCTAGTTCAGAAATGCTTTTGTGCATAATATTGTTATATATCATAAGCCTCATAGTAGCACTGGTACTATTAGCAAAACGCCTTATATAAAACCGCTTAAAATATCGTAAAAGTTGATTAATTCCTATAAGGAGTGTATAGGTAATTGCAAGAATTATTACTGAAGATAGGCTATTCCCATAGGCAATAGAATCTATTAGTTTTCCCTGATATATAGGTCCTAAAATAATTGTAATGTTATAAGACAATCCAAATATTACAATTAAAGCCACAACAAATTTTTCTTTTTTCCAATAATTTACGATTTTGTCAGGCTGTTTCATAGGCTCAATCTTCATTTTTGACATAGTATTATCATCTCCTTAGAAGAATCCAATATAATTACATAAGCTATACCATATTACTCCATCCTATCATAATAACACAATTCCATTACTAAAGTGATATATGTGATAAATATATCACCTTTGCCCATGTAAATCAATAAAAGTATGGCAACAAAAAACACAGGGAACTCCCCTTATGTTCCTGCGTTTTAAGACGTACATCTTTTTTAAGGCATGAACAAAAATGTTTATCCCTTTATGATATATTTAATATATAAAGAAAAAAAGGAAGGTAATGTATGTAAATGTCAACTTAAAAATGTACAATTATTAGAATTAATTATTGCTACATTTTTAACTTTCTAATAAATCAATTTTTCCTTTTAATCTATAAGAAGGTCCAGTAATTTTAATAATTTTTGAATGGTAGATTAATCTGTCGAGAATGGCGTTAGCCAATGTTACATCAGAGAAAACCTCGCCCCATTTACTAAAAGGCTGATTTGTAGTAATTATAGTTGAATTCTTTTCATACCTCTTATTTATCGATTGAAATAGTAAGTTGGCCCATTGTTTATCAATTGGCAAATAGCCTATTTCATCAATAATTAACAACTTATATTTAAAAAAATGTTATTTATTTGATTTAATATATCTTTCCGTAAAACATCCCCCCAATCATTTTAAAATATTATACTAGAAAAATGTACAAATCTGTAAATCTGTGTATTTTTGTGTATTTTCATTTTATCATTTACACCAAGCAAAAAACCAGTTAGGATTACATATTCAATCCCAACTGGTTCTAATTTAAAATCCATCGTCCTCTATTGCTCAGTCATGCAGAAAAGCCTGTATGAAGTATCCCGCATAAAATCTTCAAATTCTGGAACATCTGTATCATTTGATGCAAAGCACACTATAAAAGGCTGCTTTGCATACACTATGCCCACATCATGAGTTGTTTCCTCCTCTTCTCCAGTTTTATGAGCAACTTTAAAATCATAAGGCAGCCTAGCTGGTATCTTGCTGTTAATCTGCTGCTGGAGCAGAATGTCCTCAAAAAACTCCGAAGTTTCTTCGTTAATCAAAGTCCTTTTATATATCTTTTCAAGCAGTTCACCCATCTCTTTAGGAGTGAATACATTCATAACGCCCCTGCTTTCACTTTCAAAATCGTAAAGCTGCCTATTCAGCCTGGTTTTTTTCATACCAAGCTTATCAAAAACACCCTTCATTTTTTCAATTCCGAAATACTCTGCAAGAACATTCGCGGCAGTATTGTCACTTATGGTAATCATCAACTTTGCCAGTGTCAAAATATCAATCGAAGGTTCGCCTGTCATATGCTGGACCGCACCACATCCAGGTATTTTATCACTCTCTGAAATTTTGATTTTCTCGCCGAAGTCCACATTATTATACACTTTTTCATAAAGCATTGCCGCAAGAAGCGGAAGTTTGAAAATACTGGCAGCACGAAATAGTTCATCTTCATTAAATCCCACAGTTTCGTCTGTAACAAGATTTTTGTAATAAAAACCCACCTTTCCACGCATACCTTCCATTTTATCAAAAAGCTCATTCCACATAATTATCGTCCCTTTCTTCCTTTTCTCAATATTTTCCCTGATTTTGCACCTGTATGGACTCCATTCTCTGCAGTCAGAACCCCATTTACATACACTTTTAAAATACCTTTGCAGGCGGATTTTGGAGAGTTGTAATCCGGAGTGTCCTGAATATTCTCAAAATCCAGCAGAACCAAATCACTCCACATCCCTTCCTTGACAAGACCTCTGTCAGGAAGCCCAAGACGTGCCGCAGGCAAACCCGTCATTTTGTAAATGGCAGTTTCCAATGGAAAAAGTCTTCTGTCCCTGCAATAATGTGCAATGACTCTTGGAAATGTTCCATACCATCTGGGATGCGGCAATCCGGGATAATCCATAGAAGCAGCATATCCATCGGAACCAATCATAGTAAACCGCTGAGACATAATATACTCGATATCCTCTTCGCACATGCCATAATTCACTTCATTGACTCTTCCTTTTTCCTCAACAATTAAATCGAAACACGCATCTGCAGGATCCACACTTCTGATTTCTGCAATCTCAGCAATAGATTTTCCTATGGTCCAGGCATTTTTTTCACTTTCGGCATAGGATACGAAAATATCACCCCATCGTCCAACATGGCTTGCATTGCTCTCAGCCTTAAGCTGCTCTCGGATTTCCGAAGTCTGAAGCCTTTGAAGCATTTTCTCCATTCCCCCTTCAAAGCCCCAAAGAGGAACATTGCTATCCATGGTTGTGGAGGATGCGTTGTATGGATATTGATCAACTGTAACGTCATATCCCTCCCGCCT